>CAZZPP010000023.1:0-2612 GCA_964655705.1 uncultured Candidatus Saccharibacteria bacterium | reverse complement strand
CTATCTCTAGGAACCCCTTGGTTGCTTCATTATTTACCCCTTAAAAAGTTAATTCTCAATTTCACATCCTGGTGGATGAAAATGTCCATATTTAGACCACTTTTTACTACCCCTCGGTTCGAAGGTAGAATCCTTTTGTAGTACAGTTTCTATCGACAAGGTATTCACCCCATAGTATAATTAATTGTGTAACACACTGTTACCAAAATGTTCTTTAAAAATTTTCAAAAAGAAAGGAGGTGAGGAAAATGTTGCGAGGCACAATTCGTGTCGAAAAAGGCGCAAAATGGGGCCCAAAATCTCCAAAAGTGCCGAAGATGTTGACAATGTCATCGTGCAAAGACAACTGCAAATGCTATGAGCCACCGTGCGAATGCAAATGTGTTGCCTGCCGACAACAGTGTCGAGTTTAGAATCTATCCATCGAAAAGGTGGCAGATTCTGTTTCTGTCAATCTGCCACCCAATCTTAGTTAGGAGGAACACATGGTATCACCATACCAAAGAACCATCATTAATAATGTGGAGGTGATTCGTTTAGGAACACCACTACACGCTCAGATTGAGCTAACGAGCAGATGTCAGTACAAATGTTTTTTCTGTTACAACATCTGGAAATCAGAAGAAGGCAATTTCAAACATGCACACATGACAAAAGATCAAGCAATTTTCGTTGCTAATGAACTCATTCGCTGCAGAATTTTCTCAGTAATATTCTCTGGAGGAGAACCTACTCTTGTAGACTACCTTCCTGAATTATCTGGGATATTTGCAGACGCCGGAGTTGATGTAACAATGATCTCCAATGGGGCGAATTTAACAAAGAAGTTGCTGGAAGATCTAAAAGAAAATGGCCTTCGTAATATTCAAATCTCTATGCACCACTACGAAGAAGATGTCTTCAATCGTATAACCGGAAATCCCAATGCTTACGCCATGACATTACAAGGAATCAAGAATACCCTAGAAATTCTAGGTCCTGAATCCCTAAATGTTAACATGGTTGTAACATCAGATACCTTAGAAGATATATATTCAATGTCGGACTTTCTCTACGAGAAAGGTGTAAGAAGTATGTCTGTAAGTCTTGTTTCAACTAGTGGACAAGCCGCTTTAAATGGGCTTCTATGTACACACCTGGATTTAGAGGAAGCCTATGAACAGATGAGCAAAGCACAAGAAAAAATGCCGATCTCATTCGTAGGTGGATTACCCTTCTGTAGCCTTCCATCACATTACGATCCATCATTGGTCTCTATGTCAAATGTCTGCGATGCAGGAATTACACAGATTGTAGTAGGACCAAACGGAGGATTACGACCTTGTGTAGAATGGCCAGAAGAAGCTGGAAATATTTTTAAAGACGATATCATCGACATTTGGAAAAATTCCAAAGTTTTTGAGGATATTCGTAAGTTCAAGAATACACCAGTAGTTTGCAGGGATTGTGAACAAGTTCCACATTGCCATGGAGGATGCCGTGCATCAGCACTTGCAGCAACCAAAAGTATTTGTGGTTACGATCCCATGATGAAACCTTTGGAGGTATAGGATGGAATACATCATCTCACCAAGAATCAAGTATCGATCTGAACCCTTCGGGGGAATCGCAGAAAGCTATACAACTGGCTTAATCGTGTTCTCCGAAGAAGAGTTCCAGAAATTTCTTTCTTTTGAAAAACCTTTGACAAAAACAGAAGAGGATTTCTCCCAAGACTCCTTTTTAAAGGAACTCTTAGACCTCGAGTTAATCGTGGAGAAATCTCAATAGTTCTAGTCAGGGAAGACTCGGGGGTGAAAAAGTTTTCACACATATTTTTTACCCTCGAGTTAGTTATTTACAACAAACATTGCAAATCTTTGTAATCCAACTCAATACCAAAATACTTCTCAAATTCATTTTTAAAACTATCTTCATTATTTATATTCGGTAATACCTTTAAAAAACCTATTACCTTCTCCTTCCCATATTCCTTTATTAACCCCTCAACAACAAAACCTGCTTCTGAATACACATCCTCGTCTTCGTGAGAATAATATTTTAGGAAATTTTTAAATTCTTTTGGTATATCCTTTTCTGTTAATTGATCAGAAGTATATATAGCAAAACCCTCATCCAACCATATAGGTCCTTTACCCTGAGAAAATATCATATAAAAGAGATGGCTTAGCTCATGCTTTAACAGAGAGTAATAATCTTCATCTGAATATTTATGTCTACTCTCTTTCTCATAGCTTTCTGGAGAAAGGAGTAGTAATTTGTTGTAACTTAAGGCTCTTCCAACAACCCAATCTTCCGTTTGATATCCAGAGATAATATCAAAAGACTCTCTACTGTTTACTAGATAAATTACAGGAGTGTTTTCTGTCCAATTAACACCATAAAAGTCTATTAACTCCTTCATAGCTCTATCATAAAAGCTTTTTACCTTTGCGTTCTTTGATTGTGTCGTATTTATATCGTATATATTTGACATAGTAGGATTATATCAAGAATAAAACATTTTATCTCTCTTTTTATACTGTCTTATTTGTCTCATTTTAGTGTTCCAGACCCATATGTCCCGCCAATTTCAACATGTTCCAACAAGACCCGTCCACTATGTTTTAAAA
>CAZZPP010000022.1:0-2752 GCA_964655705.1 uncultured Candidatus Saccharibacteria bacterium | reverse complement strand
GTCCACGGTGGACAAAGGTTTATCATGATTTATCATGCTACCTCGCCCCATGGCACTTCCCTATCACTACTCGGAGCGAGAATACTAAACTCATTCTCAGGAATAGCAACATCCTCTAAAATAAAATCATGCATCCATTTAAAACCATCCTCATCTAACCAAGCATGTTCAGATAAATACTTATCAACATAATTCCAAACATCCTTATCCTTAAACGGGATACTTCCAGTTACCTGTTCCCCATAATTACTTAACCCCATTATACGCTCTTTAGAATCCTTATCATGGGCAACTACCTTAATCAATCCAATGTCTATTAATTGAGTGCAATATTCCCGGATTTCTTTCCTGTCAAAATGTCGCATCTTAGGATTAACCTTCTCCCTTATACTCCGAACCGTGAAGAGAGATAAAAATCTTAATTTGAACTTTTGATCAATGGCTGCATCCTCATACTCATTATCGTCCAAAGGTTTTACCCGTAATTCCCCATTCCTGTTTTTACCCTTAACCCATTTGTAAAAATTCATAGCCTCCACAGATACTCCAATATTCATACTGAAAAGTTCATTCAGGGTCAGAATATCAATTTTAGAAACAATATAAACAATCCTGCCATCCTCAAGAACATACCGTTGTTTTTCATTATTATTAAACAACACTATAACTTTAAGAAGAGCATTAACCTGTTCCCTTACCCTTTTAGTGTTAGGGAGGTTGTTAGTCCAGTTAATAATGATTTTAGCATAAGGGTTGATGATACTAATCTTCAAATCTTTATACATGTAACTGTAATGCAAAATCATGTCACTGACCAGTCCAACCTCCTTAACAATCTCATCCCGTTTAACCTTCATCCTGGTATGGGTATCAAGATACATACAGTAACGGTCATAACTATCCCCATCATCCAAGGGGTTAATACTGATTGTCCTGGACACGTGTTGCGTGTCAGTTAATTCATGGACACTGGTAAACAAAACACTACAATGGCCCTTAATCTCTTGTATAATTAATTCCATAGGTCCGTTCTTTTCAAGCCGTTCCATCTTACGCCTAACCGCCCCCGCAGTGTCAGTGTATAACCTTTTAGCCAAATCAAAAAGGTCCATGTTTCGTTCTAAATCCTTCTCACTACCCATATCTCCAAGGCTAAAATACTTCCCATCAAGCCACCACGGATCTGCATCCAACATACTAAACAGGGCAGGACGGGTGCTTTCACCTTCCAACCGTTTAGGCTCTGGGAGAATCTTATTAATACTCTCTTCAATAATACTCTTCCCACTACCCGCAGCCCCAATTATTTGAACCCAAATAGGGAGAAAATGCCAGATTGTACTAGTAAGAGCCAACACCCCTGCTGCAATGTTCTTATCCTCATTAGCAGCCAACCACCCGCTCAGGTTCACTAAATGTTGGATAGGAGTCATCCCTAAGCCTTCAATCAATGCAATATATTCAACACTACCAGCAGCAGCCTCATCCCTCATACTCTCTTCTTCGGCTTCAAACATGACTTGTAACTTTTCCTGTTCATCCAGTAACTCGGTGTCTGCTGCCAATGCAATTTCATTAAGTGCATTTTCCATTTTGTCAGATGTTATCTCATTAGCACTTATGGGGAGTCCTGGGAGTTCTGACAGTTTTCTGAAAAGCATTTTAACCTTTTCATTCCTAGCGGTGAGTTGGTGGGCTTGTTTATCTATAATCACAGATTGAACATCAACATCATTCACGTTTAAGGATAGTTTTTTAGTGTTCCCATTGTCAATGAATACTAGTTTAATGCCTTCTGAGAATATCCCTTCGTACTTTTTAGTTTCCATCCTTTTTCACCTCCCATATTTGTCAATAATATCCCCTGCCTTAATCAGAATATTAATTTCTTCCTCTGGAACATCTTTATCCATTAAAGTCATTATGAATTGGTTAAACTCATTTTTAAGGCTTAATATAAGTCCCCCATTCCTTTTTCGATAATCATATAATCTTTAAAAATAAAAAAATAAGGGGAGATGGTCGTCGGTGAAAACATAAATCCATCTCCTTTTTAACTCAGTGCTTCTAGTGCTTCGGTGTACTGTGCTTTGGTGATGTCTGATTGTTCCTTTGCAGTTCTTAGTTCTCTCATAACTGTTTTCATGGTTACCTGTTCACCCATATCTGTTAATTCACTGACTACCATTTTAACGGCACTGGATTCTTTAACTGCCTTTTTGATTATGCCTTTATCCTCATCATCCACATCATTGGTGTTATTTGAGAGTTTTTTCTGTCCAACTACCATGACTTGGATAGCATCAACCATTCTTCCTTGGAAATTCCTTTTCACTGGGAGCAGTTGGATAGTGTTACCTAACCAGTCATCAGTTTCATCCCCCATTGCATCCTGCAATATCCTTGCATTGGTCACATTCAATGGGAGTAATTCTTCCATGTCTTCAAAGCTTAAAATTAGTTTCTTGTCTTCTTTTATTTCTTTTAGTTCTACGTCTTCGATTTTGAGGTCGGTTTGGTATAGTTCGAGTTCGTCTGCGAGTTTTGCACTGAGGAAGCTTCCTCCACCTTTATAGACATCTGATACTTTTACCATATTTTTATCCTCCTTCGTTTCAACTTTTTTTATTGTGTAAACCCCAAGCAATCCGGGGAAAAAACATTATATGTTCTGATTAGGTGATCAACGATGTCATCGTCGCATTTGTCACAGTAGAATCCTTTATCTTCGCTGATTGGTTTCCCACATATC
>CAZZPP010000021.1:0-3299 GCA_964655705.1 uncultured Candidatus Saccharibacteria bacterium | reverse complement strand
CAGGTGAGCACAGGCGAGGGCGTATTCCAGTTCAATGCCAAGAGGGGCTATCTGATAGAGAACGGCGAGAAGAAGGGGCTATTGCGTGATGTCTCCCTTTCTGGCAAGATCCTGGAAACCCTGATGCATGTCAAAGCAGTGGGCAATGATCTCAAGTTCAACAGCGGCCGTTGTGGCAAGGCGGGGCAGCTTGTTCCGGTGAGCGACGGATCGCCGCACCTGCTGGTGGGAGAGGCTACGGTGGGCGGGGCGGGATAGAGATTTGAGATCTATTTAAATTATTGAAGATCATGAAGCTGGACGTCGATAGCAACTATATATAAAAAATTTTAATACTATTAGAAATGAGAAATCTTAATCAATAGTGGTATTCAGGCTATTCCGTTAAGCGCAAGTTTTATAGATTTGAGGATGCTAAAGTTCTCTTGTGAAATCTCTAGATGGATATATCCAGGCAATTATCTTATTAATTTTAGTTATCTCAACAGTCAAAGGTGCACCGACTGTTCAAGCCGATGTCGTTGTTGAAGAGATCCGTGGTGGAGTTCCAGCAAAATATGACAATTATATAATTGATGGCCCTTTAAATCTTAATGAACTAAAAAAAATAAATAAGACTCTTCACTTTAACTCCACTATATTCAATGGAACAGTGAACTCTGAAGGAGCCATTTTTAATGGAGATGCTTACTTTAAAGGAGCCAAATTCAACGAAGATGCCAACTTTGAAGGAGCCCAATTCAACAAAGATGCTTGCTTTGGAGGATCTGTATTCAAACGAAATGCTATATATAGGAAATCCCAATTTAACAGCATTACTGATTTCACAGGATCTCAATTCGGATGTAGTGCAATATTCATAGGAACTCAATTTAACCGGCTTGCTGAATTCCCTCGTTCAAGGTTCGAAGGTTTCGTTCAATTCACTGAATCCCGATTTAACAGCCATGTAGACTTCTATAATTCTTCGTTTGCTAATTATGCCGATTTTAAAGGATCTCAATTTAATAGCTCTGTCTACTTTGTTGAATCTCTGTTCAACGGTTCTGCCAACTTTAATGGATCTCTGTTCAACGGCTCTGCCGACTTTATTAGAACTCAGTTCAACAGCTCTGCCAGCTTTGAAAAATCAAATTTCAGAGATCTTGCATATTTCAGTGATGCTACCTTCTTGAGTGATGCCGTCTTCAATAATTGCAGATTCAAAGAGGATGCTCTATTTGAAGATGCTGATATTAAAGATAAGCTTTATTTAAAGAGAACAAAATATAATAATTTATACATAAGATGGAACAATATAACAAAACTTGCATATGAAGACACTGCATACCTATCACTAATGGAAAATTTCAAGAAGCTAGGTTACTTTAAAGATTATGATGATTGCTATTACGCATA
Source organism: uncultured Candidatus Saccharibacteria bacterium (assembly GCA_964655705.1). GTDB lineage: Bacteria > Patescibacteriota > Dojkabacteria > SC72 > SC72 > UBA2259. The sequence continues at coordinate 1,901 of CAZZPP010000021.1, read as the reverse complement.
TAGAGTGGAACATAGAGATCAATCCAGGCTGAGAATGGGTTCTTGGGAAAGATACGTCGACATGTTTCTGCAATATTCTTATGGCTATGGCAAAAAGCCCATTCGTCCATTAATATGGTCGATGATATCTGCGTTTTGTTTTTGTATCATATGGACTGTTGCCTATTGGGAAAAAGAAAGACGAGAAATCCAAGTAGATGAAATTTTCTTATTAGCACAATATAAAAATCGAGGCATGGAGGATGTCTTGTTTCTAATACCTCAAGCTTTAATTTTTAGCATAACCGTTTTTCTTTCGGGTGCAAAGCTCTTTGTTGATCCTCCAAAAATCCCTGAAATATCAGGAGTTCCTAATATAATTATAAATATAATATTTAATTTTGAAAGATTGCTGGGTGCATTATTTTCTATCTTATTTTTCCTCGCTTTAGGAGAAACTATATTGAGATAATATATTAGTTCAAAATTGTTTAGCGAAAATATTTATTATTGATCAAGTTAAGAGAGGCAAGTTCTCATGGCCTATTCTGCCATTAAATACAACTTCTAAATTATAAAATTTATGCTTTCATTTCTTTCTTAATTGCTTTGCGGAATGCTTAAATAGAATCAATACAGAAAGGAAGGTATGATCAAACCAAAAAAATATATATTTGTCTTCACTATTGCAATATTTACATTTGCCTCAATTTCGCTAATAGATTCAAAAGAAGATATTAAAACAGATACTTATAACTTTGAATTCTGCGACGATAAGTTAACCATTGACCTTCCAGTTGGATTTAATTACACTAATGTTATCGATATTCCGTGCAAGAATACAGATATAGCGTATAATATAAAATCAAATAATACAACATTAATAATGGTAATTGTTGCGGAAGCTACAGGATACGATCCCAATCAGCCTAGTATTATTTATAATGCAGTAAAGACCGCAAATGGAGTTCCCGAGCCTTCAAGAAGAGACAACTATTTCAAAATTAATGAGGACTGTACGGGGGTATTTGAACCCGGAATTCTTCAAATGCAAGAAAAACGCCCACCAGAACTACAAATTTTAGGCAAAGAAGTCTATGTAATGCAATATGTATACCCCTGTAATTCGGACTCTGTAGGAAAAAGGCTTATTACCGTATGGTCAATCATTAACCAATCAGAGTCTTTACTTCATAGCTTTAGGCTTAGACCAAAGTGGGAAAATTAATTATTGTTGAAATGTTTAATGGAGGATACGTGATGGCTGTGCCCAAAAGAATCAAAGGATATCTCTATATACAGCAGTTGAGAGCTTTGCTCGTCCTGATCCTATTATTTACAGCAACGAGTGAGGTCGGTGCAGAGACAAGTGTGTTAGAAGTACCATTTTGGAGTACTATGAATAGTACGGAAAATCCCCTGACCTCAGGTAATCTGACTTTAGAAGAATTCAAAATAGGAATCTTTGCGACGAGTTCAGTAGTTGTAAAAGGCAGTCTATCATCGGAGGTTGGCGAGCATGATCATTTATGGATAGCAGTAAAGCCCCACAAATCAATTGAAAATTGGTGGCCTCAAACGGGAGGTCCCTTGCCAATAATAAATGGGAGCAACTTTGAAGGAAACGCATTTCTTGGAGGAACTTGTGGCGACCTTTTCGAGATAGGGATACTCATTGTAGGGGATGAGATAAACAGCAGGTTCTCAGATTGGCTAAATCGTTCTCGTAGCACAAATAATTGGCCTCCAATAACAGAAGGAAGCCCTGGAAGCGATAATCGTGTCTCAAAGAAAGAGATAGAAAACAATAAGTATGCTTCCATAACTGTAATTTTAGATGAAGAATGAGATCCAAATTGCAGATTCAATGAAACCCGAAAACAAAGCCCTGATCAAATCCCTCCTGGATCAATCCGAGTCCC
>CAZZPP010000020.1:0-3467 GCA_964655705.1 uncultured Candidatus Saccharibacteria bacterium | reverse complement strand
AGCTGGATCTGAGAGTCGAACTCAGGACCTCATTCTTACCAAGAATGTGCTCTAACCGTCTGAGCTAATCCAGCGTATGGAATAGATTATACTATATATCCCAAATCTGTAAATTATTTCTCTTTGAGTTGGATAGTCTTTTTAAGAAAGTATATCCAAAGGGGTATTGAAACAATCATTACAGTACAAGTCATTGCAGGTGCAGATGGTGTTGAGTACAACTCTGTAGGTGGTTCAAAAAGGAAAAAATTGGTTAACAGATATGTTGATAGAGGGATTGTAATTATACCCATTAAACTGTAAATAAGAAGGGAGAGAAAGGTATATGCCTTCTTAATCCAAAGATTCATATCCTCTTTTTTAATCTTTGATATACCATATTGATGTAGTGCAAAGAGTATTGTCATAGAGAGAATGAGTGTAATACCTGTGATTAGTTCAGTTTTTCTCTGTGTACTATCAAAACAGAAGTTCTCTCCATAGAATTGTATGGTTTCACCTTGATAGCACTCTTTGAATTCTTCCATTTCCTCTCCCTCAAATTTTGGCATATCTTCTTTTTGATTTGCTTTCATTAGAGAGTAAGAAAAGGGGATTGATACTTTGTAAGAGAGTAAAACTTTCGATGTTAAGCCAGCTCCAATTACCAAAACAACTAAGGTAATTAAGGAAATTAAATAAAGGTAAAACTGAACAAGAGTATGAGAGGTAATTTTTAAGGGTTTTCCTTGTTGATTCTTTTTCATAGTACTAATTATATATATTACAACTCCAATTGCAAATATTAGGGGAGTAGTAAGAAAAAAAATTGAGATAAGTCCCATAATAAACGGCTTATAATTTAATTTTTAACTTCCGTAATCCCAAATCTGTAAATTATTTCTCTTTGAGTTGGATAGTCTTTTTAAGAAAGTATATCCAAAGGGGTATTGAAACAATCATTACAGTACAAGTCATTGCAGGTGCAGATGGTGTTGAGTACAACTCTGTAGGTGGTTCAAAAAGGAAAAAATTGGTTAACAGATATGTTGATAGAGGGATTGTAATTATACCCATTAAACTGTAAATAAGAAGGGAGAGAAAGGTATATGCCTTCTTAATCCAAAGATTCATATCCTCTTTTTTAATCTTTGATATACCATATTGATGTAGTGCAAAGAGTATTGTCATAGAGAGAATGAGTGTAATACCTGTGATTAGTTCAGTTTTTCTCTGTGTACTATCAAAACAGAAGTTCTCTCCATAGAATTGTATGGTTTCACCTTGATAGCACTCTTTGAATTCTTCCATTTCCTCTCCCTCAAATTTTGGCATATCTTCTTTTTGATTTGCTTTCATTAGAGAGTAAGAAAAGGGGATTGATACTTTGTAAGAGAGTAAAACTTTCGATGTTAAGCCAGCTCCAATTACCAAAACAACTAAGGTAATTAAGGAAATTAAATAAAGGTAAAACTGAACAAGAGTATGAGAGGTAATTTTTAAGGGTTTTCCTTGTTGATTCTTTTTCATAGTACTAATTATATATATTACAACTCCAATTGCAAATATTAGGGGAGTAGTAAGAAAAAAAATTGAGATAAGTCCCATAATAAACGGCTTATAATTTAATATTTAACTTCCGTAATCCCTAATCTGTTTAAGTATTAGTTTCCTAATACTTCTTACCTTGTATACACTAGATTCAATAATTGATATAGCATCAACAAATATTGTTCCATCATATTTAGCATCTTTTTGAAGTCTAAGTACATGAATATCAAACTGTTCATTTATTAATGCAGTTATCTCTTCCTCTTTAACCTTTATTAATGCTAATTTCCTTTCATCAGAAGTAATAATATTTTTTTCAATATCTCTAAATAGATCAATTAATCTGTTATGTATATCTGTTAATTTTTCAATATTTATCTCTTTGTTAGACATACCCAGTTTATGCATTCTAAGAAATACTTGAGATAGGTCATTACCTAAATCTCCTAGCTGTTCAATTGTATTTGAGATTTTAATTAATGTGACAGTAGCGTGAGCATCCCTTGGGCTAAGTTTTACTTGTGTTAACTGTAATATGGCTTTCGTTATTTCATCATCTAAGTAGTCATTAAGAGTCTCAAACTTTGATATCTCCATTTGAGTCGTATTACTGGGGTTATAAAATAGGGATATGGCTTTTTGATATAGCTTAATAGTATTCTCAATGGAGTAGGTGATTTCTAATTTAATGCAATTTATTCTTTTTCTTGGCTTACCTTTTTCATCACCCTTTAGATATTTTGTTTTAAATAGTATTTCTTCTTCATTTCCTTTTACTAAGGCAATTACTAATTTTTCAAATGGTTTGGAAAAAGTTAAAAAGATTAACGTAGCGATTACATTAAATATTAAATGTGCTAGTGCAGTTTGTACTCCTGGGTCTGAAGAAAGGTATTGCATACTCCAAGAGAAGGGTTTGATTAAAAACATAAAGATAGAGGTACCTATGGCGTCAAACATAAAGTCTGCGACTGCAACTCTTTTCGCAAACAAATTCAGTTTGATTGATGCAATTAGTGCTGTAACGTTTGTTCCTACGTTTGCACCTAATACCATAGGTATTGATACTTCAATAGGTATAAGACCATTTTGAGCGAGTATAACAATTATTCCAGTAGTAACCGAACTAGAGTGAATTAAAGCAGTAAACAGAGCACTTACAGAAAAGGCAACTAATGGGTTTGAGAGGTTAGAAAACAGTTGCATTACTTCTGGATTACTTTTCAAAGGTTCAATTGCCGAGGAAATAAGAGTTAGAGATAGTAATAGGAATCCAATATGAAAAATGGGTTTGCTTATTATTTTTGTTTTTTTACCAATTGCACCTAAAAGCAGGCCTACGATCATTAAAAGAGGAGCAAGTATAGTTGAATCAAGTAGTACTAATTGTGCGGTTACTGTTGTTCCAATATTACTTCCAAAGAGAATTCCTAGACTGTTATGAAATGAAATTACTCCAGTATTTACCAAAAGAATTGTCATTACGCCAACGGCAGTACTTGATTGAAGTAGTGCTGTTAAGAGAGCTCCAAAAAGGGTACCTAGATATTTGTTTTTTGCTAATTTACCTAATATTTCTCTAAATTTGTTTGAAGCGAGATCTTGGATTTCTTTACTTAAAGCATCAATTGCATAAAGAAAGAGTATTAATGCAGAGATAAAGGCGAGAGCAATTTGAAGATATTCTGTTTTAAAAATGTCCATATGTTAAATTTAACATATTTATTGATATTAGTAATACATTTAAACAGAGTGGAAACACTATGAGATAAAAAATGCAGAGGACTGGATTTGAACCAGTGTATCCCGAAGGAGTCGGATTTACAGTCCGATGCGTTTGACCGCTCCGCCACCTCTGCACTAAGCCGAAGGAGAGATTCGAACTCTCGACCTACTGTTTACAAAACAGTTGCTCTGACCAACTGAGCTACTTCGGC
>CAZZPP010000019.1:0-4682 GCA_964655705.1 uncultured Candidatus Saccharibacteria bacterium | reverse complement strand
AAATATAGGATATATTATGGGTTTATTGACCTATATCTCTAAATTGTAATATCCTTGAATACAATATCTAACTATTACTATGGCTAAAGACGAAGAAACAAAAAAGGTAGTTCCCCAGAGACAGAGTGTACATGTAGTATTTTTCTCATGTCAAAACTGTGGTGAGGAAGTTGAACATATTCAATTCTGTCCAGACTGTGGTAAACCAATGAGGGTAATAGATGTGGTAGAGAAGTTTGGAGAGGATGCAGAAGAGTTCATAAAGAAGGTGGAAGACAGATTAGCTGGAGAGACGCCCCTTGTTGAAGAGAAAGTCTTTAATGATATTGTAGATGAACCTGAGTCGAATGTAATTATTCTTGAAGATGATGAACATATTGATAGTGATGCAGTTGTTGAAGAGGTAGATAGTTTAGAGGATATCTTCCCTGATGATGATTCTGATACAGAACCTAAGGTCTCTCAATCTTCGGAGGATCTTTCTGACTTAGATGATATAGTTGCAGAGTTGGATAAAGAGGATGACGATTTCTCAATGGATGACTTTGGAGATGATGGTCTTCCTGAACTTTAATATTCATTAATGAGTTGGGTACTTAATGTTATTGTTGATAAGGGATATAATCAAGTGTATCTAATATTGTCTAATCTCATTAATGCCAGAACCTAAGAAATATAATATTGCAGTAGTTAGTGACCCATTGTACAAAAGAGGGGGAGCTGAGGTCCATTTACGGTATCTACTTAATACATTCCCAAATAAAACTCTCTTTACACCTTTCTATGATAATGAGTTTGTAAAGAAGGAATTCCCAGATATACAGATTAAGAGTTCCTTTATGCAATATCTCCCTTGGAAATTTGAGTTAAAACACTTCTACAACCTCTTGCTTCCATTAGCTTACAAGTCGTTTAAATTTGATCAATACAATGCAATCCTTTCTCTTTCGATACTCTTTGCTAAATTTGCTCATGGGAATATTCCCCATATTAATATATGTATGTCTCCTCCTAAGTTCCTTTGGGAGAAAGAGGGAAGGAGTATGAAGGATGATAATCAACTTAAGGGTGTAAATAGGGTACTGTTCAAGATATATTCCCTTTTTATGAATACCTTCCTAGAAGATTTATGGAAGAAATGGGATAGGAATGCTGCAAGGAGGTTAGATAGAATGATTGCAATTTCTAATGTAGTTAAGAACAGAGTAAAAAAATATTACGATGTAGATGCAGATGTAATATATACACCTGTTGATGTCACAGGTATTAGTAAAGCAAGTAAGGGGTACAAAAAAGAGAATTGGTTTTTGTATTTAGGTAGGGTTGAAACATACAAGGGAGTTGAGTTAGCTATTAGGGCTGCGTGTGATGCAAAGGTTCCACTAAAGATTGGTGGAGTAGGAAATGATTTGGAGAGGATGAAAAATTTAGTTAAGGAGTTAAATGCTAAGGGTTTAGTAAAATTCCTAGGCTATTATTCTGATGAAGAGAAACCAGTACTTTTGGCTAAAGCTAAAGCCTTACTCTTTCCAGTTAAGGGTGAAGATTTTGGTATTGTTCCAGTAGAGGCTAATGCTGCTGGTACTTCAGTTATCGCTTTTAAAGATGGTGGGGTAACTGAAACTATTTCAGAGGGTAATCCAAAGAGTGGAATATTTTTTGATGAGTATGATTACAAAGTACTTTCTAAGATACTTAAGAGGTTTAATGATAGGGAGTACAATCCAGATAATTGTAGAAAACAAGCTGCTAATTTTGCCTCAGAGATATTCCAATACAAAATTAAAAGATATGTAGAAGATATATTGGATGGGAAAAAGAAGTAATGCATAAGGATACCGTTATAGTTTTAAAATCGATTAACTATTCTGAAGCAGATAAGGTACTTACAGTATTTGGTAAATACTTAGGTAAGTTTACTCTTTTTTCAAAAAGTATTAGAAAGATCAATAGCAAGAATAGGGGGAATATGCAGACCCTAAATATTTGTGATATATCTTTTTACGAGGGTAGAGGTCTTCCTGTATTAACAGAGTCAAAATTGGTTTACTCTCCTGATACGGATATTTTGAAAAAGAGGATAGAGGATATTAAGAGGGTGTTAGATATTTTAAGTAAAATTTTACAAGAGGGAGATCCTAATGAGAGAGTATTTAATATGTTAGAGACTCTTTGTAGAAAGAATTTTGATATTGGTAGTGTAAATAGATTTAGGACTATCTTTTTAAAAGAGATGGGATATTTACCAGATTTTTCTGTTTGTGATGTATGTGGGAAGAAAGAAGATCTAGAGTATATTGATTTAAAAAGTTTTGCTCTTCTTTGTAAAAACTGTTACAGTAAAGCAGGAAAAGGGTATAGGATAGGGGATAATTTGTATATCGAAGAGAAGTTTACTAAAGCTTTGGATATATATATTAAGAGAATTATTGAAGAAATTTAAAAATGAAATTTAAAACTGCCTTAATTACAATATTAGTAGTTTTGTTTTCCTTCCCACTTCTTGTTGTTGCACAAACATATATTCCTGTGCAAACAGAGAGTGTTACAGTAACGGGTCAGGTTAAGGTTGATATATATTCTACGGTTACTCTTAATCCAGTTACAGTAGAGATTTCTCAACCTAGCACAGTAACAGTAAGGATACTGTCTTCATCTGGGGTAGGAATCCCTGGGAGGACAGTAGTCATAGTTGCTCCTGGTTTAATTATTACTCAACCTACTGCTGTAACGGATTCTACTGGTAGAGTAACAGCGTATGTATACTCTCCAGTGCCTGGTACCTACACTGTTAGTGCTAAGGATGTTACCTATGGTTATGATATTATCATTCAAAATACAAAGACTTTGTATGTAGTTCCTGTTCCTCCTCCAACAATTGTACCTGAACCCTACTATACAAAGGGTACTACTAATACTCTTGTTTGGAGTGATTCCGGTAGTGGCTATGACTACTACATTGAGGTTAGTAATGATCCAAATTTCAATACTGTCTTGGGTAATTCAGGATGGGTAGATAATACCTCATACCAATTCAATAATCTCGAGGATGGTACAATGTACTTCTATCGTGTTAAGGCTAGAAACCCCTGGGGAGGACAGAGTGTATGGTCTAGTCCAGTATTTAGTGTGCAGGATAACCAACCTCCAGAGATCAAGACTTTAAGCATAGGGGATGTGGGAGAGAATAATACGGTGGTTTGGGATTCTCAAGATAGTGTAGAGATGCTTTTCTCAGTTAAAGATAATCTTCAGTTACAAGATGTAGTTTTTCTTTGTGTTAACTCTAAGGGTCAGACATATCAATGTAGCTCTGATTACTCCATGGTTGGAGATAATCTTGTTGTAAAGATTGAGTTAGGGGATTTAGAGAGAATATCTGGTACGTATTTAAGGGATAGTTACGAATTTTGTGTTGAGGCTTCAGATGCTGCTGGTAACATTACTAGGGTTTGTAATATTGTTTTAAATATTCCTAAAGGTGCACAGGAGATAAAGGAGCCGACCATAATTGAGGTTATTAACAAGATTGTAGAGGATATTGGTGATGATCTAGATGAGAGTGTTGGAAAGATGGCTCCGGGTAATTTAGAGACGATTACAACATTAACTAGTTTAGTAACTACGACCACGGCTTTTCTCTTAGCGTTTGGTAGTTTAATTAATTTACCTTTTGTATTACTTCAATTCATATTAAATCTACTCCGTTGGTTAGGATTTAGAGTAGGTGCGAGACCTTTAGGATATGTATATGATTCCATTACTAAAGATCCAGTACCTCAGGCAATTGTTAGAATATATGATGAGGAGGGGAAAATTGTATGGTCTGATGTAACGGATGGGAAGGGGTACTTTACTGCTAAGTTAGAGGCAGGGAAATACAGGATAGTAGTAAGGGCCGCAGAGTATATATATCCTTCTACCATTATATTTGGTAAAGAGGACTATCCTTTGACTAATGTATATCATGGTGAATTTTTTGATATTGAAGATAATACAGAGTTGAATTTTTCAATTCCTCTTGATCCTAAAGAGGTTTCTAACTTTAGGGTTTGGAGAGAGATATTGTGGGGTAGGATTAAATTCCTAGTCAATATATTGCACATTTTACTGTTTGTAATTGGTTTGATACTAGCCATATATGTGTATTCAAAGAATCCATACTGGTTAACACTTCTAATACTACTGTTGTATGTACCATCCTTCCTTTTTATGATACGAAAGGTATTTACAAGGAGAACAAGATATGGGATTGTAAGAGATTTAGAAGGGAATCCTGTAGAGGGTGTAGTAGTAGGTTTAAGAGATATGGAGTTCGAAAAATTAGTTCTTAAAAGGGTAACTGACCAAAGAGGTAGGTATAGGATGTTAGTTCAGGAGGGTAGATACAGATTAGAGGTTTTGGATACAGCTCTTAGAGTTGAGAGTATTGAGGGTGATAGTGAAATACTGATTACTAGGAGAGAGGGTTGGGTTGCTAGAGAGATTGTGGTTTCAAGAATAGAATAGGGGATATATTGAAAAAAGTGTATTCTACTGGTATTATTCATTTGTTTATATGGGTGTATAGCTCAATTGGTAGAGCAAACGGCTCTTAACCGTTAGGTTCAGGGTTCGAGCCCCTGTACACCCATTTCCTTTCCTCCTTCACAAACCTTATAATTGTATTAATAATATTTTCA
>CAZZPP010000018.1:0-5064 GCA_964655705.1 uncultured Candidatus Saccharibacteria bacterium | reverse complement strand
GTAATAAATACCAAACAGAGGTATTAGGAGAGGAGAGTACAGAAGGTAGTATCCAAGTAAGAGTTACACAAGCAGATATAATAAAGGGGATGGATTGGAAGAAGATATTGATTTATGGGGGAATATCCTTGGTGGTAATATTTCTGTTAATCATACTACGCAAGAAAAGAAAGAAGAAAGAGGAGACATATAGTTAATTCTCTATTAGGAATATATCTATGCTAAAATATCCCTATGCATGATTCACATATTCATATCTCTATCAGCCCTCTTAAGGAAAATATTGTTGGTGATATCGAGGAATTCATATCACAAGGTGGTAAAAAAATATTAACCCAGACAACAGATATTACTGACTATCAAGATACCATAGAGATATATCATTCGTTTAAAGAAAAATACCCTAATATACTAGATTTAGCGTTAGGAATACATCCCAGTAGAATAGAAGATGGGATATATAGTAATGGTTTAGATGAAATTGATATATTTAGATATGCCCAGAAGCAGTATGAACTCTTTGAAGAGGTATTTAAAAACAATATATCAATTGTAAGTGCAATAGGGGAGTGTGGACTAGATTATTACACTATGAATCAGTACTATGATTTTTCTAAAGAAATTAAAGAAAAGATCAAAGAAGCGCAAAGAAGAATATTCTCGAAACTATGTAATCTCTCATTGAAATATGATTTACCTATGAGTATTCATGCAAGAGGGCAAGATGGTGACAACAGTTGTGTAAAAGATACCCTCTCCATTGTAGCTAAACAAGGGAAGGGTACACTTCGAGGTTCTTTTCATAGCTATACAGGGGATACGAAGTTGTTAAAAGATATTTTAAATTTAGGTCTGTATGTTGGATTTAATGCAATTATTACATACCCAAGTGGAGAAAATGTTAGAGAGATACTAAAAAATACTCCCGTAGAAAGAATACTCTTTGAAACAGATGGACCCTTTTTACCAACTCAGAGTGTGAGAAAGAAGAAGAATGCTTTAAAAAAGTATGGAAGGCCTGTATTGATAAAGGAGATAATTGAAAAAGCATGTGAGATTAAAAACACACCTTATGAGAAATTAGAAAGAATTACAGACCAGAACTACCTTACTCTTTTTTCAAAGTAGGATATATTAATACAACAAATTCCCCATGAGGATGATTCACAAACTCTCTCTCATTTAACAAAGATATTAACTCTAATGCACTACCATTCAATACTTCTTCCCTAAACTTTGTTAAATCCTTAGCAAGTACGGTAGTATTCTCAGGAGAAATATCATCTACAGTTTTAAGCAAAGAAAGAACTCTCTTAGGAGACTCATATATAACTACAGTATTACCTAAAGAAAGATATCTCCCTAATATATCTTTCCTCTTAGAAAGGGACTTAGGTAAGAATCCTAAAAACAGGAATCTATCTGTAGGAAGACCACTTATACTTAAAGCTGAAATTAAAGCACTAGGACCAGGTATACTCTCAACTATATACCCCAACTCCTTTAACTGTTTTACTAATTTATAACCAGGATCACTTATCAATGGTGTTCCACTGTCTGAGACTAGTCCTAAGTTTAACCCCATATCTAGTTTTTCGATAATTTTACTAGATATCCTTTCATGATTCTGATCTCTGTATGAAATTAATTGAGTAGGAATATCATATCTGTTAAAAAGTTTCTTACTCTCCCTTGTGTCTTCTGCTAGAACAAATGCAACTGATTTTAGAATTTCTACTGCTCGATATGTAACATCTCCTAAATTACCAATGGGGGTGGCAATGATATATAGTTTACCTTTTTCCATACATTACTATTTAAATATTAATTACTCTTCTTAATATACTCTCTCTGTTCTCTTCTCTTAACTGTGTACTTGAAATTGCCTCAGTAACATTAAAGTTCCCAACAGATATTCTTCTTAATTCCTTTGTAGTTGCATAGGTATTAAGTCTGATACCTAAATCATATATTAATGTCCTAACATATGTACCAGTAGAACACTTAATCATACATTTAAACTTTGGATAATCGTATTCATATATCTCAAAAGACGACACATTGATATCTACGGGTTTAAGAGCAACCTCTTTTCCTTCTCTTGCTAAATCATATGCCCTTTGGCCATGTATCTTTTTAGCAGAGTAATTAGGAGGCATTTGAGATATCTGACCTAGAAGATGCTTCTCAATAACTTGATCAATCTCCTCCTTACTAAATTTCTTCATTCCTAAATCTCTGTTAGTAACAACTCCTTGCCTATCTTGGGTGTCTGTTGCATATCCAAACTCTCCCTCAACCTCATACACCTTCTCATACGAATGTATTGTATTCATTAATTTAGTTGCTTTACCTAAGAGGATAATGAGAAGACCCGTAGCAATGGGATCCAAGGTTCCAGCATGACCAATCTTTTGCCCTTTCTCGAAAACTCTTTTCAATTTTCTAATCACATCATATGATGTAATACCCTCCTGCTTGTCTACAATCAAAATACCATCTATCATATGTATATATTAAAATAAATAATATATAATTATCTCATATGCCAAACGGTTTAGCACTTGCAATAAATATCCTCGTAATACTCTTCTTTGTATCATATATCATCTCTATGCTTTTGAATTTCTTCTCCCCTTACTACACTACACCTAGAAGAATACTTAGGGATATCGTTAAGAAATTTGATTTAAAAAAAGACCAAAAATTCGTTGATCTAGGATGTGGAGATGGTAGGGTAGTATGGGCTACACATAGGATGTATAAATGCCATAGTGTAGGATATGAATTTAGTCCTGTCCTTCTTCTCTTTATTAAACTTTGTAAATCAGTATGTGCACCTTTTAACAAGAGTATCCAATTTATAGAAGAAGACTTCTTTAAGGTAGATTTAAAAGATTTTGACGTAATATATTGCTCTCTACCTCCTGATACTCTAAAACTTTTAGAAAAGAAATTGAAAAAAGAATTAAAGAAAGGTAGTAGGGTATATTCATACAGAAATGAATTACCTAATAAAAAGGGAAAATTCCTGAGGTTTGGGAAACAGGTAGTATACGAGTATACCTTCTAGATATTTCCTGCCCATTCATCCAACATCCTAGGATATGACTTTCCTTCTCCATACTCTTCGTTCTGAACAACAACAATATCTTTGCCTAAAGCAAAAGCTACACCCATATCAAAGTGAGTACCTTGGGAAGTATGGTTATAGAAGACATGAACCTCATCCGCTTGCTTAATAGCTTCCATGTTCTGTTTACAAATATCCAAACCTCTTGCTTGTTGATTAGTATCCCTATGAGGTAAGTGAACTTTACAACCTCTTTCTTCTAGATCTTCTACATAGCTTTCAAGTTCTAACTGATACTCCCATGAGGCTCCTCTAACACTACAAATGATAAAGATTTTCTTTTCTTGTGGGTCAGTTTCAGAACTAATTAATCTCTCCATATATAGACTATATAAAATTTATTATCGGATTATATCAAATATCCTTTAAAATAAAAAAAGGATATAATCAGGGTATGGCAGTATACGAACCATTGGCATCAAAATATAGGCCAAATAGCCTAGATGACTTCATTGGACAACAACACTTAGTTGGTCTTAATGGACCAATTAGGAAATTCCTACAACTAGGAAATGTCCCCTCTATGATTTTTTGGGGTCCTCCTGGTACTGGTAAAACTACATTAGCATATATCATATCCTTAAATCTGTATTACGATTTTTACAAAATGCAAGCTGTAAATAGTGGTAAAGAGGATTTAAGAAAAATATTAAAGATAGCTTTAAATAACCAACAGTATAATAAAAAGACAATGCTTTTCTTAGATGAGATACACAGATGGAATAAAGCACAACAAGATACACTACTACCATATGTTGAAAAAGGTGTAATTACATTAATAGGGGCTACTACTGAAAACCCCTCGTTTACAATTATTAGTGCATTACTCTCTAGAACTAAAGTATTTGTATTTAATCAACATATTCCAGAGGATATTAGTGTTCTTTTAAAACGAATAATTAAAAAGGAGTATCCTGATTACAAAATATCAAAAAAGATAATAGATTTGATATCTGATTTATCCAATGGAGATATTAGATCTTCTCTAAATATTTTAGAGATGGCTATTACTCTCTCTCAAGCTAATACAAAAGAAGGGGATAAAAAGATAATATCTGAAAAAGAGATAAAAGAGGTAGTACAAAAACCTCTCTACTATGACAGAGATGGAGAGGAGCACTACAACATTATCTCCGCTATCCATAAATCAATGAGGTCTAGTAATCCTGACGGCGCTGTATATTGGGTAGGTAGAATGCTTTCTGCTGGAGAAGATCCCTTGTATGTTGCAAGAAGAATGATTAGGTTTGCAAGTGAGGATATTGGTAATGCAGACCCACAAGCTTTAATACTAGCAAATAGTGTATATGAGGCTTGTCAAAAGATTGGTATGCCTGAGTGTGAGGTATTTTTAATTCAGTTAGCTATATATCTTTCAAAGGCACCTAAGGATAACAGTGCATATATTGCAGAGTTAAGTGTAAAAGAAGATATCCAGAAATTTGGAAATTTACCTGTTCCTTTGAATATAAGAAATGCTGAAACTAAACTAATGAAAGATATTGGATATGGTAAAGGATATCAATATGATCATGATTTACCTAGTAAGAAATCTGATCAACAGTGTTTACCTGATAAATTAAAAAATATAAAGTATTTACCATAGTACCTTGGAGAATATACTATTAATATTAGATTGATTTAAATAATGAGTTTGGGTAAACTTTAGATAATATGAAAAGATTATTTAAAGTTGTTATATTTGTTTTACCTTTATTTCTTTTTTCCTTTCTTCCTTTTAAGAATGTATATGCAGTATTTGAACCTACTTTGGTTAAGGATATTAATGCAACTGACAATGAAGACTTTCCGAGTAATCCTGCGCTATTTAAAGCAATAGGATCAACTTTGTACTTTAGCGCAACAAATGGAACGAATGGGATAGAGCTTTGGAAGAGTGATGGGACTGATGCAGGTACGATTATGGTTAA
>CAZZPP010000017.1:0-5532 GCA_964655705.1 uncultured Candidatus Saccharibacteria bacterium | reverse complement strand
GGTCTTTTAGTTTTTAAATAGTACTGTTTAGAATCCATATATTTCAAATTATGAAATTAACTTTCTAACCATGAGATAAAACAAATAGCATTGGAATAATAATTAGTAATTCAAAGATTAGTAATCTTTTATATTTCTTTAGGAGAGGGCCCATACATATTAGTATCAGGATCACTATCTCTAATTAGGTAAATAAAAAGAATAATATTTCCTACAATAGGAAAAAGTCCGATTAGTATCCACCATCCACTCTCTCCAATATCATGTAATCTCCTTGTAGTGACTGCAATTCCTGGTATCAATATTGCGAGTGAGTATAAGGCGTAGAATCCTTGTACTGTATAGTAAAAGTCGTAGTCTGAGAGTCCCATAAATATCATTGCACAGAAACCTATTAATACATTTACAAGGTAAAAAGACCAATACTCTTTTCTTCTAGCTCTTCCTTCAAAAGTAGCATATTTCTGTAATACTAAACCATAATACTGAAAAGGGTTAAAATTATCATTCTTAACATATTCTTTTTGATATCTACCAAGTATCTCTTCTTTTTTCATCTGAAATTCTTCCTTTGTAATTACTCCATCATCTAGTAATTTCTTAAACTCTTTTAAGTCTTCTGCTTGAGTACTCATTGATAGGAATGATTAATTTATTTAGTCATTATAATTCTAAGTATTGTTAATGTAAATATTAATTAACATCTCTTGCACATTCTTTTGGTTTGATTTTGGTAAAACCTTAGGAAGAATAGGATATGGGCTGGGAGAAGAAATAGTAGTATAATTAGCAGTATTTAAAATAATTAAATATATATATGGAAATTGAAGAGAGCCCATATCTAAACAATAGTATAGAGATTGAAGAGATCGTTGAGATATTTGGAAAAGAGGCTGATCCTTTAGAGATAGAGATTGCAAATCTCGTTGTAGATATCTTTAATGAGACAGAGTTGTATCCGTATTCTTGCACAGATGTCACTAATACGAAGAATGATGTTACAGAGAAGAAATGTATGATGCTTTGGGGTATTAAGCAGATAAAGGGCGGTTTTATACCTAAATCCCTAATGCATGATTATCCATTACAGTTTGATAAAGAAACGTTAGAGAAGGCCCCTTGGGTAAATATGATACATGCATGGAACAAGGTAATGAATGAGTTAAACACAATCTACTCTATGCAAAAGGGAGATACGCAAGTCTCAAGCTTAGTAATTGCATCCATAGCCCATTCACTATACAACTTTACTACTAATTCCTCCCAAGAGGCTAGGTTCCTTAGAATGGATGAGCATTTTCTTCAAGGGGAAAAGTATGTTGAAACAATTAAGAGAGAGTCTGGTACTAAGGGTGTTAATGCAAAAAGACATGTATGTGGAGAGGAGATGAAATATATATTAAATACAGTTAAACAATCTTTTACTTTGTAAGAAATATGTAATATTTAAATTATTATTTTTTTTTAAATGGATTATACAGAATCAAAAAAGAATAGCGCTACCCTAAGGGAAAGTAAGCTAAGAAGTTACTCTTCTGATGGTACTATGCCATTTCTTTCACTTGAGAGTTGGGGAGAGGGAGAGGGTTCTTCCTTTACAAATTATTATGTATATAGTGATGGTAAATATGTAAAAGAAGATTCAATTACGAATCGTAAGGTATTACAATCTGAAGATACAAAGCTACTACATGAAAGGGTTGAGATAGATAGATATACAACTACATTATCTTCTGAAAAGATTAGCGAGATTATGATGTATGTGGATGAGAATGTGAAAGAGAGTACTACTTTAATGATGGAGGATGCTAGATATGTAGTAATATATTTGAAGGAAGGACAAGAGATTAGGATTGAAAATGATATGGAATTGTATAATAAGATTAAAGAGATGTTGCCTACTACTATCTAGGAATAAAAAGAGAAAGTTGACTTGAAGAGTAATTCTTGATAATTTTAATATATATAATATTAAAATATATTGTTATGCCCAATAGAAATCCTAAGATTAGTACTTTAGATACTCTCTTTTCCATTGTTTTCTCCTTTTTTCTTTTCTTTCTTCTCTTAAATATAATTCCCAAAATCCCCTTAAAAGCACAACAAGTTCAGGGTACACCCCCTGTTATTGTAGATTTCGAATATAGTAAGGATACATTTACTACAACAGATGTAGCTACTGATACTGTAACTATCTATCTTAGAATGAGCGATGTAACAGGTGTAGAGGGTGTAAGTGGAACAATTAGACCAACTAAGTTAGATCAAGTATCTGAATATGGAGATATTTCGAATCCACAAGAGATTTCAATTCAAGCATTTGAGTATATGGATGGTGGAGATTGTTCAGGTCTCTCTGAAACATTTACATCAGGGTTAACAGGATGTGGAACAATATATGATGGTATATGGAAAGCAGATGTTGAGTTTCCTGTTCGCTCAGCTGCAGGAGATTGGCTATTAGGAAAACTCTCAGGTTCTAACTTACTTGGAGTGTATGTAGATTTTGATCCATTAGCAGACCTTTTTCCTCTTAAAGAAGTTACAATTGAGAATTTAGGTACTGCTTATGAAGATATCGCTGGTCCAGTTGTATCAGGTTATGTTATTACTCCAGAATCAATTGATAGTGCATTAGATGATGTTAGTATTACAATGTATATTAGATTAACCGATCTTCTTTCGGGAGTAACCTCTGATGCTCAAAATCCTTGGTTTTACTGGGAGGATGGTGATGAAAAAAATATTTCAATGACTTTACAATTAGTTACAGATGAGAGTGTATGTACCAATGATGTGCCCTCTGCCCTTAAGGATGGTCTAGAAGGCTGTGGAGATTTATATGATGGTATCTTTATGGGTACATCTACTCTACCAAGATACTCTCCTTCTGGTCTATGGGAGATTACTCAAGGCTTTGGAGACAGCATGGGAAATCAAACTGCTGATTTAGACTCTTTACCATACTTTGAGAATATTGCTGCAACATATGATGTTATTCCACCCGTATTAAAATCATTAACTCTTTCTCCCTCTTCCTTTGATTCTTCTAGTGGTCCTGTTGATATAACTTTGACGATTGGGATAGAGGATAATTTCTCAGGTGTTAAGACTGCAGATGTATCATTAAATCCATTAATTTCACCGAATTCTCAATCAACAGAGAAAAAGAGTTTTGCACTTAAAGATGGTGAAACAGATGTATATGAATTGGTAGTTACGGTACCCCAAGATGCTAAATTAGGATTCTGGGCTGTTAATCAGGTTGATATTACAGATAATGCGGGGAATGTCTTTGCAATTGGTTTTAAAGAACTCTCAATACTTTTTCCTGACTTAGATCTTTTCTTAGCCAACTCTAAGATGGCTGATGAAGTATTAATAGAAGAGGAGTGGTATATTGAAGAATGGGATGATTCTGGAACTAATCCACTTTTAACCCATCCAGAAATGAATATAAAGTTTCAGGAAGGGACAGTTGTTACAAAATTAGAGGGAGGTACCTTTGCATTTCATAGGATGTTAACAAGAAAATATGATTTAGAAACTTACAATGATTTAGGTACTTTAATTACTGAAGCTAATAGCCAATTAGCTACTGATTTACAATCATGTGATATATCTGAAGGATGTGTTAATACACCTTTAAATACATCTAATTTAGTAGGAACCCCAATTCAAATGTTGAAAATGGGTATTCCTGGACTAAATCTTTCTTTCTCTAAACCAGTAACTATTACTTTGGCAGTTGATGAAGAGTATCTTGGGCAAACCTTTGTTATACAAACATTCAATATACTTACTAATTCATGGAGTAATGATACTTCCTGTACTGTTGCAGTTGTTCAACCTGAAAGTTTTGAACAGGGTGGTAATGAGAGTATATGGTTTGCACCTGCCCCCTATCCTGCCTGTAGGTTTACAACAGACCATGCTACATTCTTTTCCGCCAATGTATTAGGAGTACAAACAGAAGAACTTGAGACAGAAGAGTTACCAGGAGTTCCTAAAACTGGCTATGGAGGGAGTACAAAGTCTCTGATAGAGAGATATTTAGAATGGTAAAATTTACAAAGAAGAGATATAAAATAGTAATTATTGTAATTGGGATAGTTGTAGTAGTAAGTACTTTTGCAGCTATCTTCTTTTTTAGAAAGAAAGCAAACGAGGAGATAGTTTACGACCCTAATCAGATTGTAACAGAGTCAGTAGACGAGCCTGAGGAGAGTAAGCCTAAGGAGTATGAGGTACCTGCAGATTTACCTAAGAGAATCCTCATCCCAAAAATATATGTCAAAAGTCTCATTCAACTAGTTAGTATTGATCAGTATGGCAGAATTGCTGTCCCAAACAATATATATGTTGCAGGTTGGTATATAAATAGCGTCAGACCAGGAGAGGAAGGTCTCAGCATTATTGGTGGCCATAGGGATGGGAAAAAGAAACCCGGTATATTTTTTAATTTAGAGAAACTAAAAAGAGATGACAAAATCTCAATTGAGTATGGAGATGGTTCATTAAGGGAATTTCTAGTAATTGATGTAGTTCAGTTACCTACACAACAAGCTCATGAAAAAATGTATGAGAGAATAGAAGGGGTAGAAAAACAGTTAGTATTAGTAACATGTGGTGGTCAGTATGATCAAGAACTGGGAGGGTATGAAGATAGGGTCATACTAAGAGCTAGAGGGGTTTAGTAAGTTCTAATCATAAAATCGAACATATTTGGAAAGTATGACAATTAATTTGGTTCTAACAATCTCTTTTTTCTTACTCACATCCCTGGGTACCTTCTTACACTTTACCCATAGATGGCTAAAAAAAGGATTGTTAATACACATATTCTCTGCTGTAAATGAAAGTACATGGGAACATATGAAGTTGTTAGTATTTCCTACTCTTCTAATAATTGTATTCCAATATCTAATATTAGAGGAAGCCCCAAGCAATCTGTTCTTTAGTCTATTAGTATTGTATCTGGTTGAAATATTTTCGATCCCATTAATATACGAACCTCTTAGAATTGTATTTAAGAATATTGATTTTTCTTTTACGATCATTATTTTTATTCTTGCAATCATATTTGGTGTTTATTCTCAGTACATTGTATTAACAAGAGGAGTATCGATGATAAGGGAGAGTATCTCTATACTTTTAATCCTGTTTGTAACTATACTATTCGGGTTATTTACATATTTTCCTCCAAGATTCTTTTTATTTAAAGATCCAACTACTGGAGAGTATGGAGATACTGGCCAAAATAGTTAGTTAACATCCTCTTTTAATTTATTTGATTATGGGAATAAGAGATATTCGCTTTTCTTTTTACTTTCTGTTAGAATATATTGTAGTTATTTAGATATTTAGAATTTTCTTAAAAATTTCTTAGTACTCTTTTAGCTTTAATTAATTTATACATACATTTATCATGGAACAAGGAACTGTAAAAACAGTAACTGATAAAGGCTTTGGTTTTATTGCTAAAGAGGGATCCGAGAAAGATATTTTCTATCATGAGAATTCTTTAGAAGG
>CAZZPP010000016.1:0-6119 GCA_964655705.1 uncultured Candidatus Saccharibacteria bacterium | reverse complement strand
TTGCTAAAGAGGGATCCGAGAAAGATATTTTCTATCATGAGAATTCTTTAGAAGGAGATCTTGCAGAAAGAAAACTAAAAGTAGGTGATGTTGTTACCTTTGATGTTGAAGAAACACCTAAGGGACTCAATGCAGCCAATATCAAACTATTAGAGGAATAACTCTAATATTTATTGTTACAAAATTAAGAGAGGGTATTAATACCTTCTCTTTTTTGTTTTTTAGGTTAGAAGAATAAATTCCACTTCAGAATAGGGGAATGTATAATATCCTATGAGATTAGAAAACATCAATGTGAGAATGAAAGTAACTGCGTCAGAGGAGGATACTCTTTACTTACCTTTGGGCAGAGGTATAAGGGAATACATTATTGAAGGTATCAGTAAGGTGAGAATTAGTAAAGATAGAAAAAAAGATAATTATGATAACCAATACATATATGTGAATATTCAATCAAAAGAGAGTATTACTCTGTTAAGAAAAGTTCAATTATATCCACCCAAACCAAGTATTAATCCGAATAGATGTTTAAGTAATAATGAGAGATTTTGTAAATGGAAAGATAATGGGTACATTAAAAAGATAGTATTAAAGAGTACAGGGTTATCAGAGAAGGAGAAGGTATCCCATTATGTAAACATTGTTAAACAAATTAGATATTCATATCCAAGAACTAAGTATGAATATACTGATGAGATCTTGGGAAAGAAGTTACCACAAGATTGCCTAGGTTATCATGGAACCCTGTGTGCGTTGTTAAGATGTTCTGGTATTCCATCTGTATTAGATATTGGAATTAGACTAATAGAAAATGATAAACCGCATGTATGGTTATGGTATTTTGATAGCGAAGATAATGAATGGGACATGGTAGACATTAATGATTCTTTAGATAATCCAATTGATACATCAAGAATGTCTATTACTCTAGGAACTACACATAACATTAATTTTCATACAGTATCATTTGTTCAGTACTATGTATCTGAAAAAATGTTGAAGGGAGAGTTAAAGACCTCACATAGAATGGAAATTGAATTAATCTAACTATTATCAATAAAGAAGGAAATTAGTTCAGTGTAATTTAGACCAATGGCTTTAGATTCTTGAGGTATTAAGGAGGTACTAGTTATTCCAGGTAGAGTGTTTGTTTCTAGGTAACAGATTTTTCTGCCTGCTATTAGATAGTCAGATCTACTGTACAATCTACATCCTAATAATATATGTATATCGGTAGTTAATTTCGAAATTTGTTCTCTCTGTTCCTCAGATATCCCTATGGCAGGAATTCTCTCCAAGGATGCACCCTTTGTATACTTAGCCTCATAATCAAAAAATTCAGAACTTTTAGGTACTATTTCAATTGGAGGTAAATGTAAAAAGCTATGGTCTTTTTTTTCTAAGCACCCACAACTTACTTCTACCTTCTTTTCAATATATTCCTGTATTAAAATCTCATCCTCATCCTTATGATGGATGTAGAAATTATCAATTATTGTATCTAAACTATCAAAATTTTTTAAAACAAATGAACAAATACTTGAACCATTCCTATTTGGTTTAATAAATACAGGCAGGGGTAATTTCAGTAACTGGTCTCTAAGATTTCTTAATCGTACCAGTTTAGTTTCGGGAATGTATAAATTGGTTAGACTTTTGACTAATATACTAGATCTATATTTATCCATACATAACCTACTTGAGTAAGAATCAGAACCGGTAAATTGTATTCCTTCTTCTTCAAGATATGTTTGTAATACACCATCTTCTCCAAATTGGCCATGTGTACCTAGTAAAGCAATATCAAAACCTTTTAATATTCTGAGAGCTTGAGTAAATGTAATATTCTCCTGTTTCCATTTAGATATCTCTTCACTATGTTTAATTTCCTTAATTTGACATTTTCTGTTTTTGGATATTAAGCATATTGATACAGAGTATTTATTGAAATCAATATTGTCTATTATTGATTGAGTAGAGAGTAATGAAATATCATATTCACTTGATGGTCCACCACAAATAACTACTACTTTTTTCATATAGATAAGTATACGTAGGAAGGAATTAAAAAGAAAGCGTGAGTATTAGTTTCTAGAATATTTACATAGCTAGGAAACGATCTTGATGGGAAATTCTTTAGAATATAGTATAATACTATCAGTAATATTTTATATCAACTTTATGAAAAAAGAGTCGGTAGAGAAATCATATCTAAATGCAATAGGTTTAGAGCCACAAAGTTATTTATCGGAGGTTAGAAAAGGTATCTCAACGTTATCCAGTAAATTTAGTGATTATAATTTAACAAGGGTAAAGTTTGGAAATGAATTCTCAGAAGACAAGGGTTTCCTATATATTGGATCTAATAGCAAAGGGAAAGAGAAAATACTAGCCTATACTAATCTGGATAAAACAATGCTTGTAAGGGAAGGAGATTTAGTATTAATCTCTGGTCTTGATGAAATGGGTTTTGTCGTAGAGATATTGAAGAGTGATAATTTTAAAACAATTACTTTTGTTATAGATTGGGGGGAGAAGTATGAGAGGTTATCAGATATCGGTCCAAGCGATGTATCTCTTAATTACACCCTTGCATTGGCCGAGAGTGATTTTAGTAGTGAAGAAATTTTATCTACCTTTTATCATCTTTAAACAAATCTTACTGTTTACAGATCTTGTAGGAATAGTTAACATAACTATCTAGTTATCTTTGTACAGACATATGAACTAACTTTTAGTAAACTCTCTATTTTGTTAGTTTTTCCTCCCAACTACACATATTAAATTGTATCACTAATATATTCAAAACAAAGATGATTTAAAACAAAAGCGATAGCTATTGTTGGAGCGTATGGTTTTAGATTCTAGCTCAAAGGAAAGTTTGTTAAGTTAGAACCTGTGAGTTCATCTTTCTCGTTAAATGAAAATTCTCCATTTATTTTTTCTCCTATTAGGACTTTAGGTAACCAATATATATCATCTGACTACATTTGGTTGTATGGGATATTATGTATCTCAAACCATTCTGGCTTCATCTCTTCACTTTCGTTTAGATTCCCTTCCCATGTTTCAACAAAAAAGACATGTACTTTTTGATTATATTCAGGTTGGTGTGGGAAGATGAAATCTAAGGAGGCTACTTTGTTCAAGTTCTCTTTACATATTAAAATACCCGGATTCTTTTGACTATCGGATGTTTCTTCAAATACTTCACGAATTGCAGCATCTTCAATATCTTCCTCTTCATTGACCTTCCCTCCGAAACCATTCCATCTCCCAGCCCCAAATCCTCTTTTTTTCATTCCTAAACAAATTTTGTTTTCATCTCTATTTAGAAGGAATACCAATGTTGCATTACGCATAGTAGATTATACCAAAGAAACCGTTCTCTTAGTGCAAATTGGAAGTAGTGGGAGAATATATGTCTGGAATCTAGAGGGATGATAGACAGGTGATTATCCCGAATTGTTGTTAAGAAATCCTCAGAAGGGTGATAATTCTGCTATTGATAAAGAGTATGTAAAGAATATTCTTAGTATAATTGCTCAAGAGTTTGACCCTGAAAAATACAAGATATACAAACCAGGTAGTATTAGAGAGTCTAGACTTATTACTGCTAGTAAGGTTATAGAGAAACATCAATCATCTTGTGGAGCTCGTGCTACTGTTGTTGCATCTATTTTAAGAAAACTCAATATCCCAACTAAAATCATACATGGGAGATATATTGAGAATAATCCTGAAATGAGACATGCTTGGAATGAGGTTTTATTGGATAATGGGAAGTGGGTAGCCTTTGATATTATGGAAAAGAAACAAGGAATAAGTAAATTTCATACCAAGGAGTTTTAAGTTGTAGATTGGGAAGATATTGAAGATATAATTGATTCAATCTAGTTATTCCAAGATTTCAATTTATATTTAATCTTCTATCCTTAAACTCTCAGGTATAGTACCTTTAAATTGTAGTTTGTCTTCTACCTGTTTGAGGGAATCGATAGAGAGGTTAGGAACTTGATCTAGCCTGTCTTCAATTGCATTACTTCCAGTTTCCGCAACCATCTTTGTAATACTACTTGGTACATTAAAGTTTTGTATTCTAAAGGTATATGGACTTACTGTTAATTCATCATTTGATATATCAAATGATAGTTTGGCATAAACGTAAACTGAATCTCCCAATACACCTAAATATTTTTTACCCTTCTCTATTTCTTCATCAGTATATCCTAGTTTTTTGGCCTCTTTAACAGTTGTTTCAATATCTAAATCAAAAGAAGCTTCTGCAGTACCATCATTGTTAATCCTAATCTGTACATTTGAAAAGGGAATGCTATTAAACTCTGTTTTTACAATATTAAGTATTGATGTAATCTGTTCCGATGTTAAGGACTCATCAATATTTAATACACCTTCGTAAACAACTTCTTTGTCAGTTGGTAATTGATCTTGTGGGATATTAAACTGTACTCCTGATTTTTCTCTTAAATCTAAACTAAGTTGGGGATCATTTTCTATTCCTAAATCTACACGCTTAACAAAGGTGTCAGAAAAAGCTGGGATAAAGCCAAAATATGCTGCGATACCTCCAATTATTAATAGTAGAAAAACTATGATGAAGGTAAATGATTTGAGGAATTTTTTCATTAGGGGTTATATAAACTTATTACCAAATATTATCATATATATATTTGTATTAATAGATTCTATTTGAGGTCTGTATAAATCAATCTCCATGAGGATGAGGCATACATGTCTCGAGCCTATTTAACACATAATTGCAACAACTATCTATTTACGTTAATATAAAGGAGTATCTAAATTAATATGTAATAATTGTGAATGAATCTTTTCAACAGATAAGGGAGGATCAATTAGAAGCAGATGCTGTTAAAACAATTAAAGATATTCATGAGATTCCCAGAGGTTTTTATCAAAGACCGGACGGACTTGTTTCTCCAGAAAGGCTAAGGAATCCAGAGCCTGAAATTACCATATGTGGTCATGTGGATGAGGAAATGTTCAAAGATACAAGTAAAAGTTTACAAAAAATTACAGAGGGAAATAGTTTGATAAGTGGTCTACGTGTTAATTTTTCCTCTTTTGGCGGTGGAGTTACTCCAGGTTTTGGGGTACATGATTTATTGGCTGTTTTCGGAAGGGAGCATAATGCTTCTGTTACAATAACCGGATATGGACCAATTATGTCTATGGGGGCATTAATTATCCAAGCAGGTGATATTCGCAGAATGCCGAAAAATTCAAGAATGCTGTTACATCCAGTCAGTAGTGGTATGTACGATGAGGTACAGAGACTAGAACATAGAGTTCAAGAAACACGTGCTATGCAAATGGTTTATTCTGATATTGTCTCAGAGAGAGTTCGAAGAGCTGGAAAAGAGATGTCACCTGAAGAGGTAACACAACTTATGGAAGCAAATAATGGGGTCGGGACATATCTGACTTCTGAAAGAGCACTAGAATTAGGGTTGATAGATGAGGTTATATAGAGGTTTTTCATAAATAGTGCATAGTCTTGTTGGGACATATTGAAATTAGAAAGACATACACATCTGGGTACTATGAAAATGTGAATTAGACAAAAGATTCATTATTAAAAAAAGAAACATATTCCTGATATAATAAAGATATGAGGATAGTAGAAGAAAATATTAGTATAGACGAATTGAAGAAAATGGCTTCTAAGATGTTTGGTAATCTAGTTAAAGCTGTGGTAGATGTTGAAGAAGGGAAATTGGTTGTAGATGCAGAGTTACATTCAGATCAAGAAGCATATTTGCTAGAGCAAGGGTCTAAACAAGAAAATCTTTGGGGTATAAATATATATACAGAGTTACCAAGGGAAGAGAGAATAGAGTTTGACTCTATGATCAATTTAAGACCTTCACAGGGGAATTACTCTAGAGGCGTAGAGAATGAAGAAATACAGAATAAGATTTTAGATATTGTTAATTCTAAAATTATTGATTAATGGAAAATATCCAACATAAAAAACAAGCTCAAGGTGAATGGCAAAAGAAATCATTTCTAGAACAGATGGCTAATATTGGTAGTGAGGTATATAGAGCTATTAATTGGAGAAACAAGGGTAATGAAGA
>CAZZPP010000015.1:0-6859 GCA_964655705.1 uncultured Candidatus Saccharibacteria bacterium | reverse complement strand
CATTGAAATCACATACCAGTATTTCCATTAACCTTACTTTTATTAATTGGCCTGTTAACAAACAACCCCATAATTGTAAATTCCCCATTGTTTGAGTATAATTAGATGTTCTTTAACAGGTTGATGAATCTTATTCCACAGGAGAGTGTAAAATGGAACCAAAAGATAAGAGATGGCGAGAAGATTCAAAGGGCACAGAGGTATCTGGTGGCCCCGTTCGGAGAGACATCCATGAAGTAACCCACGAAGATGGCTCAAAACACACGACACAATCTGTAACCACAGAAAATAGTAGTGGCCGTTTTTCCTGGGACACAGATCCAGATGGTAATGTTTCAAACGTTCATGGCAACATGAATGATTAGTTTTAAAACATCAACCTGTAAAGGGTACGGAGAGATCAAAATCTCAGCATAATCTCTCCGTACCGGCTTTATTTAAATTTTCATCCTATTAAGATGTTTTTTACTCATAAACAGGATGATAAGCTTCTTTATGAAATAGATATAACTATTAAAGCTTATACAAAAATTACAGAGAAAGATAAACAAAGAATAAACAAAATAGCTCTGTTAATAGATTCCCTCGGTTATGAAAAGGATACTACAGAAAAGCTTTATAGATTCACTAGTGAGAAAGAAAATGATGAACTATTATTAGACGTTGAAGATTGTACTAAACAGAAAGAAAAAACAAACTAGTTCATCAATCCTAATTTCTCAAACATATTCTTGCTCCCATCATTCTTATTTGTTTCTCCTTCACCTTTATATACTGGGAGTGAAAATACAAACTCACTACCTACACTTAACTCACTTCTAACTGAAATCTTACCACCCATAAGTTCAACTAGTTTAAAGGTAACATAAAGACCCAATCCTGTTCCCCCTGGTCTTACAATATCTAAACGTTTATTACTTTCTAAATAGTTATTTACTCTATGGAATTTCTGTCCTAATTTAGAGATTTCTTCTTTTGGTATACCCTTTCCTGTATCAACTACACTTATAGTCACGAATTCATTGTCATACTCACTCTTTACTTTCACACTACCCTTGTCTGTATACTTTACTGCGTTATCAATAAGGTTATTAACAATTTCTACAGTCCTAGCTTTATCTGAATATATATCTGGAGTATTTGGATTTAACAGGTTTTCAATCTTAATACCTTTCTTCTCAGCCTCTTTCTCATAAGCATGTAAAGCCATTTCTATTTCATTTCGAATATCAACCCTTTCCTTATTGATCTCTATCTCAGTTCCTTCTAATTTAGCACTACTTAGAAGAGTATTTATTAACCTTATTTCATTTTCAATTGCATCCTGGATTCTTTCTATATATTTTTTAAATTCGTCTGGATTACTATCTATATATTTCTCTAACATATCAACATTAAGTTTTACTATTGTAGCGGGAGTTCTTAACTCATGCCCCATTATATCTATCATATCGCTCTCTTTTCTTCGAGCTTCTTCTAACTGCCCTACTTTTAATTGCAATTCTTTTGTCTGTTCATTTACTCTTTGCTGTAGAGTTTGATTAAAAGTTTGAAGTTGTTTATACAGTAATGCCCTATTAATTGCGTTGTGAAAATGAGAGTAAATTTGATCTAAAAGAAGCAACTCAGAAGATCTAAAAATGTCTTTCTTAATCAAATCTTTTATTATAAACAGGCCCACTATCTTTTTCCCTGCAATAATTGGGTATATGATTTGTATTCTCTCTATCTCTAGTATCTGTAATATACCCACAAGATTTCTAGAACCTAAAGGATCCCTATTTCTAATATATTCTAACTCTGCTCTTACCAATGGCTTAATCTCTTTTGTGGCATCTTGCCAGTATCTTGGAACCTCAATTAATATTTTCTCTAAGTTTTTTAATTCCCATTCTCCCTTTGAGAATTCATATGATTGCCCGTTCGCATCATCATAGATTAATAGCTTTAAAGTACTCACACTAGTTTTGCTTGTAATATATTCTAAAGCATTCTTAGATAGCTCCTCTAAATCCGTTTTACCACTAATACCATATGAAAAACTCTTTACAGAATTCTCTAAGATGTCTTTTTCGGACAGGAATAATTTGTTAGATAATATCTCGATAAATTTAATAAAGGAGGCCACAAGTAATACTAAGATAGAATACATTAGCAGTTTGTTTTCGATATTAAGTCCAGAAAATAATTGCTTACCATTAATTAATAAAACAACAACTATAATTGATGGAGATATATAAAGAGAAATTATTCTTAAGAACTCACGAACTATCCTAGAGAATCTTGCGAATTTAGTTTGAGTTAGGCCGTATGAAATTATTATGTTTGAAATTGAGAATATTGCAGGTCCTACCCAAATATATTGATATATACCCCAAATTGGTAAAATGATATTTGCAGGAAACGAACCAATAGTTGTTAAGATAGTTCCAATGATAAGATATTTATGTTGTTCTTTCTCTATAAAAGAGAGCACTTTATACTGCTTAAGTACATGCAGCAGATTCCCCGAGAAAATAAATACTAACCATACTATCCAGATATAATAAAACATACCAATATTTGCATAATTCCCTTGACCAATATTTATAGATTTAACAAAGGAATTTGTAAATAAAATGGAGTAAGAAATAGTTACTCCACCAATAATAAGTATTAGATAAGTTAAGACATTTGCCTTTCTTTTTTGTAGATAATTACTAGTAAAAACAAAGTGTAAAATACCTATTACAACTGATGACATATAAATAATCTTTATCCAAAGATTACCGACATCATATGTATTAGCTGCAAGAAAACTAACTGAACTAATTGACCAAATAGGACCCGTTACAATAGAAAGAATAAGAAGGTAAATATATGCTTTCTCCCCTCTCTCTCTAAAATATGTTAAGAAAGGACCTATACAAGATAAAAAGCCTAATACAATTATGAACCAATAAAAGACACTATAATTCAGCATTTTGTTTGGCAGTGTTTAATTCTAATATTCTTGTTAAACTAATATTTTCTTTCTCATATGATGGAATATATTCTAATTTAGCATTAGGATAAAGCTCTTTGAGCACCCTTCCGGATTCTCTTAAATCAATCTTGATTTTGGGAGATAATGTTTTTGTTAATGCAGCTGCAGCTTTTGCACCATTTAAATAATCCCAAAAGAGAGGCCTATCTTCTTTAAACAAAATTTGTAATATATTGTACTGGAGAGATGTCGATGCAGAGAACATCTGTTTAATACTTATCAATTCCTCAGTAGCCCCATCTTCTCTATTCCTTTTTCCTTTCTTAATATCATAAATGTTACCTTCGTGCTTTCTATATATTTCTGGATGATTACCAAATGCTATTGTGGAAAGCATTTTAAGTTTAGATAAATCAATTTCAGTTTTAGGATCTAATGTACAGATATGTATTAATCCATTATCCAGAAGGTCCTCAGGTGATTTTTCTAGTATTTTAGAATTCTCAGGAAGATAATTTAAACCACTATCAGTAACAATCATATGATACTTTGATTCAGATTTCTTTTGTGTGAAATGCATTGCCGTATCAAAATATATTGTTACCCCTCTAAAATTAGATTCTTTAGAAGAAGAATCCAAAACTATTCTTACAGGAATTCCTATAGATGATAGAAAACCTGCAGAGCAAGCAACAGATTGTATCGCATTGTCTACAGTATGTATTTGGATTTCTTTCCCTGTTCTCTCTAATGACATATACAAAAGAGCAGTATTAATTCCAGCTCCTGTACAATACTCTTTTACTCTGATTGTATTTTCTTCATTAAAATATTTCTCAATATGTTCCCTAGCTCTAGTTGCCATTACCCTACTCATTCTAAAAGATTCAAAGGCAAGTAGTTTCCCTAAAATCCCAGAGATATGAGCTTCTTTCCAAGAGTATTCCCTTCCCTGATCAGAATCAACATCACCTAGAACTTCTTCTAACTCTTTAGCTATTGGGATTATTACTTTACTTGAAATAACTTCTAAGGTTCTTGGAGAGAAGCAAAAAGGTCTATTTCTATCAACATCTGATAATTCCTCAGAATCGGAATATTTATCTAAGAGTTTTAGAAATATGGGCTCGAAATATGCTTGATATGATTTAATCTCTTCAAACACCTCCTTTCCTATTTTGGGGTACAATCCGGAATCATCTTTTTCAAGATAATTAAGTTCTAAAGACTCAGAACTCTCTTTGGGGTTAGAAGTGTCTCTTGAGAAATCCGCTTTCTCTAAAGCATTCTCAAACGTTTCGTTAGAAGGAGATAGTTCAACTAGGGGCTCTTTTGTCGGTTCTGTTTCTAAAGGGACAGGGTTTGGATCAACTAAATAATTTTGATTGGTATCTTGTCTAACTTCAGAATTTTCAGGAATCTTCTCTATCATATATATCCCAAAATTACTTTAAAATATATTCAAATTATACATTAAAAATTAATGATACAAAACATCTCCTTTTTTATACTGTCTCTATTGTCTCATTCTCATTTTACAAATAGGTTCCAGACGTGTATGTCCCGCCATTTTCAATATGTTCCAACAAGACCCTCAACAATATTTACAACCATTGTCTTTCACCTTGTCAATTATATTGTCAATTAACTTGACAATTATTTTACATATCCATATAATTGATTATGATAAATAATAAGTACAAACTAAGCCAAAAACTCTTAGAAAATATCTCCTCTATTGAGAGACTCTATGGCCAATTAGAATCACAAGTAGTTCCTAAAGAATTACTTCTTAATTTAGAAAAACACAACCTTGTTAAATCCTCTTTCTCTTCAAACAGTATTGAAGGAAACCCACTTTCTCAAGAAGAAGTTACCAACTTAATACTAGGTGGTAGAGTCCCTGCAAATAGAGATGAAAAAGAAGTAAAAAACTATTTTGATATCCTTAAACAGATAGGGAAAGAATATAATACTTTGAATATAGATACCATACTTACTATCCACAAACAACTTTTGCAAGGAGTTGAGAATCAAATAGGTGGTGAGATTAGAAATAGTAAGGTTGTTGTAGGAAATCCTTCACAAGATGGAAACATCGTAATCAAACATGAACCCCCTAAACATACTAAGGAGGAAATTACAAAACTTCTAGAGGAATTAATAGAATGGACAAATATATCTGAGGAATTACCCATACTAAAAGCAGGAATATATCATCATGAGTTTGTATATGTTCATCCATTTGTAGATGGTAATGGTAGGGTCTGCAGATTAACTACTACTCTTCTTTTGGATAAGTTGGGATACAAGATAAATAAGTATTTCATATTAGATGATTACTATGATATAGATAGAATTCAGTACTCTGATTCACTACACTCTGCAGATAGTGGGGATAAGACAGAATGGTTAGAGTATTTTACAGATGGTGTTAAATATTCTCTACAGTCAGCACTAGCTAAGATAGAGGAAGGATTAAAGAGTATCTCTTTTGATATGAGACCTACAAATAGAGAGAAGGATGTATTAGATTTAATAAAGAAGTATAAAGAGATTACATCTTCTGATGTTGCAAAGGATCTAGATATATCCAGACAACAGGCTTTCAATCTTTTAGATGGTTTAGTTTCAAAGGGTTATTTAGAGAAACAGGGTAGTACTAAGAATAGTTTTTATATTCTTAGATAGTTTATTTCCAAAGGATACGGTTTTGCGTATGTTAGAGAAACTAAACATTTTATCTCAACCACAATATTTACAAACAAACATCTCTAAAAGCATATCTCTCCTGTAGAAAAAACAAACGGAATACAATTAATGCTTTAAAATTTGAAATTAACTTAGAACAAAATCTTTTTACTCTACAAAGGGGAATATCACTTCATAGCTATAAACCATCTAGATCAATATGTTTTGCTGTAACATACCCTAAAATTAGAGAAATATTTGCTGCTGATTTTAAAGACAGAGTAATACATCATTTACTTGTTTCCTACTTAGAACCATATTTTGAAAAAAGGTCTATCTATTCATCTTTTGCATGTAGAAAAAATAAAGGAACTCTCAGTGCAACTAAATATATACAGAATAGTTTAAGAAAAGTAACAACAAACTGTACTAGAAAAGCTTACTACGGTCAGTTTGATATAAAGAGTTTCTTTACATATATAGATAAGAAAATTTTAGAAGAGATCTTAATCAGTAATATCCAAAAAGGATTCCATGGCAATTTACAAAAAGAGTTAATATGGTTAACAAAAGTAATACTAGAAAACAATCCCACTCAAAACTATACAGTAAGAGGAGATATTAATTTACTTAAACAGGTACCACATCATAAATCTCTTTTTAATGTACCTCAAAACAAAGGTCTTCCTATTGGCAATCTTACATCTCAATTCTTTGCTAATGTTTACTTAAATGAATTAGACCAATATGTAAAAAGAGATTTAAAAATAAAATACTACACTAGATATGTAGATGATATTGTCATTCTTTCAGATACCATGGAGAACATATATATATGGAGGGAACAGATAAATATCTTCTTAAAGAATAAACTAAAACTTGTACTACATCTAGATAAAGATAAATATGGTTCAGTGTACTCTGGCATAGATTTTGTAGGTTACATTATCAAGCCGAGATATACTCTTTCAAGACAAAGGGTGGTTGGTAATTTAAAAAACAAATTAAGACTTCTCAACCAAGGTCTATTGCTAGTATCTCAAAACCAGAAACAAACAGTATTACCACTCCATACTCCCCCTTCTAAAGGAGATCTCTCAAAAATTTTGGCTATGATTAATTCTTACTATGGTCATTTTAGACATGTAAACTGTTTCAATTTAAGAAAGGATATATATGAGAATCACTTTGGGTGTTTAAAAG
>CAZZPP010000014.1:0-8207 GCA_964655705.1 uncultured Candidatus Saccharibacteria bacterium | reverse complement strand
AAGAGAGTATAAATAAATACTTTATGTATACTACTATTGGTTTTAAAGCATCCTATGAAGTTTGGCACAGATCTTGTTGGAACAACTCAAATATGGCGGGACATACACGTCTGGAACCTTAAGTGAGATAAATTATATTCTCATAATAGTGAAACAATGTTTCATAATCCATAACTATATAAATATCAATCTATTTATATTAAAATACCAATATATAAATTTTTTATAACCGTACTATGTCTAAAAGAAATTCTCTTCTGCTCTTGTTCGGTATTATAGTTCTCTCTTTCGTGGGATTCTTTTTACTAAAAAATAATGATAAAACAGAACAGATTGTATATGAGGACACATTAAAGATATCTAAGGAGTATTTGGGATTAAGATATAAAACAGAGAATGTGTTAGTTAATGCGAAAGATTATGAAAGCTACGATGCTTGGAATACAGATGTAGAATCGATTATTCAAGCATGGGAGAATTTAGAAGCAAAGGTATTAAAACTAGAAGAAAATGCTCAAAAAATATCTCAGGAAACAATTTCATTTAATTTTTCTTCAAAAGCATATGCATATGATACTAAAGAGGTTCAGGCAGTAATAGAGAGTGCTCCAGCAGGTAGAACGATAAGAACTTTAGCCAAACATTTTGGAGTAGATGTTAAAAAAGCTCAATTAATACTAAATCAATCCCAAGATATGGCAACTAGGGAGGCGTGGGGAGAAGCAGGGGATACTTTTGAGAAGTTAGAAAATCAAGCAATAGTAATAAAAGATTCGTGTAAAGTTGCTGTCTACGTAGGAGGTGTTGTAGCAACAGGTGGTGCTGCAGGGTTTGCTACTGCAGGTACCTTAGCACAGGTGACGGTAGTTGTTACAGGAGTAGATTTGGCCTTAGAAGTAACTGAGGATGGAGCTCAAATAGCTTTGGGAGATAAAAATAAAGTGTCATCTTTTGTAAAAGATGTAAGAACTGTAACTGAACCTATTGCTACAGTTTTAACAATTGCTAATATCCCTAGTAATCTAGGAAAGGCTATTGGTAAGTTTGAAGCTGTTAATGTAGGGCTGGAGGAGTTTAGATCAACCGCTCAGGAAGGCAAGGTCATAGGAATAGATCTTAAGAACTTCGAATACCATCCTCCTTTCCAGGTTATAAAGAATACTAAATATCCCGGAGAACTTACGATTGCAGAATTGGAAATGGCAGAGGTGGAGGATTGGATAAAGAGTATTAACAAAGATTACAAACCAATGACAAGTGAAGAAGTAAAGGAGTACATTTCAAATGTATCTGAGGTTAGTGAAACAAAGGAGGAGGTTGTAAATGAAGAAGAGGAGGAATTTACAGAAGAGAGTACACCTAAAGGAGAGATTAGCTATTCTGAATGGGATAATTGGGGGAATGAAGATAGTAGGTATAAGGGGGATTTAATAGAAAAATTTGGAGATCCAGATGTGATAACAACTAATAGTAGTGGGAAAGAGGTATGGATATATTTAGATCTTGTTTATAATAGCTCGGGTAATACCTGTTCTCCTGTTTATACCTTTTATAGTACGGATCAAACGGCTACAAGGAAGTGTGAATCTAAGGTAAATGTTGATAGGATTATTAATAATAACTAATACAGTTGTTGAAGAGCTCTTAGAAACAAATCTTTTTTGTATTGATTGATCTAATATTAAAATTAATTAGGATAAAGATGAAAGACCGGGTATTACCAAAAACCATAAGAATAGGAAACAGTTCATCTTTGGATAAACAGAGAAGAGTTAATACATCAGCAGGTTGTTATCTTGTACGACAAGATGAAGATAACAATATTCAAATGCTAGTAATAAAGAAAGTGTGGCCTGATGGTAAAGAAAAATATATATTACCTAAAGGTCATAAAGAAGGAGAAGAAACTTTGGAAGAAGCTGCTCTAAGAGAGGTAATGGAAGAATCTGGTTATACAGATATTACCTTATTAAGATATTTAGGTTCTAGTACCTATGAGTTAGATTGGGATGAGATACAGATGAAAACAGATCATTATTTCTTAGCAATATTAAATAGTGAAAAAGAAGAAGGTAAGCAACCTGAAATATATGAAGATGGTGTTATGGTAGAGAATCAGTGGATGGATTTAGATAGAGCATTAGAATTACTTACATTTGAGAACAATCTAGAAATACATGATTTATTAAAGCAATATATTAATCAGGATATACTGAAGTAGTGTAAGGCTTCTACCTTCGAACCGAGAGGTCTTAAAATACTCTCTTTTTAGACCTTCTTCATACACCAGGCCTTACTTTTGAGAAATTCACTTTTTAAGGTCTAAACATCTCAATCCC
The DNA here is from genome assembly GCA_964655705.1 of uncultured Candidatus Saccharibacteria bacterium. Lineage (GTDB taxonomy): Bacteria > Patescibacteriota > Dojkabacteria > SC72 > SC72 > UBA2259. The sequence goes on along the minus strand of CAZZPP010000014.1, from coordinate 5,868 downwards.
CATAAGGGTTTTAAAAGATAGTGGACGGGTCTCATTGGAACATGTTGAAAATGGCGGGACATACATGTCTGGTTCCATAATTAGAACTTTAAGAAAGGTCTCTTTTCAGTAAGAACTAGGATCTCTTATGGTAGAAATAGTAATATTTGCTATCTGCTCCAGCTTCTACCCCTCTGCGGACTTCAACAAGGTAAATTCTCTTTAATCCAAGATATTCTTGTAGCCATAGTTCAATATTGTTTCCACTAATCACTTCAATTTCTTTTGTCTTCCTCCATTTTTCAAAAGCTTCCCATTCTTCAGATCTCCATGCAGAAATAAAAAGATGATCAAATTCTATTCCTCTTACTGATTTAAATAGGGGGGGTGTGAAGGACATAATTGTCTCTGATACAGGGAATATTGAAAATATTGATTGATCCCAAATTTCTTCTGGCATAACCTCGTGCTTGTCTGTAACTACTTTTAAAGCAATGGGCTCTTTTTCTGTAAAGGAGTCAGAATTAGAATCAACTGTATTTCCAGTTAAGTGAAGTCCAGAATTTTGTTCGTCGTCAAGATGTTCAACCATATGTAATACATTATATAAAATTTGTATATAGAAGAAAAATTATATTCATAAACAATTCATCTTGAAGATGGAGGAACAAATAATCCTAATTTTTTTGATAATGAGAATAAGACAAAAAAGACAGTATAAAAGAGAGGGAGGAAGTGTCTTCTTCGTGGTATTCGAAATTAATGGGAATAGTAAACAATAAGTACAGAAATATCTCTATTTATTGCTTTCCTGTTTAATTAACTTCGCATGCATTACAACCCTCTCTGATTTAGAATAGCAAGTAGAAAGAGTAAGAACATTATCATTAGAATTTAAATCAACATCAAACTTATAAATACTTCTCTCCTTAATAAGTTTAAGAAAGTTATCATAACTACTATCATTCCTAAAATTATTAACAATATAATCACTAGTAGTTTTAATATGATATACAGAAAATACTTGCCACAAAGTATTGTGCGCTTCTGTTGACATTCTGATAATATGGTTGTTTTTATTCTCATACCAAGAACTCTTAGTAATATTTTTTAAAGTTCCAAACATAATAGAATCAATTCTCCCGTGAGCATAGATAATTGTATTTTTATCAAGATTTTCGATATTATTTCTTGAATCTAAAAATACCCAACCTGCACCGTTCTTTTCTCTTTTGAAAGAATGGTTTAAATAGTACTCGTTATCATTGTGCTGAACAAAAGGATAGTTAATATTAGTACCCAATACTTGAATCCAACCCATTGTTTCAGAATTTATATCCTTTAAATCTGATAAATCTACTTCTAATAAGGGTGTATTTATATACTTCCAATATAGATTATTTTCATCTAATGGGGGATTTACTAACAATTGTGTATCATCAGGCTCTTTTTCTTCTAACTTAACTATTTTATTTATTAAATCTGTTTCACTTTGTACTGAAACTCTATCTTTATACCAAAGAGCTATTGATATGAAAGAAATAATAATCCCTAGAATTAGTAATATGACAACAAATTTTTTATTTTTTAAACTCTTTTTATCCATTCTATAATTGACATATTCTATCCTAAGTATTACATTGATACTAGTATAAATTAACTACCCATATTAAATGAATTCTAAATATCTTGCCAGTCTCAGAATGATATCATCGCTATTTATTACTCTCTTAATACTTATTGCACCTATTACTTCAATTATTGCACTTGAAGCACCATTACAAAGTTTAGATGTAAATGGAGTTAATATTTTCAATGTAACTGATGGGTACAACGCTTCTCATGGTATTGCTGGTATAACGTTTGATGAAGGTACAAAGATATTAACAATGACACATGCAAATGTTAACAGTGTCCATGCCAATGGGGATCTTGATATAGTTTTGGTTGGGAACAATACCATCGATGCTTTGACAGATAGTGCAGCACTTTTGGCAATGGGAGGAGATTTAACAATTACAGGAGATTCTGCCAACTTATCAATTACCGCCTTTGCCAGTAATCAACCTGCAATTTCAATTGGAGCTGGAGGAAGGTTGACAATTGGAGCAACAGGAACTGTCATTACTGTTACAGTAACACAAGGAATCTTAAATAACTGTGAAAATACGTATGTTGTAGATAGTAACACTTTCAACTCACCCGATTCTGGAGATCCAATGGGACCACCTCCAGGTGATCCTTTACAAATATCTATTGATGGAACATTAGTTATAGATGAAACTGCAGATCCTCAAGTTACATCAGCTAGTGGTACAGGATGGAGTATTGAGCAAGGATTTATGGGTATTTATCAGTTAGTTGTTGATGGTGGGACTACACTACCTTATATCACAGGAATAGGGGATGGTGCTCTTTCAATAAGTTCTATAGACGGAAGCTTCTCAATTGCAGAAAATGAAGATAGTAGATCAATCAATATGAATGGTAATGTAATGATTTTTCTAAGTAACGAAAGTGGTAATGTAAGTCTTGTTGGTGGAATATATACAGAAGGAGAAGTATCTGTTCGTGATAGTAATATGATATCAATAGGGAGCTCTGGTGTACCAAGTATAACAGGTATTAGTGCAAGCGGTTTATATGTAGGTTCTAGCAACTTCTCTATCTATACCTCTGGTACGGCATTACAGTATTACAATGAAACTCCTTTAGAGGGAGAGGGGATGATTGTAGAATCAGGGGCAGGACATTCATTAATAGTGGAGAGCGATATAGCAACAGATAATGTTTTAGATGTAATAGTTTCTGGAGGTGGAACAATAGATTTATCATATGTTTCCGGTTTGGGTTCATTTACCCCTAAAGCTTCGCATTGGCCATGGATAGATATGACAGGAACTGAAGAAGAAAACCCCTTACCTACAACAGTAACATGTGAAGAAGGAACTGATGCTACAAATAAATATGTTATGACCTCAACAGAAGGAAATTTATTACTTGAATCAACAGCAGGCACACTGTATCAACTTGGATGGAATATACCAGATGCTGAGGACTCTATTGTGACAAATGGGACAGTAAGAGTAATTGCTGCAAATGGTTTTAGATTTACTTCTGGCGATTTTACCGATTACTCAATAGAGGCGGGTAGTACAGTTACAATTGAATTATTACCTGATTACGGATATCAATATGTATCTGGTGGATTAAATGGTAACCAAACTGTCCCAGATGACGGTAAAGCATCATACACATTTACAATGCCTGATAATCACTTACACTTAAGTGCAATATTTGCAAGCATGTCAGATATCGTTGATATTGAAACAACAAAAATAGCAGGTGCTACTTTAACAGTACCCTCTACAGAAATTAATGGAAATGCAGAACTTCTCATAGGAGATGCAACAGATATTGACGAAGCATCTTTTGAATCACAGGCTGGTGATTTTGAGATTGATACATATCTAGACCTATCATTAAACGAAGTTATATATAAAGGGACTACAGAAGATGTATGGAGAACAAATATTACTGAATTAGATGAGAGTACAACTGTGACATTAACGCTTTCTGATGATCTTAAAGGGCATGCGCAATATATGATACTTAGAGAGCATGAAGGAACTGTTGAAGAAATAGAGGGTGTATATGATGCTAATACAGGCACCCTTACATTTGATACTGATGCTTACTCAACATATGCTTTAGCATATAATGATCCTATCAACCCTCCTACCTATGACAATATAGTATGGAGTTTTGTAATAGGAATAATTAGTATGTCAGGATTGTTTGTTGTTAGTAGATATAAAAAGGAATTTTATAAGGGTTCAAAATAATTGAGATTGTTAGAGAGATTATAAAGAAAGGTTTTTAGGGATACTTTTCTGTTGTCAGTAAATATTAGCATTTAACTTTCGAACCAAGAGTTTTTAAAATACTCTCTTTTTAGACCTTTTTCATCCACCAGGCCTTACTTTTAAGAAATTCATTTTTTAGAGTCAAAATTACTCAATCCCCATAAGGGTTTTAAAACATAGTGGACGGGTCTTGTTGGAACATGTTGAAATTGGCGGGACATACAGGTCTGGAACCTAAAATGAGACAAAAGAGACAGTATAAAAAGGGGTGAAAGTGTCTCATTTTAATTTCTAAATGTAAATAGTATAGTCCTATGACCCACCCTTTGTATTGTTTTCTTTTTTATATTCTGATACCATTAAAATATTAAAAAAGTATTAATTTGTTATATATATATATATATATATTAAATGAACAAGAAAAGCATTTTTTCATTTCTCATAGGAGTAGTTATTACAGCAGTAATAATGTTTCTTTTTTTAAAACCTAGTAAGGAAGTTGAGGTCTCTGAACTAGAAGAGGATGTTAGAGGAATCTATGGAAAGTTAGTTGAGTTAGGATATACACCTGAACTTTCTAATGTTAAAATGGATATGATGATTGAAAAAGTACAAGAGGCTTCTAATTGGGTACCAAAAGGTACTGTTACAGCTAGTGATGTATTAGAGGGAAAGACCTTCTATAATAGTTCTAGAGATTTACAAACAGGAACATATGTACCTGAAGAATTTGAATTTCTAGGAGATGCATCTGTAGATGATGTTTTGGAGGGCAAATTGTTCTACTCAAATGATGAGGAACTCTTGACGGGGACTTTGAAGTTGTCATCAACTTCTACAGTATCATATAGAGGAGATGCTAGTACAAGCGATGTACTAGCAGGTAAGACATTTTATTCTAATTCAGGTACTTTAAGGACAGGTACATATACACCTCCTGTAGTTTCATATCTTGGTACAGCCTCAATTAGTGACGTATTAGCAGGTAAGACATTTTACTCTAATTCAGGTACATTAAAGACAGGGACATATACTCCCCCAGTAGTATCATATTTAGGTGATGCACTAGTAACAGATGTAATGAGTGGTAAGAAGTTCTATTCTAACTCAGGAACACTACTAACAGGGACATGGTCATTTCTAGGAGATGCAGGAGTAGATGAGGTATTAAGTGGTAAGAAGTTTTACTCTGACTCAGGTACTCTATTAACAGGTACATATACACCTCCAACACCAATAGATTTTACAAATATGCAATACAGTACATATGAGGATTATGCAGGAATAGACTATTTGGGAGAGGGAGGAACACTTACAGAGGATTACAAGGGAGAGGAATCAGAGTGGACAGAATATACATCAGGATTAGATGAGGTATGGAAGGATGAGAGAACAGGAGTGTACTGGAGTAGTGATCAGACTCTTGTCATGTTAGGACAAGACCCATCTATACCTAATACAAATGAATTTAGTGCAATGTCACTGGACAGCTGTGATTACTTTAACTCAGTTCCTAGAAGCTCATATGATGGAACAGACAGTGATTGTGGTAATGCAATAAACTGGTGTGCCACATTAGATTTCGCAGGAAGAACAGATTGGTATTTACCTTCTCAAAAAGAATTAATGATGGCATATATAGATGGTATGTATAATCAAGCAGGAGATACATTACAAGATGCAGCAGAGTTTACAGTAGGAGTGGGTTGGGAAACACACTATGGTGGATATTGGTCTTCTTCCCAGGCCTCCATCGATTCGGCAAACGCATGGTTCGTTTACTTGGGCAGTGGGGGTACCGAGTATGGCAATAAGTTTAATACTTTCCACGGAGTTCGTTGTGTCTCTCGGGACTTATGAAACAGAATTTAATAATTTCATAATTTAAAATTTACCCCTCCAATCAATGATTGGAGGGGTTGTGTTAAATCCCTTGATATTTACCTATTAAAAATGTAATATCTAAAAGCATGGAGTCTACTATTTAACCTCACTGTAGGCAATAGATAGTAGAGAAAGCCCA
>CAZZPP010000013.1:0-8528 GCA_964655705.1 uncultured Candidatus Saccharibacteria bacterium | reverse complement strand
ATATCGCGGGGTAGAGCAGTGGCAGCTCGTCAGGCTCATAACCTGAAGGTCGTTGGTTCGAATCCAACCCCCGCAACCACTTTCCTATTTTTTGTAAGCAATATAAGGCCAATTTCTTCCTTTTTCATTTGTATCAAGACCATATCCTTGGACCCATTTGTTATCTATTTCAAATCCAAGGTAGTGTATTGGTACCTCAACTAGTCTTTTCCCTGGTTTAGAAAGAAGCGAACATACTTTTAGAGAATTCGGTTTTCTAGCATAGAGGATATCAAGTAGGGTTGCAATGGAGTATCCTGTATCAACAATATCTTCAACAATAAGGACATTTTTGTCTTTGATAGGGATTTTCGAATCCAGAGTAATCTTTGGCTCCTTTGAAGATATTGTCCCAGATCCATAACTAGAAACCCCAATATAATCAATATAAAGTTTAGGAAGTTGTATTGAATTAGATAATTCCACTAGAAATGGCTTAGCACCCTTTAATACTCCAATAAGTACGAGTGGTGTATCTGGGTCTTGTTCGTAATCTCTGGTGATTTGTTCTCCTAATTCTAGAACTCTTTCGTGTATGTCCTGTTCGGTGAATAATATTTCAAAATTTGGATCTTCTGCTTCTAATCTCTCTGGCATTTTGTTAGGTAAAAATTTTAACCCACTATTATACCTTTCTTGTGAATTGAAATATATATATGATAGAATTGCCAGTTATCTTAATATTAAACATTTGTACCATATGCCATTAACAGATCAACCAGTAAAAGGAATGTATATTAGAGAAGAGGGGAGATTCTTCTTTCTCCAAGACAGGAAACTTAAAACACAAGGTAGACAGGGAGGATTAGTCATTATGAAATTAAAGGCTTTAGATAATGGTCAGATATTAAACAAAACTATTAAATCTGGTACTAAGGTAGAATATGTTAATCCTGAGACTAAAGAGGTCCAATATCTGTATAATGATGAGGCCTTCATATACTTTATGGATATGGAGACATACGAGACAGTAAATATCCCAAGGGATGTAATAGGTACATATTTGAATTTTTTGAAAGAGGGAGATACCATCTTGATACTTACATACGAGGGTAAAATATTAACCATCAAAGAGAGCCCCTCTGTTGTTCTGGAAGTTACTGTCGCAGATGATGCTGTTAAGGGAAATACTGCTAACTCGGCTACTAAATTAGTCTCAGTAGAGACAGGCTATCAGTTACAGGTACCTCTGTTTGTAAAGAGAGGTGACAAGATAAAGATTAATACTGAAACGGGTACTTACAGTAGTAAGGCTAATTAAGGGGATTTTGGTAAATATTTTTGATATAATTATCAAGTACTTTGGTGGGATAGCTCAGTTGGTTAGAGCATGGGATTCATAAACCCAAGGTCGGTGGTTCGATCCCACCTCCCACTACCATTTCATTTCTAAATATACGTTGTATGAGTGAAGAAAATAAAGAGAAAAGGGGTCCAAATGTAAATATAATAAGGATTAAACCTAAGAAAAAGAATTCTCAAATAATTGGGATAATAACTTTTTTGGTTATGTCCTTTCTACTTACAATTGGTTTTAATGCAATTTTCAATTCCTCAGCGAAGGGACAAGAGGTTCCTCTTAGTGAAATAGTGTCATATATATCTGAGGGAGAGTATGAGGAAGTTATTCTTCAAGATGATATGGTACTAATTACTCAAATTAACAAGGTAGAGGGAGAGGAAGTCATTGAAAGAAAATATTCTTTAATTCCAATGGGTATGGATTTCTATCAAGTACTAGGTGATGCAGAGGTAGATATTAAGACACTAAAGAATGATTACTACAAACCTCAATTAGGGATTTCTTTTGGAGATGTTTTGTCATTTGTATTTCTTGGTGCAGGTTTGATACTTGCATATATGTTAATAAAGAATATGCAAAGATCAGGGGGTCAGATTATGGATTTCGGACAGAGTAAAGCAAGATTACTCTTTGGTAAAAAGACAGGTATTAATTTTGAGGATGTAGCAGGTATAGATGAGGTTAAAGATGAACTTACGGAAATTGTAGATTTCCTTAAAAATCCGAAAAAGTATTTAAATATTGGGGCAAGGATTCCTAAAGGGGTATTACTTGCTGGTGCACCAGGTACCGGTAAGACTCTTTTGGCAAGAGCTGTAGCAGGTCAAGCAGGCGTTCCTTTCTTTCATACCTCTGGTTCTGAATTTGAAGAGATGCTTGTTGGTGCTGGTGCTTCTAGAGTAAGAGACCTGTTTAACAAGGCAAGGAAGGCAGCTCCATGTATCATCTTCATAGATGAGATTGATGCTGTTGCTAAAAAGAGAGGTACTGTTTTACACTCTGGGGCAGGTGAGCAGACATTAAATCAGATATTAGTAGAGATGGATGGACTTGAGGATAGGGAGAATGTAATTGTATTGGCTGCTACTAATAGGCCAGATGTATTAGATCCAGCAATACTTCGACCTGGGAGATTTGATCGATTGGTTGTTGTCCCTATGCCTGACTATCAGGGTAGAAGGGAGATTATACAGGTACATGCTAAAAACAAGAAGTTTGAAGATGGTGTAGATTTAGATTTAATTGCTAAAAAGACAATTGGTTACTCAGGAGCTGATTTAGAGAATCTTTTAAATGAGGCAGCAATAATGGCTGCAAAAGAAGACAGGAAAAAAGTAAACCAAGGAGATCTCCTGGAATCATATCTTAAGGTTAAATTAGGGAGAAAAAAGAAAGGTGCCATAGGTGAAGAAGACTTGAAAGTCACTGCATATCATGAGGCGGGTCATGCCATTGTTGCTAAGTTTACAAAGTATTCGACTCCTGTAGAGCAGGTTTCCATTATTCCAAGAGGGATGGCTGGTGGAGTCACAGTATATCTTCCAGAAGATGACAAGAAACATGTATACAGAGATGAACTTCTAGCTGGTTTAAGATCTGCAGTTGGAGGCAGAGCAGCTGAGGAACTTTTCATTGGAAGAATCTCAACTGGAGCATCCGCAGATATTGAACAGGCAACTTCTGTTGCCAAGGAGATGGTTACACAATATGGTATGTCAGAGAAATTAGGAATGGTTAAGTATGGAGATATGGAAGAGACTAAGCATTTAGGATATTCATACGGAGGTGGTAGGGACTTTAGTGAGAAGTATGCAGAGATGATTGATTCGGAAGTAAAGATTCTGATTGATACTGCATATACAGATGCTAAGAGGTTACTTTCGGAAAAGAAAGAGTATGTAGACAGGTTAGTTAAAATGCTTTTTGAGAATGAGGTGGTCTCGAAGGACGAATTTGATGCAATGTTCAATGAGTAATTGTAGTTACTCTGATTCTTTTGTAGAATATATTAATGATTAAAGAGTCCCATAGAGATACATTTCTGGCAATAGATGCTAATGCAATAGTCCATAGGGCATTTCATGCATATCCGTCAACTTTACAAACTCCTGAAGGCATTCAGGTTAATGCTGTGTACGGATTTACGGTCATGTTACTTGAGGCCCTTAAGATATTCGGACCTAAATATGTACTCTGTGCTATGGATACACACGCACCGACATTCAGGCACACCATGTATACCGAGTACAAGGCTACTAGGAAACCAACAGATCTTTCTCTAATTGCTCAGTTTCCATTGGTAGAAGAGATTCTTCAAGCTTTTAACATTCCAGTTTTAAAAAGGGAGGGATATGAAGCAGATGATATTTTGGGAACAATCTCTAAATATGTGTCTGAGGGAGTGTGGAGTAAAGAAAATATCGATTTGTATATATTAAGTGGTGACAGAGATCTCTTGCAATTAATCAATGACCGAACATATGTATGTTTACCAAATGGGAATTTCAAAAATATTGTGGTATATGACAGAGAGAAAACCTTTGAAAAGTATGGTTACTACCCAGAGCAGGTGGTAGATTACAAAGCTTTAGTAGGAGATGCTTCGGACAATATCCCAGGAGTAAAAGGAGTAGGAGAAAAAACAACATTACAATTACTTCAAAGATTTGGGAGTTTAAATGAGATATGTAAAAATATTGGAAAGGTTGAAGGTAGGGCAAAATCTCTAATTGCAGAAGGTATTGAGCAGGCAGAGTTTAGTAGACAGTTAGCTACAATTGAAAAAGAAGTAGGAATTGAAATACATCTAACTGACTGTATATTAACGGATTTAGATAGGGAAATCTTAGATACAACCTTTAAAAAATATTCCTTTAAATCATTAATAACTAGGCTAGATGATATATTTGGGAAGGAGACTCTTCAAACAAATCTCTCTCAATTAGACATGTTTGGTGTATCACAGGAGGAAGTAATATGGACATCCCAAAGGGAAGTAGAGGAAGTAATTAGTCAAAGCACTGAGTTAAGAGTCATATATATTGACAGTTTACTTTCATACAATACGCAACCCTTCCTTTTGTTAAGAGGTGTCTCCAAAGAGAGAAACCCCAAGGATATCTTATGCAAACCTTTTGATATATTTCCTCATCTAAAAGGGAAGAAAGTAATATTTTACAATTTTGAGGAATTGGTACTACTCTCAAAAAACATCTCCTTTGAGGATCTCTCTGAATCCTTTGATGTTTTACTTGCACAACATATTTTGTACTCCGAAAAAAGGGATGTTACTCTCAAGGATTTTGCTTTTGAGTATTCAACTAAGGTATTAAAGGAGAAAGTCTCCCCTATGGATATGACAGTAGCTCTAGATACCTTGGAAGATACATACCTAGCTCAAAGAAAAAGAATGGATGAGATTGAGATGTATGAGTACACTAGAAAGAGTATTGAGAGATTTTTAGAAGTTAAGGAAAATCACATGTTAGCCTCACTAGTGGAAATAGAGTTACCAATATCTGTAATCCTTTCAAAAATGGAAAGTAGGGGAATTAAAATAGATTGGGTTAAACTGGAAGTCCTAAAGAAAGATATTGAGAAGGAGATTGACAGTGTTAAGAAAGAAATATTTAGTATTGTTGGTCATGAGTTCAATATTAATTCTCCTAAACAGCTCTCTGACGTACTGTTTAGAGAATTGGACTTACCTAACAAATCAAAAGGTAGTACAAGAGAATCAGTTTTAGACGGGATGCTTGGAATGCATCCAATAGTTGAACATTTACTTTACTTTAGAGAAATTGCAAAAGTACAGAGTACATATATTGAACCTTTGCATCAGAGTAGTGTAGAAAATGATGAGAAAGAACACTCAATACATACTGATTTTAAACAAACTGGAACAACCTCTGGAAGATTCTCATCAGTAAATCCCAATCTCCAAAATCTTCCCTTGGAAGGTGTATGGGCTAAGAGATTGAGAGAGTGTTTTGTTGCAAGAGAGTGTTTTGTTCTTTTAGGAATGGACTACTCTCAAATGGAACTTAGAATTATGGCAGATATTTCTAATGACAAATTGTTAACACAAGACTTTGTAAATGGTCTAGATATTCACTTAGCTACTGCGGCAAGAGTATTAGGAAAGAAGATGTCAGAGATATCACATAAAGAGAGGAGTTTAGGAAAGACTGTTAACTTTGGAATGATATTTGGTCAGACAGCATTTGGTCTCTCATCTTTGTTAGGTATAGAAAGGGATGTAGCAGGTAAATATATCTCAGCATATTTTGATCACTACAAAGGTGTTGAGGAATATATGAGGAGAATTGAATATGAGGCATTTGAAAAAGGATATGTACAAACAATGTTTGGAACTACAAGAAATATTGCAGGTATTAGGTCTCAGAATCAAAGGTTAAGGGCAGCCTCTGCAAGAGAGGCTATTAATATGCCAATACAGGGTAGTGAAGCGGACATTATGAAATTGGTAATGAAAAAGATATATTCTTTGATACAGAAAGAGTATCCCAAACAGGCATATATATTACTCCAGATACATGACGAGATTGTTTTTGAAGTAAAAAAGGAAATTGTAGAGAAATTCTCTAAGGAGGTATCAAAGATTATGATGGAAAGCGTTGTCTTAGATGTACCACTAGATGTTCATATATCCGAGGGTCATTCTTTTGCTGATTTAAAATAATATTTAAATTTTAAATACTTAGGTATGTCAAATAGTAAAAAGGTTGTATATCTACTCTCTACAGTACTGAGTACTATACTAGTATTCAAGTTTTTCTCTAAGAGTAATCAGACTGAGTTCGAAAAAGAGTGTATAGAAGATATTCCTTTGGAGAAGAAAGAACCTAGGTATGTAAAGAAAGAGTCTGTTTTTGAAAGTAAATTGAATAAAAGACAAGAAGTCATCCTAAAATTGATAACTAAAAGAAAAGTAGTACTACCATCCGATATATACGATCTCCATCCTAATGTTTCAACTAGAACCCTAAGAAGAGATATGACTTCTTTAGTGGAGTTAAATCTAGTTAAACAGGAGGGAACTACTAGAGATACAAGATATATTTTAAAAGATTAATTGTATGCATAAATATATTGAGGTTTGTAACCTTTTTGACAAAATTGAATCTACACAATCAAGAAATGAGATGTCATTAGAACTGGCCAATTTTTTTAAAGGATGTGATACTCAAGAGATTCAGATTGTCTCATATATGATTGCAGGTAGGGTAGCCCCAATGTTTGTTAACTCTGAGTTTAATTACTCCGAAAAGAGTCTCGTCAATCTCTTAACCAAAAAATACTCTCTAAATGTAGATAGTATGAGGAAAGAATTTGGAGATATCGGAGATACAGTATTTGAGATTCTAAAGAGAGTTCATAGCAAGAGCCAAACACTTAATTTAATAGGTATCTATGAAAAACTTTGGGATATTGTTAATACTAGTGGAACGGGGTCTGTTTCAAGAAAAGACAGAATTGTATTAGATTGTTTAGTTAAGTTTTCTCCAATAGAGGCAAAATACTTTGTGAGGACAATATGTGGGCAGTTAAGGTTAGGTCTAAGTGTAAGAACTCTTCTAGATGCATTCTCAATTCTTGTAGTAGGTGACAAGACTCTTAAGTCAGAACTTGAACATGCATATGGGGTTTGTGCAGATATTGGATATATTGGCAAAGAGATATCTAAGGGAGATGTTTCAAAAGTCTTAACTTCAATCTCTGCTCAGCCAGGTATCCCAATTCTCTCTAGGTTAGTTCAGAGGGTAGGGAGTTTTGATGAATTAGCAGAAAGGTTTAAAGAAACGTTGATATTACAACCTAAATTTGATGGTTTAAGGTGTCAAATTCATAAGTGGGAGGAAAAAGAAGATGGGGAATATTCTAATGATCCTGTGATATGGAAAAGGTATAAAAAAGATAGTACAAAAGGCTCTCTGAACTTGTTTGAAATAGACAATTTATCAAAAATTCAGGTAAAACTTTTTACTAGGAATTTAGAAGATGTTACGGAAATGTTCCCTGAAATTGTTGAATATGCAAAGAAAATTAAATATTCCTCCTTTATACTAGATTCAGAGATAGTGGGATGGGATTACAAAGTGGGGAAATTTATGTCATATCAAGAAACGATGCAAAGGAGGAGGAAATATTCTGTACAGAGTAAAAGTGAGGATATTCCAGTTAGAGCTTTCGCATTCGATATTCTGTATTTAGATTCAGAAACATTAATTAATGTTGATACGAAAGATAGGGTAAAGTTGTTAAAAGGTGTTCTACATCGTACCCATGAGGGTATAGTCTTAGCTGATAGCAAGAGCTTTTCGAAGACTACAGATATTAAGGGTTATTTTGAAAAATGTGTTGCAGAAGGTCTTGAGGGAATCATTGTTAAGCAGGAGTTAGGTGGCTATAGACCGGGTATCAGGAATTATGAATGGATTAAGATTAAGAAGAGTATAGACAAAGATTTGGTAGACACTGTTGATATGGTTATAGTTGGTTACTACAAAGGATCGGGAAGAAGAACAGCCTTTGGTATTGGGGCAATACTAGGTGCCATATACAACGGGAAAAGGGAGACTTTCGATGCAATATGTAAGATAGGTACGGGTATGGGTGATGACGTGTTGAGAAACATTAACTTGAAATTGGAGGAGATAGTAGTAAAAGAAAAACCTAAGGATGTAAAGGTTGTAGACAGTTTAATTCCCGATGTTTGGGTACTACCTAAATATGTAATTACTGTTGACGCTGATGAGATTACCAGAAATATCGGAGGTCTAAACAAATCAATAGGGGAAGGGTTTTCCTTAAGATTTCCTAGATTAATCGAATTTGATAGGGATAAAGGGGTAGAAGATATAACTACAGTAAGTGAATTAAAGAGTATGTATACAATGAGAAAAGAGTCATAGAATATACTTGCATATGTAAGTTTTCTGTGTTAAAATCACCTCACGAGTTTGGGATAAACGCGAGAAAGGTTTCCTCTTAGAGATTTCTCTAATGAACACAAATCAATTTGTTATTACATTGATCCCTCTCAGCTCTTTAAAAGTTGAAGAGTGACAGGAAGTCAAAAATATATTCGTTATATTGACTTTCTAAGTATGTGTGTGATTTGGGTCACACAATTCATTAAAGTCTAAGTAAATCCAATTTATCG
>CAZZPP010000012.1:0-10767 GCA_964655705.1 uncultured Candidatus Saccharibacteria bacterium | reverse complement strand
ATATTATTTTTCTTAATACATACAACTGTATACTATGAGTAGTTGAAAGGTATACTTAGAGTGGTATACTAAAACAATAAAATAAGTATACCCCTAATATGGATGAAAAACTTACTGAAAGACAAAAGTTAGTACTTAATACAATTAGAAATTTCTTTTTAGATAACGGGTATGCTCCATCTTTAACGGAGTTGCAACAGCTATTAGAAATTTCTACTAAAAGAGGGGTTGTAAGCCATTTAGAGGCCCTTGAAAAAAAAGGATATATTATTAGGACCAGTGAAGCAAGAGGAATTCAAGTAATTAATGAAGAAGAACCCGTATATGAATATCTAGTAGGAATTCCTATACTTGGATACGCGAATGCAGGTACACCACTTGTACTTGCTCAGGAAGAAAATTTAGGAGTGTTGCAATTAGATCCAAATCTTGTAGAAAAAAAGGAGCAAAATCTCTTTGGATTAATTGTAAAGGGTGATTCTATGAATTTAAGAAATATTAATGGAAAGGCCTTGGAAGAGGGTCACTTCTTAGTCGTTCAAAAAGATGCAGAGTATGAGGATGGTGATGTAGTAGTTGCTATTGTAGATGGGTGTGCAACTGTAAAAAATATTAAGAGAGAAGGGGATATTGTAATATTGTATCCACAATCAGATAATCCAATACATAAGCCCATATATTTAGATGCTAATACTGATTCTTTAATAAATGGTAAAGTTATTAGGGTGTTAGATAACCCTAGTATATAGATCTATCTAATATCAACATGCTTAACATACTTTTTTACTACCCCTTGTATATCTTTTAGTTCCTTTTCAGTAAAGGAATTCCTGATACTTAGTAATGGATTAATGGTTTTACCAGGTCTGAAATTCTGAATATAGTATCTCTTACTACCCTTAATTAACTTTCCAATACCATTTGCTGATTCTAGGGTGTGTATTCCTTTAACATACGTTGTTCGGAATTCGTAATCTCTAGCTCTTTCTTTAATTAATTGTATACTTCTTTCAATTTCAGAATAGTTAACATTACTACTTAAATTTTGTACATAAAGCTCTTTTTCATATTTAACATCCATGGCCCAGTAATCTACAATATCTAAGTCTAATATATCCTTAACAATATTGGAGTTAGTACCATTAGTATCTAGCTTAACTAAAAAATCTAACGCTTTAATATTCTGGATAAAGGGAATTAAATCCGGTTGAATAGTTGGCTCACCTCCAGTGATTACCACACCATCTAGAAGGCCTTTCCTACTTTTTAAAAAAGAGAATATCTCTTCTTGAGTAATAACGGATGACTTAAGATATGGTTTAATAACTAATTCTGGGTTATGACAGTATTCACAGCGTAAATTACATCCATAGGTAAATATTAAGCAAGATACTTTTCCTGGATAATCGAGAAGTGTAGATTTTTGGAATCCCGTAATTAACATTTAGGCATGAAAGGTTACTCTGTCAGTA
Organism: uncultured Candidatus Saccharibacteria bacterium; assembly: GCA_964655705.1. GTDB lineage: Bacteria > Patescibacteriota > Dojkabacteria > SC72 > SC72 > UBA2259. Next base: position 9,295 of record CAZZPP010000012.1, on the reverse strand, counting down.
AACTCTGACTGCTTACCAGGATTCCACTGTGTAACAGGTCTAATATATCCAACAACACGTGAATACACCTCACACCTTTGTCTAGTTGCTGTATTTTCTTTCTTTTTCATATATATATAGATAAAAATATTAAATAAGTTCTTTAAAAGGCATACCATCAATATAGCCAGACTCTGCATCACACTTAGGACAGTACATATGCTCTCCAGCAATATATCCATGCTTTGGGCAAACACTAAAGGTAGGAGTTATTGAAAAGTAGGGGAGTTTGTAGTTCTTAGCAATCTTTTTTACAAATGAACTAACACTCTGGGTAGAAGGCATCTTTTCTCCAAGAAATACATGTAATACAGTACCTCCAGTATACATACACTGGAAATCATCTTGTGAATCTAGTGCTTCAAATACATCATCAGTAAAACCTACTGGGAGTTGAGAAGAATTAGTATAGTAGGGTGCATCGTGTTTTGTATAAACAAGATCAGATGCAGCCAATATCTTGTCACCATATTTCTTTTTGTCAGCCTTAGCAAACCTGTATGTTGTACTCTCTCCTGGACTTGCTTCTAGATTAAATAATTGATTAGTCTCAAGTTGGTAAGTCATTAATCTTTCCCTCATATGCTCCATAATCTCAAGACCAAACTTTCTACCCTTAACAGAGGTAATATCATTTCCCACACCAAAGTAATTAACCATAGCCTCATTTAGACCAAGTATCCCAATCGTATTGAAATGATTCTTAAAGTACTCCCCAAATCTGTCTTTAACATCCTTAAGATAGAATTTAGAGTAGGGGTAAAGACCACGATCCATATATTTTTCAATCAACTTTCTCTTGATACTTAGACTCTCCTTTGCAATATCCATTAATCTATCTAATCTCTTGTAAAAATCTTTCTTGTCCTTTGCTAAATATCCAATCCTTGGCATATTAATTGTTACAACACCAATACTCCCTGTAAGAGGATTAGCTCCAAAAAGGCCTCCTCCTCTCTTTCGAAGCTCTCTGTTATCAAGCCTGAGACGACAGTTATGGGTTAAGATTCCAGTACTTCCTACTGTAAACATTGGGATATCATCCTTTACTTCTAAACAGTAAGCGGTTGTATTCTTGATTTTCTTGACATTCTTAATCTTCATCCATAGCATGCCCTCCTTCTTAAACCAGAAATCACCATACTGTTTCCTATCCAATTTATATATCAAAACAGCAAAATTCGGTTCCTTTCCTAATCGATTAGCTCTCTCATCAACATAAATGGCTGTAGTAGTACCAAGAGTCGCAGTCAACATATTTAGTGATTGAACCATCTTAGTAGATGATGTATATATCCTATTTCTGTTACCACCATCTGTTGCATAGTGGCCATCTATTACACCCAGTCTGAACTCCTTTGATGTACCGTATAATCTCGGAGTATATGATTTCTCTGTATTCTTTCCACTCACATAATCTTGACATAGTCCGACAGCAGCACGAGAATTGATTTTTAAGGTTAGTAATTTTGTATCAACATATTCCTTAATTGAATAATTGGCTCCAAAGTATTTCTCGGATAGGTGAATTAATTTTTGGACAACATCCTTTTTCTGATCTGAAGAAAGAGAAAATACAACAGTAGTATCTCCATCAAATGAGCCATCTCCTGCAAAAGCTCCTACAAAATATCCTAAATCCTTGTTACCACCTAATCCCTCGTAGGTTTTTAAAGAATAGGGAAGATACATATCAGAAGAAAGTTCAGAACCCATTAACTCTTGAATATCTGATTTACTATCTTGCAAGACAAAGTTAAGATGATATGCAGACATCTTAATAATATGATTGTTCGAAAGAGTTACTTGAATCATTTCTTGATTTTCATATTTGTTAAACTCCCCTCTCACAAACCTACCATCACTGTAAACCTCATATTGTTTCTGTTTAGAATTCCCTTCATATATATTCCGAATATCTGAATATTCAAGGCCTCTTCCCCTTGAGGATCTAATTAAAACCTTTTCATCACCAGACAATGGACACATAGATCTTGCATCATCAGGACTCATGTCTGAATTAATGAAATTTGAGAAATAGGGGATACCATATTTAGCGGTCATCTCCCATAAAGGCTTGTATTTAGGACTATTCCAATCAAAATTCTTAGTAAGGTTGTAGGTAGGAATAGGGTAGGAAAAAAGTCTACCCTGAGCATCTCCCTCCATCATGACCTCACAAAATGCCCTGTTAAGCATATCCATTTCCTCCTGGAAATCTCCATATTTTTCTTTTTGTGGTTTACCACCAATAATAACATTCTCTTTAGCTAACAATCCATTAGGAGTTAAATCCATAGTTACATTAGTAAAAGGTGTTTGACAACCTACCCTAGTAGGGACATTCATATTGAAAAGAAACTCCTGCATCTTCTGTTTAACCTCTTTGTAAGATAATTTGTCATATCTAATAAAGGGAGCCAAAAGTGTATCAAAACTAGAAAAAGCCTGTGCACCAGCAGCCTCATGCTGAAGTGTATACAGATAGTTAACACATTGACCCAGTGCTGCTCCGAAATGCTTAGCAGGTGCAGAGGAAATCTTTCCAGGAACACCAGTAAAACCCTTAAGAAGTAAATCCTTTAAATCCCAACCACAACAGTATGTAGCAAGCATACCTAAATCATGAATATGGAAATCAGCATTAATATGTGCATTAGATATATATTTAGGATATGTAGAATACAACCAATAGTTGGCTTGGACAGTAGAAGAGATATGGTTATTTAATCCCTGCCATGAGTATGCCATATTACTATTCTCTTTAACTCTCCAATCCTCTTCGCCAATATAGCCTTTTACAAGTTGCTCTGCATCTATTAGTGACTTAATATTCTTAACCTTGTTTCTTAAATTTACAAACAACTCTAGAGCAACAGCAGTCTTGCCATGTCCCATATCCTTTAATGTCTCCTTAACTTCTGAAAATATCTCTTCCGTAGTAATCTCTTCATCATTAGGATATTTCTTGATTAACCTCTTAACTACCTCATTAGAAACCTTTTCTGCCCTCTGCCTATCATCCCCACCCACACTCTCAGCAGCTTTAAATATCGAAGTAGTAATCCTCTCTACATCAAAATCAACTAATCGGCTATCTCTCTTTCTAACTTTAAAATGAATATCTGTTTTTTTACTAACTCTGGGCATGGCAGTTTAACTAAATTAAGTTTTCTAACTCTTTTTTTAAATCATTAACATTATCAAAATCTTTGTACACAGAAGCAAACCTCATATATGCTAAGGGATCTAAGGTCTTTAACCAATCCAAAACCATATTACCAATCTCTGTCGTAGAAATGGGATTGCTACTAGTTAATACCTTTCTAGTAACATTCTCACAAAATTCATCAATATCTTGATCAGAAATCTTCTCAATATCAATTGCTTTCTTAATACCTTTTCTTAATTTCTCACAATCAAAATTTTCAAAAGAACCATCTTTCTTAATTACTACAACCTCTACTTTCTCAATCCTCTCATATGTGGTATATCTTCTACCGCACCTTAAACACTGTCTTCTACGCCTGGTAGAAAAGTCATCACTATTATCTCTTTTGTCTACTACTTTTGATGTAGTACTTCCACAGTATGGACATCTCATTACACAACAGGTTGTATTAAGTAATCCAGATTACCCCAACTCGTTGTGTCCGTCAAAGACCTGTAGTTTACTAATCATGGAGTTATTGTCTACAACTCGCTGTATCTTTGCATCCTACCAACCACTACAGGTTGTATTATCTCCCCCTATATATCCATAAATTATATATTGCATACTTAACAATATCTTGGTTAAATAGACATATAACTTTTAATATATCGAATATGGTCATACCCCTAGAAAGTTTTCCTAAGTTGAAAGATACTACCCTCAAGGGTAAGAGAATTGTTTGTACATCAATGTTTGCAGACCCACTGCATCCTGGCCATGTTTCACTACTACTAGACTCTAAGAAATTTGGAGATATTTTTGTAGTAATAATTGATGGTGATTCAAGAGCAATAAACAAGAAAGGTAAACCATTCATACCAGCAGTTGATAGAGCAGATATTGTAGACGCAATCAAAGGAGTAGACTATGTTGTAGTACACGAAAATCCTAATGCTACGAACTGTCTTGAAGCACTGCAATACATTAAGCCAGATGTATTTACTAAAGGTGGTGACAGAAATGACAAAGATAGGCACGATCCAAATAGCGGATTAAAAATTGAAGCAGATTTCATTGAATCCTACGGAGGTAGAATAGAGTATGGAGTAGGTAAGGACAAGCAATGGTCTAGCTCCAATTACCTCCAAGAGTGGGTAGATTTTGTTAATTCAAGTAAGAATTAATAGCCATTACTAGGCCTATTTACACCCTTTAGGTATGAATATATCGAATTTGCACATACACTACCCTCACTAGATGCCGTTATCACCTGTCTAAACCCATTAGAGCCATCTGTGCAGTCCCCTGCTGCCCATACACCCTCAATATTTGTAGATTGGTCTTTAGATACCTTGATATATCCTTTTTCATCTAAATCTAGTCCCAATTTTTTTGCTAAATCTACATTAGGCTCAGAACCTATTTCAACAAATACACCATCAACATCTAGATACTCATTGTTATTAAAAGGTTTTGATAACTTAATTTTTTCCAATCTATTTGCACCCTCTAATCCTATAACAATAGTTGCATATATAATCTCAACATTCTTTTTGTTCTTAGCCTCTTCTACCCATACCTGATCACCACGCAGTTCTGTTCCCCTGTATATAATGTATACCTTCGAAGCAACATCTGAAAGCATACTAGCTGCCATAGTGGCAGCATTACTACCACCAATTACAGCTACAGTTTTACCCTTGTAAAACATTGCATCACATGTAGCACAGTAGGATAATCCTTTACCTAGATAGAAATCTTCATTAGCTACATTCAATTTATTCCTGTTAGTACCTAATCCTAAAATAACTGTTTTAGCAAGGTATTCATTCCCACTATCGCTACTCAATTTAAAGCTATCTCCCTCCTTTTTAATATCTATAACCTGTTCGGCCCGATGTACCCCACCCAAATCTCTTGCATGCTCAAACATTTTCTGTCCTAAATCAAAGCCTGATATATCCTTTAGTGCAGGATAGTTACATACCTTATGTGCATCTGTAATAGTGCCTCCAATTAACTTACCAAAGGCAATATTACTAAGTTTATACCTACTGGCATATATACTAGCACTAAGTCCAGCAGGTCCGGCTCCTACTATTGCAACATCATATATTGTATATCCTGTATCTGGCATATTTAAAGTTACTCATATTAACAGTAATATTCTACCATATTAGTCAATCTTTCTATTCATAATGGAATTTAACTGATATATTTTATATATTATGACTGATTTAAATAACAAAATATTTATTGTTGGACATTCTAAACCAGATTTAGATGCAATAGCATCTGCTTTTGCATATCAAAAGTTTAAAGAAGGAGTCGGGGACATGAGATATCATGCTATACGATGTGACAGGGTAAACGCTCAAACAGATTGGGTTTTTAATGAGTACAAAACTCGTATTCCAGAATATATTCCGAATATCTCCGGTATGTCTGTTGTCTTAGTAGATCATACATTTCCAGAAAGTAGGGCTAAGGGGTGGCAGAAAGCAAACATTCTTGAGGTAATTGATCATCATGATGTAAAACTTGAAGACATAATTCCTCAAAGTATAACTATTAGACCTTGTGGGAGTACGACTACCCTTGTTACAGAAAAAATATTTAATAATGGTCTCCTTCTAGACAATAATACTGCCTCAATACTTCTTAGTGCAATATTAGATGATACACTGGGTCTCAAATCACCAACTACAATTAAGTTGGATAGAGATATGGTCAAGAAATTAAATGAAATAGCTCAAATAGAGGATTTAGAAGACTATTCAAAACTCCTTTTTGAGAAAAAAGATATTTGGCATCAATTAACTTCAAGAGAAATAATCGAAGAAGATATGAGGGATGTTGAATTTAATGGTAAATGGGTTTCTATTAGTCAGGTAGAGACTATGAACAACAGAGAGTTAAAAAAGGATGAGATTGTAAATGAGTTAATCGTTTTAAATAATGAGAAACCTTTTAATTTAAGGTTAGTTATGTTAACTGATTTACTTCAAAAGAATTGTATTTTACTTGTAGTAGGGAAGGATATTCCATTTTTAGAGAAAACTCTTGATATGAGGGTTACTGATAACTCTCTTTTTCTTCCTTATGTAGTTAGTAGAAAGAAACAGATATTACCAATATTACAGAAGATTTATACATAGTAGGGGGTTTTAGAGGGTCTCTGATACATTGCAAAAGCAAATGTTTAGCATTTAAGCTAATCAGAGAACCCTCCAAAGGCCTATTGTCTCTTTTCAAGATGTAAGCATAAACGTCCTCCTTGCTCTTTTTCAACCCAATGAAAATCTGATCTGGCATAGAATGTTGCCCAGCCCGAACTTTCGTCAAAGTAACCAAAACAAACGTATTTACTTGACAAATCAAGCGCGGTCCATTCACCAGTTTCAATCCATTCCTGACCCTTGTTAATTCTCTGAATTACATAGGACCCAACTAAGTCAGGATCTTCTTCTAATTCAAGAGAAATATTATCCCAGGGAATTGGGTTCATTTGGTTCTGACAAGCAGAGAGGAGGATTACGCAGCACACAAGTATTAGAGAAAGCTTTTTAAACATTTTTTTATCTCCTTAGTATCTATTTAGAAATCACCTTTGAAAGGTGTTAATACGAACATAACAGATATCTAATATATTTAAATATCTATGTTGTTCGTATTAATAAGAAGAATAATAATGAATAAATAGGCCTTTTTAATGAGCAGTATTCCTTAATGTATTAAAACAGTAAAGAATATATAGGTATTTAAACCTATAGTATATTATATCATAAAACAGTAAATTTTTCACTCAAAAGATCTAAAGAGGGTACCCAAAAATGTATATAAAATATACAAATATTACATGGGCACCCCCTCAAAGATCTATTCATCAGAAACTGGTCGAAAGGAGATTGAACCCTCTGCATTAAAGACATTTGTAACTGTCTTTACATCAATTCCCTCAGCTAAATAATAGCTACATCCGAGTGCAGATGTACTATATTTTTTCCCACCATCAACGAAAATCTTTGCACCGTCACATATTAAGACAGCACGAAGTCTATATTCGGATGATGACCAAGGTAATTGGCCTAAAAAGCTCATGGAACTAACTAATTGGTCGGCTGCTGCTTGGGCACGATTTCCATTCACAGTTTGAAAATTATCAAACCAAATAAAGCCCGCGACCATAACAACAATAGCCACAATTATCACGACAATTCTCAATCTTTCCTTACCTTTTGCTTCCATTTTAAATCTCCTTTTCTGAATTTGTTTTTCTTTTTTAAGTTTTGGATTCATTCATTTCCACCCCATATACAATATCTAACTATGTTAAATAGCATGTATGGGGTAGAAATCATTAACGGAGATTTCTTTGAATAGACCTTTTTTAATGAGCAGTTCTTTAATGTATTAAAACAGTAAAGAAAAAAAAGATAGGAAAAACCTATCTACTTACATTACACCATATTACTATAGGGTGATAAAGGCTAAGAAACTGTATCCCAATCTCTTGTATCAGTAAGAATAATGGGTTTAACATTATCTACAATAACCATATATTCAAACATAACACTGTTTCCACCATTAGCAGTCTTAGCAGACCAACCATCATTATCTATCACTACACGACCATTATCATTTACTACCTGACACTCAATACATATAACCATACCTGTTACAAGTCTTGTTCCAGTACCTTTCTTCCCGTAAGCAGGGATATCAGGTAAATCATGTAATGTTTTACCAATACCATGTCCTACAAACATTTTTAAGATATTAAAACCATTTTCTTTAGCAACTCTTTCCATTTCATATCCCAAATCACCAGTATAGTTACCAGTAATAGCTAATGGTAAGCAATTCTCTACTGCTTCTCTTCCTGCTTTAAGAAGTTTACTGTTCATATTATTGGGTTTACCAATACTCCATGTCCAACAGTGATCTGTATAGAAACCTTTATAAACAATACCGAAATCAATAGAGACCAAATCACCATCATTCAAAGGTATCTCCTTTGGAATACCATGAACAGCTATATCATTAACAGAGATACAGGTATTGTAGTTGTAACCTCTAACTTTTTTAAATGCAGGCTTCACTTTATACTCCCTACACAAAAGATCAGCTCTCTCATCAATTTCTAGAGGAGTAACTCCAACTCTAAGATTTTCTCCAAGCTTCTTTAAAATTGAAAGGGAAATAGTGGATGCCTCTTTTAAGAGGTTCTCTTCTTTTTTGTTGTTAATAATCATAACTAATTATATATCTCCTTGCTTTTTAAGACAATTAGAAAGTTAGGCAACAATATATAGCTGTTGTTCAGCTCTTGTTACAGCGGTATATAGCCATCTTGAATAGGTATCATCATCCATTTTAGAAAATCGTTCTTCAAAAACCACAACCCTTTTTGATTGACTACCCTGTGCTTTATGAACTGTTAGTGCATATCCAAAATCAAAGTAGTTTAAATCATTGATTCTTAAATCATTCAGAGTAGGGGAATTAAACTGATCAATTGAGATCATTCCCCAAAAAGGCAGCTCCTCAGAGTCTAGTGATATCTCTGTATCGTAGTATTGAAAACCGTGTAGCTTTTGCTTAGAAATACTTAAAATACTCCCTGTCATACCATTGTAGATACTGTTATTCCTGTTATTTTTAAGACAAATTACCCTATCTCCAACCTCTGGATGAGGAGAATCAAATTTGAGCCCTCTAATCTGTTTATTTAGATTAATTCTTGTACTGTTGTATCCACAAAGGACCATTGTGTTATCATCAAAAGAATTGAATATATCTAAAAGCAAATTTCCTGTTTCAGATTCTTTCTTTTCAATTTTCATAATTTTTTTTCCATAATTGCCAAAAGGTATTTTTCCATCTTTTCTTGCCATTTCTGAGATCTTAATTATTGGGTTGTTTGATTCTTGCCTATATATTTCTTCGAGCCTTAATTCTGGATTAAACATTAAGTTAAAATTGCTATTAATTGGTGGAAGTTGACCGTGATCTCCAACTGCAAGAATTAAAACATTAAAACTAAGCAAGTCATTCCATATATCCTCCGTAACCATAGATGCCTCATCAATTACTATTAAA
>CAZZPP010000011.1:0-13262 GCA_964655705.1 uncultured Candidatus Saccharibacteria bacterium | reverse complement strand
AAAAGAGTTGAGAATACTATAAATGGTGTCGCAAAGTTAATGCAAAATCCAAATATGACTCAAGAAGATATAGATTACTGTTTAAAAGTTAACTCCAAAAGATTAGGAATTGATTCAGACGATTTACTTTCTCGCGTTGAAGAAATATTAGATGGAGAAAATTCAGAGGAAACAGAGGCGTAATTCTAACACATTTTAAGAGCTCAATTCCATTATTGCTGACTTAAAAAAAAGTGTGTTAGAATATTACATATGAAGAAGTCAGTTCCGAAAGTGTTTCTAATATCTTTTCTTTTCCTTATCAATATTTCAGGAGTTGTATACTCTGCAAAATATCTAGCACCCCTAGTTTTTACCCTATCTAATAAACCGCAATACAAATATTCTTTTGAAAATGGAAGACCCAATTTAGTATCCACCAAAAGTGATACAAAGAATAGAGATAATCTTAATATTAAATGGGGTGCTATATTCTACTATCCTTACCAAAGTATTAGACCAGAAGAAATCCACCTCCATGAAGATAACTTAGAGTGGACGTGGAGAGAAGAAAACAACAAATTAATGGGAGAAACATTGATTGAGTCTTGCAATGTTACTTTAGAGTATACAATTGAGAATAACAAATTATTAAGTAAAGTCTCGTTTAAAAATAACACCGACAAGACCATTCAAAATCTTCGTTATGTTTTTGATATTAATTTCCCAGCCCATTTTGAGGTAGAGAATGATAAAATTCGAACTTCAAAAAACAAAAATGCAGGAGAAATACTCATAAGTACATCTTACTATTTAGGTAAATTAGAGGAACAATATAAAGGGAAAGAAAAAAGCTCCGCTTCCTATACCGTATATATGGGAGATATTATTCCAAACCAAAGTAACTATGCAATAATAGAGCTCGTATACCAATAATGAATAGAAACACCCTTTATAAAAGAATAGCACTCATTCCAGTCTTTGTTTTACTGTTTCTAAGTTTAAAGACACTCACCCTAGCAGGATGTACGGGGACACCTACCGCATGTGGGAGTCTTCCATCTGGAAGTTGTTCCAGTTGTGGTTGTAGTACAACCGCAGGATACTGTAGTAACAATGGCGCATGCAGTAACAATACTACACAAACAAACTGTAACTACTGTTCCTGTGCTGGATGTAGTTGGGGAGGTACTAGCTGCCCTTGGGTAGGAAGTTGGAATGGAGAAGAATGGATTTTAGAACATGAGGCATTCCCCTTTGCAGCTTTTGAAGGAGTAAGTACAACATCATATGACTCCTTACCCAACCTCAAGTGTATAAATGGGGAGGTAAAAATTAAGATATATGAGGGATTGCCAGAAAAATCTTTTGTAAATGATTTCAAATTGTTCAAGGCAGAAAAAGTTGAAGGATTAGTTAAGCCAGATCTGACAGGAACCCCTAGAATACTATCTCAAAGAGTCACTCCAGACAATTGTGCAAGCTCCGACAAGCAAGATTGTAAATTACAAATTTCTAGCTATGATGGAGAATTCTGGGAGCCTGAATTCGACAATTCTAAAACTGAGGATTGGATTGAAGTTGAATTTAACAATATCAATTCTCAATCATCAAAGCTCTATATAGTTGCTCGTAAACAAGCCTTTTTAACAACTTACTACGAGTATATGGCACATATGATGGGGCAGAAACAGTTCTACCTATTCAGTGATATTTCGAAATGGGAGATATTTAATGACAGAATACAAAACTGGTGGGATGAAAATCTTAAGATGAAAGTAGAGGTTTGGGATGGGAGCAACTGGGTTAACCAAGGGTTAATCTCCGCTGGATATCATATGCCAGGAAGTGGAGCCGACGACTTCCTCATCTCCATTGCAAAAAAGGATCCAGGTTCAAATACCCTAAAGTTAAGAATGAGATTTCTTACAGGAGCGTTCGGCATAGATTATATAACGCTAGATTCCTCATTAGATTCAACAATGAAGATTGAATCGATAACTCCAAAAGAGATTACCTTAAATGATAAAACTAGTACAAATGTCTTTCCACTATCAATGAGCTATGACGATTCCTTAATAATGAAATATGATTGTGAACCACAGGACACTTTCTTTTTCTCAATAGATGGCTACTATCTCCCAGACAATTTCCTAAAAGAAAGAGAAAAAAGTCTTTTCTGTGCATGGGGTGAATTAATAGATTTCTTCTCAAAGGGGAAAGACAATGTCGTAAAGATTGCTTCTGAAAAAGGGCTTTACAAACATGCTAAATGTATGGATTCCTTTACCAAAGAGGAAATTGCAAAACAACAAGAAGAGTGCCCTCTTTATTACATTATTTGGGCAATATTTTTTATAACATTAATCGCAATTCTATATTTACTCTATAGGAAATTAGCGAAAAAACACTTCATACCCGTATTGATTATTACTCTATCTCTCCTTGGTGCAAGTTTAGGAGTAATCTCTACTTACGCTACAATGAGTTGTAGTGGAACACTTAACTGTAGCAACTGCTCCGAAGCAAACTGTAATTCCTGCCCAGTATGCACCTGGAATCCTCCAGCTTGTAGTGGGACTCCTTCTAGTTGCAGTTCGTACTCAACCCAAGCAGCTTGTAGTACTTGTGGCTGTACTTGGCAAGCTACTGGTCTTCTTGTAGATATTGTAGACGCAACGAACAATTCCGTGTCCTCCCCAAATATAAGTATGAGTAACAAATCACTTTCTTTCTCCTCCCAGACATCTACAGGAACTTTGGGAACATCTTCAGAGAAAATATTTATACAATCTGATGGAACTACCAACTGGCAAGTTAGTATAGCAGCTACAGATGGTCCTACAGGATTGTGGGAGAATTCTGGTAGTAGCAAATTCTTTGATTTTAACGATTCAACTTCAAATGCCGAAGATGGCGCAGACAGTGATAGTTATGGTGGGCAGTTATCAATATCTCCCTCATCTGCAACCCTAACGGCTGGTTCAGGATGTTCAAATGCTGGATTAAGTTTGGGCAGTAATTCTTCTTTTATCGAAGGGACCGTTAACTCAATCCTCCTACTTTCAGCCTCCTCACAATCCTCTGGGTGTAATTGGTCGTTGACAAATGTTGGTATATCTCAATCTATACCCAAAGAGCAAGCTGCAGACAGCTATGGTATAAATTTAACTCTTACAATCGTTGCTATTTAGTTTTATGAACTGTATAGTATATTTGTATTTAGTCTGTTGACAAGTGCTCTGTGAATATATTACGATTAAACTGTAATCTTATTTATAAAAGGAATGAAAAGAAATAAAATAATAATTACTGTTAGCGCACTCTTAATTACCTTCATTACTGGAGCAACAACTATGTACTTTTTGTACAAGGAGAAATATGGGGTCGTTAGATCCGCAACAACAGCACTAACTCAAATTATTAACTCAGGAACATTAACTGCAGACATTGTAGATGCAGCATATACTCCTGTAGCAAGCCCTTCTTTTGCAATGTCTTCTAAGAACTTTAGCTTTAGTTGTCAATCTTCAACTGGGACATTAGGGACCGCTTCACAACAACTTTATGTACATAACCCTGATGCTGCAGATAGTGGGTGGACATTAACAATTGCTGCCACTAGTGGTCCAACTGCTTACTGGGACAGCACTGTCGACTACGATTATAATGACGCCACAAGTAGTGGTTGTACAGATGGAGCCGATGCAGACTCTTTAGCTGGACAAATGACAATAGATGCTTCTGCTGGAACATTAGCTGTAGGAAGTTGTAACTCATGCACAATAAATAATATAACAAAAGGTTCTTCCGCAGCATTTGCAGAGACCTCTGTTGATAGCATAACCTTACTTAATGCAGCTGCAGGTTCTGATGATATTGGAGACTGGAAATTAACAGGAGTAGCAATAACACAAACAATTCCAGGAGAACAGCCAGCAGCTTCCGATTACTCTATTAATTTAACAATTACTGTTACAGCGGTATAATTTGGTATTCGAAAAAATGAAAAAAACAAAAACTGCCCTATTAACACTTTTACTATTAAGCCTTATTTATTCTACAGTATTCGCAATTGGACAGGATGGTATAGGCATCTTACCTGCATATCCAAGGGAAGATAACGAGAGAACCCAATCCATATTTATTTTCGAAAGTGCACCAGGAACTACTATTAATGATGGTGTTGTAGTTATGAACAACACTACAGATACTAAAACAATCTTAGTTTACCCTACCGATACAACACCTTCTTCGGACGGAGCTTTTGCTTGTAAACAGCTTTCGGAGGACATAGTTAACGAAGGAACTTGGTATAAATTAGAAGAAAGCGAAGTTACTCTCGAACCAAATACAAATATAATTGTGCCTTTTACAGTTACAATCCCTGAAGATGTCTCAGTTGGTGAGCATAACGCTTGTATTGTAGTCCAAGAGAAAAAAGAAGCAGAAAACAATGCAGGAGTTAATTTAAGTTTCAGAGCAGCAATTAGATCTGTAGTAACAATACCTGGAGATATGCTTAAAAAGTTGGAAATAGAGGATTTCTTCTATACTAAAAACGAAGGTGGAAAAAATCAACTTACTGTTACATTGGCAAATAGTGGGAATGTGTCTTTGGATACCTCAATAAAAATTGATGTTAATAATTTGATTTCCTCTAAGCTCTTTTATTCAAACACCTCTGAATTTACAATATTAAACAGTAACCAACAGACCTTTAATTTCGATATAGAAAATAACCCTTGGGGAGGTATATATAAGGCAGTTGTAACAATTACATTTGATGGTCAAAACGGGCCTGAAACATTAACAAAAGAATTAACCTTTGTAATTGTTCCATCAGTCTATGCTATGGCACTGTATGCTTCTGTATTAATAATATTGATTACTGCAATATTACTTTTATCTGGATCTAAAAGAAAGTATAAGATGGCTGTAAGAGACTCTGAAGAATATATAGTTAAAGAGGGTGACACTTTAAACTCAATAGCAAAAGATCATAACGTTAAATGGAAATTACTTGCAAAAATAAATGGGAAAAAGGCTCCCTTTGAGGTTAAAGTTGATGAAAGGCTTAAAATACCTATGGTTAAAGGTAAAGAAAAAACCCAGGAAACTCCATTAATGGCCGAAAACAATCTCCCTAATGAGAGACCTGTAATACCTACTACATCCATTCCTACATTTAATAACCAACAACCAGAAGTAGGAGTTGAACCTGTACAAACTCCTCCAGCAACTCAACCAGCACCTTTTGTAGTAAGTGAGCCTATCTCAAATCCACAGCCAATTCCTACTCCAACTAATACACCACAGGAAAGTACATCAGAAGATATTATCAAAGATATTCAAGGAGATATTACTAAAGCTCAGTAAGGATTTAATTAGGAAATATATTCAAATTGCATTGATCTTCTAACTTCTTTAATAGTTTCTTTTGCATTCTCTTTTGCAATCTTTCCACCATCTTGAACAATCTTAAAAATCTCTGAATCAGAAAGTTTAGATTTTTTCTCTTGGAAGTCTTTTAAATACCTTTGCATAGCAACTGATAAAACTTGCTTAAACTCTCCCATTACATTTTCTCCATTCATATGCCTTTTCACTATCTCTTCTATCTTTTCTTTTTCATCTTCATTAGCTACGAATTTCCCTATTTTAATCAACGAATCCAATGAATCAGTCATTTCACCAGCAAAAGCACTCTGAGCTTTTTTAATCTTAGATAGTGAAACCTCTATAGGGTCATCAAGGAGTATTGCACCACTAGGATTAGTTTTACTCATCTTTCCGTCTCCACTTAATGATTTAATTCTTTCTGGCTCCCCGAGTGTAAGAATATTAGGAACAGGAATATTTTCACCGTATGATTTGTTAAATTTTCTGGCCAAATACCTCGCTATTTCAATATGTGCTTGTTGATCTTGTCCTACTGGAACAAATTTGGATTTCTGAAGTAATATGTCAGATGCCATCATAATGGGATACATAGCCAAAAGAACAGAAGCATTTGAAACCTCCATATTTTTCTTAATCTTCTCTTTAAGCGTTGGTACTCTTAAAAGCTCAGATACAGTTATTAATCTAGAAAGATACAGATTTAACTCAGAAATTTCTTCAATTAACTCTGACTGAATAAAAATATCACAACTTTTTGGATCTAAACCCAATGCAATGTAATCTTTAACAACCTCTATTACATTCTTTTGAGTGTCTTTTGGCTCAGCATCAGTAAGAGCATGTAAATCTGCTACAAATACCATAGGCCTTCCAATCTCTTCTTTCTTTTGCAAAGTTACAATTGTATTTACAGAACCAAT
The DNA here is from genome assembly GCA_964655705.1 of uncultured Candidatus Saccharibacteria bacterium. Taxonomy (GTDB): domain Bacteria; phylum Patescibacteriota; class Dojkabacteria; order SC72; family SC72; genus UBA2259. The sequence continues at coordinate 6,960 of CAZZPP010000011.1, read as the reverse complement.
CACATTAGCAATATGAAGACCACCAGATGGCCTTATACCTGTAAACACATCAACTTTGTACTCTAAATTTTTCATACCTAATTATACACTATCTAGTAGGGGATAAGATATAATTGGTAGATATGAAGATAGAGGATTTTAAAAGTTTAAGAGATATACATCAATATTTTGCTGTAAATAACAGATGTAAGTTAAAAAAGAGTGCTACTCAACCAGTATATGAAAACAACCCTCCTAAATCTGGAATCGTATTCATTGGCGAAGCTCCAGGATTAAATGAAGATAAACAGGGAAAGCCGTTCGTAGGGGCTGCTGGAAAACTACTAGACGAGTTACTTACAAATATCGGATACACACGAGAAGATGTATATGTAACAAATGTCGTTAAATACAGACCCCCAGATAACAGAGAACCGTTACCCGAAGAGAAAAATACTTGTAGAGTTTGGTTAAATGCAGAACTTGTTTTCCTTAAACCCAAAGTAATTATTCCTTTAGGAAGACACGCATTAGAGAGATTTCTTCCCGAGCAACAAATATCCCTTGTACATGGTCAAGCTTTCACTCATAGTAGTGGCATCCCTATATTTGCAATGTATCACCCTGCTGTTGCTCTATACAACCCAACTTTAAAGGATACTTTAATGAAAGATTTTCTTAAATTGAAAAAATTCCTTGATGGAGAGATGAAAGCGATTGATGCTGAGAAGATTGAGAGTAATGATAATGAATCAATTCAAAAACAAACCTTAATTGACGAAATTCTTAAGCTTTAAACTTACTCAGACCAACTTACATCATAGAAGATTTTCTCTGCTGCAGTTTCATACTCTGATATTTCTGTTGCATTAAACCATAGCCCAATTTCTCTTTCCGCATTCTCTACACTATCCGAAGCATGTACCATACTTCTAGTTACCCTACCCTGCTCATCTGCAAGAGCAAATGAATCCAGTGAAAAGTCAGCTCTAATTGTTCCTACATCACCATCTGCGGGACTAGTACTTCCTAACATTTTCCTCACTCCTGCTATTACTCCAAAGCCTTGTAAAACAACTGCTATTACAGGACCACAAGTAAGGTAGTTTATATTAGATTCTCTAATCCATTTACCTCTTTCTAGCGAATTCCAATTGGTAGTATCTTCTCCTCTGGCTTCCGCTCCCTTTTTCGCTTTATCACCTGTCTCAATAAGATATTTCGGATCATCTACGTAGTGTTTACCGATTAACTCTCTACTTGGAACTGACATCTTCATTCCAACAATCTTAAACCCCTTTCGTTCAAAACGGCTGATAATTTCGCCTACAATCTGCCTTTGCAATATATCTGGTTTAAATATCAATAAGGTCTTCTCTTTGTTCTTTTCTAACATATTCAAGCACTCTCAAATTATTGAACCATTCTACCACAAATTCAAACAAGGGGGACCCAGAGGTCTGACCCTGCACCGACCCCATCCATTTTCCGTCTGGTCAACCTTTTCGAATTCTACGACGTGCGTTTCGTACGTATTGCGTACGCGAAAACGACGCGAAAACAGCCGCCTTTGCATTGTACAACGGGGTTTCTGGGGGTCAGAGTGGGGTCAAACCCAAAACATCGTGCATGGGACAGACGCATGGGATGTGGGGTATAATGGTGTGTGGACAAAAGAATATACGATACAATCATAATCGGGGGTGGGGCTGCTGGGTTGATGGCTTCTGTTGAGTGCAAGCGTCTTGGACAGGATATTTTGGTAATTGAACGTAACCCAAGGCCAGGGAAAAAGATAGCTATAACAGGAAAAGGTAGGTGTAATGTTACTACTCTTAATCACGACCTAAGGGATTTGATATCTAGATATCAAAGGAATGGCAAATTCCTCTACGGTGCCTTTTCTCGCTTTTCTGTACAAGATACTCTCGATTACTTTGAAAAAACGTTGAAAGTGAAACTGAAGATCGAAAGAGGAAACAGAGTATTTCCAAAAAGTGACAGCGCTGTAGATATAATATATGGATTACAAGAGGAAATCATAGACGACATACTCCCAAATACATCTGTACTTAGTTTCAATATGGAAGGAAACAGTATAAGGTCAGTAGTAACATACAAAGGTGAGTTTCAAGCTAAAAGATATATTTTGGCTACAGGAGGAAAATCATATCCAATTACCGGTTCTAATGGTGATGGGTATGCTCTTGCTCAATCAGTTGGACACAGTATTGTGGAACCCAAACCTGCATTAGTTCCCGTTATCTGTAAGGAAAGATGGATAAAGAAATTAGAGGGTCTTTCCCTTGTTAATGTAAAGATTACTGCATTTCAAAAAGAGAAAGAGATTACTAGTAAATTTGGAGAAGCACTTTTTACCCATCAGGGAATGACTGGACCAATAGTTATAGATATGTCTAGATATATAGGGGATGCACTTGAAAAGGGAGAGGTTCAACTTAGTATAGATTTTAAACCGGCGCTATCTCGGGAGAAACTAGATAGAAGAGTTAGGGAGGACTTTCAGATATACAGAAATAAGGTGTTTAAGAATTCATTAAAGAAGTTGCTACCATCATCTCTAATACCTGTGTTTTTAGATCTATGTGGTATAGATTTAGAAAAAAAGGTAGCAGAGATATCTAAAGAGGAAAGAAGTAAGGTTGTAAATTTACTTAAAGATTTTAGGATAACACCAATTAAATTAGACGATTGGGACAAAGCAATTGTTACTGCTGGAGGTGTAAATATCAAAGAGATAGATCCTACTACAATGAAATCTAAGATAGTTGACAACCTTTACTTTGCTGGTGAAATTATTGATGTATATGGTCCTACTGGTGGATACAATCTACAAATATGTTGGAGTACAGGTATTTTAGCAGCAAGATCGTAATGGAAAATTCAAAAGAGATATTCAACAAGATATTGAGTACTAGGGTATGGAGAGAGAATTCATTACAAACGATATTAAAAAGGTATCCTAAAGGGGGCAAAGGGTTGTATAGACATGATGAACTCGTAGAAGAATACAAGAGGTTGGTCAGTAAAAATGAGATTTCCAAAAGTAAATTGATTGAGGAGAGAATTAGGATGAAGCCTACTAGAACTCAATCTGGAGTTGCTACTGTTACTGTCATGATGAAGCCCTTTATGTGCCCAGGAAAGTGTATATTCTGTCCTAATGAAATCAATATGCCAAAGTCATATATTGCTTCTGAACCGGGTGCTCAGAGAGCCTTAAAGAACAATTTTGATCCTTTCCTTCAGACATACAATAGGGTAAAGGCATTACAAAATATTGGGCATAATACAGATAAAATAGAGCTGATAATCTTAGGTGGTACCTGTTCAGTATATCCAGAAAATTACATAGTTTGGTTTGTAAAAAGATGTTTCGATGCTATGAATAGCTTTGGTAAAACCTCTTTTAAGCTAGATACAAAAGGGGTAAATGAAATTACATGGGAACAACTTCTTGAAGTCCAAAAATACAATGAAACTACCGTTTGTAGAAATGTAGGATTGGTTTTAGAAACAAGACCAGATTACATTACAAAAGAGGAAGTAATTAGGTTTAGAAAGTTAGGTGCAACCAAGATCCAAATTGGTATACAAAGTTTAGATGACACTATTCTGAAACTAAATATGAGGGGACACGCTGTTAAAGAAAGTAAGAATGCTTTTGAGCTACTTAGACTTGCAGGTTTCAAAATACATGCTCACTGGATGCCTAATTTGTATGGCTCTGATGTGAAAAAAGATATTAAGGATTACAAAAAACTTTGGTCTGAAGATTTTAGACCAGATGAATTAAAAATATATCCAACATCAATAATTAGGAATACTGTATTAGAAAAGTATTACAAAGAAAACAAATATCTCCCATATACATATGAGCAGTTACTCAATCTCTTTGTAAATATATTACCCCTTACACCAAGATATACTAGATTAACAAGAATAGTTAGAGATATTCCAGCAAATGAGATAGTGAGCGGGAATAAGAGTAGTAACTTTAGACAGATTGCAGAAAAGGAGATAGCGAGATTAGGGGAGAAGATTCAAGATATTAGAAGTAGAGAAATTAAGGGTGAGAGTGTAACATGGGATAACTTGGAGTTAGAAGTAATTAAATATGATACATCTATCTCTAAAGAGTACTTTATTTCTTACAAAACTAAAGATACAGACAGAATATGCTCTTTCCTAAGATTATCTATTCCAAAGAAAGAGACATATATTACAGAATTAAAAAACTCTTCAATTATTAGGGAGGTCCACGTATATGGTAAATTAGTAAACATTGGTAACAAGAGTAAAGGAGAATCTCAACACTTAGGTTTAGGTAAAAAGATGATAAAGAAAGCAGAAGAAATATCAAAGGAGAATGGCCTTAAAAAGATATCTGTAATATCTGCAATAGGGACTAAAGAGTATTACAAAGAAAGGGAATTTGTCCCAACAAATATGTATATGTCCAAAACCCTCTAATTAGTAAGCTTTAAAACAGTTCTTACTCTAAAATTCTAAAACTTTCTATCAATTCCAAAGCAATATCTTTCATCCTCTCATTATATTCACCAGAATTAAATACCTCTACCAAACACTCCTCGTCATATACTAAATAGTCAGAATCTGGACCCTCTGCAGATACAGAACACTCACTACTATCTTCAGCAGACAAACCTAAATCCACAATCATATTCCCAGAAGCTGACTGCAAGCCAATTATATTATCACCCTTTATTGCATAAACAAAAATGTTAAAATTGTGACTACTATCTGGAGTTGTTTGACTCATATTTCCTAAAGACAAACTCAAAAATGCAAAAGTATAGTCTGTATTAGGGAAAACAACCTCATTAATTTCAACCAAAGGTCTATATACTGGTGTGCCAAAGGGGGTATCAGTTAAAACCCAAGGAGCATCAGTGGTTAACCAATCTGCTTCAATATCCTTCTCCTTAATATTAATATATACCGGAAGGTAATACTCAGATATCTGTTCCTCTGTAAGAACCCCTCTATTTACAACCCTCATTTGCTCAAGAGAAGGTACGTCCTCATCTAGAACCCTAGTATAAATAACTATCCCATTAACAATATCGTAATCTTCCATACACTCAGATATAGAAACATTAAGTCCATCATAATTTACCAATTTAATATCTGTATATTCGGATACATCCATAATAGAAACCTCCTCATCCTCAGCCTCCTCATTAATTACTGGAATCTCAACCTCCTCTTCCCCATAATACTGTTTGTAAACATAGTACCCACCCATACCAATTATAAATAATAGTAATATACCTACAATAATTGGGAAGGCCTTACTCTTCTTCCCAACAGGCTTAACACTACCCTCTGTAGGAGGTGTATCCTCTACAACCTCTACCTGTTCTACAGATGATATGAAGTCTGATAATGGTTTTTCTTCTGACATGATAATAAATATTAAATTAATTAAGTACTTGAATAGCAGACAAATCGATCTCGCTATCCTCACACTCCTCAGTAGTTCCTGAATATTTACACTCCCTAATATCCAATACTTTGTTTACATAGCTTACCCCCTCTATACGATAATGAACCTGAGGTTGAGTATCAGAACCTGCCTCTGGGATAGCTATCTGAGTCCTCTGTCCATTCTCAAGATTAACAATACTTATGCCAGAGGCCAATTCGGAATACCATCCAACTACCCCACAATCCTCATATACTAAATGACCATTATCCCAAAGAACCTCATTCAAAGAAGCATCCGAACTACAGAACTCCTCTGAAATATCCCCCTGTTCATTTACTACATAAGTTCCTGATTCGTTCCCAGACCCATATCTAAGCAAGTAGGCTGTTAACCCTGAATCACTAAAATCATATTTAATTTTGTTAATTGATTGAATTGCATGATTAAATTCAATACTCCTGAGTACAAATTTACTCTCAGATGAACCCTCAACATATGTCACCTCTATATCTACAGTACAAACGCCATTACATGTTAAGGACTCCTCGTCAAAATCCCCCTCTTTAATATCCAGAAATTTGAAACTATTATCTCCGTCAGTATCAATCAACGCAGAATCTGTATCTGACTCTTGAGGAACTTCAATATCCTCTTCATTTAAATCAATATCTGTACTCTCTTCATTTACAAAAACATCAACCTCCTCTTCCCCATAATACTGCTTGTAAACATAGTACCCACCCATACCAATTATAAATAATAGTAATATACCTACAATAATTGGGAAGGCCTTACTCTTCTTCCCAACAGGCTTAACACTACCCTCTGTAGGAGGTGTATCCTCTACAACCTCTACCTGTTCTACAGATGATATGAAGTCTGATAATGGTCTCTCGTTTTCTGCCATATTTAAGGGATATTTAAAGTTATTCTAACTAATTTATACACTTAAAAATTTTCTGTGTCTAGATTTTTACTCTTTCTGGACATTAACTCTCCCTCCCAAGAAATACGCAATGTATACTTCCTTATCATCTATATATATTCTTTCTGTTTGTCTGAAATCTTCAATATCCCCTTCAATGATATTTGTATATTTTAAATTACCCTCAGTATATTCTGTTGGTCCTCTATGTACTAAATTTTGGTCAGGTCCTTTTGCCAATGCTTTTCTTAAGAAATCATATATATCAGAGAAATTTACCCCTTTTATCACTTTCCCCCAATATACACATCTGAAAACATCTTTATCATTTTCCCATATTGTTTCATTTCCAGAGTATGGTTCTCCTCCATAGAATTCATCTTCGTATATAAAATTGTTTATCTCAAGTTTAAATATCTTACCGTTTTTACCATTATCTAAATATTTTGCATTTGGGTCTGCATATCCCTTTACATTGAATTCTCTTAATACATCTTTTAATTTGTTTTTATCTAACATAATTAAGTGTGAAAATATTATTAATACAATTATAAGGTTTGTGAAGGAGGAAAGGAAATGGGTG
>CAZZPP010000010.1:0-14974 GCA_964655705.1 uncultured Candidatus Saccharibacteria bacterium | reverse complement strand
GTGGGCGATACGGGACTCGAACCTGTGACCTCCACAATGTCAATGTGATGCTCTAGCCAGCTGAGCTAATCGCCCTAATGTAGTATGTATTCTATAATTAATACTTCTCTTTATCAATATTCTTTTTACTCTTTAAAATACCCCTAATAATTATATATAGAAGAAGAGTAAATACTAATATACCAATATATATCAAATATGTATTACTCATAGCCTCTCTTGGAGTAACAATATCTACAATATTTACTACACTATTATCTTTAATATCCTCCTTTGCTATTTCAATACTCTCTTCGTAATCAATACCCTTGTATGAATATATTAAGGTATGATCCCCAATCTCTACATCTTTAAATATTACTATCCCATTAATATCTGTATACTCAGTTTTAGGGTTTGAATGAAGAGATACTGCTAGATTAGGTATTGGGTTGTATTTACTATCCAATATTCTAAATTTCAATACAGTTAAGAGAATAACTTCCTCCTCTTCCTGTTCTAATTCTGGTCCCATGGATATTGTCTCATCCTCTTCTTGTATAGTATCAATTAATATATTGTCTGGAAATATTGCTAGAGAAAGACTTAATACAGGTGATTGGTTAAATGCAGAATCACAAGATATTACTTTAATTACTTTTGAGGTTCTAAGTATTAATGGAGACATATATACTGGACTTGTTAAACATGAAGGAGTATCTCCATTAAGGGTATACCTTATTGATGAGGATGAAGAGGTTGTTAGAACAACTCTTTGTGCTTGGGTATATGTACCACTAGATATATTTGATATGGGGGTGGATGGTAGTACTGTATCTATGGTTACTCTGGAGAGATTAGTGGTTTCAGTAAATATGGAATTAAATATATCTGATGATATTGTAAAAGATATTAAGCCATTAGGATCACCCTGAAGAATAGTATATATTGCTTGCCAATGTATATCATCTGAAGATGAGAGTGAAAGAGTTCCAGTTAATGATTGGCTATTTGATTGTAATACAACAGTAGGTTGTGGTATTTCCCCAGTTGATGTAAATGAGAGAGTAACAGTATCCCCTACTTTTGCATACGTACTATTTCTGTTTGAAGAAGATATCTGGATACTTTCCAAAGTCTCTTTAATTGTATATATGAAGGAGGATATCCCTGATATATTGCCTGCACTATCGCATGCTATTGCCCTAAGAGTTGAATCTTGAGTAATTAATATCGCAGAATCATATATATATCCGATTGTACAAGAGACATTTTCTGAATTAATAGTGTAACGTATATATGCATCTGTACTTGAATCTAAAGAGATCTCTTGCGAAGAGATATACTCTCCTGATGTAAGGGAGGATGTTGGATTAATGGGTGATGTTAAATCAATTGTTACAATACTCTGGTCGGTAGAAGAAAAGTAGGTTTGATCCAGATTAGATGAGGAGATCTCAAATGAGACCAAACCCTGTGTATCTGTATCTTCTACTTCATATGTGGCTATCCATATATTTGGTTCTGATTGAATAACTGATACAAGGTCTGTTACTATCACTCCTCCCGAGTATATATTTACAACTGGTGTTTCAATACTCCCACTTGATTGCATTGTTAAACTTACAGTATCCCCTACTTTTGCATATTCAGGGTTACTGTTTGAGGAGGATATCTGTATTGATGTAAGAGCTCTTTGTATTGTGTATGTATATGTTGCAATACTAGAACTGTTTCCAGCACTATCACATGCTACTGTTTTTAAAATACTGTCACTTGAGATTTCAATCGGAGATTGATACAGAAATCCAGTAGTACAAGATATACTCTCTACGTTTAGTAAATACTTAATATATGCATCTAAACTAGAAGTCAGAGTCACATTTTGATTGTTAAGGTAAGTACCACTTTCTAAAGAGGATATTGGTACGGAAGGAATATTAACATCAATTGTAACACTACTCTGGTTGGTAGTATCATAGTATATTCTATCTAGACTAGTAGAATATATCTCAAAGGAGATGTCTCCACTTGAGTCACTTTCGGAAACGATGTATGAGGCTACCCAGGTATTTGACTCTGTGTTTGAGACAGTTATGGAGTTGGTTACAGCATTCCCGTTAGAATAGATATTTACAGTTGGTTGAGCTATTACTCCAGATGAAGTCATAGATATACTTACAATATCCCCAGTTTTAGCTAGAGAGGGGGTCTGATTATTTGAAGAGATATCAATTACAGTAAGTGTTTCTGGTGTGAGAATATTGTCTATGTAAAATACATCCCCCATACTAAAATTAGTCTCGGTACAAGCTCCCAAGTTATCACATACTTTCCCAGAGAGAGTGTAAGAGTCATCGTCGTAAATAGTAGAATTTAGTAAAACGGATGTATCTGTAGAATTAGAGAGAATAGTATAAGTGGATTGGTCACTTTGAGTTAAATATATTGTGTAATACAAAGTATCACCAGGATTAGGGTCTGTAGCAGGATTCCATTGGACATTAATATTCCCACTATACCTGGATCCTGCAATTGGAGAAATGAAGGAGGTAGGGTTTGGAGGTAGGTTAGGGATTTGCGTAAAATTAAAGGCTGTGGTTGGAGAGGTATATGTTCCATCCCCATATGTAGCAGATACCGAGGCTTGAACAGAATCTAGGTAATTAATATTACTTCGGGAGATATGGATATGGGCATCAGGACATCCTGCTTGAGCAGTTGTAGTCCAACCCGAGATATCTCCTCTGTACCATGTCCCATTGTTGTCACACAGACTTGTTGGTTGATATCTTAAATTCCACCCCCTATTTGTATTAGGAGAGTTAGCATAGAGTACTACCCAGAAGTCACCAGATATATCTAATGCTTTGTTACCGACTTTCCCATTTGTATCAGTTCCTAATCGGATTAAATGGTGGGACGAATTGGTAGTATGAACATGGTTAACAGTAGCATTTTTTGATACAGAACCAATTACCTCAGTACCTAGTGCTGTTCTCCAATCAGTATTGAAGTACGTAATATCATGCCCTTTTTCTACAATATATACTTGTAAATCTGCAGAGTTAGACGTGGATACAGGTACAGTATTAAACTCTACCCATATGTTCATATCACTAACGGTAGCAAATTTGTTAGTAAAGTGAAAAATGTGGTAATCATTTCTACGTATTGGTGTATTTAGGGGAGCATTATTCCAAGTTATTTCTGAAGTTGCAAAGAAAATCTCAGGATATATGTAGTCTGGATATATGGATTTTGTGTATGTCAAAGTATCTGGGTTGTAAGTCATATTGAATTGCAAAGGTTGGGAAGTGCACTCTCCAATTGTATTGAAATCCCAGCAGGCATTATCATCTCCCATATCAACGGAGAGATTAAGGGAAACATTAGAAGGGGTATCTGGTACTAAGGTTGCACTCATTGTATATGGTGCAAATCTTGAAAAATCTAAAGGGGGAGATATATCTAACATTACACTCTCCATTTCTGCAGTTGAACCAAGTACTTGTCCTTGTCTTATCCAGAGATTACCTCTATATACAAAGATTGAAAGTAGTGCAAGTGATGCAAGTAATGTAATGAATATATATACCTTTTTGTCTTTAACATACTGATGTATTCTCACATCTTTAGTATGCGATAAAAGGGGGAAAGATGCAAATAGTAAGATTAATCCTCTGTAGAGTTATTACAATTGCTTTCTAGATTAATTGAATATGCTATTAGATTGCCAAGACTCCATTCCTGCCCCTCCTGATTATCCTCATAGGGGGCTCTTTCTGAAGTAATATATTGGGGTTCGCCTTTTCCAAATATTGGGATTGAGAGAGACTTAACATTATCAGGTAACAAGTGTATGAGTTTATCATTTAGAGTTTGTAATTCTTTTAGTTTATGCTCTTCCCTTAGTCTATTAATCTCATTAATATATTTTGAAAATATACTTTGTAATGGTTCTATTGAATTGTCTCTTATACCTAATGTTTCTTTATCCATTGCTATCTTTTACTAATTACTTTATCTATTAGGCCATACTCTTTTGCCTCTACTGCAGTAAAATATTTATCCCTATCTGCATCCTTTTCGATCTGTTTAATACTCTGTCCTGTTTGTTTAGCTAACATCTTGTAAAGTTGTTCTCTTGTTTTTAATATCTCCTGTGCTTCAATAGCGATATCACTTGCTTGTCCCTTTACTCCACCTAGTGGTTGATGGATATGTATTTTACTATTAGGGAGTGCAAATCTTTTTCCTTTTGCACCGTGTGCTAGAAGTAGAGAACCCATAGAGGCTGCAAGGCCTACTGCGATTGTAGAGACATCGCATTTGATGTAATTCATTGTATCTAGAATTGCCATTCCAGCATTTATCTCTCCTCCTGGAGAATTGATGAACATCTGAATATCATCATCTGGATTTTCTTTCTCTAGAAAGAGTAACTGAGCTAAAACGGTATTAGCCATATTAGTTTCAATTGGGCCTCCAAGAAACACAATCCTGTCTTTAAGGAGTCTAGAGTAAATATCATATGCCCTATCCCCTTCTCTGTCTTTTTCAATAACGGTTGGTATTAAAAAGGACATATTTAAATATTTAAATATTAATTATGTTCATCCAGGAAATCCTTACCTAGTACTTCCTGTATGAATTGTTTAAAGGCTTTTCCTTTTCTTAATACTTTCTCAATATATCCTCTCCACTCGATGTTACTAAAAATTGTTTTGTCTGCATCTGGTTTCTCTTTCTTAATCTCTTCAATCTTACTTTCCAATTCTTCAGTGTTAATATTAATATCTTTTGTATCAGCGTAAAGCATTAAAAATACATCTGATTGTATTGCTTCCTTTGAATCCATTTGCCATAGTTCTCTCATCTTTTCAATTGTAATATTGTTTGCTTTCAAAAAGTCATCAATATTTACTCCCCTTGCTTTCATATCTTCATTAAAGGAGTTTTCTCTCTCTCTTGCTTCATAGTCAATGGCTACTTGAGGTATGTCTATTTTTGATTGTTCAATTGCAACTTTTAATGCATCATCTTGTAGTTTGTGCATCTGGTAATGCTCTTTCTGTTTAGTGAGTGCATCTCTAATCATTTCTCTCAACTCTTTTACGGTATTAATCTCTTTCTCTCCAATTATTGCCCCAACTTCTTTAGCCCAGTTATCATTAACTTCCTTTTCTTTAGTTTTCTGAGATTGTTTTAACTCATCCATTGCTTGATCAATTTCTTTCTCTTCAACCTCTATTTTCTCTTTCTTAACACTAACTTTTTTCATATCTCCTAACTTAAACTGTGGCATAGTAGTTACTATTACAGTAAATGGGATATCTAAGTTATCAAGAAATTTGGGTATCTCTTTAAACTCTGCAGGTGCGATGGGAACAAGTTTCTCTTTAGAAAGTGTTGTATTAAGGTACATAGGGGCTAGTTTCTCAAATGTTTCGAATTTAACAACCTCTTTGACTTGAGGACTTACCATATCTGAAGGTACCTTGCCTTTTCTAAAACCCTTAATATCTAAATCCTTAGAGTAGTCCTTAAGTAAGAGGTCATAGCTATGATTAAAACTACTAGCAGGTATTGTAATCTCTAGTTCGTGAGTAAAATCATTAACATCTTTTCTTGTGTATTTGATATCCATTTAATATATATTTGAAATTTAGAAAGTATTGTATTCTATGTGTTTTTATATAATTTGTCCAGTTTACCAACTATTACCAATCTTTGTTTAGATGTCCACAAAGGGGAACAAGTTATTAAAGTTATTCTGTAATCAGAGTAATCTTGTAAAACAGAAATATCATCCTTATCCACAACCCTTGTATCAGTTACGATATATGTAAATTTATTATTACTTTGAACAACCTCTACCCTATCGCCTACTTTAACCTTATCTAGATTAAAAAAAGTATCCCTACTTGGAGGTAATTTCGCATATCTATGGCCAATTATTACAGTGTTTCCCTTTTGACCAGGCAGACTAGATACTGGGAAGTGCCAGAATCCTTTATTCATGGTATGGGAGTCTAACCCCTCATATACTTGGCCTTCTACCTCTATGGAGTTGATTAAAATCTTAGTATTTAACTCCTCAAGTATTTTCTGTTCAAGTACTACGCTCTCTCCAACACTCTCTTCAATACTAAGTGATTTAGGATTTTGAATATTCACTCCTAGTATCCTGTCTTTTGTTGGTACTATTTCAGTTAGAATCTGAAATGTAATCTCTTGTGCACTTCTCTGTATATCAAATCTCTTTATAGGTCCTATTACCTTGTTGTAATTTGGATATATTACAAAGTAGGTTAATGGTGCTACTACAAGTAGTATTAGTATTATACTTACAAGAATTTTAATTACTTTCTTCATGTGTATATTTTACCAATTAAATGGATATCTTGCACTATTTTTAATTTTGTTTTATGCTATTATGTATAAAGTATATAAATTTTAATATAGGCTAGAGTGGCAAAGAAAAAAGATTACAAGAAATCTACCTCAAATTATTCAGAAAATGATAGTATGAAAAACAAGGTAGAAATAAAACAGCCCATCTCTCCCAATCAAGAAAAAGTTTCTAGATTAGTTGGTTCAGTATTCATTGGACTTGGAGTACTTCTAGTTGCCTTTGGAATTTTCTCATATATTAAATATCGGGAGGAACCTCTTTTAAATCCTGAGTTTGAAGCCCCTACTCTTTCTGAGAGTACTTCAATAACTAATGGAGATATGATAAAGATTTTGGGGGTTGCAAAGGGATATGACTCTGTATTTGTATACGATGGAGAGGAAAAGATTGGTGAGGTTAAGGTTGATGAGGATTCCAAATTCAGTTATGAATATGAGATAGAAGAAGAGGGAGAGTACCTAATCTCAATTGCTGGTGTAAAGGGTTTCCCAAATAGGAGTATATCTCCAAAGTCTGAAGTCATGACTTCTGTTGTAGACAAGACAGCTCCGACTAAAGAGTCAGTTACTTTAATGTATGGTGAAGAAACAAACAAAGATACATTTATCCTAGTGGGAACAACAGAGGCAAGTGCCACAGTTGAAGTAAAAAGAGGTACAGAGAGTTTTGATGGTTTGACAGATAATGAGGGTAACTTTAGGATAGAGGGTATCTCTTTAGATGAGGGGAAGAATGTTTTCTCAGTATATATTAAGGACCTAGCAGGGAATCAAGTACTTCTTGATGAGAAGGTTAGAGTAACATACTCTCCTACAGGGGATGTTAATGGTGATGCGGTAGTAGATGAGAATATTCCTCAGGCTGCTGGGACTTTTGATGAATTAATTGGAAATAACTTAATGATGCTATTTGGTTTACTAGCGTTGTTTGGATTCATTGGTAGTTCTACATATTCATATATTAGGAATAAAAGATAACCAAGATAATTATTTGGAGTTTAAGAGAGGTGCAAGCCTCTCTTTTTCTTGTATAATGGTTGGTATGAAAAAAATATTTTTTGTATATATACTCCTCTTAACAATCTTTCTTCCAACTGTCATATATGCACAGGAGGAGGACTTGTACAAAGGAGTTGTATTAAGTTCTAGTGAAGTACCTTGCTCTGATGTATTTGATGATGGATATACCTGCTTTGAATATGTAGTTAATATTGTGGAGTTAAATGAAGAGATGAGTACCATACCACTTCTTTCTGAGACTCAATCACCTAAGTTTAAACAAGGAGACAAGGTATATATATCCTCTCTTACTGATGAATACGGTGATGTTCAGTGGAGTATAACGGGGTATAACAGGAATCTTTCAATACTTTTTTTAGTTGGGGTTTTTAGTATGCTAGCTGTTGTAATTGGTAGAAGACAGGGATTGGGATCTTTAATTAGTTTAGCTTTTACAGTATTCATCCTCTATGTATGGGCTATACCAAAGATTTTAAATGGAGGGGATGTACTCTTTATTGGTATTACAACTGTTACAATAACTTTGATTGTAATAATGTATGCGTCCCATGGGATTAATACAAAGAGTACAATAGCTATCTTCTCTACCCTAATAGGTATCTTTTTAGTTGCAATTCTTGCAAAAATATTTAGTAATTCAGTTAAGGTTGATGGATTGGGTAGTGAAGAAGCCTTTATTCTACTGAGTCAAACTAATGGTACAGTCAATTTGTCTGATGTCTTTTTTGTGAGTATATTAATTGGTGCAATGGGAGTATTAGATGATGTCGTTATGAGTCAGATATCTGCAATACAGGAGATTTACAAAACTAACAGTAATTTGTCTACAATTGAACTTTACAAAAAGGCTATGAATATTGGTAGAGACCATATATCCTCAATGGTTAATACCCTTTTCATTGCTTATGCTGGTTCTAGTCTTGCAGTTGTAATGTTGTTAACTTACAGTAGTGGTGGTATTGGGAATATCATTCAGATAGATGTGATTGCGGAAGAGATTGTTAGAACGGTTACATCTAGTATTGGTATATTGTTAGTTGTTCCAATATCTTCAATAATTGCTGCAAAGTTAATACCTTTTACAATATCTAAAAAAGTTTAATGTATACTTTAGATATTGTTGGTATAATTTTAAAATATATATTAAGGATAAATATATGACAAAGATATTAAATATAAATAAACCACAACAGGAGAGAAACCATATTCAGGAATTAACACAACTCCATAAAAGAAAGAGTGTAGAGGGTAAAACCCGTCCCGTTGTTACCATTGAGTTCTCATGGAAGTTTGTGTCTTTCGTATTGGGGATATTAGCGGTGATATTTTGGGGTAAGCAGATATTGAGCATGATGGTGTTCATATTTCTAAGTGTTGTGATAATGTCTAGTGTACTACCAATAATAAAATGGTTCGGTTTAAGAAAGATTTCTAAGGTATGGGCTATAGTTATTACATATTTTTTGGGATTAATTTCTCTTCTTGCAATTACAGCATTAATAGTAATTCCATTTCTAAATCAGATAGATAATTTAGGAGATAGTATCCCCATATGGATAGAGAATATTACAGCCAATGTTAAGGAGATTAACATCGGGGATATTTCAATTAATTCTGAAACAATTAAAAATTCTGTAGCACAATGGATTGAGAGACTTGCTTCAGTTGATGGTTTCCAGTCAATAGCCAATACTGTAGGGGGAGTAGTAGGATGGGTATCATTAACACTTGCTTCATTGGTATTTTCAGTGTATTTAGTTTTAGATCATGACAAAGTATTGGATTTTGGACTCTTAAGAATTACTTCTGATTTAAAAAGAGCAAGAGTAAAAAGACTAGTATTAGATTTAGAGAGTAAATTAGGGAGATGGCTATTAGGTCAAGCTACTGTTAGTGGAATAGCAGGTACTGTATTAGGTTCAATTCTTGCCCTTTTTGGAGTTCCTTTCGCACTTCCAATGGGAGTATTAGTTGCTCTACTCTCTTCAATTCCTTCTTTAGGTGCTACTGTTTCTTCTGTTCCTCCCCTACTCATCGCATTGATTTCAAATGGTCCACTTAGTACCTTCATACTTCTCCTCATATTCCTGATATATCAACAGATTGAGAATAATTACATTATTCCTAAGGTCATGGGTAGTGCAGCAGGGGTTAAACCCATTTTAGTTCTTTTTTCAGCGATTACCTTTTTAATTCTTTTTGGTGTGTGGGGTGCAATACTGTCTGTCCCTGCTATTGTGATATCCAAGATATGCTATGAGTTCTACATAGACTTGCAAAAAATTGATGCTAAAGGTAGCATTAATTAGTAAATAATATAACTGCCTGAGTTATGTCTGAAACGCAATCTAAAACTAACAAGTGTGTATATTTCTGGGAGGATCATGTATATACAAGGTTGAAGGAGTCAACAGTTGGAAGAAAAGGTCTGTCTTTGTTTGAGTTAAAGGATATGGATATCCCTATTCCAGATTTTTTTGTAATATCACCCTTACTGTTTGACAAGGTAGTATCTCAATCTTTACTTCGAGATTCTAAGGTACTGTTAGAGAAGTCTAAAAATCCTGATGAATCTGAAGTACTTAAGTCAATACTAAAAAGTGAGATTGAACCTAGTGATGTTGAAGAGATACTTTCTGCATATGCAAGGATTTCGGGTTTTACTGACGCATGGGTTTCTGTAAGGTCTTCAGTAATATATCCTGCTAATCCCGCAGTATCGTTTTCAGGGATATTCTCAACTGAGTTAAACGTTAGAGGTGGGAAGAATTTACTAGAGAGTATTAAAGGGATATATGCTTCTCTTTTTACGGATGATGTTGTTGCTTACGCTTCATCCAAGGGAGTTAATCTGGCAGATGTTAAGCTTGCAGTTGTTGTTCAAAAAATGGTTCAAGCAGAGGTTAGTGGT
This sequence comes from uncultured Candidatus Saccharibacteria bacterium, assembly GCA_964655705.1. Lineage (GTDB taxonomy): Bacteria > Patescibacteriota > Dojkabacteria > SC72 > SC72 > UBA2259. The sequence goes on along the minus strand of CAZZPP010000010.1, from coordinate 4,647 downwards.
GTAGCTTTTACAATAGATCCCATCACTCAAGATTTAGGGAAGTTAAGTATTGAGGCAGTATTTGGATTGGGAGATACCATATCTCTTGGTGAGTTAACACCAGATACATATCTTTTGAAAAAGAAGGATTTAGAAGTACTAGAGAAGAAAATATCTCCTCAGGAATGGATGAAGATTAGGACTGTAAATAGTGGGACTAACAGAAAAGAGGGTACCCAAAAGGTTACAATTTCTAATTCTTGGAGTCATAGGCAAAAGGTTGAGGACAGATATCTTAAGGAGATTGCAAAGATATCTTTAATTGTAGAGAACAAATTAAGAAAAGCCCAAAATATTGAATGGGTTATGTCTGGTGGAAGAGTATGGGTATTACAGAGTAAAGATTTGTATGAGAAATATTCACCTGATGAGATTAAGATTGAGAGTGCTAAAAATTTTGATACCCTTGGTGAGGTGCTAGGCTGGATATATGAAAGGTATCAAGGAGTTGGAATACTTGATAACAAGACATTATCTAATGCTCAAAAAATTGTACAGGGAAACAGGCATGAATACAGTCCATTAACTGAGAAATTAATAAATGTAGCAAAGGGAACTGTTAGGAGTAAAGAGGACTCAGAGAACAAGAAAGTAAGTGATATTGGAGATTTCGTCTTGAAAGGCTTGGGTGCAAGTTTTGGTGTAGTTGTTGGGAATATTAAGGTGGTTGAGAAAGGTTCTAATGTAGAGGTAAACAAAAAGGATATTCTAGTAATTAGTGAGTATTCCTCAGAAATGGAGTCTCTCATTATTAATTCAGGAGGAGTTATACTTGAGTCAGGTGGTATTACTAGTGATACAGCAATTCTTTGTAGGGAGTTCGATATCCCTGCAGTAGTTGGAGCTAGTGGAGCGAGTAATATATTTAAGAATGGTCAATTAGTGAGATTAGATGGTAATACTGGAAGTATATATATTGAAAAACTACAAAATCAGATTACTCCCACTACACACCCCGTAGTGCAATCATACAAACAAGAGACACTCTCAGGGGTTGACTTACTAAAGCAAGAGGAGGTTAAGAGTGAAGTTTTAAAGGAGGATGAATTAAGAATTCCCCATGATATGAATTTGTCGCCTTGTGCTACTAAGGTATTTTTGAATCCCTCAGATAGCGTCGAACAACTAGTAGATATTGTTGGTAACTCGCATGGGATAGTATCAATAGATCTAGATAAGATTATGATTGAAAATGGAAGACATCTTCTGGCATATGTTGAGGATAAGAAGTTCGTTGAATATGCTAAAGAGATTTCAGATCAGATATGTAAATATATTGACTTAGCTGAAGGAAATCAAGTAGTTCTTTCCTTGGGTTCATCTAGAGTTTCAGAGTTTAGAGAGTTAGTGAAGGGTAAGCAGATGGAGAGTTGCGAGTTGGTTGATTCTGTACATGGTTTGTCTCACTATCTTTCAAACAAGGAACTATTAAACAGAGTTGTAAAGATTGTTAGACGAGTAAGGAATGTAAACAAGAGAAGAAACTTAGATGTTGCAATATATTCTCCAATGAATCCTAAAGCAATGGCAGAGTTTAAGAAAGCATTACTTGCTGGAGGTCTAAGAAGAGGAGTATCGTTTAGGGTCTATGCAATACTAGATAATCCAACAGACATTATTCTTGCTGATGACATTTTGGGAGTAAAGATAGATGGTTTAATTTTAGATATGCCTAGAATAGTCAAAGCCATGCAAGGTGTTGATATGTTTGATGAGAATACAAAGTATGACCTTAGTGCGAACAGTTCTGTTAAGGTTGTAGATACAGTTTGTGATATTTCCAAATCTCCTTCTAAAGAGATAATTGTAATTGCTAAGGATAGTAAAGATTTAGTTAAGTTTGCTGTCCAGAAAGGAGTCTATGGTGTTTCTGTCTGCCCAAGTAGTGTTAGGGATATGAGGAAGTTAGTATCAGATGAAGAGGCAAAAATCATCTTAAACAAAAAATAGCTTCTCTTTTTGAAATCCCCTTTTCATATATCATTTTGGTATAATTCCTGTATGGAACTTGATATGAAACAGACACCAATGATGGATCAATATCTTAGATTTAAGAAACAGTATCCAGACAAAATAGTCCTTTTTCGAATGGGGGATTTCTTTGAAACCTTCGGAGATGATGCAAAGATTACATCTAAAGTTCTGAACATTACTCTTACTGCCAGAGATAAGAAAAGTAACCCTACCCCACTTGCTGGTTTTCCACACAAAGCAATAGATCAGTATCTTCCAAAATTGGTTAAGGCTGGGTACTGTGTAGTAATAGTTGATCAATTAGAAGATCCTAAATTAGCTAAGGGTATTGTTAAAAGAGGTGTAACAAGAATTGTAACTCCTGGTACTATGGATGACTCTCAGAGTGTAAAAAGCAACTATATGTGTTCCTTTTGTAAGATTAAGAGTGATTTGGGAGTTACCATTTGTGATATTTCAACTGGAGAGTTACTTTGGATATATACAAAATACAGTGAGAAAAGTATTGAGAATGTAATATCCTCCTTTGATCCTGTAGAGATACTTCTTCTGGAGGATGAAAAAGACATTAAATCTCCAACTATTCCCGTCCAATTTTTAAGTAAAGGCTTCCATAATGTTAAATTCAGTGAGGAGACAGTAAAAAACTTCTTTAAAATATCTACCATTGAGTCTTTAGATCTAGATGGGAAAGAGAGTGCGATATGTTCTTTAGCAATGATGCTTGCCCATATTCAAGATACCCAGTTAATGGAGCCTTTACATATTAAAAAACCTAGGAGAAAGAATTTGACCGCTAATATGATACTAGATAGGGGTACTATACGAAATCTTGAGTTAGTTTCGAATTCATATACAGCAGATCTAGAGGGGTCTCTTTTTGGGGTTATTGATAGTACATCCACCCCTATGGGTAAGAGATTACTTTACCTTTGGGTTTTGAATCCTTTAATAGAGAAGAAAGGTATTGATGAGCGTTTAAATATTGTTGAACTCTTTTTTACTAATCGAGATATTTTGAATAATACAAAGGATCTACTTTCCAATGTTAGTGATATTAGTAGGATTACAGGTAAGATTGGACTCAGAAGAGCTAATGGCAGAGATGTTAAGGCTTTACAAATATCTCTAGAATATATTCTAAAGATTAGAAATGAACTCTCTCCAATTCCAGAGATATCTAAAGAGATAGAGAAGTATGATGAGATGCTAAATATAGTAGTTAAAATGATAGATGATTGTATTGTAGACTCTCCCCCTACTACACTTCTGGAGGGAGGTATTCTTAAATCTTCTTACAGTGATGAAATCAAAGAGTTAAGGAGTCTAAGTGGTGATAGTAAGGGATGGATTAAAGAGTTTGAGGAGAGGGAGAAAGAGAGTACAGGTATCAATTCACTAAAGATTGGTTTCAACAGGGTATTTGGGTATTACATTGAGGTAACAAAAACTCATCAAGAAAAAGTCCCTGAAAGATATATTAGAAAACAGACTTTAGTCAATTGTGAGAGATATATTACTGAGGAATTAAAACAGAAGGAGGATATAATATTGAATGCTCAAGAGAAACTCAATGAGTTAGAGTATAACCTTTTTAATGATTTTAGAGAGTCTCTTGTTAAATATATCCCTCAATTACAAGAACTTTCCGAATATGTATCATTAATTGATGTACTATCTGGATTTGCATCCATATCAATAGAAAGAGATTATACTAAACCGGAGATATATGATATGGGACAAGAGAATGGTTTAATATCAATTAAATCAGGAAGACATCCAATAGTGGAACTCCTTAATGATGGTGAGTTCATCTCTAATGATACACATTTGGACTTTGAGAGTAACTCAATGGCTATCCTTACAGGTCCGAATATGTCTGGTAAATCAACATATATTAGGCAAGTTGCTACTTTAGTATTACTGGCTCAGATAGGGTGTTTTGTTCCTGCTAAAGAATTTAAACTTTCAATTGTAGACAGGATATTTACTAGAGTCGGTGCTTCAGATGATCTTACTCGAGGTAGAAGTACTTTCATGGTAGAGATGGATGAGGCAGCAAACATTGTTAATAACGCTTCCAAGTACAGCCTAATCGTTTTAGATGAGGTAGGAAGAGGTACAAGTACGTATGATGGAGTAAGTATTGCATGGGCATTAGCAGAGTATTTAGTAACTGATTTAAAAGGTAGAACTCTTTTTGCTACTCACTATCATGAACTTTTAAAACTTGCAGAAAAGATTCCTGACAAAGTAAAAAATTACAATGTACTTGTAGAGGAGGACCTATCTGAAGGAACAGTAATATTTTTAAGAAAGATTGTAGAGGGAGGTACAGACAGAAGTTATGGTATATATGTTGCAAAGATGGCTGGATTACCTGAGAAAGTAATTAAGAGAGCAAATGATATATTAGAGGGATTTGAACAAGAGAAAATGTTTTCTAAGAAGGGTGACATTGGAAAGTCCGATATCTCATCTACACAATTAAAAGAGGGATATGAATCTAAGAGTACGTATCAATTTCCTCTCTTCCTTGCCAAAGAATCTGATATTGAGAGAGATATTCAGTCAATTGATTTGGATAACCTTACTCCCTTAGATGCTTTAAACAAAATCTCTGAATGGAAAAAG
>CAZZPP010000009.1:0-16433 GCA_964655705.1 uncultured Candidatus Saccharibacteria bacterium | reverse complement strand
ATTTTACTCTTGTTTTTTAAATTCCCCTTATCTTTACCACTCTCCTTCTCCTTTGTAGGATCTCCATCACCTAGTATCTTTACATAACCACCAAAGGGTAATATTCTAATGCTATACAGGGTTCCCTTTCTCTTTTTAGATATTAGTTTAGGGCCAAAACCTATTGAGAATTCCAATATTTTAGCTTTAACCAACCTACCTGCTAAAAAATGTCCTAACTCATGTACAAATGTTAGGATACTAAGTACACCCAGCAACAAAAGTATGTTAATTAATATTGACATGTATTTATCTAGAATAATGTTAAATTGTCATCAACTCTTCTTCTTTCTTCTCCTTTAGTTCCTCTATCTTACCATTACTCTCCTTAACCATCTTTTCTCCTTCCTCTCTCAACCTATCTGCTTGATCTTCGGAAAACCCATCTTTCTGCTCGTCATCAATCTCTTGCATGAACTTCTGCCTTACTTGTCTTACAGCTATTCTTGCATCCTCTATCCTTTCTTTCATCACTTTAACATACTCTACTCTTCTCTCCTCTGTTAAATCAGGAATGGTAACCCTCACATGATCACCTTCAGATACTGGTGAGAATCCCAGGTTAGCAGCAGAGATACCCTTAGAGATATTATCTACAATTCCCTTATCCCAGGGAATTACAACTAGAGATCTATTATCAGTGACATTTATTGTAGCATAGTTCTTTAAAGGTGCTTTTGTCTCATATGCATTTACTAATATGTCTTGTATTAACTCAGGTGTAGCCCTACCCGTCCTTATCTGGGAGAGATCCTCAACAAGGTTGTCAATACATTTATCTAAGTCACTTTGGAAAATATCAATATCCATATATATAGTTAATAACTAAAGTTATATACATATCATATTCCAAAACAGTATTAATCTCAATAATGGGGAAATTATTTCTTCTTACTTTTTAATCCTAATCTCTCAAACATATCTACTTTCGTATTTATTTCATTCTCTTTAGGAGCGTCCTCCTTTTTCATAATTGGTAACGTAATACTAAATGTACTACCTTTGCCCAATTTACTAGAGATCTCTACTTTCCCACCATGAGCCTTTACTAAGCCAAATGTTACAAAAAGACCTAGCCCTGTACCTCCAGGCCTAACTAAATGTACCCTTTCTTCTCTATTGGTAAGATATTGATTTGATCTATAGAATTTTTTACCTAAATTTTTTAACTCCTTTTCTGCAATACCAGCGCCTGTATCAATAAACATTATTCTAACAAACTCCTTGTTGTTTTCGACTCGTATTTCTAATCCCCCTGTATTGGTATATTTAACTGCATTACTTATTAGATTATCAATTATCTCATGGATTCTAATCTTGTCTCCGAAAACCTTAGGGAAGGTTAATAGATCCTTAGGTTTATTGAATTTTAAATACAGACCTTTCTCATTAGCTTCCTTTTCATGACCCATAATCCCTTCCTCTATTGAATTAACAATATCTACAGGCTCTTTATTTAAGTCTAAATGACCATCATCAAGTTTAGTAGCACTCAGAAGAACGTTTATTAAGGAGACTTCCTTATCAATATTATCCCCTATTACCTCCATATACTGTTGGTATTTCTTTGAAACCCTAGTATTCTTCTTACTCTTGTCAAATAGTTTCCCCATTAATTCATGATAGTTACGAATTACAGTGATAGGCGTTCTTAATTCGTGTCCCATTATGTCAACCATATCATGTTCCCTTCTTCTTGACTCATTTAATTGATTAACCTTACTCCTAAGATCTCTTGTCTGTTCAGCAATCTTAGTCTTTAGAACAGAATTAAAACTTGAAACCTCTTTATACAAGATTGCTCTACCCATTGCTACACTAGCATTTGCAATAATGTCTTCAAGAAAATTCATGTCTTCAACAGAAAAAGGATTTGCATCTTTCTTCTTTCCAATTATTAATATCCCATTTAATTGTACTTTCCTATTTAGTGGTAGAATTACAGATATTTTTTCTTTCTCCATACTGTTAATAATTCGTTCCATCCTATTTTTCTTGTCCTTACTATCCTTGCTCTGAAGCTTTTTTACCTCATCCAGGACTATTACTGGATCTTGGCCAATATCTTTCCAATAGTTTATTACTTGAAGCAAGTCTCTTACACCAGACAGCTCGAAACCAATTAGTTTCCTAAACAATATCTTACTGTTCTCTTTATCAAAAATTAAGACCCCTACTCTGTCTAAATGTAAGAACTTTTTTACTGTATTAACAACATATATGGCTATTTTGTCCATATCTAGTTGGGTACTAGTTAATTTCAGGAATTTACTCAAAACTTCTGAAGGATGTAATTGTACATACACGAATCTATCTTCTATTACCTGTTTAATATATTCACTAAATCGCAAATAGAAAAAAGCGTAAATTGGGCCTACAACAAAAGATATTAGGACTGAATTTGTGGTAAGTATCCCTCCAAGATATCTCTGTGCAAGCCAACCAAAGAAAAAGAACCCAATTACTGTATATATGGAGAGTGAAAGGAAGAAAATAATCTTACCAATTAAAAACCTTATGCCTAGTAATCGATGTCTGACTATTGATATGAAAGTAAACCCAACAAAGATAACAAGAAATGCAGGTCCATAACTGGATAAATAGAAGACGCTAAAGAAAATCGGTAAGATTAAATTTGTAATTAATGCCCCTATTGCAGTAAATATTACTCCAAGGAGTATGTATTGAAGTTGAACTCTTTCTACACCTTTTGATTTTTTAAATTTCTTTATTAGGATATATACGAAAGAAGAGAAGAAAACCCCAAAGTGTAAAAGATATATATACATACAAGGACCAAAGATAACACTAGAAAAGCCATTTTCAATTTCAACCTCTTTTACTATACATTGTGTAAAGCCAAGAACAGCAATTAATAGTGTCGAAAAAAATGAACTCCTAATCCACTTCTTGTCAATTAAAGACTTTGATTCCGGATATACAGATGAGAACAGGAACAAGGCCCATACAAGTAGGCTTGTAGATACAAAGATTATTCTGTTAAATAGAAGGACTAATCCATATTGAGAAACAGTGTTGGAAAAATAATTAGAGAATACCCAAGCAATAACGAATATAATAAAGAGAAGAAAATAGATATTTGTTCTTGATTTCCTATTCGAATTAAAGGCAGATATACCAAAAAAAAGTAATATCCCACTAATTAGTATTAATAATACTATCTCCATAAAAAGTCATAACAATATTTAGTATACTTACACTCCAGTATACCACTCAAACCCTTTTACATCATCTCCCTTTAAAAATTTTGCAATTTCGTAACTAGATGACTTACCTTCTGCATTCATAATAGCTTGCTCAATATCAATAAATACTGGAGTAGACTCAGATCCAAGATACTTTACAGATGGGCCAATTTTAGGCAAATCAAAGTTAAACATAAATCCATTAAGCAATTTTACAACAGAGTTGTCTGTAGTAGCTATCCACTCTTTAATATCATTTGCTCTACAGTATTGAGCAGCAACTCTTAGCAAGGCAATCGATACAGTTGCAGGTACATATGGAGTTTTTTGCTTTGCAAATTGAGAAAGTTCCGCTTTAACATGGATAACCTTTTCAGCCCAATCTTCATTAATCAGAATACTCTTCTCGGAGATTGTAGGAAGCTCGTACAAGGTTGAATTACCATCATCCAATATTAACCTAACAGACCCAACATACCCCTCCTTACTCTTTGCTACAAACTGAGCAGACTGCCAATGATATTTATCTAAGTAGAGTTGTTCACCACCTTTAAATCTTAGTAACAAGCCCTCCTTAATGAACTTCTCAAATAGAATGGGATTTAGTTCTTCATATAATAATCCAATCCCATTATCTTCAACCACTTCCTGTGCCTGAACATTAACACTAGCAAAAGAGATACCCTGAATATATCCCTCTCTAATATACCTGTCTGTTACAACCTCAAGTCTACCTATCTTCTCCTCTGGTGTTATTGCTAATCCAACACATACTTCATTTTCCCCAAGTTCCTTTTTCTCAATTATGAAATCTTCTTTCTCATTCATATTATTATTCTACCCTATTTTATTTATTATTTCCTTAACTACCTTACCCCTTCTATTTAAAACAGATAACGTTCTTAAAAGCAAAGGAATTTTACATAATACGTTAGGATTGCTCCTTCTTACAAGACTTGGGATATCAACCAAGATTACATCTTTTACCTTCTCACCTGCAACCACCCTCCTCATTGTCTCTACCATCAAAGCACTTAAAACAGTCGATGTTGTACCAATTTGATATGTTCTGCTATCCCCTGATTCCCTGCCAATGAGTTCATTTAGTTGCTCAACTGGTACTTTTAGAGGATTAATTGGTCCTGTGAATGAATCATATACATAATTTAGGAAGTCTGAACTAGATACCAAGCCTTTTGTATATGCTTCATCAATTAAATTAAACTCATCAATTTTTTCCTCTGTTAATTCTCCCCTTAGAGGCTCTAAATCATACAAATCATACCTATATACAGCTACCATAGCAGTTCCAGCTAGATCATATCCTACAAGCACTGGTTTTTTTTCGATTGATGCCCATTTATGTAACTCGTAAATCATATCTAATGCCCTAATATCAATACCATCAACAACAATATCACTACTTACAACAAGATCCCTAGCATTTTCTTTTGTTAATCCACATTCTATACTCTGTACATTAACAAATGGATTAATCTTTTTTAAATTGTAAGCTGTCATTTCCGCCTTGTTATTCCCTATCTGTTCAACTGTATACTGTTGCCTAGATAAATTATCAACGGATACTACATCAGGGTCCAAAACCTTGATATTTTCAGCCCCAGATCTTGCACACATCATAGCAATTGGGTTACCTACACTGCCTACTCCAGCTATTAATATGCTAGAGTCTCTAAACCTCTCTTGAACTTCATTATCAATAAATTTCTCAGATGAAGCGGTAAGTTGTGTATAGAACTCATCTTTGGTTAATGATATTGCCAAACTATGTTCATTACTTGCATATACAATTTCTTTCTCCATTACAAATTCGTTACTTAGGGATATTAAATAGTACATTTTACATTAAAAGTAGAGAAAAAACAACCTATAGTTATTCTTGACTTAGCCCCTTTATTAATTAATAATAGGTCTATTAAAGTAATTCATACATACATATGTCAGACTATGAAAAGGATTATATAAATATACCACAAGAGGTAACAACTCTAGAAGATGTGTTTAGTCAAGAGTACCCAGGTATTGATATTAAATACGTCGACTATGTTCCTAATTACAACATAATATCTCAACAGAATATTGCTGTTCAGCCTAAGATTCATCAAGAAAGCGATGATGTATTTGTATATCCATATGAAGGTACAAAGGGGGGAAATTACAGACTCCCTCTACTCCTAAGAGGTATTCAGAATAGCCTTCCTGACCCAGAGAACCCTAAAAATAGTTATGTCATATATCCTTCCTTTGATGAAAGTAACAAGGTTCAAACTATTAGGATATTGAAATATCCTAATGAAATACTTCAAAAAATTATTCAAAAAGCACAAGGGGTAAACATAACAGATATGAAATCAAACACCCAACAACGACTATCCACTATTCCAACAGTAAGACATATTTCCTCTACCCCTGTTGAAGGCCTTATGGTTGGTACACAAGGTTTCAATTTTGGTGATTCCTCTCTCTTGTGGACTGTTACCTATCCTGAACAGAGATATCAACAGATTAAAAAGGAAGCAACCCAAAAGGATTGGGGGAAAAGTACTCTACTCTCTTACAAAAACAGTAAGGGGGAAAGAACAATACTACTTGTTTCCTAACATCCTACTTACCAAACTCCCATATTAAAAATCTCCTAATCTCTAAAGGTTCACCTAGTTTAGATATTGATTCATCTAGGAGATTTTGCATTGTTTTTGATTCATCCTTAAACCATTTCTGAGAAAGAAGACACTTCTCTTCAAAGAATTTGTTTAACTTCCCCTCAATAATCTTTGGTGCCATCTCTAAAGGTTTACCCTCACTTTCAACCTCTTTAGCAAATATCTGTGTAATCTCACTAATCTTCTCTAAAGGAATACTCTCTTTAGAAATATATACTGGCTTCATTGCAGCAATCTGAAGGGCTAACTCATGTACAAAGGTTCTAAAATCTTCATTTCTAGCAACAAAATCTGTTTTACAGCTAACTTCAACAAGTGAGACTAACTTTTGTTCTTTACCATGTACATATGACTCAATAATACCCTCTCCGCCACTTGCACATTCACTTTCAATTGGCTCATCCCAACCTCTTTCTTTAATTAAAGCTACAGCTTTCTCAAAATCTTTTTCACTCTCTTCAAAAGCAAGTTTACAATGACCTATCTTCGCACCCGTAAGGTTATGCAACCTATTTACTACATCACTCCTACTATTGATATACTCTATGGCTTTCTGCATATCTCCATCTGCTTTAGTCAATGCTTCTTTACACAATCCCATACCAGCAGATGTTTTTGCTCTAAGTAATTTTATATCCTCGATAGATATACCCATGACAGTATTTAAAACAAAATTATTTAATAGCTTTCAATATCTCATCAACAGCCTTTTCCCCAACACCCTTAATACTAAGTAACTCCTCCCTATCCTTACCAGTTAAATCATCTAATGTCTTGTAACCTGCTTCTAAAAGGGCTTTTTCAACTCTTGCAGTTAATCCTAAATCAACAATTTTCTTAGAATTAGTCTTTGCTTTTACTGCCTCAGCTGCTGCGAACTCCTCCTCAAGATTCTTCTCTTTCTTAAGTACTCTTACTACACCTGTTGTTGCAGTAGTAACTTTCCCTTCTCTCATTGCCTTCATTCTTAATCTCTCATCCTCCTCCATTTTCTCCTGTCTCTCTCTCTCTTGTTCAAATCTCATCTTCATACTCTCAAGATTAGCTGAGTGATTTTTTCTTAATGCTACTAAGGACTCTGATTTCTTTCCCTGCTTAATTATATCTCCAAAGAGACCTACAAAAAGATTAATACTCTTTATGGAGTCATCATTTGCAGGAATTGGGTAATCTACAAGATTAGGATCACAATTGGTATCTATGAGGGCAATTATTTCTACACCAGCTATTCTAGCTTCGTTAATTGCATTCTTTTCAACCATACTATCAATCACTATCAAGAACTTAGGAAGTTCATCCATGAATTTAATACCTTCATAGATCTTGTTTAACCTCGCAACATCTTTCTCCATTAAAAGGACCTCTTTCTTAACAAGACCCTCTCCTCCGGCAGCCAATTTTTCTTCCATCTTTACCAATGTCTGAACACTATTCTTGATAACATCAAAATTAGTAAACAAACCACCTGGCCACCTCTTGGTAATATAGAAGGCACCGACCTCTTTTGCCATCTTCTCAATTATTCCTGCAGCCTGACCCTTAGTCCCCACTATCAATATATTCTCCCTGTCTACTACACTACCTAACTCATTGAGAGCCTCTACAAGTAGTTTTCTACTTTTTACAATATCTATGATATGTATTCCATTTCTGACCTCATATATATATTTCTTCATCTTAGGGCTCCATGCACTACTCTTATGCCCAAAATGAGCACCTGCTTGAAGAAATGTTAGTAACTGGGGAATATCTGTTTTGTAACTCTTCTTTTCAGTCTTAGCTACGGGTGTTACAACCTTTTTTGAGACCTCTTTTGTCTTTTCCATAATGTTTTCCTTTTTTCACCTATCTCTATGGGTAGAATATATCTATCCAGGAAATATTTAGAGATATGCGAGATATATATTAAATACGATTCCCATTATATATTCTCCCCAACTATTTTTCAAGTAGTATTCTAGATTGGAATACTCTCCCAACTATCTTTACCAACAACAATATGATCAAGTAGCTGTATACCAATTAACTCTAAACCCTGGTTAATACTCTTTGTTAAAGAAATATCTTCTTGACTAGGCATACTGTCCCCTGAAGGATGGTTATGTGCAAGTATTACAAAGGCAGAATTGTTAACAATCGCAGTATATATTACCTCTCTAGGAGAAAGAGACGCACAGTTAAGAGATCCCATTGCAATACTCTCTCTAGCAATATATTCAAAACGAGAATTTAGACATAATATATCTACCCTTTCTCTTTTTAAATCCTCCATATCCTTAAATATGGAATATGCACTTTCAGAATCTGTAATTCTAACAACCTTCGTATCAAATATCCCGTATACTCTTCTTCCCAATTCAATACCACACAAAATCCTCATAGCTACAACTTGCCCTACCCCATTAATATTCATCAATGTATTTAAGTCTAATGCTTTTTCCAACTTAAGTGATTTCTGTATATTACTCATTAGAGATTTTGAAATCTGTTTAAAATCCTTACCCTTAATACCACTACCCACTAAAATCTCAACTAATTCTAAATCTGAAAGAACAGATATCCCTCTTTTAAGAAGTTTTTCTCTGGGAAGCATACAAACATTTTAGTGAAAAAGGATTAAAAAATCCTGAACTACTCTTTCTCACTCTCCTTTTTAATATATTTACACTCTGGATACCCACTACAACCCTTAAACAGCTTTCCCCATTTACTCTTTCTTTCAACTAGGTACTCTCCACACTCAGGGCATTTCTCATTGAGAAGCAAAGGTAAGGTAGTTTTGCATTCCGGATATTTCTCACAAGCCCAAAACTTCCCATATCTACTGTTTTTCAAAACCATTTTTGAACCACACTCAGGACATTTCCCAACCTTAAGATATTTGTCATAGTCTAAGTTCTCACTACCCCCTTCTAAATCTCTCATACCTTTACACTCAGGGAATTTTGAACAGCTAAGAAACTTCCCATATCTTCCTAATCTAACAACCATCAAAGATTTGCATTCAGGGCACTTTTCCTTAGAGTTACCCAAAATTACAACATCATCTTTCTTTACATTCTTACTGGCAATTTCAATATCCTTTACTAAGGGCTTAAACTGGCTATCCAAGAAAGGAACATACTCCTTCTTACCCATAGCAATATCATCTAAACCATCTTCTACCTTAGCTGTATATTTGTAATCAACCAAATCTACAAAGTTGTTTTTGAGGAAATGTGTAACAACCCTTCCAATATCTGAAGGAAGAAGAAATTTCCCATCTTTTGTTACATACTCTCTTGCTTGTATTGTAGAAATAATGCTTGCATAGGTTGATGGTCTACCAATACCTAAGGATTCCAATTTCTTAACCAGGGAAGCCTCTGTAAATCTCGCAGGAGGCTGAGTAAATTTTTGCTCCACTACAAATTTCTCTCTCTTGAATGTATCATCTTTTTTAACATTAGATATCTCTTGCAAGATATCACTCTCATCTTTACTCTTAGGATATACTACCCTAAAGCCGTCAAACAGCACTTTTTGAGCACCTACTGAAAATGTATACACATTTTTTAGTTTCTGTACTGGTTCGAAATATATACTTAAATTTTCCACCCTTTTAGATTCCATTTGGGAGCAAACAGCTCTCTTCCAAATGAGGTTGTAAAGTCTACTTTCATCAGAGGGAAGTTTAGAGTAATCAAAAGAAAAATCTGTAGGCCTGATTGCTTCATGGGCTTCCTGAGCATTCTTACTCCTGTTCTTGTAATATCTGGGAGAACTTGGAAGATACTCCTTACCATATTTGGTAGAGATGATGGATCTAATCTCATCAATAGCCTTGTTACCTAGATACACAGAATCAGTCCTCATGTATGTAATACGGCCTGCTTGATACAGCCTCTGTGCTAATGCCATGGTCCTTTTTGCACTAAACCCTAACACATTGTTAGCAGACTGCTGTAAAGTAGAAGTAGTATATGGAGGATATGGGTTTTTGTTCACTTCCTTCTTAACAATATCTACTACCTTGTAATCAGAATTACCCAACATATCTTGTATTTCATCTACATCACTCTTCTCTTTAGGAATATATTTTTTCCCATCTTTCCTTAACAACTTGATGAGTAATTTCTCTTTCTCTTTACTTACCTCTACAAAAAAATCCCAATACTCATCTGGTTTAAATTCCTCTCTCTCCTCCTCTCTTTCAACAATTAGTCTTAGAGCAACTGACTGAACTCTTCCTGCAGAAAGACCATACCAAATCTTTTTCCAAAGTAACTCTGAAAGCTTGTACCCATACAACCTATCTAACACCCTCCTAGCCTTTTGAGCCTCTACAAGATCCTCGTTAACCACAGTTGGAGACTTGATTGAGTCTAGGACTGCATCCTTGGTGATTTCATGGAATGTAACTCTCTTAGCACCCTTTAATTTCAAAAAATTCTCTACATGCCACGCAATAGCCTCTCCCTCTCTGTCAGGGTCCATAGCAAGATATACATTACCATTTTTGGGTAGAGCCTTTTTTAAATCCTTAAGTATCTTTCCCTTACCATATATTGTTTCGAAAAGTGGTTTGTAACCATTCTCAATATCTACTCCTAAATCACTTTTGGGTAAATCGATGACGTGGCCTACAGTAGCCATAACTTTAAAATCACTACCTAGGTACTTGTTAATAGTTTTAGCCTTTGCAGGAGACTCAACAATCAAAAGGTTTTTGTAATTTACAGAACTATTCATATTTCAGAGTTAAAATACACAATGTTCAAATATATGTCAAACTGACTCATTTGTATATACTACTCCTTAAAAATGAAAAAATCCTTAACCCTACTTCACAAACCCATTCTTAACCATCCATATAATCATATCCTTAATTGTGGCAACAGCATTAGCACTTGAACCACCATCTTCCAAAAGAAGAGAGAAGGAATATTTAGGATCCTCATATGGGAAAAAACCTGTTACCCAAGCGTGAGTATCTTCGTAAACACCTTTCTCGTTTAATTTACCAAACTCTGCTGTACCTGTTTTGGCAGCAACGGACGTGCCTGTTAAAGAGAGAGTCTTAGCAATACCCCTAGGACCATTAACTACTTCCCACATACCCTTTCTTACAATCTCTAAGGTCTCATCTGATACCACATTCTCTCTTTTAGCAGTATATTCAATTGGATACTCAAAACCATCCTCATTAACAAATTTCTTACCTACATGAGGGGTATGTAATGTACCACCATTTGCAATTGCTGCAATCCAATTAGACATCTGTATTGGAGTAACAAGCGTAATACCTTGACCAATGACAGAGTTACATGAATCCCCCTCAGGATACCAGATCTCTTCTAACCAAGGACTTGTAGTTTGTGCCAAAGCTTTTTTGTTTTCTGGAGAAGGTATTCTACCCTGCATCTCTCCTGGTATATCTATCCCTGTATACTGCCCAATACCAAAGGACTCTAGATATGGGACTAATTCGTTAATATCCCAATCCCTAATCATTTCACAAAAGAATATATTTGAGGAAACCATTAAAGCATCTGTAATATCTAAAGTACCATATGCGTGATTTCTAAATTCTTGAAAGGGAGCCCCATTCGAGAATGTATATCCTGTTCTACTAACATACTTAGTATTTTTAGTAATTACCTTTTCTTCTAAACCTGCTGCAGCAACAATTGTTTTAAAGGTAGAACCAGGTGGAATTTGAGCAGATATGGAGCGATCTAAAAGAGGGTTTTTAGAATTTTTCAGTAGACTATTAAAATCAATTTGAGTAATACCCCCCACAAAAAGGTTATTATCATATGATGGATAACTAACAATGGCGAGAAGTTCACCAGTATTTACATCTTCAATTATTCCAGCAGCTCCAGCAGCAGAATATTCTTTTACAGCATCTTTAAGCAGTACATACATTTGTTTTTGAACATCCATATTTATACTTAAGTACAAAGAATTCCCAGATACTGGTTCACTTAGGGTATATGCAACAGGAGAAACACTTCTGCCAAATGCATCAATTTCTTGAGCAAGTTTCCCATGCTTACCTTGTAACTGATCTTCGTAAAATTTCTCTAATCCCGATTTACCAACAATATCTCCATTTGAAAGCATTGAATATTTCTCTAAGTCATCCTCAGAGGCCTCTCCGGTGTATCCTAAAACATGAGTAAACATATCTCCATAGAGGTAATTCCTCTTACTTCCATCATCTAGGGAGACTCCTTCTAGTTCTTGACCCATTGCTTTAATTTTAATTACTAACTCATTGTCGATATCATCTGCAAGTAAAACCTTATTTATGTAAGGATTCTCCTTTGATATTGCATACACTCTCTCTGAAAGAGAAAGAAACTCTAAGTCTGCACTCTCTACTTTTTTCCAGTTATCTCCCAGAATACCCCCCAGGGTATTAAGAACGTTTTCTAATCTGCCGTTATCCAACCCATGATCTTGTCTAAACGAATCCAAAGATATATATACATTAACAGAAGGGATATTCTCTACAAGTTTTCTACCCTGAGAGTCAAATATGACCCCCCTAAAGGCCTTTACAGAGGTAATCCTTACCTTGTTAGTCTGAGACCTCTCTAACATAGATTCCCCCTCAACTACCTGTAATTTCACCACATTAAATATTAATACAGCAAATATTATTGAAAACAATACAAAAGCATATACAAAATTCCATCCAGAAATATACCTCTCCTGACCATTTTGAGATATTACCTTAGAAATCAATGCTCTCTTTCCAACCCCTACCCCCTTCTCTTTGGCTCTAAGTAGTGGCTTATGCAATCTCTTCTCATTTAATTTTTTGTCAAAATGTATTTTAGACATATATACCTACATCAATCTAATATCTCCCCTTGAATTCTCACTTCTTAAAGATTTAGTAAAACGCTCTATTAAAAGAGAGAACCCAACCGATATGACACTATTTAATACAATATTACCCCAAGAAAATATTGATACATCTGGGAATACAAAATCAGTAAAAAGAGAACTAAAAACTGGGGTAAGGGTATAGTAGAGAAAAATGAAAAGAAACATAGGAATAACCCTGTATTTACCCTCTCTTGAAATCAGTAACCAAGATAGTTCCAAGAGTAGTAAAAGCACAGAAAGAACAAAGATATGAACCCCAAGTGGAGTATGTGTTACCGAATCAAGTACTAGACCAAAGAGGGAAAGAAAGAGGTAGTAGTAAATATCCCTGCCATTTCTCCAAAAGGAGAGCACAAGGATAATGAATATCGAAAATGGAAACAGTTTTAAGAAGAAACTCTCCAAAAAGAATAGTAGTAGAAACAGTATTATGAAAAGAGGTATTTTAATTATCTTCATCTTTTTTAACAAAAACAGTTAATATATTTGAATAGTCAAAAATTGGTTGTACAAAACCATTCTTGTGGGTAGAAGCGGGGTTTTTAGACACCCCTATTAACGTACCAACAATTAGGATATCATTGACTCTTTCATCCCTAATTAGAACAATATCTCCATCCTCAACTGACGAATTAATACCCATATTCTCAATAGATATGGTATCTTGGCCACCAAGAATTACCCCAGTTGATTTAATTAAACTATCTACCCTATTGACCTTGTTCAAATCTATTTTAGAAGAAAGTACTACAACCTCAAAACTACTAGCCTTGTTTGTTGGCAATCTTACCAAGGAACTATACAAACCAACATCAGATACAGTACCAATGTATACTTTACCTAATACAATTAAATCTCCCTTCTCTATACCTTTGTTTGTACCCCCATTAATTACAACATCCCCCTCTTGAGTGAAATTGAGAATCTTTGCTTCAATATATTCCCCTTCAATATTTATTACAGAGTGATGCTCCTTTAAGGAAAGATACTGTTCATAATCAATTAACCTCTCTGAGTTCTCAATCTTTAATCTAGCGATCTCCTCTTTCATCTGGTTATACTCTTCTATATATGAAGATGCGTTAATTAAAGCATTTTTCCAATCTAAGACATTCTTCCCTAAGGTATTACCAACTACATAGATAGGAGTAAAGAAATATGAAAATGGATACTTGATACTATCTCCGATTGGAGTTTGACCTACTAAAAGGAGAAGTATAGCAAAGAGTAGGAAAAAAAATCTATTAAAATTTTTTAAAGCCCTCTTCTTTCTCATATCCACTTAGGTATACACAATTAAATGATTTCTTCCCAAGACTTCTGAACTCTTTGTAACAAATCAATGTGATCTAACATTTTAGCAGTTCCCTTTGCAACAGCAGCCATAGGCTCATCTACAATATTAATTGGAATATTTAACTCCTCCCTCCAATATACATCAAGCCCCTTTATCAAAGCCCCTCCACCTGCTACAAATACTCCATCATTAAATATATCTTTTAAAAGTTCCGGTGGTGTATCCTCAATAGCATCTTTGACTGCTTCTGTAATTTGAGTAAGTGATACACTAATTGCTTCTCTAACCTCCGTACTAGTAAATCTAATTGATTTAGGCAAACCAGTTAAAAGATCTCTACCCTGTATTGTTACCTCCTGCTCTTCCTTTAAGGGAGCTGCCGACCCGATTTCTATTTTAATATCCTCTGCACTCCTTTCCCCAATTAATATATTGTATTTTTCTCTAACATAGTCAACAATATCCTGATTCATCTCATCTCCTGCCACCCTAATTGTATTATCTACAACAATATCTCCTAATGAAAGCACAGCTATACCTGTAGTTCCTCCCCCAATGTCAACAATCATACTCCCGGAGGCTTCCTCTATGGGTAACCCTACTCCAATTGCTGCAGCCATGGACTCCTCAACAATGAACACATCTCTTGCTCCTGCTGTTTTAGCAGCATCAATTACAGCCTGCCTCTCAACTTCAGTTACAGATGAAGGGACTCCTACTACTAATCTAGGTCTTGGAATCTTAAAACCCTTAATGTAATTAGAATGAGCACTTTTTATGAAATGATGAATCATTGCTTGGGTAGTATCAAAATCAGATATTACTCCATCCCGAAGAGGCCTAACAGCAACAATATTTGCTGGTGTCCTACCAATCATTTTCCTAGCTTCCTGTCCAACAGCTAATACCCGTTTACTCCTCTTTTCAATAGCTACAACAGAGGGCTCGAATACTACTATTCCCTCCCCCCTAAGATATACGATGGTATTCGCAGTACCTAAATCCATACCTAAATCGTAAGTAAAGATATCCCATATTGAATCAAAAAATTTCATATCTAGTGTACTCCATCTTAATTAGATGATTTTACCACTAATATCTACTCTATACGAGGAAAAAATATATACAATTACTCCTTGGACTCTGCACGAATCTTTTTATAGCACTTCATACATACATATATACTCTGAACACTACCATTGGAATCAACCTTAATCTTTCTTAGGTTAGGTTTAAAGGCTCTAATACTCTTAGGTGCCTTAAATCTCCACCCTATGGAGTGATGATGTTGAATTCGCTTCCCAGCAACAGTAGATTTTCCACACAATTCACATACCTTTGCCATTTTTCTATATATTTTTTAATTGAAGAATTATTAGCTAGATGATATTATCAAAAAGATTTGTATTTATCAAGTTTAATATATATGTTTCCATCTTTACAAGATTTCATATACTGGGGAATAGTTGCAGTACCCTCAATATTAATAGCCTCTACTGTGCATGAATATGCCCATGGATACAGTGCTTACAAACTAGGAGATCCTACAGCTAAGGCAGAGGGCAGATTAACACTCAACCCTTTAAAACACATTGATCCCATTGGTGCCCTCTCTATGCTCATATTTAGGTTTGGTTGGAGTAAACCTGTACCAATAAATGAGTATAATTTTAAGAAAAGAGAAATCTATACAGCCCTTACTGCACTAGCAGGTCCAGTTTCAAATTTCATATTAGCAATTTTAACGGCATTAATTAATCATTTCTTTGTTAAAGACCCTAACTCCCTCATAGCATTTCTACTATATACATTTGCCACTATAAATATTGCCCTAGGAATTTTTAACTTAATACCAATTCCACCTCTAGATGGACATAAAATAGTAAGAGGAATACTTCCCAAGGCTCTAAGGTACTACTGGGAGCAATTGGAGAAATACTCCTTACTTTTAATAATACTAATAATACTTCCATTCTCTCCATTACAGAAAATTGTTTTCTCCTTTATTTCCAACACTCTCTCAAGCATACTACTCATATTAGGCTTCTAATTCCTTTGATTCCTCTACCAAAATATTGTAAAATATATTGTCCCAGTTGGATATAGAGGTTCGTAGCTCCACAAGCAAGAGCAAGGGATTCCGAAATCGCTTAGGCCCTTGGGTTTAAGTTGAGGGATTCCACCTTCTAATTGAAGAGCTCTACGATCCCTCTCCGACTGGGGCGTTTGTTGACTATATCCCCTTAATATATTAAACTTGCTTTGTTTAATGCCGAAGTAGCTCAGTTGGTCAGAGCAACTGTTTTGTAAACAGTAGGTCGAGAG
>CAZZPP010000008.1:0-22016 GCA_964655705.1 uncultured Candidatus Saccharibacteria bacterium | reverse complement strand
GTAATAAATACCAAACAGAGGTATTAGGAGAGGAGAGTACAGAAGGTAGTATCCAGGTAAGAGTTACACAAGGCGATATATTAAAGGGGATGGATTGGAAGAAGATATTGATGTATGGGGGAGTCTCACTCTTTGTCATATTCTTCCTAATTCTCATTTTCAAAAGAAGAAAGAATGAGGATGATACTCAAAATCATTATTAAATATCTTTGTCAAAAGTAGTATTAGAATATATAATACAAATGTATGGAAGTACTTAAAGACGAAAAGATAATAAATAGGATATTAAATAAAGGAGTAGAGCAGATACTCCCTTCACAAGAAGCATTAAAAAAGTTACTTACCTCTGGTAAAAGAATAAATGTATATCAAGGATTTGACCCAACTGCAGACACACTACATATTGGACATACTGTTGGTATGAGAAAATTAGAAGACTTTAGAAAGTTAGGACACCAAGTATATTTTGTAATAGGGGATTTTACTGCAAGAATAGGGGATCCTACTGACAAAACATCTGCGAGGGTAAAACTTACCAAAGAACAAGTTGAAGAGAACATGAAGGTATATGTCCAACAAGCTTCTCGCATCATAGATATATCTAACAAGAAAAATCCCGTTAAAGTTGTATATAACAGTCAATGGTTAGAACCATTAAATTTCGGAGACATAATTGAAATTGCCTCTGTATTTACAGTTCAACAAATGCTTAAGAGAAGTATGTTCCAAAAAAGATTAGAAGAAGACAAGCCAATATACTTACACGAGTTTCTCTACCCATTAATGCAAGGATATGATTGTGTAATGATGGATATCGATGTTGAAGTAGGTGGGAATGACCAACTTTTCAATATGCTTGCTGGAAGGGATTTAATTATGAATAGACTTGGGAAAGATAAAGTAGTAATAGCGGGCAAACTTCTCGAAACAAGTGATGGTGCAAAAATGGGTAAAAGTGAAGGGAATATGATTAAGCTAAGTGACAGTGCAAACGATATCTTTGGCAAAATTATGACTTTTGATGATCGATTATTACCTGTTGCATTTGAAATATTAACAAACTACGAGTTAAATGATGTTGATGAAATTAAAAAGAGAATAGACGATGGAGAAAATCCAATGTCTATTAAAAAGATTCTTGCGTTTGAAGTTACAAAGAATTTAAAAGGAGAAGATGAAGCAAATAGTGCTAAAGAGTATTTTGAGAATATCTTCCAGAAAAGGGAGCTAAATACAAACATTCCTACTAAAGAACTTACAGAAGATGAAATTGGAATTCTTGACCTAATTGTAAAGTGCCAAATTACTGATAGTAAATCTCAAGCTAAAAGATTAGTTGAACAAGGTGCTGTTAGTATTAATCAAGAAAAGATAAGAGACTGGAGTAAAACTATTTCAATAAGTAATGATAAAGAGTGCATTCTTAAATGCGGAAGGCATGTTTACCAAATTAAACATATTTCTAAGTAGTTGGGGAAATAATTAAGATATTATATCCCCACAAGGGATTTTCTTTCTATGACAATATTGGATTACGAGAAACAAGTTAAAGAACTAAGCCCTAGGGAATTCCTTCCCTTAATATCAAAGGGGATAACACTTGCTAAGAAATATCATAAAAATCAAAAACGCTTTTCAGGAGAACCATATGTAAACCATTCCCTAAGAATCGCTATTACTCTTGGGCAGATGGGAATGGATGCAAACACCATGATTGCAGGTTTACTGCATAACAGTATTACAAATTCCCCAGAAAAAGAGGAAGAAATCTCTAAAGAGATTGAAGAGAAATTCGGGACAGATGTTATCACTCTTGTTAAACTTTACAACAACATTAGCAAAGCAACAACCAGTAAGGATACAGAGTATGAAATTATTACAAAATTCATTCTAAATAATGCAAAGGACTTAAGACCAGTACTTTTGAAACTTGCAGATACATTAGACAACGTTAGAACAATTAATCATATGCCTCAAGATAGATTAAACTCTAAGATACATAAAATAATAAATATATATGCTCCATTAGCAGAATATCTAAATTTAGATACCCTTAAGAAGGAACTTGAGGAGAAAGCATTAGAAATATACAGACCTGCAGAGTATACAATGATTAAAAACAAATTAGAGGAAAGCAGTATTACTCCTGGCATGAAGTACAAATATGTTACATATTTAGATGCTCTACTAAAAGATATTAGACCAATGCCTAGTGTATATGGGAGAGTAAAGAGTATATACAGTATATATAATAAACAAAAGAAACAGCTAAAAGAGGATGGTAGTGTCGATATTAGTAATATTAGGGATCTAATAGCATTTAGAGCAATTACTAATAGTGCAGAAAACTGCTTTAATGTTTTAGAAAAAATAATGGATAAAGGAGATATTCTAACAGAAGAATTTGATGACTATATTACCCACCCCAAACCAAATGGATATATGGCACTACAAGGACCAATTGTTTTAAATGAAGTAGCCCCAATAGTCATAGAAATTCAAATAATGACACATGATATGTACTATACAAATACATATGGCCCTGCATCACATATCGCATACAAAGAAAGTAAAAGTAGATATGCAAGCCCTACAGACAAATATAGTTGGGTAGAACAGGTTCATAAAGAGATAAATAAGCATATTACCTTAAGAGAGAGTAATATGTCCAACCCCATACTCGTTGATATATTCCCTGAAAATGTATTCGCTTTTACCCCTAAGGGTAAAATACTACAGTTAGACAAAGGAGATACCATCGTCGACTTTGCATTCAAAGTCCATACAGATGTCGGATATAGAATGGTTTCTGGGAAAGTAAATGGTAAGGCAGAAAAAATTGATTACAAAGTAAAAACTGGAGATACAATTGAAATTAAAACCCAAGTAGGTAAAAAGAGCGTAAAACAGGAATGGATTAAATACGCTAATTCCCATTCAACTAGGAGTAAAATACAAAGGACTTGGAAAAACAAATAGATATTAGTAGAATATAGCCATGAAGAAAAAGAAAAGAGAACTCTTAACAAAAATATTTAGCATCTTTATAGCAGTCCTAATGCTAAGTTCCATACTCTTTCAGATACTGTTCACAATATTTGGTTAATTGAAAACCATGATTGATATATCACTAAAGGATTCCATCACCTCAATTAAGGGTGTTGGCATAAGTCTTTCAAACAAATTTGAATCCCTAAATATTTCTTCAATTAGGGATTTACTCTTTCACATACCCTTTAGATACAGGGATACATCAGAGATATTAAATATTGAAGACTTTAAATCCCTACAAGAGGGAACCTTCCTTGCTCAAATAGTCGGAACTAAAAACATATACACACGAACTAGGAAGGTCTTAACTAAAGTAAAAGTCATAGACCAGTACGGATCAACTTTAGATCTCTCGTATTTTAATCAAACATATCTAACTAAAACTTTTAAGAAAGATGAGTGGTATATATTTGATGGAAAAATCTCAGTAAAAGGAAATACCAAAAGTATATTTAACCCAAAGTATGAGAAATATACAGGAGACATATCATCTCAAAAACACTTAGGCAAAATTATTGGTATATACCACGAAACAGAAGGGCTATCTTCAAGAAATATAAGAAATACAATACTACCATTAGAAAAAAATATTAAAAAATTAATACCAGACCCAATTCCTCATAGGTACCTATCGCAAGAAAACTTACCATTACTCGGAGAAAGTATAGAACAGATTCACTTCCCTGACTCTCAAGAAATTCTTTTAAAAGCAAGAGAACGTCTTGCCTTTGATGAAATGCTTAGAATTGGAATAGAGATGGAAAAGGATAGAAAAGAAAGAAATAAGTTAAAATCATTACAAATTGTTGAAGACAAAGAATTAAGCAAAGAATTTCTTAATTCACTTTCATTTACCTTAACAAAAGATCAATTAGAAAGCAGTAAAGAAATTTTAAGTGATATGTCAAAACGCAAACCTATGAACAGGCTCCTCAATGGTGATGTAGGAAGTGGAAAAACTGTAGTTGCAGCACTAGCAATACTTCAATGTATTCGGAATGGTTACAGTGCAGTAATACTTGCACCAACAACTGTGCTTGCCCAACAACATTTTGAAACATTTCAAAAAATTTTAAAACCATTTGATATAGCTGTTGAAATATGGATATCCAGTAAAAAAAGCAAAGGACAATCTCCAAACACCCTAATAGTTGGAACACACGCCGTTCTTTACAAAACCGATATACCAGAAAATCTAAACCTCGTAATTATTGATGAACAGCATAGATTCGGAGTAGAACAAAGAGAGAAGTTACTTAAAGGAGCAGACAATATCCCCCACTATTTAACTATGACAGCAACTCCAATACCAAGAAGTCTTACAGAGGTAGTATTTGGAAATGTAGAAGTCTCCACTATTAAAGAGAAGCCAAAGATGCAAAAAGAGATTACTACAAAATATGTTCCTTACAAAAAGAGAGCTGATTGTTTTAAATGGGTAGATAAAAAAATTAAAGATAGCAAAAAGGTTGAACAGGCATTTGTCGTATATCCACTAATAGAGGAGAGTGCAATATTGGATGCAAAAGCTGTTTTAACAGAGTATGAAAAACTTAAAAGTAATTACTTCTCAGAATTCAATACTGAATTAATGCATGGGAAATTAAAAGATAAAGATAAAACAAAAATATTAGAGAGATTTAAAAACAAAGAAATTAACATATTGGTATCAACATCCGTAATCGAAGTAGGAATAGATATCCCAGATGCAACAATTATGATAATTGAAGATGCACACAGATTTGGATTAGCACAATTACATCAATTAAGAGGAAGAGTAGGGAGAGGAGATAAAGAATCCTACTGTTTTGTAATACCAAGTCAAAATGAAGAAACAAATCCAGAGGTAGTAGATAGATTAAAATATTTCGCATCTCATCCATCAGGATTTGATGTTGCAGAGTATGACTT
Organism: uncultured Candidatus Saccharibacteria bacterium; assembly: GCA_964655705.1. GTDB lineage: Bacteria > Patescibacteriota > Dojkabacteria > SC72 > SC72 > UBA2259. The sequence goes on along the minus strand of CAZZPP010000008.1, from coordinate 17,054 downwards.
AGAAAGACGAGGCCCTGGAGAGGTATACGGAATTAAGCAATCAGGTATTCCCCAATTTAAAATAGCATCACTTACTGATATTGATATGTTTAAAAGAGCAAAATCTGTTGCAAAAGAGTTAGTTAAAGACGATAATATTGACCTAGATTATATATTAGAAAACATATTTAGATAATGGAAATACATATTGTCTTAGATAATATAAGATCTGCTTTTAATGTAGGAAGCATATTCAGATCTGCAGATGGAGCAGGAAGCGTAAAAAAAATATATCTATGTGGTATGACAACAGATATAGATAACCCAAAGCTAGATAAAACAGCATTAGGGGCAACAGAGATGATTCCTTCTGAGCACTACGATACTACCTTAGAAGCAATAGATGAGATTAAAGAGATGGGTATTCCAATATATTCCGTAGAATTAACTGATGATGCTCATAACTTTCAACAGATTATATACCCAAATAAAATTGCATTAGTATTTGGTCACGAGAAAAGGGGAGTAGATCAAGAAATTTTGAATAAAGTAGACAAAAAAATATATATTCCAATGAGAGGGAAAAAAGAATCCCTAAACGTTGCAAACTGTGCTTCAATAATTCTGTATGAAATTACAAGAGATTAGTTCATTTATCAATCTTTTCTGCTATTATATATACAAATGAGTAAGGAGAAACTGTCCATCTCAAAAAAAACTGTATTAATAGCGTCAGCACTAGTATTAGCAATAGGTATACCTACTGCATATTTTTTAATCACTAATAATTCTGAAGATAGTGGTGCTTGGTATAGTTCAAGTTGGCTATATAGAAGATCAATATCAGTCGCTAACCCAGGTAGTACTCTAACAAATGAGGATGTATTAATTGAATATGATACCTCTGCCTTAGTTACTGCAGGAAAGTTACAATCGGATTGTGATGATTTAAGATTTGTAGATAGTGATGATTCAACAGCACTATCTTACTGGGTTGAGGGGGGGTGCAATACTACTACAACACATATATGGGTAAGGATACCTTCACTCCCGTCAGGTGGTAAAACAATATACATGTACTACGGGAATTCTTCTGCAACTAATGCAGAGGAAACTTGGACGGGTAAATTTTATTTAATGAAAGATGCTGCTTGTGATAGTGGATGGACTACAGAGTCAAATTCTGGAGGGGATTTCTTTGAAAGATTCCCAAAGGGTTCTTCTTCCTTTGGTACAAAAAGTGGTTCAAGTTCCCATTCACATACAGATACAACATTAACAACTGGATATGAAAGTGCTACTGGAGGTACAGTGAAAAATACTTCAAATGTATACCTAGCTGATACCCATACACACCAAGTTACATTAACCTCTCAAAGTGCAAGTATTCTACCTCCATATCTTGATATGATTTTCTGTTCAAACAGTGATTTAGTAGTAAAGCAAAATCTCGTTACACTTTTTGATTCTACTGTACCAACAGGATTTACAAGATACTCAAACCTAGATAGTAAATTCCCTCGAGGAAACTCGGCGTATGGGGGAACTGGGACAACAACAACTCATACGCATACAATATCGGCAACAAATACTGGAGCGCCAAGTGCTACTACAACAAGAAATGCAGGAACCACTAGTTACTCTCCATCAGATACACATACACACTCCGTATCCTCCTTTACCTCGGGAAGTGGGACTCATATACCTGAATATATAACCATGATTTATGGGCAGGCAAGTGCAAACATTATGGCTCCTTTTGCAACAGTAGTAATGACAAATGCAGCGCCCCCATTAGGATGGACAAGGTTTACTGCTTTAGATGCAAAATATCCATACGGTAGTTCAAGTTATGGAACAACAGGAGGAGCCGCAACACACACACATGCTATAAATACTAGCGTAAATAATTATGTAGGTATAACAGGGGTTGGAGATGGAAAGCCTAACATTGAACTTCCAGTTGCAGACACTCATAACCACACTCTTGTGGGGAATTTAGTTGCCTACTCAAACGACCCTTTATACACAGAAACCCTCTTCTACAAAAAGAAATCTTCTCAATCTGTAACAATAAATAACGAGGAATTACCTAATCAAGCACCAAATGTTCCGACAAGTCTATTAACAGAAGGATACTTTAATCCAAATGGAGTATCAGATACTACTCCAGAGTTTACTGCAATATATTCTGATCCAGATTCAGATGATGGAACACACTATGAAATTGAGGTAAATACACAGTCCGATTTCCAGGGTACATATATGTGGGATACAGGAAAGATTGCTACCAGCCCTATAAAAAGTGGAACAAGATCTCCTGAATTTTCATATACAGGATCAACTCTTACTCTTAATGGCGCAACATACTACTGGAGAATCAGATTCTGGGATACAAATAACAATGTCTCAACCTGGTCCAATACCTCTCAATTCTCACTTCAGAATTCTTTATTAACAAAAGGATTAACTGGAGATGGTTTTGATATCGGACCAATGAGTATTGAATCTCAAAGCTATTACTCTGAATCTACAGCAGAAAGCACATGGAGTACAGATACAACATATCAAGATAAAACAACTATGACATTTACCCCTGAAAGTAATTCAACCTACTTAATAATTGCTTCATGGTTAATGAGACAAACCACATTGGGAACAGGCTACTATGTACAAGGTAAACTAACTAGAACAACTGGAACAGCTAAAGATTTCAATGAGCTAATATATTATCCTAAAGATGCAACTGACTACATTTCTGGTGGAACGATAGGAATAGATACATTCGGAGAATCTCCAACCTCACAGACATACAAAATCCAATACAGAACGACCAGTACATCTAGGGTTGCAAGAATAAAAGAGGCAAAAATGATAGCTCTTAAATTAGATACTAATATCGACAAATATGCAGAATCTGAGACAAGAACAACAACAACATCCACTACATATCAAGATAAAACAACATTAACATTTACACCAGCTTCAACAGGCGACTATATAATATTAGCCTCCGCTACACTGGATGGTTCAAGTGCAAGCTACGACTATAGGGCCCAACTAACTATAGACGGAACTGCGTATTCAACAACGAATATTGAAACAAACTTAGCAACTAATAGAGAACTTTGGTTTGTTTTAAAAAAAGTTAACCTATCTGCAGCATCACATACAATAAAAATACAGTATTCAAGCGAAAGTTCCGCAGGTACTACCGGTATTGCTGATGCAAGAATAGTCGCTATTAGAGCAGACAGGTTTTTAAATAATTACTACGCTGAAAATGAAACAAGAGCAACAACTACATCTACATCATATCAAACATATTTAACATTAACAGACACCCCTCAAGCTACAGATCACCTCATACTTGCTGTAGAGGATTTAGATGCAAGTAGTACATCATACAGCACCTTTGGCCAAGCATTAAAAGGTGCAACTACCTATGGAGAAATGCTTAGGGAAGCAAAAGATGCAACCGGAAGAGGAATGCAATATTTTACTCTTAAGAAAGAAACTCTAACAAATTCCTCAACCTCTTGGTATCTCCAATATCGTAGTGAAAATGCAGCTGCAACGGCAGGTATAAATAATGGAAGGATATTAGTTTTAGAGTTAACAGAACCCTCTATTAATGTAAGCTCGTATGGTACACAAGTATCTACTGTTTCGCCAAGTACTTCCAATTTTTTTGTTGGAGGAGCATTTACATTCATAAGAGATGCGTCTACAGATACAGTAACAAGCATCACTGTAAGTGAAACAGGAACTATTTCAGATAGCAATATCTCTGGTTTAATCCTGTATTACAAACAGGAAGCAACATGTTCAAGCAGTATACCTGGTGACGCTACACAGTTTAATAGTACACCGGGAACATTTTCATCTGGTAGTTCGACTGTAACTGGTAGTATGAGTGTAGGAACTTCACAGATATGTCTTTATGCGGAAGTAGATGTCGGCTCTGCAAGTATTGGAAACAGTATTGAATTGCAAATTACAAATCCATCCACACAGATAACTGCTTCGCGAGCTGTTACTCCTGCAACAGCTGTTGCAATAAGTGGGACTACAACTGTTTCTTCCATAAATACTAACCCTAATACACCATCTTCATTACTAACAGAATCTTCTACTAACCCTACTAAGGTAACTGATACTACTCCTGAATTTAGTGCAATATTTACAGACATAAATCCTTCTGATACTGGTACATACTATCAAATAGAAGTTAATACTCAATCTGACTTTTTGGGCACGACTATCTGGGATAGTACTAAAACTTCAACAGGACCAATTACAAATGGAAGTAGATCATCTAACATATCATATGCTGGAACAACACTTACCATTAACGGAACAACATATTACTGGAGAATGAAGTTTTGGGATAACAATGGGGGAGAGAGTAGTTGGTCATCTACTGCTCAATTTACCATGTCTGGACCTCCTAGTGCCCCCAGTAGCCCTAAGGTAGATGGTATGACTAATCCAACACAGATATTTTCCACAACACCGGAATTTACTGCACTACACACAGACCCAAATGGAGACAATGCATTGTATTATGAAATAGAGGTAAACACTCAATCAGATTTTTTGGGAACATCTATGTGGGATACAAACAAGACTTCTATGACTTCCACCCCAAGTGGTCAATATATTCCAGATGTAACATATACAGGTACAACATTAACAGGAGATTCAAGTACCACCTACTATTGGAGAGTCAGATTCTGGGATACCGATGACAATGTAAGTGATTGGTCATCCACTGCAACCTTTGTAGATTTCGTTCAAGAAGAACAGTATATACAGATGGAGGGAGTATTGCTTGAAAGATTAAAAATTAATCCAACTTAAAAATACTTTGTAAAATCAACAATTTCTTAGTAAAATACACACCATGAGTTTAAAATTCGATTCATCTAAAAAGTTAAGAAAAGAGAAAACCAAACATAAGGTAGAAAGTTGGGAAGATTTTGAAGAAAGAGAACAAATCTTTTTAAAAGAGAAATTCTTAAGTAAGGAACCAACAATATCTACATTTGTAAGAATAACTGCAGGAAAAGCTAAAAACTTTAAAATTGAAATACCCAGGAATACAAGACCCCTTACCGACAGAATGAAAGTAAGAGTATTTGATGCATTAGGAAAAGATATCGCAAACAAAACAGTATTAGACCTTTATGCAGGAGCAGGCTCATTTGCCCTAGAGGCACTCTCAAGAGGTGCAAAAGAAGCAACCTTAGTTGATGCTTCTAAACAGGCAGATTTAGTAATTAGAAAAAATATTGCACATACGGGATTTTTACCCCAAGCAGAAATAGTAAAGAGTAAAGTAGAGGACTTTATACAAAAAAATAAAGATAGTGGCAGAGTTTGGGATATTATCTTTATGGACCCTCCTTACAAACTTTACAACACTAAAAGAGTTTTTAAAATGCAAGAGATAATAAATAGGGTATCTGAGTTTCTACCAGCAGTCACAAATTCTAAATTAAAAGGTTTTAAAGGTGCAATGATTATTAAACACCCTAAAAGATATCCCATTGATACTTTAGAGTTAAAACATATTAAAAAAGTAGATACATATGAATTTGGCTTAAATTCAATATCTCTGTATATTGTTAAATAGATATAATTGTATATTTAAGAGAAAAGATATAAAATATTGGCAATGTATAAGAAGTTTGGTGTTAACAAATCAAAAATTCATAAGGTCGTGTACCCAACATGTTTTTAATGTTCAAGCTTTCATACAAATATTTTCCCAAATATCTGTTTTTTAATTTTTAGAGTATTAATCATATGGTAAACGAAAAAGAAGAATTAGTTGAGAAAATGAGACATTCAGCATCACATGTACTAGCACACGCAGTACTTAAGATTTACCCTGATGCTAAATTAGGAATAGGCCCCGCTATAGACAACGGCTTCTACTATGACTTTGAATTCTCTCAACCTATTGAAGAGAAAGATCTCAAAGAGATTGAGATTGAAATGAAGAAGATAATTAAGAGGAAACTACAGATTACTCAGACCTTCATGAAGCGTAAAGACGCAATTAAATATCTTAAAGATATTGGACAAGATTACAAACTTGAACTCTTAGAAGAGATTCCTGATAAAGAATTGAGTTTCTTTGTAACAGGTGACCATGAATTTGTAGATCTTTGTAGAGGTCCTCATGTGCAAGATACAGGGGATGTAGGAGAGATTAAACTTCTCAAAACAGCTGGTGCATATTGGAAGGGTGATGAGACAAAGAGAATGTTAACTAGAATATATGGTGCAGCTTTTGAAACAAAAGAAGAATTAAAAGAGTATTTACAGAATCTTGAGGACGCTGAAAAGTATAACCATAGGATTTTAGGAAAACAACTTAAATTGTATGCCATTATTCCTGAAATAGGACAAGGATTGCCTGTATGGCTCCCAAGAGGATATACAATGAGAAGGATATTAGAAAACTACATGATAGATCTTGAAAGAAAACATGGATACCAACATATTCTAACTCCACATATTGTTAGGGGAGAGCTCTTTGAAATATCTGGACATCTTAACTTCTACAAAGAATCTATGTACGCTCCCATAAGAGTTGATGAGGAAGATTACTATCTTAAGCCAATGAACTGTCCTGCTGGAATGATGGTTTACAAAACTGAAATTAGAAGTTACAGAGATTTACCATTTAAGATGGGAGAGTTTGGGACTGTATATAGATACGAGAAAACGGGTGAGTTACATGGTCTTCAAAGAGTAAGAGGATTTACTCAAAATGATGCACATCTTTACTGTACTCCAGAACAACTAGATGGTGTGTTGAAAGAGACCTTAGATCTTCTAGACATATTCTACAAAGATATTGGATTTGATAGGTATAGATTCAGACTCTCACTTTCTGATAGAGAGAAGAATCCAAACAAGTATGCTGGAGATCCACAAAAGTGGCAAATCGCTGAAGAAGCTCTTAGAAAAGCTCTAGTAGATAAGGGTGTAGAGTTTGAAGAGATGCCAGGAGACGCTGCCTTCTATGGCCCTAAAATTGATATACAAGCAGTTAATGTATATGGTAAAGAGGATTCAATTTCTACAATTCAGTTAGATTTCAATCTAGCAGAAAGATTTGATATTAAATATATTGCTGCAGATGGGAAAGAGAAACAACCTTTTGTAATACATAGGGCTTTAATTGGTTCTTTTGAAAGATTCTTTGCCTTCTTAATAGAACATCATGCAGGGGACTTTCCTCTTTGGATTGCTCCTGATCAAGTTACAATTATCCCCATATCTGATAAGCACCACAAATACGCTAAAGAAATATATGACCTTTTAGATAACAATAGTATTAGGGTTACACTTGATGATAGGGCAAAGAGCATGCAATCAAAAATTAGAGATGCAGAAAAGCTTAAGATTCCTTACCTAGTAATAGTGGGAGATAAGGAGATTGAGACAGATACTGTATCAATTCGTTCAAGATTAAACAAAGAGATTGGATTAATGAAAAAACAGGAGTTTCTTGACTATCTTTTAGAAGAGATTAGATCAAAGAAACATAAATAATTTAATTAATACATATCTATTAAATGGATTTTAACAATCAAAGAAGTAATAGAGATTTAGGAGTGAGAATAAATGAATGGATTAGAGTTGCCAAAGTATTGTTGATAGATGAGAAAGGGAACAATTTAGGAGAAGTAGATACTGACAAAGCGAGACAGATGGCTAAAGAAGTAGAACTAGATCTAGTGGAGGTGGGTGCTACAAGTAATCCCCCTGTATGTAGAATTATGAACTATTCTAAATATATTTACGAGCAAAAAAAGAAATTAAGAAAGAACAAAGCAGGTAAAACAAAAGATCTTAAAGAATTCCGTTTTAGTGCTGTAATAGATACAGGAGATATGAATACAAGAATTCGAAGAGCAAAAGAATTTCTAGAGAAAGGCCATCCTGTAAAGATAACTACAATTAAAAAAGGAAGGCAACCATACGATCAAATGAAGGAAATATTTAATGAGATATTGACTAATTTTACTGAATATTGTAGTATCGAACCCGAGCCAAAGAGTGAATTCAATAGTATAACAATTACATTTAAGAAAGATGTCAAGGCAAAAAACAAACAAGACAGCAATAAAGAGAGTAAAGCTATCCAACCCAAAGGGAAACAGGAAAGCAAAGATGATGTACAAACAGAGTCATCAGGGACACATGAAGACAAAAAGGTCGAGAAAGTCTAAAAGAAGACAATCTGATGATAGGGTTGTATATGGATCAACTGATAAGAAATTAAGAAGAAAGATTGTAAATTTAGGATAATATATCATGAGAGTAAAAGGTGGAATTGTAAGAAAAAGAAGACATAATAAGGTGCTTTCCCAAGCAAAGGGATACAGGATGTCTAAGAGTAAACTTTACAAAACTGCAAATCAAGCAGTTATGCATGCTGGACAGTATTCTTACAATGATAGAAGAAAAAGAGCTGCACAATTTAGAAGGCTTTGGATATCAAGATTGAATGCTGCATGTAAAACAAATGGTATTCAATACAAAGACTTCATCAGTAATCTTAAGAAGAAGGATGTACAGTTAAACAGGAAAGTTCTTTCAGATATTGCATTAAATAATCCAGAGGTCTTCTCCTTCATAATTAAATCTCTTTAGAATCATATTCTTTACATTGATATTAAGACTCTAAATAGGGTCTTTTTTTTGTATTAATTTACTGTTTTAAATATAATATTGTATACTTTCAAGATAATATAATATCTTTAATATATGCCAACAGATTTAGATACAGTTAAAAAAGACTTACTAAATGATATTTCATCACTCTCTTCTGAACAACTAAAAACCAAATATCTGTCCTCTAAAGGATTACTAACTCTCATGTTTAAAAATATTAAAAATGTTAAGGCAGAGATTAGAGCTGAGTATGGTAAGGGATTAAATCAATTAAAGAAAGACCTCGAAGAAAAGATAAATGAAAAGAATATTCATATTGAGAAAGATAATAGGAGGATTGATCCGACTGCACCCTTTGACATAAATTGTTCCAAGGTTAAGAGACCCCATATACTAGATCTTACAGGTTCAGCACATCCATTAAGCCAGGAATTAGAGAAGATGTTAGATATCTTTACTAAAATGGGTTTTGATATATTGGAAAGCAGACAGATAGATGATGACTTCCATATGTTTGAAAGTCTTAATTTCCCTAAGGGACATCCCGCAAGAGATATGTATGATACATTCTGGACTGATGATAACTTTGTACTACCTGCACATACTTCTACAATGCAAAATAGGGCATTAAGAAAATACTCTCCACCTCCAATTAGAGTTGTACTACCCGGTAGATGTTTCAGAAACGAAGCTACTGATGCTAGTCATGAGCATACCTTCTATCAAATAGAGGGCATATATGTTGATGAAGGAATATCCATTGCAAATATGCAAGCAACAATTAAAGAGTATTTAGAGAAATATCTAGAGAAGGATTTAGAAGTTAAAATGCAACCTGCATATTTCCCATTCACAGAACCAGATATGGAATTTGTAATTAGCTGCCCATTCTGTGATAAAAGAGGTTGTAGTTCTTGTGGTAATAGTGGATGGATTGAGTTAATGGGATGTGGAATGATTCACCCTAATGTTTTGATTGCAGCAGGAATTGACCCAGAGACCTATTCTGGCTTTGCATGGGGAGTCGGACTTGATCGACTAGTTGCAATTAAAAGAGGTATTAATGATATCCGTAAATTAAGAGATGGTGATATTAATTTTCTTAAACAACTTTACTAATATGAAATTACCCATTCAAAATCTTAAAGAGTATCTCCAGTTTGATATACTACCGGAAAAGATTTTAGAAATCCTTTCTAGCAAGGTAGGTGCAGTAGAGGGATATACAGACCTCTCTAAAATGTATGAAGGTATATATATCGGACAAATAGGACATAAAGAGGAACACCCGAATGCAGATAAACTCGCAATATACAAAGTTAATATCGGACAGGATGATAACATCCAAGTCGTTGCTGGAGATAAATCACTTTCGGTCGGTGACAAGGTGGCATACATTAAACCAGGACACATTGTTCCATACACATATGGGACATCCCAACCCGTAAAGATTAAGGTCGCTAATATGAGGGGTATCTCCTCAAACGGAATGCTTTGCTCTGAAAAGGAGTTGAATGTGGGTCCTAGTCATGAAAAAGTATTAGTATTGGATACCCATGCTGATGTTGGTGTACCCTTTGCTGAATACTTCAATCTCAATGATGTAGTTATTGATATTGAAAACAAAGCATTAACTAACAGAGGAGATCTCTTTGGGATATTAGGCCTTGCTAGAGAAATTTCAGCAGCCCAAGGTACTCCTTTTACTGCTCCCAAATGGTATACAGAAATACCCTCTGTAATTGATGTAGATGTAAGACTTCCCATTAATGTAGATAACCGTGCCAAAAATCTTTGTCCCAGATATACATGTATATCAATGGGTAATTTGTTAATTGAAGAATCACCTGTTTGGTTAAAATCTGTCTTACTTAAATCTGGTATTAGACCCATTAATAGCGTAGTCGATATTACCAACTATATATCCATAGAAACTGGACAACCACTTCATGCTTTTGACTATGACAAATTAATCTCAAAGGATCCTAATAGTAATGGTATAGCACATATTACTGTACGAACTGCTAAAGAAGGAGAAAAAATCCATACTTTAGATGGAAACTTAGTTCCCCTTAACGAGAATAATTTGGTAATAGCGGACTCTACTAATCCAATAGCAATAGCTGGCGTAATAGGGGGGAGTGATACCCAGATTGATAGTAATACAAAAAATATCATCATTGAGAGTGCTAACTTTAACAAGTTCAGTATTAGAAAAACATCAATGGAGTTAGGCATATTTACAGAAGCAGTTACTAGATTTACAAGAGGACAAAGCCCTGAGTTATGTCTACCACTTCTTCTAAGGACAGTAGATTTGATTAAAGAACTTACACAAGGAAGTGTAACCTCCAATATTGTCGATGTATACCCAGAACCTCTTAAAAGTAAGAACCTGTCTCTCTCAATCTCCAAGATAAATAGTCACTTGGGAACAAATCTCTCACGCAAAGAGGTCCGGGATATTCTTACAAATATGCAATACCAAATAGTAGGGGAAGATGCTCAGTATTTGACAGTGCAAGCACCCATATTCCGATCTGACATATTGATTGCAGAAGATATATATGAAGATATCGCTAGAATATATGGATATGGAAATATCCCTCCTAAACTTCCTTTAAGAGAATTAACCGCTGTAAAGGGAAATAGTAAAATTGAATTAAAGAAAAAGATTAGAAATATATTAAGTAATTCAGGATGTAACGAATTAGACACATACAGTTTTGTAAGTAAGGAGAATATCCTTGATACAAATCAAGACCCTAATCTTGCATACCATATTAAGAATGCTCTCTCCCCTGAACTTGAATTCATGCGTCCATCGTTAATAGTATCTCTACTAGACAAGGGTAGATATAATATACAAAAAAATATATCTCCTTTTTGCATATATGAATTTAACATCCCTCATCAGAAAGGATATGTTGATAATTTCCAACTTCCAAAAGAGGATTGGCATATGTCATTTCTTTTTAGTTCGAAAGAAAACATTCTAGATGGGAGTCCCTTCTTTCAAGTTAAGAGATATTTTGAGAAAATCTTGACCTCTTTAAATATTGATGGGATAACATACTCCCTAATTGCAGAAAGCTCTGAATTAGATTTACCCATATGGGTTAAAAATTGTATACCTACATTTAATGCTTACCAGAGTGCTTTAATTAAACACATTAAAGATGGCAAAGAGAATATAGTTGGAGTTATGGGAGATATTGATGAGAGTGTTAAAGAAAATTTCAAACTACCTCAATATTCTGGTGCTTTAGAAGTTAATTTGGAGGAGTTAGGAAAACTAGTAAATAATTGTAAGAGGATATTAAATGAATCAAAATTCCCAAAGATTACTCAAGATATCTCTGTATCAATTCTAGAAAATACAAAATACTCTGATCTCCAAGAAACTGTATTAAAAATAATTAATACTAAGGAAAGGATAGGGAGTGTTGAGTGTATAGATATATATCAGAAAGAAAGTGGTATTAAAAATATTACTCTAAGAGTTAGTATTGAACATAAGGATAAGACTCTTACTGACAAGGATTTTGAAAAAATAAAGGAGAAAATAGAAGAGAAAACAAAAACCTTTAAATAGGTCTCTAATCTGCTTCTTGCACAGGTGGTACTACAATCTCTCCTTCAATTTTGAAAGTTAATGACTTCGTACCAATCTTCCCATTAGCGTCTTTAGCAGTAATCAAGATAGTATGGTTTCCTAGAGAAAAGGAATTTAACTTTTTACTTACACTAAACTTAGAACCATCAAATACTACACCTGGAATAGTAGTACCATCGATAGAAACAGTAAATTCCGTTAATGTTACTAACTGACGAGTACTCCCTGTAATATTTACTGTATCACTCTGCTTAAATATGCTACCCTCAACAGGAGTAGTAACTTCAATTACAGGGGAGTTGTCTGGACCAAGGGGTAAAGGACACTCTGCAGTAGCTGGTGGTGCAAATAGATATCCTGCATGCCCCCCAATATACTGCTCATATGTACTTTGTTGTAATTTGTTCTCTAATTTGAATGTTAAAATGGTTTTAGTTTCAACTAATCCATACTGTTGTGCTAAAGCCAAATTACTTGGAATTAGACCATTAGCAGTACAAACAGTAACTACCTCTCTACTATCAACCTGAGGTGCACGACCTGAGATATATACTGTTGCCTCTTTCTCACAATTAACACCATCTGCAGGAATACCACCAGTATCTCTACAAACAGCGGAAGAAACAATACCAGCAGGTCTAGTAAACAGAGCCGGCTTATATATATCCGCGAGTCTATTCGTAATGCCGTATGCTATTGGGAGAGGAACTGTAGAACCATATGCACCAGGGACAGGAGTATTATCATTATTTCCAGCCCATACTCCAACTACTAGATTCTTGTGATACATCATCGTTGTTAAATCCTTGGGTCCATCAGTAGTCCCTGTCTTGAAACAAACATTTGTTCCCTTAACCCTTGAGTAACCAATTCCAATTCTGTCCCCATGGCCACCTAAATCACAAAGAACATAGTTGAGAAGATATACCTCTTTCTCATCAACAACCCTAGTACCCTCTCCAATTGTTGCCTCTTGCAAGATATTGCCCTTCGAGTCTTCAACTTTCAATATTGCTATCGTTGGGTTTCTAACACCCTCATTTGCAAAAACCCCAAAAGCGGCTGTATGCTCTAACATCTTCATCTCCCCTGCACCCAATGCAAGAGAGAGACCGTAATCTGCTTTATTCTTTAACGTAGTAATTCCTAATTTCTCAGTTAATTGAAGTAGCGAATCTATACCAGTCATCTGTAAGGTATATACAGCAGAAAGATTTCTAGACCTACCTAAATTTCTTCTTGCTGTACCAATACCCTCAAACTGACTATCCCAGTTTTTAGGAGCGTAATTACCAAACTTCATTGGGATATCAGGTGCTAGGGTTCCTGGAGTAAAACCTCTCCCAAAGGCAGCTAAGTAAGTATATGGTTTAGCAGAAGAACCAACCTGTCTTTCACTAGTAGCAATATTTACATTTCCATCTACTTTAGGATTCTCTGTGTTCCAGTAGTCCACAGAACCAACCATAGCGAGAATCTCTCCTGTATTAGGATCCATAACTACAGCAGCACCATTGTTAACTTTTCTAGGTAAACCGTTTTTAGTTACTCCCTTTACAACCTCATCTTCAGCAATCTCTTGGATAGAGTAGTCTAGAGAAGTTGTTACCTTAAGTCCACCCCTTTCAACCCTATCTATCCCATATTCAGCTTCAAGTTGCTGTTTAACAAAGAATACAAAATGAGGGGCCTTGATATCAATTCTTGTAGTGGAATATGCTAACTCTTCCTCCTTAGCCTGGGTTATTTCTTCCTCTGTAACCCCTGTAAGATTCTTGTGCTTTAACATCTGATCTAGAACATATGACTGTCTAACCTTTGCTAACTCAGGGTTACTACCAAAGAGAGGTGAGTAAACACCAGGACTTTGGATTAAACCCGCTATTAAAGCACTCTCTGCTAATGTTAAATCTTTAACACTCTTTCCAAAGTATGCCTTAGCAGCAGCCTGGAAACCGTAATTAACACCACCAAGAGGTATCTCATTCATATACATCTGCAATATCTCGTCCTTAGTCAAGGTTTGCTCAACTTGCATCGTAATGAGAATCTCCTTAATCTTTCTAGAATATTTCTGTTCATATGCCTCATCCCCTAGAATATCAAAAAGTAAAGTAGTTTTAATTAGTTGCTGAGTAATGGTACTAGCACCCCTAACTACTTCTCCATGAGTAAAATTTTGATATGCTGCTTTTACAATACCTGCATAATCCAACCCCTTGTGTTGATAGAACTCAATATCCTCTGCAGCTAGTAAAGCCCACTTAGTATATTCAGGGATATCCTCAATAGGAACAAACTCCCTATTCTGGTTCCCATAGACTGTATAGAGTAGGACTCCATTCCTGTCATATATCTTAGTACTCTGATCAGAGCTCCTTTCAACTAGTTCGTCTGGAGATGGTAGTGAATTTTGTAAACCCTTAAGATATACACCAGCTACAATCAATACTGCACAAAATACAAAGAAACAGAAACCAATAAATATATACAGAAATTTCTTAGCCTTTTTTGTTTTAACCTTACTTGAGAAAATCCCAGTTGGTTTTCTTTTCTTGGATTTAACTTTCCCCTTCTTTGTATTCCTACTATTATACATCTTCATCCTATTGTAATTACCCAGAGAGGTTGGTCTATTTGTATAGGTTCTTCTTCTTCCATATTTCTTAGATTTTGCTACTGACATACTATATTTCATTGGCAATAATAATTGGAATATTTAACACCTTTAATATATATTATTTACCCCTAATATTCAACCTTAGAAAGAAGATGGTATAATTGGAACATGGAAAACAAAATTGTATCAAAACAACCATATAAAGGGACTACTGACTGGTACCCAAGGGACATGTTTGTAAGAAATTACCTTTTTGAAACATGGAGTAAAGTGGCTAGAAGATATGGATATGAGGAGTATGATAGTAGTCAGTTAGAGAGTGCAGAGCTCTTTAAAGTCAAGTCAGGTGATGAACTGGGTAGTAACCAACTATACAGCTTTCAAGATAAGGGGGGGAGAGAGATTGCCCTAAGGCCTGAAATGACTCCATCCATGGCTAGAATGGTCGCAAACAAAAAGAATGAACTTACATTCCCACTTAGATGGTTCAATATTGGAAGATACTACAGATATGAAAAACCCCAAAAGGGTAGGAAGAGGGAATTCTTTCAATTAAATATTGATCTCTTGGGAATAGATGAATTAACAGCAGAGGTAGAGATAATTCAATTTGTCCTTGATGTAATGAAAGAGTTAAAGGCTCCTAAAGATACTTTTGAATTAAGGATAAATAACAGATATCTCTTGGAATACCTTTTTGACGAAATTCTTGGTATAGATACTTTACTTAAACCCAAATTAGGAAGAGCTCTAGATAACTACCTTAAGATGAATTCTAATGATTTTAATCTATACCTTAAGGAGTTAGGACTTTTTCAAGAACAAATATCGCTAATCACGCAGTATTTAAATTGGGAACTCAAGGATTTAGATACAATAAAGGAGAAGTCAAAAGGAGCAAGGGAGTTAATCGAGTTATTTAACAAATTGAATGCTTTAGGTGTTTCAAATATCAAATTCTCTCCATATATTGTAAGGGGACTAGCATACTACACAGGAACAGTTATGGAACTGTATGATATCGGACAAGAAAAAGCACCACGGGCACTTTTTGGAGGAGGGAGATATGACAATCTCTTAGAAATATTTGGAGAGAGAAAGATACCAGCATTCGGACTAGGGTGGGGGGATACTACCACACTCGACTATCTTAATACATACGATCTAATTCCAAAGTATAGAAATAACTCTAAAGTATTTATCTGCCTAATGGAAGACTCCCTTTACATTGAGAGTAATAAGGTTGCCTCATTTTTGAGAGAGAATGGGGTAAATACTTTAATGCAAATTAAACCAAGTAAACTCTCTAATCAACTAAAATATGCCAGTAACAATAATATACCTTGGGTAATAATAATTGGAGAAGATGAACTAAGTAAGGGTGTTGTTCAACTTAAAAACATGCTAAGTAGAGAATCTTTCTTAATTAAGAAAGAAGATATCATTCAAAGAATCTCCTAATATTAATATCATTGGTAATTAAAATATTACCAATACCTCTGTAGAGTATATACTCCTAATTGAAAATATACCTAGAATATCCAAGATTCTAAACAAGTATCCCCTAGATTTCTCTTACACAAACTACTCAAAATACCCAAACTTAAAAGAATCCTTTGCTAAAAATCAATTTGACTTACTCTGTATCAATATCCTGCCCTTTACAATCGATGAGTTAACGATATTTGATATATGTAAATATTTTAATGTAAGAACACTGTGTATACTCCAATCTCAACCTAAAATCGTATTAGAATGTTTACATCATGGTCTTGACGATTTCGTATTTGAGAATGATAGCGATCAGAGTATTGAGTGTAGAATATTAAAAGTATTGAATAGTAACCCTATAACTCATGTAAATGTAACCCCCTTTAAATATATCTCATATATTCAAGAGAGTAGAGAGATGTATGTAAAAAATTCAAAGATAATACTTACCCCCTTTGAATCACTTCTCATCAATTACACTCTTAATCACAATGGCCTATGTAATATAAAGGAATTTGGAAATCATTTCCAACTTCTTAATGGAAATACTGTTTCGAGTAAAAGTCTCGTAGTGAGTATTAATAGATTTAGAAAAAAGGTCTATTATCAATCAGGTTATGATATTTTTAAATCAAGATATGGGTTTGGATA
>CAZZPP010000007.1:0-34782 GCA_964655705.1 uncultured Candidatus Saccharibacteria bacterium | reverse complement strand
TATTTGGATTTTGCATTAACTTTGCGACACCATTTATAGTATTCTCAACTCTTTTTTCAGGATTTATATTAATTGGGTAGCCAGTAGAGCTTTTGCCAATTATTATTTTTCCACAGTAACTTTCGCTTCTCATGTCGTTATAATTGTAAAGTTAGAAAGCACCATTATATCAACAAACCCCTGTATTTTCAACACCTTTTGATATTTCAATTAATCTGATATATTTGAGTTATGAATAATAAATTCACAATAGAAGAAGTTAGAAAACTAGTAAGTGATTCTAAAGCTCTTCTTTTCGATTTTGACGGGACATTAGTTAACTTGGATAAACTTAATGTAGATTCCTTTGCTTTGGTATTTAAAGAGATGTTTTCTATTGACTTTTCTAGAGAAGATTTTATGAAATATATCTCAGGGAGAGGATCAAAAAATGGAATAGTGGAGTATTTAGAAACAAAGGGAATTAAAGATTTTTCAGGAACAGAGATAAACAATCAGTTCTATTCTCATAAAAAGAGATTAATAGAAGAAAGGATAGATAATGAGATATACCTATTACCAGGCATAAAGGATTTCTTGAATAATTCTAAGATAAAAGAGAAGAGAAAGATTATTGTTACTTCTTCTAGAAAAGAACATGTTAAAAAAATGCTTACTCATTTTAATCTGTTTGATAACTTTGAAACGGTAATTGATAGATATGATGTAGTAAGAGGTAAACCAGATCCAGAGTGTTTCTTAAAAGGTTCAGAATATTTAGGATTACCATCTTCTCAATGTCTAGTATTTGAAGATTCTTTCTATGGCTTACAAGCATCTAAGGGAGCAGACATTTTTACAATTGGAATTTTAAACGATGGCTGGAATGAGGATTTTGTATATCAATTATCAGATTTTGTAATAGAAAACTACTCTGTTTTGATTTAGATAATTTACCATAAGGAAACCTTGTATTTCTAATTAAAACATATTTATTTTTATATCCATTTATGCTACTCTAAACTAATACATATTTTGACCAGAACTATATGGTATTTTTAAAACTGCTCAAAAACAAAGATATTTTAATTAAAACTGTTCTCTCTCTGTTTATCTTTTGCACTCTTTTTTCTTTAGATGCATACGCTAAAACTTTAGAGATTTCTACTTTACAGGATTGGAATTCTGGTGTTACTAATGGAGTAAAATCTGTAGTATCTGGTTTTGGAGTTGAATTAGAGGCAGGAGGATCATGGAACGCACTTTCTTGGAGAACACCAGATAAAACATTAAGTATAGGTTCTGCTTTTACCTCTGATGGAACATATATTTATGTAGTAAGGGGGGTAGGGGACAATCTTTTTTGGAGATATGATGCTTTAAAGGACTCTTGGGAGACTTTGGCAGATCTTCCGTATGGAGTATATTACGGCTCTGACATCCAATATTTAAATGGATATATATATGCATTCTTTGGTGGATATCAGAAGGCTTTTGGTAGATATTCTGTTTCAGATAACGAGTGGGAGATGCTTTCTGACTATCCTGATTTTGTATATCAGGGTGCTAGTATGACTACTGATGGTGTAAATCTTTTTGCTATTACAGCAAATAATACACAAAACTTTTTTAAATATACCATTTCTACAGATACATGGAGTTTACTAACAAGTACTCCAGCAACTATGAGGTCTGGAGCAGATTTAGAAAGGGTTGGTGATTACATCTATACTCCTAGAGGGGTTAATACAGACACTTTCTATGCATACAGTTTAATATCTAACACCTGGAGTACTCTGGCAAATGTTCCTGGTCGTTTAAATGATGATATGGATATTACTAGTGCAAATGGCAATATATATGTATCGGCTCAAACAGGGACTACATATTTTTACAAGTACAACATAGCTACTAATACCTGGAGTACATTACAAAACGCACCAATGGCCTCTAGATACGGTGGTGTTCAGTATCTGAGTAGTGATGGGTATATATACTTTTTTAGGGGTAATGGAGACTACAGATTCTGGAAATTTGATCTGGATTCAGAGACTTTTTTAGGCCCCGCAGAGGCTCCAATAGGATTTAGTACTGGTTCTGATGCAATATATAATGAGGGTAGCCTGTATGTAACTAGGGGTGCTAATCAACTAAATTTCTACGAATATGATACTCTCTCAAACATTTGGAGTTCTGGCGATACATCCCCATCTACATCTCCATTTACTTTTAATGATGACACTAGGGGGACTTTGGCAAATGGTTACATATACTTCTTTAGGGGTTCAGGTACAACTGATTTTGCTAGATACAATATCTCATCTAATACATGGGAGGAATTAACTGCTGCTCCTGAGATTACTAGATATGGAGCTAATTTAGTATATCCCGGTACTGGTGATTATATCTACGCCACAAGGGGTGCAAATACCTCTACATATTGGAGATACAGCATATCAGGTGGAATTTGGGAAACTACTCTCTCAAACTTACCAACGGGGGTAATTGCTTCCTACGGTTCTACACTCATAACTAATGGAACAGACATCTATTTTACTTCAGGTATTGGTGTTAAGAGGATGTTTAAATACACGATCCTTACTGATACATGGAGTGAACTCTCTCCAATACCGTTTTCTCCATACTACGGTACAGACACAGAGTATTTTAATGGTAAGATTTACGCACTAGGAGGTAACTATGAAACTGATCTATGGGAGTACGATATCTTATCAGATAGTTGGAGGAATTTAGGAGAGTACGGGGCATACGGTCCTACAAATATTGGTTCTTGGGCTGGAGCCACAATAGTATCAAATGGGCTAGGAGACTTTTTCATTTCAAGAGGAGGGAATAGGGTAGAAACACTTCTTTACTCATTGGGTGCTACTGACTACAAAAGTTACGGTACATGGGTCTCTGATATCAAAGATTTAACATATGTTGATGCTTGGAGCTCTTTAACCTTAGAAAGTGACACCCCTTCTGACTCTACAGTTTTTGTATATACTCGAAGTAGTCAAGATATGGTTACTTGGAGTGATTGGGAGGAGGTTGTAGGAGGAATAATAGTGTCTCCCAAGCGAAGATATATTCAGGTTAAGATTACATTGGCTTCCTCTTCTGATGGAAGTAGTACCCCTTCTGTTAGTAGTATAAATATACAATACAGTACTGATTTCATGCCCCCATCTTCTCCCTCTAATATAGTGGGGTACTCTCAAGAGATCGGTGGGGAACAACTTTTAGATGGTCAACCCTATACACATACAAACCCATCGTTTACATGGGATCCAGCTACAGATAATGAAACGGAAGTTGTCGGATACTATGTATATTTTGGTACTCAATCTAATGCTAATCCTTTTGAATCAGGACATTTTCAAAGTAATACAACCTTTACGGTGTATGACCCAATATCTATTGGAATTAACTATTTAAGAATTGTAGCAAAGGATACTACAGGTAACATTAGTACTCCATCAACCTTTTTTACCTATGATTATTCAGGTGTTGGTCCTTTCCAGACATTAGAAATATCTGGAAGTGATTTTTCAGGTAGTCTAAATGATTTACAGATTAAGAATAATGAGATTATCTTAGAAAATATTTCAGGAGGTTTCTGGTTACAAAATCGCTTAACATACTCTCCTGTTGGCTTAGGATACGGTGCAAAGAATGCTGCTTACATACAAAGCTTAAACAAGTTGTTTATCTCAAACGGTATGACAAACCCAAACAGATTCCTACAGTATGATTTTGAAAGCGATGTATGGAGTGACTTAACTCCTCCACCTTCCTTTATGTACTATGAGGGGGGTGTAGTAGAGGGTCCAGATGGAAATCTGTATGCAATGAAGGGTAACAACAGTACTGATTTTTGGAGATACGACATTACTAATGATACTTGGTACAGTGATATATCAAGTACCCCTTTAGCGATAGGGTATGGGGCTTCAATGGTATATGATGGGACAAGATATCTATATGTACTAAGAGGTAATAACAGTGATTCCTTCTGGAGATATGATCCTTACCTTGATGTTTGGGAGAATCTAGACTCTGTTGATTTTGGTGTGCCTCAAAGTAGTATCTCAAACAATGTTTACATGGGAGGTAGTATGACAATCGATCTCGAGAATCAGTTGATATATGCTACTAGAGGTAACTATTCAGACTCTTTTTCAGTATATGACATTAACAGAAATGAATGGCAAGTACTTCCTTCTCTGCCAGTATTAGCAAATACTGGCGCAGTGCTGACGTATTACCCAAGTAAAGACTCTCTCTTTTACGCACCAGGTAATGGATTCCAATATATGTTTGAGTATGTTGTTAATTCAGGGGAATGGCAAAGAAGAGCTTCTGCACCATCTGGCTTTAATTACGGTGCTGGTTTGTATGTTGTTTCAAATTATCTGTATATGGTCCGAGGTGGTAACTCTAATCTTTTTTATAGATATGATATTGAAAAAGACTCATGGTTAGTACCCCAAAGAGGTCTGTTTGGAAGAGAATATGAAGGCTCGAGTATATTTAATATCTCCTACGGTTCAGATATCTTAAAGGGTGATGGTGACAATTTCTATTTAACTAGAGGTAATTATGCAGATAGTTTTGTACGATGGAATCAGGTAAGTGGTGAGGTAACATATTTAGCTAATACGCCAATTGGTATGTATGCAGGTGGAAATATGGTGTATGACAGTTCGCAAAACAAAATATATCTTACTGGAGGAACAAATGATCCATCCTTCTTTGTATATGATATCTCCCAAAACAGTTGGTCCAAAGAGAGTAATGACCCCGTACCATTAAATCCCGGCCCCGGTTCCTCAATGGTCTACGATGGCTCTAGATACATTTATCTGGCTAGAGCTGGTGCTTCCAACACTTTTTACAGATTTGACACACTAGGCGAAAGTGGTTCTAAGTGGAGTACTATGACAATTGCTCCTGCTACGCTATATTACGGTTCAGAACTTCTGATTAACAATGGTGAAATATATACTTTGAGAGGCTACAATAGTAACCCAAATCCCTTTTATAAATACAACATTTCTGGGGATAGTTGGACCTCCCTTTCTTCTCTAGACAGTAATGTATATATTGAGGGATTTCTAGTTGATGGTAACGATGGATATCTCTATGCTAGTAGAGCGCAGAACACATCTGATTTCTTCAGATACTCTATATCCCAAGATTCTTGGTCTCAGTTACCAAACTTCCCTGGCCAGATATATAATGGAGCTTCAGGGGAAAGTAATATGGATAACCTAATATATGTACTTGCGGGAGGAGGTAGTAATACCTATCAAGATGCTCTTTATACATATGTTCAGGAAACAGATAGCTCAGGTTTTATTTCTGAGGGAGTGTATGAATCACAGATACATGATTTAACAAGTGTATACAAATGGGCAGGATTGGATATCCAGTTTGAGAAGGGAGAGAACAGTAATTTAATAATTAAATCGAGTGTTTCCCAAGACTCCTTAGAATGGAGTGAATGGTCATTAGTTTCAAGAGAGAAAGTTTTAAATGAGACATATAGGTACAAGATTAACTCCCCAGTTAGTAGATATATTAAGTTTAGATTTGAACTTTCTAGTGGTAATGGTATTAACTCCCCTGTAATTACAAGTTACAGTATTAATTACTATCAAGATATATATAACCCAGAAAATCCAAGTTTGTCCGGTTTCAATTCATATTCGGATATTGATTCTACTCATGAGATAGTTACCAATACATGGTATAGTCACCAAGCCCCATATTTTGAGTGGGATAGCCCAAGCGAGGAGTACGGTGCAAAAGATGGAGTGAATGGATCGGGTGTTTCGGGATACATAATATATTGGGGAACAAATAGTACGGCAGAACCAAACGATTTGGGAGAGTTTCAGGAAGAAAACTCTTTTGAACCAGAAGATCTTAATGATGGCTCAACATATTATTTAAGAATTAGAACAGTTGATGATGCGGGAAATACCTCAGAAGATGTATGGCAACCCTTCATTTACAAATATGATATTTCTGCACCTGAGCCTGTGTCTGAGGTTGCTGCAGATCCTGCTGGATATACTGCAGTAAACAACTTCTCTTTCTCTTGGTTAGAATCTTCTTCGCAGGGTTCTCCCATTACCCATTACTGCTACAAGACAGGTGCTACTTCTGGGCAGTACTCCCAAGATCAGTGTATTGAAACTACATCAATAAGTAACATACCCTCCTACCGAGTAGGAACAAATCTCTTTCAAGTTAGGGTTAAAGATGCTGCAGGTAATTATAGTGCATATTCAAATGAGAACTATTTCTATGTTGATTCTGAGAATGCTCCTGCTCCACCTACAAATTTAGTTGTTTCACCTGAGAGTAGCACATCAAACTCTTTTGGATTTGATTGGGACCCACCATTGGTGGGAACTTACTACGGCTCTGAATCAAATCTCTCATATCTGTATAGTATTAATGCCTTGCCAACTGAATATAGTGTTTCCCAAACAAGTCTTACATATCTAAATTCTGGTGCATATGCAACTTTACCTGGAGAAAATATATTTTACATTGTTACTAAAGATGAAGCAGGGAATGTAAATTATGCAGACTTCTCTTCTGTCTCTTTCTTTGCTAATACTGTTGCACCTGGTATCCCTCTCAATTTAGAGATAGCGGATGTTTCAGTAAAGAGCACCTCAAGTTGGAGATTAGCAGTTTCCTGGGACTTGCCATCTGAAGAGGGTAGTGGGGTAGCTGGGTATGAAATATTCAGATCTGTTGATGGAACTAATTTCTTTAAGCATTCATACACGAGTGGTTCTTCATTAGTAGACAGTAAATTACTTCAGAGAACCTACTATTACAAAATTAAGGCTTGTGACAATACAAATAACTGTGGAGCATTTTCCGAGATAGTATCTCTCTATCCAGATGGGAGATATACTGAACCTGCATCATTAATTGTTCCTCCGATTATGTCAAATATTACCCCAAAGAAAGCAACTGTATCTTGGGTAACAGCAAGAACAGCGGATTCAAGAGTTGCTTACGGAACAAATACTGGGGAATACTTTGAAGAGGAGGTTTCAAATTCTGACCAGGTAGCTGACCATATCTTAACAATTAACAATCTTACTCCTGGAACCCAGTATTACTATATTGTCAAATGGACTGACGAGGATGGGAATATTGGCTTCTCTCAGGAAGATACATTCTTTACCTCTCCTCCTCCCTCAATACAGGAGCCAGTAGTTAGGAGGGTATCTTTAGATTCTGCATTAATTGAGTTTACTACCAAAGATGCCGTTAAGGTTCGAGTAATGTATGGAGAAACGAGTT
Organism: uncultured Candidatus Saccharibacteria bacterium; assembly: GCA_964655705.1. Classification (GTDB taxonomy): domain Bacteria; phylum Patescibacteriota; class Dojkabacteria; order SC72; family SC72; genus UBA2259. The sequence goes on along the minus strand of CAZZPP010000007.1, from coordinate 27,465 downwards.
CTTTCGGTGGTATGGTTGAGGTGTATACTGGTACTGCACAGAGTACTCATAGTGTAGAGTTGAGAGATATTAAAGATGGAACAAAATATTTCTACAAGATTAATACATTCGATATTGACGGATCAGAGTATGAAGGGGAAACTCATTCTTTTGAGACACTCCCAAGGCCAAAAATATTAGAGACAAAAATATATCAAGTATCAGGATCTGCTTATACAACTCTACTAGTAGAGTGGGATTCAAATACTCCAATCTCTTCTGTAGTTACATACTTCCCAAACACCAATCCAGAACAAGCATTAGATGAGGTTAATGTAGCTCTAAAAAATGGTAAGCATAGAGCCGTATTAGTTAATCTTTTACCTAATACCCAATACTCGGTCATTATTAGTGGGAGGGATTTTATGGGTAATGAAGCTAGTAGTGGTGTCCTATCATTTACTACAGCAGTTGATACTAGACCTCCAAAGGTATACGACCTTGAGGTTACATCGGAAATAGTAGGGTCAGGAGATACTGCAACTGCACAATTAGTAGTGTCATACAAAACCGATGAACCTACAACCTCACAAGTAGAGTATGGTGAAGGAACAAGTCAAAACTATGGCCAGAAATCACAAGAAGACACAATACTCTCAAATAATCATATCGTTATTATCTCTGGTTTAACCCCTTCTAAGGTATACCATCTTCGAGCAATTTCTAAAGACAAAGAGAGTAATATCGGTTATTCAATAGATAAGGTAGTAGTAACGAGTGCTTCTTCAGAAAATGCTTTTGATTTAGCAATTAATAATTTAATTTCGATATTCTCATTTTTAGGTAAATAGCATGAAGAATTTCAAAAGAGGTAGAAAGAAAATTAAAAGAAAGAGTTATATATATATCTTAGCTGGGATAATACTTCTTTCTTTATCCCTGGCTATTATTTTAGAGAACAGAAGTGCTAGAGAATTGGAGATATATACAGAAATATCTTTTGTTACTCCGAAAGATGCTATTGTTTTCTGGAAATCTAAAGATAGTACTTTAGGATATGTTAAATATAGCGAGAAGCGTTTTGGAAAGAAAACTACGGTATTACAAACTAGTAGCGAACCAGGAGAGATACATGTAGTATTTATTGAGAATATTCCTAAAGAAGGAGTATATTTTAAGAAGGTTAATCAAGGGGAAGGTATATTTATATTTCCAAAAGTGGAGTTATTAAAATATGATGGGAGTTTAGATGAGTGATAAATCGTTTAAAAATTATGAAAGAGTACTTGAAGGAAAAGATATCGTAAAGGTGTTTAAGGTAGGAAATACCTTTGTAGAAATTATTAAAGGAGTAAATTTGGAAATTAGGAAGGGTGAGTTTATTATCCTCTTTGGTTCTTCTGGCTGTGGTAAGAGTACATTACTAAACATCCTTTTAGGACTTGAGGTCCCCTCTGAAGGCAACATTAATTTCATAGGAAAAGATCTTTATTCCTTTAATGAGGATGAAAGATCTCAAATAAGGAAGGAGAAAGTTGGATTAATATATCAACAACAGAACTGGATAAAATCATTAAATGTATTAGAAAACGTTGCTTTCCCTTTAACATTGAGGGGGATTTCAGAAGATGAGAGAAGTAGTAGGGCTTTAGAACTTTTAAAAACTGTTGGTATGGAACATGCTTCTGACCAAGTTCCAACAGAACTCTCTTCGGGGCAACAACAGAAAGTTTCATTTGCTAGAGCATTAATATCCAATCCAGTCCTCTTAGTTGCAGATGAGCCTACAGGCAATCTTGACTCTAAGTCTAGTTTAGCCTTAATGAATCTTTTTAGAGAGTATAATAACAGTGGTAATACTATAATTATGGTTACTCATGACTTAGCCTTCCTTACATATGCAACAAGAGCATTAAATATGTCAGATGGAGTAATAGTAAAAGAGTATTTAGCAGGAGATAAAGAGCTTGAGAATTTTACAATGATTTCAGGGAAACTACCTTATGAGAAAAAATAAAGAGAGAAAAAGATTTAAAGAAGTTCTTTCAAATATTCCAGGGTATATAAAGAATATCTTTGTTGAAATTATATTCCTTTATAAATTTCTCAATCTGCTGTTTTTTGTTTCATTAAGATATCTTTTAAGAAATTCTCCAAAAAGAAAGTTAAATAAACCTAACAACGAAATAGTAAAAAGACAGGGTGCAATTAGTAAGTCCTATGAAAAAGTATATAAAGTTGCACTTAAACTTTTTGATTCTTCAGACGATTCGGATGTAAAAAATTCAGATTTAGTGTGTCTTGCAATGAAGAATCTCTCTATGAAAAAAAATAGAACAATTGTAACTATTGGTGGTATGGCAATTGGCTTTGGTGCAATCATTCTTCTACTGTCTGCAGGGTACGGTTTTGAGGGTCTAGTTGTATCACAAATAGCTAGTCTCTCAGAAATGAAACAGATAGATGTTACAGTATCCAAAGGCTCTCCACTTAAGTTTAATTCAAATACCATTGAGGAGATTTCTGGTATTGAACAAATTGAAAGTGTAATGCCAATTATCACATCAGTATCTAAAATAACTTTTAACAATGCAATTTCTGATGCTATTGTCTATGGTGTATCAAATAAATACTTAGAGGAAACAGGAATTAAACCTATCTTCGGCTCCTTCTATAGCAGTAAGAGAGAAAGTATTCACTCTAATGTTGTTAATAATACTGGACAGAATGGAGAAGTTGCTGGTTCTCAATCAGTTCTAATCAATAAAATGGAGGTGGGAAGTGAAATGTTAAAAGTTAGATACTCGATTAACCCTTTAGTTTGGAAGCCTATTTATTCTTCTCCTAATATTAAATCTCAAATAGTAGGATATACAAAAAGAGAGAGTGGGAAACAAGAAGCTGTTGAAGTATGGGGAGGGTGGTACGAGAGTAGTACAGGATACTCTGCAGTAGATTTGGAGGGTACCGAGTATCGTGGTTGGATAAAAGATTCTTTTAATATCTGGGAAAAGAAAGATTGTTCACTTACGCAATTTGATTGTGTAGATGGCCATTATCTGGTAAAAAGGGAGGGTCAAAACCAAAGAGTACAAACTGGATATATAACTAATGAGGATATTGCACTAGAAAGATATGAGATTATTCCAGGAACGGTATTAGAGATCTATTCGGGAAAGAAGATTGATAATATAGAATTCTCTCTAAAAGAAGAGAAATATATATCTACATACCTTATGCCAGAGGATACTTCCACCCAGTTGCAGTTGTATGTTGATAACGACAAGAAATCATACTCTGGAGAACTGATATATGGTAATAGTTATTCACAAGGAAGTTATCAAGTTAAAAGTAGTAATGGGAAAGTGTTTGCATATTGGATAAAAGCGGAATTGGATGTTTGGAAAGATGAGAAATGTTCTGAGCCTTGTGCAACTTACTTCACTTCTCAAAATGATTATAGTAATCAGCCGAAAAAGATTTCTGTATATTTTAAAATAGATGATGTTAATTTAGATAAGGATATAGAGGAGAGGCTCTTAACTCAAGTATTAGGAGAAAGTGATGTTAATAATGGTTCCTTTGTAGATTTGGATGAATTAATTAAGAATGACGACAGTATTGATTGGGTAACCCTCTCCTCTGAACTGGGAACTACAGAAGATTTCCAGATTGAAAAGAAAGAGATACCAGAAGAGGCCCAGAAAGTAGCCATAGTAAATACAGCTATGTTAAATCTCTTAGGTATCGCTCCTGAGGAGGCTACAAACAAGGAGTTTGAAGCAACAATTATCTTTGATAATCAACTGTTTAATAAAAGTAACTACTCCGTAGAGTCTGAACCCGTATTATTAAAAATTATTGGTATATTAGATAACAATACATCTCCGACATACTTTATACCTTTGGAAGACATTATGGTTGAAGGATTAGAGAATGCCTCTTCCTTAAAGGTAATAACTAAGGACAAAGATAGTGTCCCCGAGGTAAGAGAGAAATTAGAGAGTCAGGGATTTCAAACCGCTTCTGTACAAGATACTATTGATAGTGTAAGTAATATATTTAAAACATTAAGATTAGTACTTTTAGTATTAGGATTGATAGCCCTAGGGGTTGCTTCTTTGGGGATGTTTAATACACTAACAGTATCTTTATTAGAAAAAACAAGGGAGGTAGGCTTACTTAAAACAATGGGGTTAAAATCCAATCAAGTGAAAACCCTATTTTTAGCAGAATCTCTGTTAATGAGTTTCCTTGGAGGATTGTCTGGCCTCTTTCTTGGTTTTGTAGTTGGGAAATTGCTAAGTATACTAATATCAGTACTTGCAATAGCTCAAGGGGGCCAAGCATTAGATGTTACACATATTCCATTCTTTTTAGCTCTTGGATTAATGGTAGTTTCAGTGTTTGTAGGGATTGTAACCGGTTGGTACCCAGCAGAGAGAGCCAAAAAGATTTCTGCATTAAATGCCTTAAGGTATGAGTAGGATAATTTTCTATCTTTCCCTTAAATAGAAGATTAGATATCCTGATATAATAAATTAAATAATATTAGTAAGTAATAAATATGTTTTCAGAAAGTAATGACTCAGTCGAAAAAATTTCAGATTTAATGCCTTCAACCCAGATTGAAGTTGGGGGAGCAAATTATAATTTCTCATTTGAAGAGTATCCAGGGATACAATCTTCTCCTAGTACGGACAGAGCATTTATCTATCAAGAAGAAAATCAAGTAGATAAATTGTTTCAATTAACTCCTGATATTCCTAAATCAGAAGTATACAATGTTTTAAAGAGTTTAAATATGCAAGATCCAACAGTAATATCATCTTTAATATCTAAGGGAATTGAAGTTGTAAAAAGATGTAATGAGATAGATACTTCTAAAGTACCTATTATGATACTTCAAGAAAAAATTGAGATTGATGGTAAACCCTTTACAATTACATACCTACCTGAGAACTCTATGTATAGAGAAACGTATGAAAAAAGGATTAGAAACAGGATAAAAAGAGTAGGAGAGTAATTTTAAAAAATATTTTAACTGACTTCATATCTGTGTAAAAAGGTTAGGGGCATATTTCTATGCCCCGTAAAGTTATAGATCCTTTAACCAAAGCTTTACTTTGTCTTTAAAGATTATTAAATCATCTATATCTACCCACTCATTATCGATGTGGGGTTTTGAACATATCGGTTTAGTAAGAATTACATTAATGCCTTTCTCTGAAAAGAATCTTCCATCAGAAGCACCAGGCTCTTTTTCAAAAACTGGATTGTCAATTAGAGAAACCCATTTTTTAAAATATTTGCTTTTAATATCTGTTTGAAGGGGAGCTCCAGTTGAGATAGGTTTGCAAGTTATACCTTTTGTAACACTTTTTTTAATAATCTCTTCAATATCATCTTGTTTAATTGGTAGAGGATATCTAATATCTATTAACATTTCTGCTTCATTTGGAACCTTGTTTGCAGCGTTCCCTCCATTTAAAGCTCCTAAGTTTATAGTAGGTATCCAGTTATTTTCTTTGGTAGGTTTCCCCCACTTATTAATAAATTCTCTTTGAATACCTCTATATACTTCTATTAATTTCTCTACAGCATTATCTCCTAACCATACCCTTGAGCCGTGAGCACTAATACCTGTAGCATTAAATTGAAGTTGAAGTACTCCCTTTTCTGCGGTACAAATACTCCAGTTTTGTCCTCCATCTGGGATAAATACTACATCAGCAGAAAAGCCTTGTTCTATTAAGTATTTTATTCCATTAAATCCTCCTGTTTCTTCATCTGTAGTAAAGAGTAAAGCCATATCCAAATTGTTTCCCTCCTTAATACTCTCAAGGAAAGCAAGTAATATACTTACATCAGGCCCCTTCATATCACTTGTCCCTCTCCCATACATTATTCTTTTACCGTTTTCTATCTTAGTTACAGAATTAAACTGCTCTAAAGAAGCTGGTACCACATCTAAGTGGCCATTAAGAATAATTTCATATTTGTTCTTAATCTCTTTTGCTATTAGAAGAGAGTAAACATTTTTGTTCTCATATATTTTAGTTTTAAGACCCTCTTTGATAACTAACCTGTTAATGTAATCTATTGCCTTTTTACAATTATCTATATCTGAGGTAACTGAGGGTATCTCAACTAAATCTTTTAATATTTTTTCTAATTCCATTGTTATAAATAAATAAGTTATATAAATAAAAAACCTCCTGTTAGGGAGGTTGTATGCTTTTCTAATAAATGAATAATCTAAAGTCGATGCAAATACCTCCCTGAGCAACTGTAATGATGCCAGAAGGAATACAAATATGAATTTGTTAATATATTGTTTTGCATACTAGGATTTTACTAAGAAGTAGTTAAAAAGTAAATATGCTTTATCCACACCTATTTCTTTGTATTAAAGAAGTACTTTCTACTAAGCTGTTGAATCTGTAATTGAATATACATACTCTTTTTTTGAACAAATCTTCTATTATTGATATCCCCCTTAATCTTAATGCTATTACCAATATTAACAACATACTTGTTAAACAGATACCATTTAGATATTACTGTTTCTCCAAACTTAGTTTTAACTCTGTAATTTCTAATACCCTCTTTTCTTAGATTAATACCAATAGGGATTACGCTAGCACCTGTCTCTAATGCTAATCTAGTAATACCAGTCTTAATTTTTTCTGTTAAATGACTATCATTACTTAACTTCCCTTCAGGAAAAATAATGATATCTTTACCATCTAGTAATGACTCCTTAGCTCTGTTGTATGCCTCTTTCCCATTATCTTTAACAACAGGAATATGTCCTAATCTGTAAAGTATTTTACCTAATATTTTTACATTAAATACCCCCTCTGTTATTAATACCTTAGAGTTGGGATACAGGCTATATATGATAAAGGGATCTGCAGTAGTAGGGTGGTTAACAGCAAATATTCTTGGTCCTTTGGGGAGTCTTTTTTTAATATCAACCTTAAAACTCATTAGAGTATGAGTATAGAATTTAAGAATTAGAACAGAAATAAAACGAAGAAGTTTAGGTTTAGATATTTTTTGCTTTTCTTTTTTATTTTGGGGCATACGAAAAGATTCTACCAAGAATATATAGAAATACAAGAGGAGGCTATTTCTCGAAAAGGAGTATTCCCATAAACTTTTTTTCCCAATCTTCTTTTTGGGCTATCATACGAACTTGAACGCCTCTTTTATTAAGCTCCTCTACTAATTCGGTTACATGCTTTGTAGCCCACTTATTCTTATTATCAATATCTAATATAAATCTTAGGTAAGAAGTATCTTGGTTATTAAAAAAATCTTCTTCACAGTACTCCCACATTCTCATTCCTATACCTTTACCTCTTTGAAAGGCCTCAATAAACGCCCCGTATACAGGGTAATCACGATATCTATTAGTAATGTCTGAATTACTTCCGAGAAAGTTTATTACAATGTCATTGGATATTGGATATATACAGTGTCGAGCTACAAGAGTACCTTCCTTATCTAGAAGGAAAAAAACAGTATCATTTTGATATTCTTGTTGGATTTTTTCAATTGTATACTCTTGTTCAAAACTTTCCTGTTCCATAGAAGGCAACATTATATGTCTTCTACGGTATTACTTCAATGAAAAGCATGTACTACCAACCTATTTCCAATAGTAAGGCCAAAGTAGGGCATCTAATACCCCTGTATGGATAAAAAACCAGGATAGACCAACTATACTAGAGATATACAAAAAACCATTAGGTTTAGGAGATATCTTAAGTAACAGTATTAAGAGTATTAGAGAAGAAAGACCTACAAGAATTAATACTGTTCTAATAGATATCCAAAGTAATGTTGAAGGAGTAGATACCATCATATTTACTAAAGGTATCCAAAGCATAGAGCAGATTAGTAGGACAGAGTAGAGAATATGAAACACACTTTTATCTAAAGAGTAGGGAAGTATACTTTCAACATTTTTAAATTGTAAGAAAGTAAATATTGTAAACAGAAAAAAACCTGTAGCTGATACTAACATGGATACTGTATATACACCTCTAATATTTTTAGGAGTTCCTCCCCAAAGTACATCTGCACTTTTACCAGCTTTAAGTCCTATTACGTAGCTGGCTAGTACAAGTATTCCTCCAACTATATTAATAGCTAAGAATATTTTTTGATTACTATTCAATTGTTTAAGTAGTAAAAGATTAAATTACTTCTTTCTGTTTTTAATCTTACTTTCAATTTCTGTTTTTGTAAGCTTTTTAGTACAGAAGAACCAATCGTAACACTTCATATTCTTTTTATCTTCCATTCTCTCTTTAGCTACTCCACATGAGCCTGCAGTAGGTACAATTACCTCATCTCCTGGTCTCCAATCTGCTGGTGTTGCAATTGAGAACTCATCTGCTGTTTGAAGAGCAATTAATGTTCTTAAAAGTTCATCAAAGTTTCTACCACAACTTAGTGGGTAGTAAAGAATTGTTCTAATTATTCCTTTAGGATCGATGAAAAATACGGCTCTCACAGCCTTAGTATTACTCTCTCCTGGCTGAATCATTCCATACTTTTTAGCAACCTCCATTGTAATATCTTCAATGAGTGGGAATTTAACCTCTACATCTTTCATACCTTTGTACTCAATCTTTTCTTTAATTGTTCTTAACCATGCAATATGGCTATACAAACCATCTACAGAAAGACCAACTAATTCACAGTTGTAATCTTTAAACTCCTTTGACATTGATGCAAAGGTCATAAACTCGGAAGTACATACAGGGGTAAAGTCTGCTGGGTGACTAAAAAGTATTACCCAACTTCCTTTATACTGTTTAGGGAAATCTATTTCTCCTTGGGTAGTTACAGCTTTAAACTCTGGGGCCTTGTCTCCAATTCTTGGCATTGGAGTAATCTCTGGTTGAATAACTTGCTCCATGGATATATATGATGACAACTTAAATATAGACAATGTTATCAAAAAAAGGATTTTAAGTAAATTTTCTTATATATCTAATATATCCTTAATTTCATTTTCAATATCTTGGTCAAATCCGGAAAATGCTCTTCCTCCTACAAATATTATTGGATAGTAGCCGTAAGTTTCTGAGATTCCCTCGCTTTTAGGATTATCAACCTTATGTGCGTTTAATTGAGATACAAAATCAGTATCAGTATTTAGATGTTCCTCATATTCAAGATTGTATTCATCTAAGAATTTAAGAAACTCAAAACACATGGGTCCTTGTCCGTTATGAAATACTGTCAATTCATCCTTTTCCTCTATTACAATCTCTTCTGATTCACCCTCATTTAGATCTTCAACTTGGCATGGGTTTGTAACATCAGGTTCACTTTCATAATCTATTTGAGGTCTGATTTTCTCTGGAGTATATGGGGCATTTTTGTTAATTGGTATTTGCCACATAGGCATATTCTTATCAACTGTACCCAATGTATCTAAATCTACCCAGTCAACTTCATACTCGTCCCAGAACTTATGCCACATATCATTCCATCTCTCTTTATATCCACCTATATATGTATGAGAGGTACCAATAAATTTCTCCTGAGTAATTGCTCTTAAATACTCTCTTTCCATATCCTGAGGCGTTCCATTTCTTTCATAGAAACTGTAATCACAGAAACTTCCATATTTAAATTCAGGTACATCTATATTTGATACAGATATTATCTTTACATCATACTCCGCTGGCTTGTATACAACCGTTGCTAATTCTGTTGTTCCTCTTGCTGTAATGTATTCTATTCCTAATTCGTCAGCTATCTGAACAGTAGTAGCATCACTGGCCATATATCTAGAGCTTATTATTCGAGGTGTTACACCCAGATACAGTTCTGATTTTTCTAACATTTCAGTTATTAATTGATACTGTTTTTCGTAGGGCATATCCCAGAATGGTTCTGGGTCGTATGATACTCCTAATTCAATCACACCTGTTTTAAGTACCTCCTTAATAACGGGGGCGTTATCTTCAATGAAATCTCCATTTATTAATAGTATCCCATGGATATTTCTCTCTTTCATATCATTTACCATATTTACTAATCCATCTGTTTTACCAAATTCAATTAGCAACATCATTGCTTGAGGAATATTTTTCTCTTGGGAAACTTCTGTGGTTGGACAGATATATTTATTTATAAATATATACTCTAAAATAAAGAGAGATATTACTCCTACTATTAGAAGTAGAGCAGTTAGATATTTTTTCTTCATTTTTAATTATTTAAAAATTAAATATTTAATATATTAAACAGTGATTTCACTGTACCTTTTTTTTCTTCATTTAAACTATATATCATATGTGTACCATTTCTCTTACTAAAAACATACTCCATATCTTGAAGTGTTTTTAGATGATGAGAAATTAAGTTATGTTTTAGTTTAAGTTTTTTAACCATCTGACATACACAGGTGTCTTGCTTGTAAAGGAGTAAAAGTATATCTAACCTATTTGGTTGTAATAGCCCCTTTATTTCTTCTGTTTTAACCTCTTTGCTTCTTACCATATATTTCAATGTGTATTGAAATATACAATGCAAAAATATACTTAGTCAAGTATATATAGTGTTACTCTCTTTTTTTGATGTTTATCGCACTACCTTGCATAAAGGCCTTTGTAATTTTCTCTAGTACAGTTGTTAAATCCCTTTGATACTGGCTAAGGGGCCTTTGCTATTTCTCTTAGCTTTAGCCAGCAAGACTTGACCCTGTTAAGGCTTTAAGGTATGAATAGGTAATCCCTTACAGTACAGTATAAGTTCTCTCTCCTGAAACACTTTCGATATTCTCATTTACAGCATCAAATACTGTTACAGTGAGTTTTACTCTTAAAATACCCTTTGATTCAATGAAGGTTGAGGTAAAACCACATATCTCTTTAGATTCTCCACTTAATATTCCACTGTTATCCATTGTTTGATAAAGTGCCTCTTCGTTATTTTGATTTAAGAAAAATTCCCAATGGCATTTAACCTGATTTGAGTATTTACCATTCCCCTCAATTAAGGCTTCGTACATTCTTGCTTGTCTAGCAGAGAAACTTTCCCCTTCTGGACTAATTATTGTTAACTTTAAATTATGCTCTACTTCTTTCTCTTCTTCGACAGTATTTGTATTATCATTATATTCTTGAGTCTGTTCATTTATTATCTCTTCATTATTATCCTTCGTTTTATTTTGATTCAATATGTAGAAACCAACAATACTGATTAGTAAAAGAGCAACTAGGGCAAGAATCTTCTTTCTTTTATCCATTTAAATATTTTAAAAAGTTATTATTGATTATATCAAATATGATTATAACTAATATATAATTCTATTCGCTATTCTCTCTAAATTCTGCTATCATATATAGTAGTTATTCGAGTATTTTGATTTTTCGAAAGTAATTTCCAATAGTCTAATAGCTTTAATTAATTTAGACCATTTATTAATATGGAACAGGGAACAGTAAAAACTGTAACTGATAAAGGCTTTGGTTTTATTACCAAAGAAGGTTCTGAAAAGGATATTTTCTATCATGAGAATTCCTTAGAAGGAGATCTTGCTGTAAGGAAACTTAAAGTAGGAGACGTTGTTACCTATGATGTTGAAGAAACACCAAAGGGATTAAACGCAACCAATATCAAATTATTAGAAGAGTAATCTTTTAAATAGTTACAAAATTAAAAGAGGGTACATGTACCCTCTTTTTTGTTAATCAATATGATTAGAGAAATTTACTTTTCTTTTGTTTTTTTAACTGTTTTACTCTTTTTAACAGCCTTGGGTTTTTTAACAACCTCTTTCTTTTCTACTTCCTTCTTTTGAGCAGGAATACTTTTACTCTCTAAAGCACTTAATATTTTGTCTAACTTTTCAACTATTGCACCTAATTTCTCATTCAAAATATCATTGTTAATACTGTTTCCTACACCCTTAGCTCCCTCTCTCTTTTCAAAACACTTACTACAATATATTGGCTTATCAGGACTAGGATTAAAAGGAACTTTACACTCTATACCACAATCATCACATATCGCAGAGAACATTGGTTTATCACCTCTATCTCTTCCTCCACCAAAGCTTCTTCTACTATCATCTCTTCTCTCAAACCTGTCTGATCTGTCAGATCTACCACCTCCCTCTTTTTCAAAACAGTTACTACAGTATATTGGTTTGTCCCCAGAGGGCTTAAATGGTACTTGGCAATCTTTACCACATTTATCACACACTGCAGGATACATAGTGGTCTGTTTTCTATCAAAACCTCCACCTCCAGATCTTCTACTACTATTTCTATCAAATCTTCCCATTTTATTATTTACTTAATTTAAAATGCCCATACACTATATATCATTTGTTGAGATTTAACAAGGAAAATGAATATACTAAAAAATTACAATACAGTATTTAGAGTATCTACTATCTTTATTTTAGAGGGAACTAACTTCTTAATTTTATCAAAATCTTTCTTATCCCTAGTTAATATGTAGTCACAATTTTGATCTAGAGCAGAGTAGTACTGAAGGGTATCTTCAAAATCAATTGAGAAGTTGTGTAGTGCATTGTCAATTATTAGTTTTGAAAGAGGAATTAGATTGATATTATTTATTAATGGCATAGCCTTCCTGTGCATTAATGTATTGGCCTTAATTTTAAGAATGTAATATGTAATATGTACTGAAAGAGTAGACATATATACTTTAGATTGTTTTAGGAAGGGAGTAATTTTATTAATTGAAATATGTTCTAAATCTCTATCGAGAAGTATATCTATTAATATGTTTGTATCAAAATATATTTTCTTCATCTTAGATGTTTCTTCTCCATAGCTTTTCTATACTCTTTATCATAGTCAAAGGTCTTTTTTTTCTTTTCACTCATATGAACACATCCTATTGCTTGGGAAAGGATATTCTCGATATCTTCATCACTCTTGGTCTTCTTGCCAATGTTAATCTCATATTCTGAAGGTATGAAGTATGCTAAGGCCTTACCCCTATCTATTACTTCATATGCTTGTCCAGCATCAAGAGAATCTTTTAACTGGGTAAGATTATGTCTGAAATTTCTTAAGTTTATTTTTTTGTATTCAATATTCATATGTTAAACATTAGTTTAACATTCTTTAACTTCAAAGTCAAAAACTCTGATTTAAACAAATGTTAGTGCATATCCTTTCTTACCTGCTCTCCCAGTTCTACCAATTCTATGTATGTAATCATCATAGTTTTGAGGTATATCATAGTTGATTACATGACTAATATTGTTAATATCCAATCCTCTTGATGCTACATCTGTAGCTATTAATATATTAAGGTAATCTTTTTTAAAAGCTTCAATTATTCTACTTCTTTGTGTTTGTCTTTTATCGCCATGTAAGGAGTTTACCTTAATTCCTTTATCTAAAAGTTTGTGAGAAAGATTTTCGGCCTCTCTTTTAGTTCTAGTAAATATTAATACTTTTTTAAATTCATCTTTACATACATAATCACATAATACTTCAAACTTTGTTTCTCCATCCTTTAATCTAATTACATCCTGATCAACGTTCTTACCCTGTTCCTCTTTTTGTACTTCAATCTTTACTGGATTTTTTAACAATACATTTGCTATATCTTCTGCTTTTCTATTCATAGTAGCAGAGAAGAATAGGGACTGTTTGTTTTCACTTAACTGGGAAGTTATGAACTTAATATCATTAATGAAGCCCATATCAAGCATCCTATCTACTTCGTCTAATACGACATTGTTTACTTTTAATAGGTTGATGGCTTTCCTTTCCACTAAATCTTTTAATCTTCCCGGTGTAGCAATAACAAACTGAGGATCCCTTCTTAAAATTCCAATCTGTGCTCCCATACTATTCCCTCCCATAACTAATACTGATCTCATACCAGTATTTCTAGCAAGCTGCATAAACTCATCTTGTATTTGCATTGCTAATTCTCTAGTTGGTTCAATTATTACAAATCTTTGAGTCTCATCTAATACTCCTTTGTTAATTAAAGGTATAAAGAAAGCTGCAGTTTTTCCTGAACCTGTTGAAGCTAATCCTAAAACATCTCTACCATTTAAGATATGAGGTATTGCTTCATACTGAATCTTTGTAGGGCTAGTATACTTTTTGTAAGTAATATTCTTTTTTAATTCAGGTACTAGATTATTCTCAAGTAAGTTATGATCTAATTCATATATACTTGGTAAATCTTCATATACTGCTTTAGCAATTAATTGGCTAACATTAATACTACTACCTTTTCTGTTGTATCCTCCACCCCTCCTGCTATCGCTGTATGAGGAGCTCCTGTAAGAAGGTCTTCTTCTGCTATATCTCGTATTACGAGCGTATTTATATCTGGAATTATTTTCCATGATTAAGTTTATTAATTTTATTTTCAGTTCTAATAGAGGTAACCGAAAATAAAAAATGTTTAACCTAATATGGATATGAGGCGATTATTTCGTTTAAATCTAATCAAACGAGAAAGAGTATATCATAGATATTGGAAATAACCTAATACTATCTTCTACTCATAATATTTTTAGAAGAAGATATATATAATGTATAATTAGATTATGCATATATACAAACTATCTTTCTTGAAAGGGACACTTGAATATATATTAGAGGAACTTGATAGTAAATTCCCAGATATTGTATTAAAAGAAAAAACAGATACCCATCTTCAATTTGAATCAGAAATTGGGAAGATTGAAGAATTTAGGGAATTATGCTCTCCCATATCTATTGAAAATGACAACAGTCAGAGAATTGATTTGTCCAAAAGAGAATGGAGGGTTGAATTCGTACCAGCAGGAATTAATCCTTCATTGGCATATGTTATGTGTATGATTGCTAAATTAAAAGAGCAAGATATATTGCTAGATTCTTTCTGTGGTAGTAGTGTACTGCCGATTACTGCTTTGAAATACTTTAATATCAAGAGAGCTATCTGTTCAGATATCAGTAATAGGGCTATTGAGAAGAGTAAAGAGAATTTCCTAAGTGCAGATATCGATAGTACGAGGTACAAAGTATTTAGGAGTGATATCAAAGATTTAAAATTAAACAAGAGGAATATTGATGTAGTAATAAGTAATTTACCATTTGGTATTAGAGTAGGAAGTCATGATGATAATATGCAATCATATATTGCTCTAGAGAGTGTTGCTCAAAAGTTACTAAGAAGACAAGGTCGATTAGTTCTTCTTACTCAAGAGAAGAATCTTTTGAGAGAGGTCTTTAAGAAAGATATTTGGGTTGTAAAATCTGTTTTAAGAGTTGATGAAGGGGGATTACTACCAGAAGTATTTCTAATTAATCGTAGATAACAGATATTACTTATTCCAAAAATATGGCCACAGGAAAGCGTCTAGTATTCCTGTATGAACAAAGAATATGAGCATTCCTACTAAGGAGGTATAGTACATGATCCCGATAGGTCTCGGAGACACTTTAAGTAATAGTAGAAATATCAATAGTGAGGTTAACCCTACGAGTATTAGTGCAATCCTAATAGTAATCCAGATTAGAGTTGAGGGGTTTGAAACCATTAAGTTAACTAAGGGTATCCATATCATAGAGCAGATGAGTAATATGGAGTAAAGAATATTTACGACATTAATATTTAAGGAGTAGGGTAATACAATGCTTCCCTGTTTCATATTAAGAAACAGAAAGGTAGTTACTACAAAGAATGAGAGAGCACTAACTAACATCGAAACAGTATATATACCTCTAATGTTTTTAGGGGTACCTCCCCAAAGAATATCTGCACTCTTTCCTGCCCTTAGCCCAATTATATAACTGAGTAGGACTAGTACTCCCCCAACAATGTTAATTGTTAAGAATATTTTTTGATGACTATTCATTTTTTAAAAGATTCTAAAGTTATTTCTCCCTCTTTATCTTACTCTCTTTTCTTGATATTTATGGCATTGCCTTCAATAAAGGCTTTTGTAATTTTTTGCAGTACAGTTGTTAAATCTCTTTGATACTGGCTTTGAGATATTCCCATCATCTTTGAAGCTTGCTCCTGATCTACTTTCTCAATATATCTTAATCTTAAAGTCTCTAGCTCCTCATCAGTTATTTCAACCTCACTTAAATCTGAGAGGGGAATACCTCTTGGCTTGAAGTAAGTATCATTAAATCTGTATCCAATTTTTCTTCTAAATCTCTGTCTCATATTTCAAGGATATATATTTTTTCTTAAATACAGAATACTCCCTTCATAGGGGTACCACATTTAGGACAGTTAACTTGTGTACAGGGTACTCCTCTAGTATGTTGTTGTTTGTAACCACACTTTGGACATGTACACTCACCACTTCCACCTTGGAGTTTTCCAGGAGCAGACCTTCTTCCGAAGAATCTTCTTCCTACTCTTCCTATTGGTCCTTGTCCTAATGGACCTGTTCCATCTAAGTTTGGCATAGATGTAATAAATAATAATTTAATTTGGGTATATACCCAATTAAATATACCACTATTTTTGATATGGGTCAATACCCATAACCATTTGTCTTTTTTTACTTTTTATATATAATTAAAATATAACTTTAAAAGTATTCATTATGAATAGTCATTGTCCAGATTGTGGTGTCCCCGAAGGTTTCTTACATAAAAGGGGATGTGATATGGAAAGATGTCCATTTTGTGGTAATCAGCTAAATACATGTTCCTGTATATATGAGAAACTTGGGATATCACCTTTAGGAAAAGTTGAAGGGACTACTCTTGTGAGATGGCCAGAATTAACCGAAGTACAAACAAAAGAGTGGGATAGAATTCTTGAAGAGAAAGGGAGAATACCATGGATAAATTATCCGTTGATGTGTAAAAGGTGTGGTAAGCAGGGAGAAGGTCTAATTAGAGAGCGAGGGGAAGAATGGGAGTGGTATATTGAACCTAATTATAGAAGCAATTTCATCTGCAAAGAGTGCTATCAAGAGATCAAATCATTAATTGATTCGGGGGATAGAGGTAAGAGAAATGTCTAATAGTAGAAGAGAACTTATTAAAAGTGTAGTAAAAGAGCTAATGATGCATATGAAAATGCTAGTATTAAAATTTCTTGACCAGGAATATATGTAGGTATAGGATATAAATAGATATCTAATTTTATTTTTTATTTTAGTATGAAAAAACGTATTTTACTTCTATCCTTAATGTTCTTGCTTGTATCCTCCTTTACTGTGTTTGCTCAATCAGAAAATCAGCAGGGTGGGTCCTCTGGATCTAACTCTACTACAACCAGTGGACAACAGGGTAGTGATAGTCAGAAATGTGCAGATGTAACTCGAAAGGTTGGAACAGTTACAGATAGGTATAATCAGAGTCAGGATAAATATATGAATGCATTCCAGAACATATATCAGAATATTGAGAAAATAGCTTTGAAATTTAAGGCCGATGGATATGATACCACTGAGATAGAAAAACATATGGCTGAGTACAATATAATGATTCAGAATGCGAATAGGTATTACAATGAATTTAGAGTTGGATTAGATAACTCCAAAAAAGGGGTATGTGGGAATAGTGATGCAGATGCAGGACAACAATTTAATTCTGCTAGAACACAACTTATGAATTGTAAAAATGAGATGCTTAAATTAAGGACCTACGCTCAAGAGACTCTTAGGCAGGATCTAGTAGACCTAAAAAATCAGGTTACAGAATAATTTTTAAGAAAGCATAATTACAATGGAAGAAATTAAAGAAAAAAGTAAAAGTAGTAAAGTACCCTTTCTCATACTCTTAGGAGTTGTACTAGTAGGTCTAATAGTGTTAGGTTACTTCATCGTAGGAAAAGAAAGTAGAGAGGATGCACTCTCCTTCATAGATAGTATACTTCTTTCTAATGAGGAATATTTAAATGAAACAGAGAATATGGATGAAGAGATTCCAGATCTTTCTGAAGACTTTTTAGAAGCAGAGGTAGTCTCAACAGATGAGGTAGATAGTGCAGTAGATGATTTAGATGAGCAGATAGAGAGTTTAGGGAATATTGATACTGATTTCGAATTAGATGAGGAGGATGTAGGTTTGTAGTATTGTCAAATATACATATTAATAACTGTCATTGGTAATGATAGTAGGGTTTCTCTTTGCAGAACTCTCTTAATGTACTTGCTCTAAATTACTCTTTAATGTAAAGTATTTTAGTCTATAAATATTTACTTACTAATACATATGTCCTTTATTGAAATTAACAACTTAAAAAGAGTATATGAAATGAGTAAGGATGTTTCTGTTGAAGCTCTAAGGGGAGTTAATTTCCATATTATTATTGGGGAATTTATCTCTGTAGTCGGAAGCTCAGGCTCAGGAAAATCAACACTCTTAAATATTTTGGGTGGTTTAGATTGGGAGTATAAAGGAAAGATTACAATCGATGATAAAGATATTAAAGAGTATAACCCCAATTATTACAGGAGATTTGTTGTCGGCACTGTATTTCAACAATTCTATCTAATCCCTTCCCTTTCAGTTGAAGAAAACATTTTGTTACCATATAAATTTTCTAGCAAAAAAGGTGAAGATATTAATCAGAGATTAGAGTATCTTTTGGAAATGGTAGATCTAAAAAACAGAAGGAAGCATCTCCCTAAGGAGTTATCTGGTGGACAAGCACAAAGAGTCGCAATAGCTAGAGCATTAATTGATAACCCTCAGATTGTATTAGCAGATGAACCAACAGGAAACTTAGATAGTAAAACAGGAGAATCAATAATCAAATTACTTAAGGAGTTAAATGAGAAAGAGGGTGTTACTGTAATACTAGTTACACATGATAAAGAGATTGCAAAAAAGACAGAAAGAGTAATTACTTTAGTAGATGGTAAAAATGTTTAAATATGCACTAGACTTAATAACTAGAAGGAAATTAAGAACAGTACTAACTAGTCTTGGTATAACTATTGCAGTAATGCTTATGACATTTATTCTATTTGGAATGACTGATTTACAAAGAGCAATCCTTACACAATTTAGTTCAGTATTTAAACCTACAGATCTATATGTCTCTTCAACAGATATGATGGCTTTCTCATCTATGATGTCTGCACCAACAAAACAGACAGAAGAGAAAGAAGAGGTCATTTTAAGTGATAATATTTTAAACAAAATATCAGAGATAGAGGGTGTAGAAGATGTTTACCCAATGTTTATGTTAACAGGTTTTGAAGTATATCTAGAGGGTGATGATATACCGTATCCTACACAGTTTGTTCAGTCAATTGATTTACCAGGAGATCATAGTATGTATGGCTCTTTCATTGGTGAGGAAAAGGAACTTAAGGAAGATGGAATCTTTGTAAGTGACTACGTTCCTTCATATTTTGAACTATCAAATGAAGACATAATTGGTAAAAAGATATATCTAAGAAGTTCTGCAAACAAATCATTTGTATCTACTAAAAACAGAAATATGATGGATAGGGAGTATGAATTTACTGTTCAAGGTATAGTTGAAACAAGTAATGATGCATTCTGGATAAATACCTCTAAGGCAATGGACATATTAGTTGAAACTGGAGGATTTAAAGATAGGGATGAATATTTAAATCTAATTGGATACTCACGAATACTTGTATCAACAGAACAGGAAGGAACATCAGAGATAGAAGAGTACATGAGTGAGGAGATGGGCCTAAATGTTATCTCTTCAAAAACAATTATAGATTTCATATCTACACTAACTAGTGGTTTAACAATAGCACTAGTAATCTTCGGTTCTATATCTGCAGTAGTAGCATCTATTGGAATTATTAATACAATGATTATGAGTATATATGAACAAACTAGAGAAATTGGAATTATTAAGGCAATAGGGGCATCTAACTATCAAGTACTAACTATCTTTTTAATACAGTCTGGATTAATAGGGCTAATAGGTGGAGTAATGGGACTTAGTATAACTTATGGATTAATGAGAGTATCTGACCCATATATTGTTGAAATTCTGAATGAACAAGGTTTTACTGCTATAGAGAGATTTTTTAATTTCCAACCACTCAATGCTTTGTATATAACCTTAGGGAGTATATTAATTGGTATTATTGC
Organism: uncultured Candidatus Saccharibacteria bacterium; assembly: GCA_964655705.1. Classification (GTDB taxonomy): domain Bacteria; phylum Patescibacteriota; class Dojkabacteria; order SC72; family SC72; genus UBA2259. The sequence goes on along the minus strand of CAZZPP010000007.1, from coordinate 7,408 downwards.
AGGTATATATCCTGCTATGAAAGCAGCAAGACTTGATCCTGTTAAGGCTCTAAGATATGAATAGTTCTACTTCCCAAAGGTCTTGTAGAGGTTACTATGCGCATTTCCTTGACTTAACAAATTGATATAGATAAACTTTTAATAATATGAAAAGAGTATTAAAAGTAATTTTTGTGTTATTTCTTCTCATTTTAACATCAGAAGGAAAATTGAGTGCTCAAACAACTTATTCTGATGGAAGCCTAGATTCAGAATTCATACATAGTAAAGGATATGAAGTATGCAAAGAAACTCAAACTATTGCAGTTCAGAATGATGGCAAAGTAATTTGTACAGATCCGAGGGGGACGTATGGACTTGTGAGACTATATCCCGATGGGGAAATTGATAAAGAGTTTACAGAAAAAATTGGATATATAGATGGGACTATTCGAGCTATTGCTTTTCAGGATGACGGCAAAATTCTTGTTGGAGGTACTTTCACATATTACAATTCATACAGAGACAATACAAAGTACTCAATGACAAGAATTCTACGATTTAATAGCGACGGTACTTTTGATGATACTTTTCAACAGATAGGAACGGGTTTTAATAACTCTGTTTACGCGATCTTGCTTCAGGATGACGGGAAAATTATTGTTGGAGGTGCGTTTACTTCATATAATGGTGTCTCTCTACCCTATGTTACTCGATTAAACAGTGATGGAAGTATTGATTCCAGTTACTCAACCACAGGACCGGGTTTTGATATTGTAAGCTCTATGGTGATGCAAGACGATGGAAAAGTCATTGTAGCTGGGGGATTTGTTGGTGGAACTAGGATTGCACGATTGAGCACAGATGGCACCATTGATACCTCCTTTGCACTCACGGGAACAGGTTTAAATGGATATATTAGGAGAGTTGATATCCAAGCAGATGGTAAAATTGTTATTGGAGGGGACTTTACTTCATATAATGGAGTCACAATGAGCAGGATAGCCAGATTAAATTCTGATGGAAGTTTGGATGAGACATTTGTAACTGGAACTGGAGCAAATGGTATTGTTAGGGCTCTAGCTATTCAAAATGACGGGAAAATAGTGATAGGTGGAGACTTCACACTCTATAACGATAGTAGTGCACCGCGTATTACAAGGATAAATACTAATGGTAGTATTGATACAAGTTTCGTTCCTGGTAGTGGTACTGGCGGGACAAATCCTCAAATATATTCTATTGTCATTTCAGATGATGGTAAGTTGTATATTGGAGGACGTTTTTCCTCTTTTGATGGAGTCCATAGACAGGCTATTGCCTTGTTAAAAGAGAACGGGACACTTGATACAACTTTTTCTCAGAGACATTCAGGCTTTAATTATTGGGTTGGTTCTTCTTTGGTCCAACCCGACGGAAAAATTCTTGTAATTGGTTCATTTACATTATTTAATGAAACCTCAATGGTGGGTATTGCGAAACTTGATACCAATGGTAGTTTGGATACTTCGTTTAACCCGGGAACGGGATTCTCGGGAACGCAATTTAGTGATCCAGTTGCGATGGTACTCTATCCCGGGAATAGAGTTGTTGTTGGAGGGTGGTTTGACTCATACAATGGAGTAACTAATAACAGGATTGTAAGATTAAATGGAGATGGTAGTTTGGATACTTCTTTTGATTCGGGAACAGGCTTTAATAATGCTGTGTACTCAATAGCTACTTTGCCAAATGAAAAAATTTTAATTGGAGGGTTATTCACTTCCTACAATGGAGTAACGGAAAACCGGATTGTAAGAGTGAATGGAGATGGTAGTTTGGATACTTCTTTTGATCCAGGGACAGGTTTTAACAATGCTGTAACGAATATTGTTCCACAATCTGATGGGAAAATCATAGTAGGAGGGGGGTTTACATCTTTCAATGGGGTGACATGTAATAGAATTGTGAGATTAAATAGCGATGGGAGCTTAGACTCCTCTTTTGATTCAGGAACTGGCTTTAATGCTTCTCTTAGTTTGGGCATACTTTCTCTTCAAGCGGATGGGAAAATTATTGTGTCTGGAGAATTTACTACCTATAATGGAGAATCAGTCCCAAGTGTTATACGAATTAAAAGCGATGGAACAAGAGACTCAGATTTCCAACCCATTATAACTGTTGGAGCAATTGGGGAAATTGGGAAGAGCAGAATACAAGATGATGGGAAAATATTGATATCAGGTTATTTCTCAATAGATGGAGATTCCGCAAGACATAGAGTTGTTCGATTGAATAGTGATGGCTCTTTGGATTCAACTTTTCAATTAAGTAACGTAGGCTTCTCGGCATGGATACATGGTATTCAAATCCAAGCAGATAACAAAATACTCGTTACTGGAGAGTTTCTGAGCCTTGGTTCGGATGATGCTGCCCTAATAGCACGTTTAGGTCTCCCTGATGTTGATTCTCCAGAGGGTTCGATGGTGATTAATTTAGATTATATATATACAAAGGATACTACAGTAAGTCTCTCGCTAAGTGCCTCTGACAACCAGTCTGGGGTGAGTGAGATGATGATATGTAACAGTATATCTTTTGCGGGATGCTATTGGGAACCCTTCAGTCTAAGTAAATCGTGGGTAATCGAAAATGGCTCAGGTACTAAAATTGTATATGTTAAATTCAAAGATGGTGCAGGAAATGTTTCTCAAGTATATAGTGACAGTATAATATTGAGGACACCAAACATTAGAGTAACTAATATCGGACTAATTGATGATATCCCAGATAGTACAAGCATAACCTATTATTTTACATCTACAACCCCTTTGATAAAAGGAGTTACCCAACCGGGTAGTAGGGTATACTTTTTAAATAATAGTAACTCCTATTCAACAACAGCTAACTCTGAGGGATATTTCTCAATAAAGTTGAATTATCCAGCCCTTGTACATGGGTCAAATATCCTTCGTTACTATTCGGTAGATATTTCAAATAATCAATCCACAACCAAGACACTTACATTAATAATAGGTACAGAGTACTTCCCAGATTCCTTACTAGAGAGACTCGGATTAATATCTCCTACACAAGATGTCACAGAACAGGAGGATACCCCTTCGGAGAGTATACCAGAGGAGAAAGAGAAAGAAACACCCCAAAGCAATATACAGATATTACAATTCTTAAATGAGGATGGTAATCCAATGGTAGGTGCATTAGTAAAGATAGATGGTGTAGAGTACTATACAGACAGCAAAGGAGAGATAAGGGTGGTAGGATTAGAAGAGGGTAAAAAGTATAAGGTAAAGATAGAGTACAATGGAGAAAAGTATGAGACAGAGGTATTAGGAGAGGAGAGTACAGAAGGTAGTATCCAAGTAAGAGTTACACAAGCAGATATAATAAAGGGGATGGATTGGAAGAAGATATTGATTTATGGGGGAATATCCTTGGTGGTAATATTTCTGTTAATCATATTACGCAAGAAGAGAAAGAAGAACGATGAAGTAAATACTTAGATTGATTTAATGAGTACTATCTTTTTCCTAATCTCTCTAATTTTTTTATAGCAGATTTTTGTATCATTGATACCTTGGTCTTTGGGATCTTGGTTATTTCTTGGATTTCTTTTATTGTATGTGTAGCCCTATCTTTTCTTTCGTTGGGTATAATACCCAAACTTAATTTTACAATCTTTTCCTCTGTTTTATTTAGTTTAGCCATCTCAAATATCTCCTCAGACTTTTCTTTACAATAGTATACAAGGAGAAGATCTTCAGGAGTAATCCTTTCACCTGGTATCAACTCAAATAGGGAGGAATCCCTAGTTATCTCATGGTAAGGATCTAAGGTAAGTACTATCCTCTGGCGCAATGCTTTATCAATATTTTTTCTGTTAAAGGGTAACTTAATATTATTTTCTTCACAGTATTTAATAGTATCTCCTATGGAAGGGGGTTGCCCTAACTCCTGTTCTAATATTGCTCGTGTTGCAATGAATCTATTAATATCATGTCTAAGTGCTATTGGTTCTTTAATTAGGGATTCATTATTGGCAATAAACCTTACAATCCTTTGTCTAATCCAATAAAATGCATAAGAGGAGAATTTCCAATTCAGATCTATATCAAACTTTTTTAATGCTGTTAATAGACCCTCATGACCCTCTTGGAATAGTTCCTCAATATCTCTTCCATCTTTGTATCTATTAGCAACCTTCCCTACTAGACCTGTATTAAAGTTTGATATTACCCCATCTGTATCTCTAATTAACTCTTCTAAATATCCACTATTATATACCTTGTTTAATTCAACTAAGAGAGTTCTACCTGTAAGAAAAATTTTTTCTTCTGCATTACTAAAAAGAAAGCGAGGGTAATTACTATACTTAAACCTTGAGATATCATATCTTACACGTACCTTGTCAACATACTCTTCTACACACCATTGATAGTTATTTGTAAGAAGGGTCATAGTTGCGACCAAGGTATTTGGGTTAACACTAAGTAAGTTCTCTACTTCAATATATGTAATATCTTCCTTGGGATTAAGAATCTGTAACATGTTCTCTCTAGATATATCTTTTGAAAAAGGTATCTCATTTAATCCTTGCATATCCCAATTAAAATTATTGAGAGAGGTGTTAGAGCCATTACCATTGTTTTTAGAATTGTATAGGAGTTTGTATGATTTTAGATCGTTAAAAAGATTAACATTTAATCCATCTATACTAGATTCGTATCTCTCTTTTCGTATCTCTTTTCTTTCTTGCGCAGAGTATTCAGGTAGGATTATGAAATGCATCTCTGAGCTTGTATACTCAATGGTTTTTTCTGTTTCAAATGTATTAGACATAACTTAGGAGTATATAATACTATGAGACAAAACTCAAGAGAAGTGGCGTATTAACAATGGAAATACATGTTGAACTATGTATGATAAAATAGCTATTAATCTTACTATTTACAATAATGAAGAAATCTAAAATTGAGAATATACTTAGTAAGTCAATTGAAAGTGAAAAACAGAATAGATTAAAAGAATTTTTTAAACGGTTTACTATTAAAGAAAAAAGTTCTTGGTTCAGAAATATATGTATTTCTCTTTTGGTATTTTTAGTTATTCTGTCTTCTCTTTTTATATATATTTACTTCATTTCTAAACAGGAGTCAGAAATTAAAAATGATACCTCTTTTGAATCTACTAGTGAGTAGGATATAGAGGAAGAGATGCCTGAGAATACCGAGCCTTGGAATTCCCCCATATATGGTACTATTACACACATATCTAACAATATGAAGGAGTTTTTATTTATATTTAAGGACTTATTAATATCTAATAAGTAAAATATCTTTTTATGAATAATTATCATAAAGAGATTAATTATGCTTTTATAGATAGCCAAAATCTTAATTTAGGTATTAGAAGTAAGGGATGGGAGTTGGATTTTAGGAAGTTTAGGATATATTTAAACGACAAATACCATGTTAAGAAGGCATTCCTTTTTATTGGTTATGTTCCCTCTAATGAAACTCTATACACTATATTACAGAAATTTGGATATATATTGATATTTAAACCTACATTAGATATTACATCTAAAGGGAGAACTAGAATCAAGGGTAATGTTGATGGAGAGTTAATACTTCATACTATGATAGAGATAGAGAGGTTTGATAAGGCCGTAATAGTATCAGGTGATGGAGATTTTCATTGTTTAGTAGAGTATTTAGAGAGTAAGAATAAGTTAGAGGCCTTATTAGTGCCTAATAGAAGTTTTTCTAGTTTGCTTAAAGAGTTTAACGATAATATTACGAGGTTGGATTTATTAAGGGATATGTTAGAGAGAAAAAAGGACGGAGATCCGCAATCGGTCGAAACCTTAAGCGACTTAACTCCGTCATCGTGATTAGGAGTATTTTAGAAGATTTTTTAGGTAGAGTCAAGAAGAAATAAATTAAATATACTGTATATTTGCTTACTTATTGTCTCCCTTTTTACACTCTCCTCTATAGAAAGCCCACTCTTCACACTTACTACCATCATCAAAGTAACAGTATACAACGTTATCTTCTAACTTTAATGTACCCCCTTTATCTATACAGTTAGTAGATGCAGGATTTGCTATACCTGTATTTTGATTGTCATCTTGATTAGTATTTGTATCTATTGGTTTATCTTCTTTTAGTAGGGTATATCCCAGATATCCTCCTCCTAATAGTACTACTACTATTACTAGGGTAAGTATTCGTTTATTCATATTAAAAAATATATTAAAATTATTTTTCTTTTCTATTCTCTCTAAAAGGTTTTTTCTTAAAGAGTTTTGAAAATCTCTATCTATATTTCCTTTCTCCATAATTATTGTTTTAACTATTTCATATCTGTTCATTTACTAACTCTCTTAATTTATTAATAGCTCTATTTTGTATTGTAGTTACATTAGAAATTGATATGTTTAGTTCTTTAGATACTTCATTTATACTTTTAGATTCTATAAATCTTTTTAATATTACATTCCTGTATTTATCAGATAGGGTAGGTATATATTCCCATATTTGAGATATTAATTTCTTTCTTTTATTGCTATCTGTATTATCTATTTCCTCTATCTCAATATCTTCATTTAAAGAGAATGTCTTAATAGCTTTCTCTTTACTCCATCTTTGTCTTAGTTTGTTAAGAGCTATACCAAATAGAAAGGTTGTAAATTTAGATCTAGAGGAGTCATATTTATCTATTATTTCTAGTAGTGTGTAATATGTATCACTTACTATTTCTTGTGTTACCTCTATATTGTTTGTTTTAGAGAGAACAAATCTATATAGGTCATCAAAGGTATTTTGATATATTTTTTCAAAATCTTTCTTACTTTTATCTTTAATATATCTATTAACTATATCTTCCATATATGTACATAATATATATCATTATTTGTCACAGTTTAAGGATATGGAGGGGGTTATTTTAATAACTTTGTATTTTGATTAATAAGTGAAGTCATATGGCAATTTGCAATTCTATTTAATTCCCTCCCAATTCAATACAGTAATAGTAGATTGTAATATATATGCAAAAGATATCCATAATAGATATGGAATCTGTATATACGATATCCATTGATAATATGTATATATACTAAACATTGCCCATATCAATGTTATTAACATAAATAATATATCTATACTAGCCAATAGATTACTCCTTAATCCCCACTGTATAGGAGAGAATAATATATTAAACATAATGTTTAGTATAAAGGGGAGTACAATAATAAAAGAGATATCACCTTTAAATACTTTAAAAAATACAAAACCAAAAGATATAAATATTAATAAATACAGTACAGACCATACAGGACCAAATAACCATGAAGGAGGAGCCCATGATGGTCTTTTAGTTTTTAAATAGTACTGTTTAGAATCCATATATTTCAAATTATGAA
>CAZZPP010000006.1:42167-58264 GCA_964655705.1 uncultured Candidatus Saccharibacteria bacterium | reverse complement strand
AAATACTTGAACCTTTGGTTCTGGGAAGATAGGTCATTGCCAGGATTTTTGAATTTGATTCCCCACTCATAATAGAGTGGGGTTTTTCATTTTATGGGATATTTGGGTTGATATCGGAAGTTAGTAAACGTTACCTAATAATATTCTAGGAAGAGGGGTTTTAGCAATTACATGGGATACGTAACATTTTGTCATATTTTTTACTTCTCTGTTTCTTCTGCCCAAGATTTTACGAACTTTGCGGATAGTAATAATTTGCTCAACACCTCGGATTAGTTTGTAAATAAAGGATATCACATGTTCAATAACCTTGTACGATATTTGTTCTCTATCCTATATTTCTTTTTCTTTTTTACATTCTAGTACATATGGTATACTATTTAGTCGCAATTAATTATAGGGTACTGATGATGGCCAGTAATATATACAAATCTTTGGATTTTGAGGGTCCTGATCAGGTAGGAAAGGGGGATGCTGTTGTTAATTTTTCTAGTCATATTTCCTCTTTAGGCTATTCAACCTCTGTCATTTCTTTCCCCTATTATTCATCTCCTTTTGGTTACATTATCCGTGATATCTTGGTAAATGGGTTTCCTTCCTGTTTCTTTTTAGAAAAGGATAGGGATATTCAAATTAAGATGGCTTTGTTTGCTTTAAATAGGTTAGAGATACTTAATTGTATTAAATTGAATGAGAAATTTGATATATATGTTTTTGATAGGGGGCCTTTTAGTAATGCATTAACAATTGCTTACCACCTTTTTGCTAATACACATAATGACATTTCTAAAAAGCAATTTGTTAAAGATGCACTTCAATATGACTCGTACTTTAGAGAAGTCCTTGATATTGATAACTGTGTAATATGTTTAAGACATAAGGGGATAGTATGGAAAGGGAGTCGAGGAAAGAAGGGGGATGATTTACATGAGAGGAAAGAGGTTCAAGATATTAGCAATAATATCTATGATATCTTTGAGAGAGAAATAGGGGATGGTTGGAAAAATATTGTAACTAAGGATCAGAATGGTTGGAGAAGCCGAGATGAGATTAGGGATGAGTGTTTGAATTTCGCTTTTAAAAGAGGTGTTCTATCCCAGAAAGAGAGAAAATCGAGAGGTAGTTCTGTGTATTTGGGCATAGATGAGGTACAGAGATTTCTTTACCAGGGTTCATTAGTAGATTCAGGATTGAAAGACTCTTGGATGAATGCCATTACGCTTAATGACAAGAAAGAGGTGTATAGGGTGTCTGAGAGCATTTCGCATGCCTTAGCGAGCACCACAGAGCGTGTATATTGGGGAGATGGAGAAACAGTAGGGAAGATAAAGGAGATTGTGCATAATTTACCTGAGATATTTGATATTATTGAGAATAGATATGGGAAATCTTTTCTATCTAAATTTTCAGAGTCATTGGAATAGGTGAGAAAGAGGGAGGTTGCATACAAGTTACTGTCAAAATTGGAAGAGATGTATCCTGATGCACAAACTGAATTGAAGAATTGGAGTACCCCCTTCCAATTTTTAGTTTGCATTATGCTTTCTGCCCAGACTACTGACAAACAGGTAAATAAAGCCACAGAAAAGCTGTTCAGCGTATACCCCGACGGGTATATGATGTCTTTAGCACAAACCGAAGATATAGAGAGATATATTTCTTCAATTAACTACTTTCATACCAAGGCAAGACATATTAAGGAGATGTCTCGGATTGTAACTCGGAAGTATAATGGGGAAATTCCATTAGCCTTAGAGACCCTTCTAGAGCTTCCGGGTGTTGGATACAAAACAGCGAATGTATTTCTAAATGATTTGTACCAATCTAACCAGGGGATTGCTGTTGATACCCATGTAAAAAAGACTGCAATTAAATATGGGCTTACCAGAAACACTGATCCTAACAAGATTTCTAAGGATTTAGAGAAACTGTACGATCAGAATGATTGGTATAAGATAAATAGATATTTTGTATTGTATGGTAGATATGATTTTGGGAAAGATTTACTTCCTTTTGAATAGATATTTTTAACTTTATATTTCTTTCCCATATTAATGATGTAAAACTAGTAGGAGGTGGGGGAAGAAGGCTTCGCAATGTGGGAATTTTCTGATATAATCCCTACTGCAGTAATTTATATTAGTGTATGTATGTAATACTGCTAATTCATACATCGCCATAGGGATATATATATGGTAAATACAAAAGATACTGATACAAAGATTAATGACAAATCAATGTACTCAGAGTTAGATAGTTTCCTTGCGGATAGTACACATAAGATTAAACAACTCTCAAAAGGTGAAATAGTTGAGGGAGAGATTGTTGATATTAACAACGGTGTAGTTATCGTTGATGTTGGATTTAAATCTGAGGGAATAATTGCTGGTAGAGAGCTTAAATCAGATACTATGGATTGGACCCAACTTAAAGTTGGTGACAAAATCTTGGTATATGTTGTTAAGCCTGAGGATGATAAAGGGCAACTTGTTCTTTCAATTAGAAGAACTCAACAGGCAAGTGCTTGGTTAAGTTTAGAAAATGCTAAAAAGAATAATGAGGTAGTTGAGGCAGTTGTTGTTGAATCCAATAATGGTGGTTTGATTGTTGAGATTGGGAAAGGTATTCGTGGCTTTATACCAACTTCTCAACTGGATGCTACTAGAGTCTATGCTAATGGAGTAAGACAGGTTGGTAAAGATATCTCCTCTAAGGTACAAAAGAGGTTAAACTCTTTAATTGGTGAGGGTATTAGAACCAGAATAATCGAATTGGATAGGGAGAAGAACAGAATAATTCTTTCCGAGAAGATGGTTACGCAGGCAAGAGACTTAGAAAAGAGGGCTCAGACTTTGAAGAAAGTCAAAGAGGGGGATGTATTACAGGGTACAGTAAGTGGTATTACTCCTTTTGGAATATTTGTTAATGCTCAAGGGTTGGAAGGGTTAGTACATCTTTCTGAACTTTCTTGGGACAAGGTAGAAGATATTGGTGCAATATATTCTGTAGGGGATTTAGTTAAGGTCGTCGTTATTGGTTTGTCAGATGGAGGAAAGAGGGTCGCATATAGTGTTAAGAGGTTACAGCAGGATCCATGGTCCCAAGCTATTTCTCAATTCAAGATAGGGGATGTTGTTGATGGTGTTGTACAGAAAGTTGTTCCATATGGTGCTTTTGTAAGAATTGGAGAAGGATTAAATGGTTTAATCCATATCTCTGAACTTTCTGATAAGTTAGTTAAAAATCCTGAGGATATTGTTAAGGTTGGACAAGAGGTTAAGGTTAAGATTCTTTCAATTTCTTCTACAGAGAGACATCTTGGTTTAAGTCTTAAAGCTTCATCTAATGTTCCTACTCCCAAATTGAATAAAGAGGAGTTAGCAGAGGCAATAGATGCGGCTATTGACCTAGAGATTAAATAATATATTGTGAAATGTAATTAAAAAGAGGGTTTTTTAGCCCTCTTTTTTGGTATAATTAGGTATGAAGAGAAATATTAAGAGAGATACTTTTAAGAGGATATCTAAAAATACACGGATATCTTTACGTACATCGTCCCTAATTGCCGATCATTTAAAGAGTGAATATATTGAGCCTGAGCATCTTCTAGTTGGGATTTTACTTAATGAGAATGCCTTAGCTACAAAGATTGTAAATAGTATGGGAATAGTTGTTAAGGATATTGTTGGAAGGGTTTTAGATAACATGGGGGTAGATATTACAGCGAGTACTGACTCTCCAATGGAGATAAAGCTTTCAAGTAAGACTAAGGAAGTATTAAGAAGAGCATATGATTGGTCACATAAGTTCTCTCATGTATATGTCGGTACTGAGCACATTATGCTTAGTCTTTTAGAGTCTAAGGACCTCTTCATTATTGATTTAGTAGGTATAGGATTGAGTCAGAGGAGATTTCAGAAATACCTTTTTGAGTATGCTACATATCCTTTAGGCATCCTCTCTAAGCCGAAGGTTTCAAATATGGGTCCTGAACAGGGTGGGCTATTAGAGTCAATTGGGAGAGATTTGGTAGATTTAGCGAAAGTAGGGAAGTTAGATCCGCTTGTTGGTAGAGAGGACGAGTTAGCCAATATTGTAAAGATACTTAGTAGGAGAAAGAAGAACAATCCAATCGTTGTTGGGGATGCAGGTGTAGGCAAGACTGTATTAATAGAGGGGTTAGCACAAAAGATTGCTGATGGTAGAGTTCCTCCATCTTTGAGAGATATGAGGATAGTATCTTTGGATGTAGCTAGTATTATGGCTGGTAGTAGAATGAGGGGAGATGTCGAAGAGAAGGTTTTGGGGATTGTAAATGAGGTTGTTGAATCTAACAATATCATTCTTTTCATAGATGAGATACATAATATCTTAACTTCCGGTGTGCCTGGAGGTGCTTCAGAGATTGCTGCGATTCTTAAACCTGCTTTGCTAAGAGATGATTTTAGGTGTATTGGTGCCACTACTACTGATGAATATTCTGCATATTTTGAAAATGATAATGCATTGGCTAGAAGATTTCAGCCAATATTTCTGAAAGAGCCTAGTATACAGGAGAGTATACAGATACTTAAGAATTTGAAACCCCTATTTGAGGCCCATCATAATATCAATATTAATAATGAGGCAGTAGAGTTAGCGGTTACTCTTTCTGATAGGTATATTAGTGATAGGTATCTGCCGGATAAGGCAATAGATTTGTTAGATGAGGCTAGTGCAGCAAAGAGGCTTTCTGTAGAGGGTGAGTATGAGAGTATTTCTTCTCTTTCTTCTAAATTAAGAGGTATTCAGAATGCTAAGAAGGAATATATTCTTCAGGGTAGAATGGAGATGGCTCAAAAATACAAAAAGAGTGAAGAATCTCTTGAAAGAAGAATTAAGAAATTAGAAGAGCAAAGAGACGAGAGTAAGAAGGAGAAAAGTAGAGAGGTTAATGTTGAGGATATTAGATTGGTTGTTTCAAATTGGACAGGTATTCCACTAAATACTTTAGGGAGTAAAGAAAAGAGTGCACTTCTTAAATTAGATTCTAGAATCAACAGATTAGTCATAGGTCAGAAAGATGCTGTACAGGGAGTGGTTTCTGCAATTAAGAGAGCTAGAACAGGTATTTCTGATGTAAGTAGACCATGGGCGTCTTTCCTTTTTCTAGGTCCTACTGGTGTAGGTAAGACGCAGTTAGCAAAAGTATTGGCTAGAGAGTTGTTTGGTGATGAGGATAGATTAGTACAGATAGATATGAGTGAGATGATGGAGATGCATAGTGTTTCAAAGTTAATTGGTTCTCCTCCAGGTTATGTTGGTTATCAGGAGGGTGGTTGGTTAACAGAAAAGGTTAGAAGGAATCCACATTGTGTGATACTTTTTGATGAGATTGAAAAGGCTCATCCCGATGTATTAAATATCCTTCTACAGATTCTAGAGTATGGTCATTTAACTGATGGCAGGGGTAGGAGAGTAAATTTTAAAAATACCATAGTAATACTTACTTCAAATATCGGCGCGGAAGAGATTAGTAGGGATAAAGTGCTTGGGTTTTCTTCTTCTAGTAAGCATAACGGTGCTCAACAGGCATATAGTTCAATGAAGTCTGAACTGATGCTTGAACTTCAGAGAACATTAAGGCCTGAATTGTTAAATAGGTTGGATGATATTGTGATATTTAGGGCACTTAATACTAGAGATGCTAGGAAGATAGTAGAGATTCTTTTAGAAGAACTTAATGTGAGGTTAGGGCAACAGAGAGCAAAGATATCTCTTTCTAAAGCATTAATCAATCATATTGTTAAGGAGGGTTTTAGTGAGGAGTATGGTGCTAGGCCTTTAAGGAGGGTTTTACAAGATTTGGTTGAGAGTACTGTTGCGGACTATTTGCTTAAGGATGGTAAGAGTGGAGAGATACAATTAGATATTATCAATGGTAAGGTCACTATATTAAACTAAGTAATAAAAAAATGAAATATGTTTGTAGTGCTTGTGGGAACGAATTCCTAAAATGGTCTGGTAGATGTAGTAATTGTGGGGAGTGGGGTAGCTTAGAAGAGTTGGAAGAGGAGGTTGTACAGAGTAATGGTGATTCTAAAACAAGTAGCAAAAAATCCCCCTATAGGGCTATTACAGAATATAGAGAGAGTGCCGATAGTAAAAATAACAAGGGGAATCGCCTGAGTACAGGCTTTGTTGAATTAGATAGGGTGCTTGGTGGTGGGCTAATAGATGGAGAGGTAGTATTAATGAGTGGCGAGCCAGGTGTTGGGAAATCTACTTTGCTTTTACAGGTTGCATTAAAGTTGTCTTCGAAAAAAAAGATACTGTATGTATGTGGTGAGGAGTCTCCTTCTCAGTTGCTTTCAAGATTGGACAGGTTGTCAAAAAAGGTTGGTAAAGTTTCAAATATCTTTGTCACTAATGATGTTGTAGTTGAGAATATTTTTAATCTTGTTTCTGAAGAACAATTCGGTTTAGTTATTGTTGATTCTGTACAAAGTGTTACATCTTTAAGTTCAAGAGGATATCCTGGGAGTATTAGTCAGGTTAGAGCATCTGGGTCTTTACTAACAAGGCTCTCTAAGGTCACTGGAACCCCCTCAATTTTAGTAGGACAGATGAACAAGGTAGGGGATATTGCTGGTCCCAAAATTTTAGAGCATATTGTAGATTGTGTTTTGTACATAGAGGGGGGGGAATTTAATCAGTACAGGATAGTAAGGGGTATGAAAAACAGGTTTGGTTCCACAAATGAAATAGGTGTATTTGAGATGACAGCAATGGGTTTAGATGAAGTAGGTAATCCATCCTTGGTATTTTTAGATTCTAAATCTGCAGCTTCGGGAAGCGCAATAGGCTCCATAGTTCAGGGTTCAAGGGTTGTCTTTGTAGAGGTACAGGCTCTAGTCGTTGAGAGGGGTTCTGAAGTAGGTCCTCTTAGAAGGGTTGCTAATGGGATTAAAAAACCTAGATTGGATATGTTATGTGCTGTACTTTCTAGAAGGGCAGGTGTATTTCTAGGTGACAAAGATGTTTTTGTTAATATTGTTGGTGGTATTACAGTTTCTGATCCTGCTGTAGATTTAGCAGTTTGTGCTGCTATCAAGTCTGCTGTTAAAGATGAGGTTTTAGATAGGGACTATATATACTTTGGTGAGGTAGGTTTAACTGGTGAGGTTAGGGGTACATGGGGATTAGATTCAGTATTAGAAGAGGCTTCAAGGGTAGGGTATAAGGGTGTATATATTGGTGATTCAAATAGAAAGAGGAGTAGCAAGATTAAGACTTTTGTAGTAAAAGATATTAAGAAGTTGTAACATGCTGCAATAGTTATCTACATTTTACGTAACATATCAATTCGCTAGGCCGATTCGTAACACTCCAGGGGAGTCCACTTGTGGAATGTTTGAGACTGCCTTATTTTAGGGTATCTACAAAATTGTGAATATATGTTATGGGGTTGACATATATAATCTATTAGGGTTATAATATGTAGTTCATTTAACATTCTATGTGCATATCTTAACTTTCTCCCTTTGTCTGGGGTGCCACAAACACATCTGGGCAAAAGGAAAAGGTTAAGATTTTGTGATAGAATATGTATGAGGAGGGGAAGCACCTAGGTGCTCTTCGATTTTATCCATAAACTTAATGTTAATGGATGAGACCGGGGTCGGTTGGGGCAGTACCGATCCCTCTTTTTTTTCTAAGACCTGTTGACTTATTTTAAATGTTTAAATATACTTTAAGAGTCATAGGGTTTATTGCCCTAGTTTATTATTAATTTCCCAGTTTTTATATTTATGGTAAATAGAACAAAGAGTATTAAAGAGTATGAAGAAATGACTCTAGCTATGCTTCGTGCTGAAGCAAAAAAGATAGGTATGGATGACTTCATGGAGTTACAGAAAAGAGAATTAATTATTGAAATTTTAAAGAAATCTACAGCAGATGAAGGCTTTGTTTTTGTAGATGGAATATTAGAAGTACAAAAGGATGGTTCGCATGGTGTCCTTCGAACGGATGGGTTACTTCCTGGAGATAATGATGTATATATCTCTGGTTCTCAGATTAAGAAGTTTAGTTTAAGGACAGGAGATGTTGTATCTGGTCCTGCTAGATTACCTAAAGAGAAAGAGAAGTATTTAAGTCTACTTAGAGTAGATACTGTATATGGTAAGCCTGCGCTAGAGGCTGCGAATAGGCCTCAATTCAGGCAAATGACACCAATATTTCCAAACAAACAGATTAAGTTAGAGACTACTCCAGATGTTATATCTACGAGGATAATTGACTTACTTTCACCAATTGGGTTTGGTCAAAGATCTATGGTAGTATCTCCTCCTAAGGCTGGTAAGACTTGGTTACTTAAAGATATTGCAGATGGTATTGCTGCTAACAATCCTAAAGCTAAGTTAATAGTAGTGTTGGTTGGTGAGAGACCTGAAGAGGTTACAGATATGAAGAGATTTGTAAAAGGAGAGGTATATGCTTCTAACTTTGATGAATTACCTGAACATAACTGTAGAGTTGCAGAAATGGCGCTTCAGAAAGCAATGTGTATGGTTGAGTGGGGAGAGGATGTCATCATATTAATGGATAGTATTACTAGACTTGCTCGTGCATACAATATTACAATGCCAACCTCTGGTAAGACTCTTTCTGGTGGTTTTGATCCTGTTGCACTGTATCCTCCTAAGAGGTTTTTTGGTGCTGCTAGAAATTTTGAAGAGGGAGGTAGTCTTACTATTATTGCTACAGCTCTGGTAGAAACAGGTAGTAGGATGGATGATCTTGTATATGAGGAGTTTAAGGGTACAGGTAATATGGAACTACATTTAGACAGGACTTTAGCAAACAGGAGAATATACCCCTCCATTGATGTAACTAAGTCAGGAACTAGAAATGAAGAGATTTTACTTAGCAAAGATGTATTAAATCAATCTTGGAGAATAAGGAGAATGTTAGAGATTTTAGATCAGAATGAGAATCCTACTGAGGTACTTGTAAGTCAACTAAAAAAGACAAAATCAAATGATGAGTTTCTTGCAACTCTTCACGAGGCTTAATTCTGGTATAATTGTTTAAATATTCTTGGATATGGATTTAAAAGAACGTAAGCAAAAAATATCAGGACTTAGTTTTAGAGATCTTTCAATAGATTCCTTAGAGTCAAATGAGAACGAGAAGTATATTCTTCTGGATAGTGATATTTCTGATGAACAAGATTTAAGTATCATACGTAAGTGGTTTAGATTTCTGGTAAGAAAGTTTAATCCTAGAAAGGGGGTCTTGGCTTTTTTCATTGATTTTGGGGAGTATGCTTTTTCTAGGTTAAGAGTTATTTGGATATTAATATCTGTTCTTTTTGAGATATTCTTTAGTGGTTTTGATAACTTTAAAAACAAGATTGTTAAGAAGATGTTCTGGGGTAGAGGAGCTTTTCTTAAGTATGTTATTCAGATTGCAGTAGTTATCATAGCAGTGATATTTACTATCTCATATATCTATAGGACGCCCACTATTATAAATGCGAATGAGGAGGATCTTGACTATATCTCAGTTGCAGAGACAGATGTATTGGCAATGAATGCTACATTAAACACCTCTATTCCTAAAGATAGGGAGGAGAGAGGTACAGAGATATATATAGTAATGAATGGGGATACTTTGAGTAGTATTGCTTCTAAATATGAGATTTCTGTTCAAACAATCAAGTGGGCGAATAACCTTACATCAGACTTAGTTAAGCCGGGTCAAGAGTTAGAGGTTCCTCTTTCTGATGGGGTGTTGATTACAGTAAAGAAGGGTGATACCTTAGCTTCTTTGTCTAAAAAGTATGCTGGTAATGAGCAGGCAATTGTTGACTTTAACTGGCTTGATTATCCTTTTACTCTTGTTGTAGGTCAGGAACTATTTATTCCTGATGGTAGGATGCCTGAAGCACCTAAGCCAATTTATGCTAGTACACCAAAAACATATATTTCAGGTTCAACTAATCCTACTGGTTCTTCTGGTAGTACATATGTAGATCCTTCCGTTGGGAAATTTTTAGGTTGGCCAGTAGCTGGTGGTTCTGCAAAGATTTCTCAATACTTTCGTGGTACTTTGCACAGGGGTATTGATATTGCTGATAGGAATTTACCAAATATATTAGCTGCTGCTGATGGTCAGGTAATATTTGCTGGTTGTGCAGGTTACTGTCCTCCACTTGGTTCAACTTACGGTGGTAGTGGTTATGCTTGGTCTATACAGGTTGATCATGGTAATGGGTATAGTACTTGGTATGCTCATTTGAAAAATATTTATGTAAGAACTGGCCAGAGTGTTACCAAGGGTCAATCTATAGGCCAACTTGGTTCCACTGGTAGGTCAACTGGTCCTCACTTACACTTTGAGTTAAGAAGGGGTACTGCGTATGGTACTCAGATTAATCCTAAGTTGTACACTACCTGGTAGTTTTGGGGTATAATTCATTCAGTTAGGGCTCATAGTTCAGTTGGCTTAGAACGTCGCATTCGCATTGCGAAGGTCGCCGGTTCGATTCCGGCTGAGTCCAAATTTAGGGCCTGTAGCTCAGTTGGCTAGAGCACATCGCTGGCAGCGATGGGGTCAGGGGTTCAAATCCCCTCAGGTCCACATGCCCTTATCTCTCCCCTTTATTGCAATATTTCTTAAAAGATTCTAAATTAGAAGTAGGATAAATTAATATTTTAAGTATATGAAGAATTCAAAAAGGTTGATTATAGTTCTTTCAATAATCTGTATGGTTCTTTCTGTTCTTAGTGGAGTATTGGGATATTTAATGATTAAGGAGCAAAAAGGAAATAGAGGTGGCAATGAGATTCCTGATGTACCTAACAATACTCAGAATTATGAAATGATGCATAGTGGAGAATTTGAGGTAGACATCTTTAAAGAGAGTTATTTGGCATCTCTTAGTGATGATGTTTCAAATACTGTCATATCTCCATTGAGTATCAAGATGGCAATGGCAATGGTTACAGAAGGAGCTAGGGAGGATACGCTTGATGAGTTAAGGGGTGTATTAAGTTTAGATGAGAATTCAAAAGCATATTATAAGGATCTCTTAGAGAATATTCTAGAGCAGGATGATATCACATTAAATATAGCGAATTCTGTTTGGAGTAGGGAAGGTTATTCATTCCAATCAGATTTTCTTAATCTGTTAGAGGAGTACTATTGCGCTCAAGCAGAGAGTCTAGATTTTGAAGAACCGAAGTCAGTTGAAATTATTAATAATTGGGTAAAAGAGAAGACTAATGGGAAAATTGATTCCATATTGGATAAGATTAATCCACAAGATATCATGTTCCTAATTAATGCAATTTATTTTAATGCCGATTGGACAAAGCAGTTCAACGAAGAGTTAACTGAAGAAAAAGATTTTACCTTATTAGATGGTACAAAAATTAAAACGGATTTAATGTCTATGGATTCGGATTTTAAGTATCAAGAGAATGAAGAGTTTCAGTCAGTCGAACTTCCATATGGCGAGTATGGGAGGTATGTTATGAGAGTATATTTACCAAAGGAGGGAATTGATATAAACGATTTTGTGAATGGACTGACTTTGGAGGAGTTGAAACAGTGGGATCAGGATTTCTCTTGGATGGAGGGGTCTTTGGAATTACCAAAGTTTACTACAAGGTACGAGAAATCGTTAGTTGATATCTTAAAAAATTTAGGTATTGTTAAAGCCTTTGATATTGGAGATGCAAATTTTAAGGGTATATATGAAAGTGCCTTCATTGGTGATGTAATACATAAAACATATATTGATGTAAGTGAAAGAGGAACTGAGGCGGCAGCTGTAACAATTATAAAAATGTTGGCTAGTATATCTATGCCTACGGAGCCTCCAGAGAGGTTTGAAATGATAGTAGATAGACCTTTCTTCTTTACTATAAATGATACTGATTTAGACGAGATTATCTTTATGGGTACTATTTTAAATCCGGCAGAGTAAAGAACTCAGTGTTTAATAATTTTAAACCTTTGTTGAGATTTTTCACATCTATGTAAAACGTTGCTATTTAGGTCTTTTCAAAGGATTGTATTTAAAGTAGAATAGTGACATATATTTATGTATAATTACATATGCAAAAAGAGTATAACCCTAAAGAATTTGAGAAGAAATGGCAGGATAAGTGGTTTGAGGGAGAGATATATAAGGCTATAGATTTAGATGAAAGTAAGCCTAAGTACTATCTTTTAGTTGAATTCCCATATCCTTCTGGACCTGGTATGCATATTGGACATACTAGAAATTACTCAATGATGGATGCTGTTGCTAGGCTAAAGAGAATGAAGGATTTTAATGTGATGTATCCAATAGGGTGGGATGCATTTGGGTTACCAACTGAAAACTACGCTATTAAAGTAAAAAGACCTCCTCAAGAGATATCTAAAGAGAATATCTCTAATTTTAAAAGACAACTTAAGAGATTAGGTCTTTCATTTGATTGGAGTAGGGAGGTTGATACTTCTAATCCCTCATATTACAAATGGACTCAATGGATTTTCCTTAAACTATACGAGAGGGGGCTTGCATATAAGTCCGAATTACCAATAAACTGGTGTCCGAAATGTAAGACTGGTTGTGCAAATGAGGAAGTAAATAACTCAGTACATGAGAGGTGTGGTACCCCTGTGGAAAAGAAAAATCTTAACCAATGGGTACTCAAAATTACAGAGTATGCTGACAGACTGGATGATGATTTGGATCAAGTTGAGTATCAGGACTCTGTTAAAGCTTTGCAGAGGAACTGGATAGATAGAAAAGTATGGTATGACATTAAGTATAAGGTCGAAAACAGTGAAGAGGTATTAACCATATCTACAACAAGGCCAGATACTCAGTTTGGATCTACATTTGTAGTAGTTGCTCCCGAGAATGAGGTCTTGGATAGGTTAAAAAAGATTATGCCGAAAGAGAGTATTAAAGAAATAGAGAGATATATAGAGGAAAGTAAGTCTAAGAGTGTCGAAGAGAGAGAGTATGGAGATTCTGAGAAGAGTGGTGTCTTTACTGGCCTTTACTGCATAAATAGCATTACCAAAGAAAGACTGCCAATATGGGTAGCAGACTTTGTATTAACAACAGTTGGTACGGGTGTGGTAGTTGGAGTTCCTGCTCATGATGAAAGGGATTTTCAATTTGCTCAGAAATATGGACTTCCAGTTATTAGGGTTATTGAGGGTTCAAATGGAGATAGATCTGAGATTGATGCTTTAGAAAAAGTCTATACAGACGAGGGTATGGTTTTCAACTCAGGGTTTTTGAATGGTATTAGCAGCCAGGAAGCCCGAGTGAGAGTTGGTGATTTTGTTAAAAAAGAGGGAGTAGGAGATGTTGTAACTAGGTATCACCTTCATGATTGGATTTTTTCTAGGCAGCATTACTGGGGTGAACCAATTCCAATTGTTCATTGTTCTAAATGTGGGGTTATTCCCGTACCAGAGGACGAACTGCCTGTGAAACTCCCAAAGGTAGATAGCTATGAGCCGACTGATACTGGAGAATCCCCTTTGGCGAACATTGAGGAGTGGGTAAATACTACTTGTCCGAAATGTGGAGGTCCTGCTAAAAGAGAAACTGATACAATGCCTAACTGGGCTGGCTCTAGTTGGTACTATTTGAGATATTGTGATCCTAAAAATGACAAAGTATTTGTTTCTCGCCAATTGAGTGATTACTGGATGCCTGTTGACCATTATGAAGGGGGACAGGAGCACATTACTTTACATCTTTTGTACTCAAGGTTCTGGCACAAGGTATTGTATGACCTTGGTTTAGTCAGAGATATCGAACCTTACAAAGCTAGAACTATACATGGAGTAGTTTTAGGTGAGGGTGGAGGTAAGATGTCAAAATCCCTAGGTAATGTTATTGGTCCAGATGAGCTTGTAGAAAAGTATGGTGTTGATGTTACTAGGGCATATCTCATGTTTATGGGCCCCTATGATGGTAATGTAGCTTGGAGTACTAGGACGATACAGGGAGTTAAACGTTTTGTAGGTAAATACTATCTATTTTTAAATATTGCATACCAAAATAGGGTAGAGAAAAGTGATATGAATGTGAAGGTTGGAGTAGAAAGATTAGTAGACAGAATTGAGAATAGTATTTTAAGTTTTAAATTCAATACCGCTATTGCTGGATTGATGGAGTTTTACAACTCTTTTTCTAAAGAGTCTTTTGATATCAAAGACCTAGAGAAAATTGTATTGATTACAGCACCTCTTTTACCTCATTTAGCTGAAGAAATATGGTGTTGTACTATGGGGAAAGAGTATTCAATACATACCCAAAAGTGGCCCGAGATTGAGAAAGGGTTGCTACAAGAGGATGAAATTGAAATTCCTGTACAAATAAATGGTAAAGTGAGAGGTAAAGTATTGATATCTAAACAAGATAGCGAAGAGAGTATTAAAGAAAAAGTCCTAAACTCAGATACTCTAGGACATCTCTTATCTAAATCTCCTATTAAGAAATTCATATATATTCCTCAGAGGATAGTAAGTATCATTTTGTAAGGGGTAAATATAGTCAAATTGCCTTTGACAAGTGTATACATTTCTACTATTATTATATCACAGTTAACGTATGCCTAAAAAGCTTGTTAATACTGAACAAAATACAAACTGGGATATATGAAAAAATTTAACTGCCCAAATGTAGCAAAAAATTTGTTCGTTTTGCTGATAGTATCCTTTGTTTTTGCAATATATTTTGAGAGTAATGTATATGCATTAACATCCGAAAATATTAATTTCCAAGGTAAGATAGTAAGAAATGATACAGGCCATGAGGGTCTAAATGTTATCCCAGGTACTCCAGCATGCGTTATTGATGGATCAGGTAATGACACATGTGATTTTCAGGTAGCTTACTATACTGCTTCCACTGGTGGTACATTACTTTTAACTGAGACCTTTTCTAATGTAGAAATTGGGCAGTACGATGGTGTTTTTGAACTATCTTTGGGCAGTGGTTCAATGACAACAACAGCTCAATGTAGAGATGGTACTTGTAATACTCCAATGGAGGTAATCTCTGAGTACAACGATATGTACGTAGAACTTAAATTTGCTCCTGATGGCGTAAATCTGACGGAAACCTTCAACAGAATGCCTCTAGAGGCTAGCCCGTATTCAATCTTTTCTAAATATGCTGAGGGTGCACACGATGCATTTAAATTAAGCACATCTCTTAGTTCTACCTCACAATCCAATCCTGAAACAGGAATGATCTATTACAATACAACTGATTCTCAATTTAAAGGATACAATGGGAGTGCTTGGGTTCCTTTACAAAGTCTATGGACAGATGCAGGAACATATACCCATTTAACTTCAACAACAGATGATCTTTTGTTTGGGGGTAGTACTATTGCAGATAGTACATTCTTCTTTGATATGGATGGTAGTAGTGGTAGCTATTTTGAGATTGATGATGCAAGTAATACTAACAGGCTATTTACCATTTTAAGTGGAGGTAATGTTGGTATTGGTACTGCGACTCCTAGTGCTAAACTTGAGGTTGCAGGAGCTAGTTCAACCATTACGAATGCCTCTGGTGATTTAACTATTTCAACAGGTGGACTTAATGGAAACATTATTTTCTCTCCTAATGGTACGGGTAGTGTTAGAGCCAATTCTCCTTTTGGGATAAGGGAGACGGGTTCAACACCAACATATTACACATATTTTCAAGGTGGAGATCAGGTAGCAGATGTAACATATACATTACCTACAGGTGATGGTACTACTTCTGGACAGGTTCTTACAACAAATGCTAGTGGTGTTCTTTCTTGGCAGAGTGTAGCTACAGGATCTACTGCTTGGGATGATATTTTAGACCCAGATGGTAATACAGTGATTGTTCATGGCGCATATTCTACTGATATGCAGTTTGATACTTTTACTTCTGGTAGTGCATTTAAGATTTCTTCAGCTGCTACTGGTTTAACAGGTTCTTTACTTGGTGTATCACTTACTGGTAGTAATGCTGCTAATACAGGTAATTTACTAGTACTAAACAACACAGGTACTTTGAATACGAATACAACTTTTTTAATTAATCA
>CAZZPP010000006.1:30971-42067 GCA_964655705.1 uncultured Candidatus Saccharibacteria bacterium | reverse complement strand
TAGTACTAAACAACACAGGTACTTTGAATACGAATACAACTTTTTTAATTAATCACTATGCAACAGGTACAGGTAATTTAGCATTTAGAGTAAATGATGAATCAGGAGATACAACCCCATTTGTAATAGATGGGAGTGGGAAGGTTGGAGTGGGTATAGCTGCACCTTCATCAAAATTGCATGTTTATGAACCTACTGCAACAATCCAGCAGGTTACTTTTGAGAGTAATGTTGCTACTGGGAGGTCTATTCAGGAGGTTCAGATGACATCAGGTGCAGGTGGTGCCAAATTTGATTTAAGAGCACATGGATCATCATATTCAGAAACGATTTTTGGGAATTCCATGACTGATGCGACTGCAATGATTTCTCAGAATAGTTCACTGTTTGTTATCGGTAACTATTCAAATACCGATATGGTCTTTGGAACAAATAATGTTGAGAGGATTAGAATACTTGCAGGAGGAAATGTAGGAATAGGGCTAACCTCTCCAACAGCATATCTTCATCTTAAAGCAGGGACATCAACAGCAGGAACAGCCCCTCTTAAATTTACAACAGGAGTGAATTTAGGTACTGCAGAATCAGGAGCAATGGAGTGGGATGGTAGTAGGCTATATATGACTAACACTACTCCTACTAGAAATACATTAGCATATCTTTCAGATATACCAGCAGGAGCAACATACTGGACAAGAAGTGGTTCTTCATTGTATCCAACAACATCAGGAGATAGTGTATATCCTAATGGTACAGCAGATATAGGAGCAAGTGGTACTAGGTGGAACAATGTATATGGTACATATGGTGATTTTTCTACAAGAATGGACATCGGAATTGGCTCTGGTATCAATGGGAAACTTGTTATTGGGAGGAGTGGTAGTAGTCAAAATATCACCTTTGAGGGAAATGGAAGTAATTTGTCTATATACAACGTCGAAAATATTAATGTTAGTGGTGGTTTAAGTGCCTCTAGTTTAATTACGAATACCTGGAGAGCATCAGGTAATGCTCCTACTATATTTACTTCTACTGACAGTTCTGGTGGATCTGGGAGGTATGCTCAAGCTTTCTTTGGGGGGACAGCGGCATTCAATGATCCTTATAAGGTTAAAATATCTCCAAGTGAAGTTGATCATGTTAATCTAATATTGAAAACGATTGCATCTCAGACAGGAGATTTGCTCCAATGGGTTAATAGTTCAAATACAACACTTGGTGTAATTAGTGCTTCTGGTAGTGTAGGAATAGGAGTTACTTCTCCAACAGCATATCTTCATCTTAAAGCAGGGACATCAACAGCAGGAACAGCCCCTCTTAAATTTACAACAGGAGTGAATTTAGGTACTGCAGAATCAGGAGCAATGGAGTGGGATGGTAGTAGGCTATATATGACTAACACTACTCCTACTAGAAATACATTAGCATATCTTTCAGATATAGTAGCAGATACAGATAACTATGTAGATTCTCTCTCATTTAATACATCAGATGGAATATTAACATTAGGTAGAACAGGAATCTTAGCAGATTTAACATATGACTTAGATGGTAGGTATGCATTAACAGGTGATATCCCAACAGTATATTGGTCAAAAGATGCAACTGGTTTGTATCCAACTACATCTGGAGACAATGTAAGACCTAATGGAACAGCAACTTTAGGAACAAGTACATATAGATGGAATTTCATATATGGAGTAGATGCAGATTTAACAAGTAGTGCAACAACAACAAATGTTGTAAATATTGTAGCAAACTCTCTAACCTCAGGTAGTGGATTGAAGGTAAGTAGTACAGCAACAACAGGATTAACAGGTAATATGGTAGATCTCTCAGGATCATTAACAACAGGTAGTGGATCATTACTAGGGATTGTAGCAAATACAATCAATGGGACAGGTAGTGGACTAAAGGTAACCTCATCAACTACAGGAGTGTTAACTAATGGATTAGTATATGTAAATGGTAGTGCAGCCCATACAGGTAATTTAGTGAATGTAGTAACAGCTACAGCTACAGGTATAGGTTTAAATGTTACAGGTAATTCCATATCAACAGGTACAGTAGCGAATCTTTCATCAACATCTACAGCGGGTAGTGCAAGTGGTACATCAAAGGTATTAAATGTATCTAGGAGTGGAGCAAATACAAACTTAGCACATACCGCATATGGAATATATTCAACAGTAACAAATACAAATGCAACAAGTGGAACAAACATCGCAGGATACTTTAGTGCCTCTGGGGCAACTACTGCTAACTACGGATTAATTGTAGCTGCAGGTAATACGGGTATAGGTACAACGGCTCCTACTCAACTTCTAGATGTAAATGGGTCTATGAGATTAAGGGGACAGTTGTATGATTACAACAATGAAGTAGGTACTCCAGGACAAGTACTTTCTACTACAGCTACTGGGGTAGACTGGATTACTTTAGCCGCAGGTCATAATGCAGTAACCCTTGCAGGAGAGGATTACCTTTCAATTGATGCTAATCAAGTCCTTACTGCAAGTGACATTAGTTTAACTACCAATGTTACAGGTACTTTAGGTATTGCTAATGGAGGTACCAATGCTACCTCATTTACAAGTAGTCAATTCCTTTGGTACAACGGAACAAGTATTGTAGCTAGTGGGTATGATAACAGTAGTTTTGCTTCAAGTACTCACACCCATACAGTTAGATGGGATGAGCTAGCAAATCCTACTTCACAAAAGTCTTTTGCAATGGGGAGTAATATTACTGATTTTTCTTTTAACTCAATTACTACACAGGTAGGATTCGGACTATCTTCTACATCTTTAACCAGTGGAAATATCTTTAAAGTATCATCTTCGGCCACAGGTGTGACGGGTAGTTTAGCCAATATATCTTTAACTGGAAATAATGCTGCAAATACAGGTAGTGTACTCTCTTTAGATAATGGTGGGACAGCAAATACGGGTACTACCTTTTTAATTAATCACTATGCTACTGGAACAAATAACTTAGGAATGAGAGTAAATGATGTATCAGGAGATACAACTCCCTTCATTATTGATGGGGCAGGTAATGTTGCAATTGGTAAAACATCTACTACCTCTAAACTACTTGTAAATAATGATAATACCCTGTATTCAACCATTGAATTACAATACAACGGAACCTCTGTAGTAGATATATTTAGTAATGTCTCCTCGAATATCTTCATTGGTCTAGATTCGGGATCTGTAATATCTACAGGAACGGGTAATGTAGCATTGGGAGATAATGCACTCTCTGCTAATACAACAGGGCTAAGTAATACTGCAATAGGGCATTTTGCTTTAGACAGGAATGTAGCAAAACAAGGAAGTACAGCATTAGGATATCAAGCAATGATGTATTCAGATAGTACTGCAACTGCAGCTCTCTCTTACAATACAGCAATTGGGTATCAAGCACTCTCTGGAAGTGGAACTCCAGCAAATAATACAGGTACTGGAAATACAGCCGTAGGGCATCAATCTATGACAGGAAATACTAGTGGATCATACAACACAGGATTAGGAGTAAATACTTTGAATGCAAATACTTCTGGTACCCAAAATGTAGCAATTGGGTATAACGCCCTGTATACCAATGTAGCAAAACAGGGGAGTGTTGCTATCGGTTATGGAGCTATGAGGTATGCGGATAGTACTGCAACGTCGTCATACACTCAAAACACTGCAATTGGATATCAAGCACTTTATGGTAGTAGTACTGCTGCAAACAATACAGGTGGTGCGAATGTAGCCGTGGGAAGTTCTGCTTTGTATAATAATACTTCAGGAGGATTCAATGTCGCAACTGGGGTATTATCATTAAGAAACAATACAACTGGGTTCAACAATGTCGGAGTAGGGTATGGCTCCTTGTTTGCAAATACTACAGGTGTCTATAACGTCGCTCTAGGCTCTGGAGCTTTGGGTGCAGCAGATGGATCTCAGAACACGGCAATTGGATACATGGCTGGGTATAATCTAACATCGGGATCAGGGAATATATTCATTGGAGATCAGGTACAGCCAAGCTCCTCTTCAGTCTCTAATCAATTAAATATTGGAGATGCAATTTATGGAGATCTAAGTAATGGTTCAATAGGTATAGGTGATTCTACTCCAGATGCAAGATTAGTTGTAGTAGGGTTAGGTTCTAGCTCTGCAACAACTAATCTAAGTTTAGTGAACTCTTCTGCAGCTACACTACTAAAAGTATTGGATGATGGAAAGATAACATTAAACTCTACTGCCTCCATATCTACAGATGGAACCAACTATATGCCAGTAGGTGGAACTACGAATACCATACTACTCGCTGCTGAATATCCTGGTGCAGTACTAACTGCAGATGGTACTGCAAATGTTGGTACTATGACTGCAGATAGTGAGGCAGATACCTCCAATCAAATGAATTACTATGAATGGAGTAGTACTGAGTCTTCCCTTAGTGATTATGATGTAAGAGTAAGATTCCAGCTACCTTCAGATTTTAGCGCATGGGGAAGTGGAGGAGTACAATTCTACTATGCAACAGAATCAACAAGTTCATCTAACAACAAAGCCGACTTCTATATCTATGAACAAGGCCAAAGTTCTGCTGCAGGAAGTTCGACGACCAAAGTGTCCTCTACAGCAGGTGTATGGACTTCAACAACCATAGCTGGATCAGCGTTGACTACTGGGTGTAATGCTGCTAGTGATATATGTTCATTCTACATTAGGATGTCATCTTTGTCAGACAATTATGTAAGAGTAGGTGATATTTTAATTACCTATGACAGGAAATTGTAGTACAATATATTTTAGATTTGTTACATTAAAAATGCCCTATGTTTAAACAAATTGGTATTAAAAAGAAAAGAAAAAATCCTAAGAAGATAGATAGGAAGAAATTACTCAAATACCTCTCATACATTGGTATATTCTTGGTATCTTTACTATGCGTTTTGTATGTATTACTACCTAAACCAAATGATAGGATTAAACAGGGTAGGAGTACCATTTTTGAAAACATTAATCCTAACTTTAAGGTAGGGTTTGGAGATAAACAAGATATTAGTAAACAGTATATTAGGTTTGATGGTAGTGTGAGTATCAAGAATCCTTTTGAGGATAAAGAGGTTACTTTTTTTGATAGAATTAAGGGTTTGTTTGTTACTCAAAAAGGTTTTGAAATGATGCTTTCTTCAGTAAGATGGGGTGATATAGAGAGTGAGAATACAATGCTAGATAATATCAGACCCATAGCAGTTGATTTAGGAGTAGACAGTATAGAGACAAGTACTCAAGTTACTCAACAGGGAAGAGAGTTCGGTAAATTACCATCAGATGAGCCTGTATCTAAGGATACTGTAGTTAACCGTGATATATATCCTGGTATTGATCTTGAGTATCAAATAATTGAGGGTAGGGGTTTTAAGGAAGAGATAGTTATTAGAGATATGGAGTTGTATTTAAGTAGTTGTAAGGAGTCAGAGAACTGTTTACTTCCATTAAATCAATTTGTTTTTGATTTTAGAGTAGATGAGGGTGTGGTAATAAATGAGTATGATACTGTATCTAAGGATGGTGTTACTCCTCCCTACTATCTTACAGACAAGGAGGGTAGATATATTGCACACTTCTTACCTACATATGCAATAGATGGAGCATATGACAGGACTAATAGTGTTGATATGGTAATTAATCATGTAGAGGACAACGGCTATGAGATAGTAGTTACATTAGACCCACTATGGCTTTTTAGTGTAGAAAGAGAATTCCCAATTCGAATAGATCCTAGTATTGTGCATGATACTAAAACAGAGTTTGATGCAGGTACATTTGAAAGAACAGAGAGTTTAGATGGTCCTAAAATACCATTACAAAGCGAGGAAGCTGACTATTTGTCAACTGGTCTAAGGGGTAGTTGGAGATTTGATGATGAAGTTAAATCTATTATTTCAACAGATGCAGATTTAGTAGGATATTGGGACTTACAGGAGGATACTGGATGGACCACAGTATTAGACAAGTCAGGAACAGGCAATACAGGAACACTGTATAACACAACATCTGTGGCAGGAAGAATAGGGAATGCAAGGAATTTTAATGGTAGTACAAGTACATACATATCCATGGCTCATTCAAGTTCTCTAAGTCTAGATCGTACGGATGCGTTTACTCTTGAAGCATGGTTTAAGACAAGCACTAACAGTACAAGAATCCTGTCCAAGATGAATGATGCTTCACCATATACGGGATATGATATTGAAGTAATGGGTGGTGGTGTAATATATGCACATTTAATTAGTAGTTGGCCAGCCAGTGCGATACTTGTAAGAGGGAGCACTATTGTTACAGATGGTAAGTGGCATCACGTTGCAGTAACCTACGATGGGAGTAGTACTGCTGCCGGTATGAAAATATATTTAGATGGTACTTTAGAGAGTATGACAGTTGATTACGATACTCTAACTACAAGTACTGTTAATACAGTACCTTTTATCATTTCTAAGCGTTACAATGCTTCCTACTACCCCTTTAATGGAGTTATTGATGAGGTTGCAGTATACAGGGATGATCTTTCGGCTGCAGAGGTATTAGCAAGGTATAGATTGGGGTGTGATATTAAAGATTACTCTAGCTATCAATACAATGGTGTTTCGTATGGTACATCCTATGCAAATGGATATAGAGATACTGCGCTACAATTTGGAGGATATAACTCAGATGTGTTAGTAAATATGGGTCCTCAAACTAGATATGGAATTACTACTGCTATGACTATTAGTGCATGGGTATATGCGACGTCAGCTCCTTCAGTTGGTACAGAGGGTAGAACAGTAGCAAGTACGTACGAGTATGTAAGTGCTACAGAAAACTACGGTTGGAATTTTGGAGCCGTGTGGACGCCGGTAGAATTTCAGTTTCAAGTAGGTGATGGTGGTAGTTTAGGTACAAACTATGTAGTTAGAGACCCTAATTTTTTTGTTGACTATCTAAATCAATGGGTCCATATGGTTGGAGTATATTCATCTACTGGGTATTTAAGATTGTACAGGAATGGTAAGTTAGTTGCTCAAAACTGGGGTGGAGTACCCTCTTCGATTGTATACTATGCAAATACAGATTTAATAATTGGAAGAAGGAGTGTTGATGCACAATCAGATTGGGATGGGAAAATAGATGAAGTATTACTCTTTAATACTGCTTTGGGGGAGGATGATGTAAAGAGATTGTATTCATTAGGGTTAGAGCAAAAAGTATCAGGAACATATACTTCATCAGTTATTGATGCTCAAGATCCCTCTATACTTAATTCTGTATCTTGGGTTTCAATAGGGGTGGAAACAGGGGATGGTGAGACACCATATAGTAGTACTAATTTAGTAGGGCATTGGAAATTCAATGAAACAAGTGGAACAACTGCAGTAAATAGTGGAAGTTGTGGAAGTAGTTGTAATGGTACTCTTCTAAGTTTTGCAAATACCTCTGGTCAGGATGTATCAACTACTAGTGGATGGACGTATAATAACCGGCGGTGGGGTAGTGGAGCATTAATGTTTGATGGTACAGATGATTATGTAAGAATACCTTCTTCAACAGACTTAAGACCTACAAACAATTTCTCTATTGAGGCTTGGGTTAATATTCGTTCATTAGGGAGTAGTAGTATACATACCATTATTAGACATGGTGAGAATGGAGGAGGTGATGATGGCTGGGGGCTAAGAGTATATGACAGTGGTGCTGTAGGGTTTGCACCTACCAATTCTTCTGGATATATTAATCAGAATATTAATTCATCTATGAGATTAGAATCAGGAAAGTGGTATCACATTGTTGCGCAGTATGATAATTCTGTGGCGAAGATATATATAAATGGGAGATTAGACTCAACTAAACAGTGTTTTGGTGATGTGGCTTATTCTTTGACAGACTATTTATATGTTGGAAAGAGAGGTGGGACCCATCTTCCAGATACGGAGAGATTAAATGGAACTTTAGATTCAATAAAGTTCTATACCCGTGTTCTTACTGAAACTGAAATATTAAGTAACTATCAAGCAGGAAATATTCAATTAGGATACAGAGGGAGTACTGATGGTAGTACATGGAGTGACTGGAGTGGCGTAGAGAATCCTTTAGAGGATTTTGAATATCCATATCAATATGATACATCAGCCTCAGGTTTAGTCTCTTACTGGCCGATGGATGAAGCAAGTGGTACAGCTGTTGCTGATCCTAAGGGTAGTAATGATGGTACTGCTAGTGGTACATATATAATGCCTGGTAAACATAATAATAGTAGGTATTTTGATGGAACAGATGACTATATTGAAGTTTCTAACGACAGCTCTCTCCAATTATCATCTGGATATTCATTTAGTGCCTGGATATACAGATCTGTGGATACAGGGGGATGGGAAAGAATAATGGGAAAAACGGATACAACACTAGTTGATTACTATATGCAAATTACTGATACTGATTTGCTTCATTGTGGGAATACTCAAGATGGAACAGTAAGTACGAATAACGATCGTAAGAGTGCATCTACTGTTCCGGTTGGTCAGTGGATACATGTAGCTTGTGTTATGGATTCTTCATACAACTGGAATATATATATAAATGGCTATTTAAATAATGGTACTCAGTCTGGGAGTAGGGTAACAACGGTATCAAGTGCAAGAAATCTCCAGTTTGGAAGGATAGGGGGTAGTTCAGCTTGGTACTATGGATTTAAAGGTCAAATAGATGAGTACCGGATATATAATTCTCAACTTTCTGCTTCAGATGTCTTTTCACTTTGGACAGAGGGTTCTTCAGATCCCAGCAAATTTAGAACAAGCATAGTATCGCAAAGTGTTGAAGGTAGTAGTTCTCTTAAAATTGATACAGCGAGTCATGTAGTAGATTCAAATACTGTAGCATATTGGACATTAGATGAACCATCGGGTAGTGGTGCATACCTATTGGATAGTAGTCCCTATGGAATGCATGCCACTCCTACTGTAGGTACAACATATTATAACGAGGGAGTTGTTAATGGAATGAGATACTTTGATGGTACCGATGACTATATCTCTGCCCCTTCTGGTTTTGCAGATTTTACTACTGGTTTAACAATTGAATTCTGGGCCTTCCCTACTGCAAGCAATAGTTTCGCAAGATTTATTGATTTTGGGAATGGAGCTCCTAGTAATAATATCCTTCTTTATAGGCAGAGTACAACAAATGACTTAGTATTCTATACTTTTAATGGAGGTACTGGAACATCTATGATTATTACAGATGGAATAAAAAATAATATCTGGTGTTATTATACAGCTACTCTAGATGGTTCTGGCAATGCAAAGGTATATAGGGATGGTGTTCTAATAGGGTCTAGTACTTTAACTGCTCTTGCAAATATTACTAGAAACAACAACTATATTGGAAAGAGTAACTGGAGTGGAGATTCACTTTACGCAGGAGGTATGGATGATGTAAGAATATCTAACAGAGTAAGAACAGCACAAGAGATACTGGATTCTTACAATAATGGGAAGGATGAGTATATCGAGGTACCTTTTGATTCAACAGTATCTGACAAATCGGTTATTCCTTTTTGGATTGCGAGTGATCAATTAGGTGCAAATATTGAGCCTGTAGCACAAATAGCATCTGGAGGAGAGGTGACCTTTTTCGAGGATTATACTATTCATACTTTTAAGACTTCAGGGAGCTTTGTCATAAATGAAGCGAAGACTATTGAATATCTTGTTATTGGAGGAGGAGGAGCAGGAGGAACAAACAAAGGTTCAGGTGGAGGTGCAGGAGGCCATGTAGAGGGATCAGGAACATTCAGTTCTGGTAGTCATACAGTAACTATTGGAAATGGTGGTGTAACCGGACTGTATCCAACAAGTGGTGAGAATTCCGTTTTTAGTAATGTAACGGCAATCGGAGGAGGTGGTGGTTCTGGTGGAGGTAATGTACAAGCAAATGGTAAATCTGGTGGCTCAGGTGGTGGCGCAGCGGCATATAACGGAACGACACGGACAGGAGGTGCAGGCACATCAGGTCAAGGTTATAACGGGGGTAATGCAACTGCATCTGCAGGAATATTCTGTGGTGCTGGAGGAGGAGGAGCTGGGGGTGCAGCAGCAGCCAAAAGCTGTACTGTAGATGGTGGTGGAATTGGAGGATACGGAAAGGCAAGTTCAATAACGGGAACCGAAGTTACAAGGGCAAGTGGTGGCTCAGGGTATTCTCAAACAGTTGTTAGAGCTGGTGGAGGTGGTGCTTCATATGATCCAGGGGAACCAAATACAGGTGGTGGAGGTGGTGCATATGATAATGGTGGTTCGGGTATTGTTATTGTTAGGTATAGTAATAGTACTTTAGATGATGCAAGTCATACCATTCTAATTAACTTTAAAGCTGCTTTACAATCAGGAAACCTAATAACAGGAAGTACAGATCTCTCTTTTTCCATAGATGAGAGAGGGTATGGTGCTACAGATTACGTTAAAAATATTGACGAAGGGGAGAAAATCATAGTTAAAGAAAAAGTTGCTGGTGCGGAGTATTTTGCACAAGGAGATGTAGATTCTGTAAATACAGGAACAGGCGCAATTACTGTTAGTTCTTGGGATACAGGTAGTACATTTCCTACTGGTGGTTTTACAGTTAATGCAACTGTTTTTAAATGGCAGAGAGAGTATATTGATACAAGAGCTCAAGATGGAATAGTGGGTTTAGTATTTCGTAAAGTAACAGATTCTCCTGCAATATTCTTAATTGACGATTTAAAGAGTGCTGACTACTCATTAGATGATACAGTTATTACTGCAGGGGGTTTAGATACAACATTTGATTCGAGTAGTGGAGCGAACGGTTATGTGGATGCGATTGCAGTACAAAGTGATGGTAAAATTCTTATCGGAGGGGGTTTTAATACATATGCAGGTATAACAAGACAGAATGTAGCGAGATTAAATATTGATGGCAGTTTAGATACAAGCTTTGATTCAAGTAGTGGAGCGAACGCTGATGTGTACTCGATAGCAGTACAAAGTGATGGTAAAATTCTTATCGGAGGGGGTTTTAATACATATGCAG
>CAZZPP010000006.1:0-30871 GCA_964655705.1 uncultured Candidatus Saccharibacteria bacterium | reverse complement strand
TTAAATATTGATGGCAGTTTAGATACAAGCTTTGATTCAAGTAGTGGAGCGAACGATAATGTGTACTCGATAGCAGTACAAAGTGATGGGAAAATTCTTATCGGAGGGGTTTTTACTACATATGCAGGTACCACAAGACAGCGTGTAGCGAGATTAAATATTGATGGCAGTTTAGATACAAGCTTTGATTCAAGTAGCGGAGCGAGCAGTATTGTGAGCTTGATAGCAGTACAAAGTGATGGTAAAATTCTTATTGGAGGGGGTTTTAATACATATGCAGGAACAACAAGACGGTATGTAGCCAGATTAAAGAGTGATGGTAGTTTAGATACGACATTTGATTCAAGTAGTGGAGCGAACATTTATTTGTACTCGATAGCAGTACAAAGTGATGGTAAAATTCTTATCGGAGGGGGTTTTACTACATATGCAGGAACAACAAGACAATACATAGCCAGACTTACTGAAGATATTAATAGTAATGCATATAGGTATTTCCAGTACAGAACAATATTTACTACTGCAGATGGGTATGTAACCCCATATCTAACTCAAGTACAATTAGACTATACATTAGATGCACCTACAATGGATAAATTAATGAGACATGGTAAGTGGTTTGATAGTCAGGGTGTTAAAAGAGATTACTGGTGGGCTCAATAATTTGATAAAATAGGATATATGTCATCAATAAAAGAA
Source organism: uncultured Candidatus Saccharibacteria bacterium (assembly GCA_964655705.1). Taxonomy (GTDB): domain Bacteria; phylum Patescibacteriota; class Dojkabacteria; order SC72; family SC72; genus UBA2259. The sequence continues at coordinate 30,172 of CAZZPP010000006.1, read as the reverse complement.
AGTTTTGGAGAAAGTAAAAAATTTCTTCTTCTCTCATTAGGTGTTTTAGTAATGGCCTTGATAGTATTAATTACATTAAATAGGGGTCTTCTTACCTTTAGTAACACTAATGAAGGAAATATATATGACAAACCAGAATATGTGTTAGATGAAGATATTGATTACAAGATAGTTGTTACTACTACATATGGTGAGATACATATTGATTTGTATGAGAGTATTGCTCCTGAGAATGTAAATAGTTTGTTGTTTCTAATAGGGGAGAGATACTATGAGGGTCTTACATTCCATCAAGTAATTAAAGATTTTAAACTACAAGCAGGAGATAGTAAGGGAGATGGTAGTGGGGATCCAGGGTACTCTGTAAGCAGAGAAAATCTTGTAGATTTCAAAGACTATGATATTGGTATGGCAAATGCTTCTCAGTTTTTCATAGTACTACCTAACTCTAACAAAGAAATTTTTAATGGGGAGTATACTGTTGTAGGAAGGGTAGTGGAGGGATATGCTGTAGTTAACTCAATCCAAAAGGTCGAGGTTGACAAGGACTACAGGCCTGTTAATGATGTGGTAATTAAGAGTATCTTGATTCAAGAGAATTAGTACTACAGGACTTTTTACTTAAGAAAAATTTAATCTCTACCCCTTACAATATTAGGGTGGAGAATCATATTAAAGTAAAAAATATCTCTGTCCTTTTATTCTTCTATGTATTAGGATATATCTCCAATATTTTAGTATTAAATTGGCAAGACATTGATATATATTCCTTACTTTCTTCTCTTAATCAGGATACTGTTGTAGAGGAAATAGAGGAGGCAGAAGAGTGTACTATCCCTGTAGAGCTAGAACCTCAAATTGAATCTATTCCTGACCTCTGTCCTGTACTTGTAGATATTAGTGGAGCAGTAAGCACTCCAGGTGTCTACTGTTTCGAAAAGGGTTCTAGTGCCATAGATGCTGTTAAAAAAGCAAATGGTTTTTTACCCGATGCAGGATTTAAATATATCTCCATGAAGATGAATCTTGCTGCAACAATGGCAGATAATTCTAAGATATATATTCCTTTTGAAACTGATTACAATTGTAATTTACTAACCTTTAGTTTACCAAAGGAGGTAGTCGATATTACGATACCCCAGTTACCCAATGATGAGGATCAGGAGAGCCCAGAAGGGGATAGTGAGTGTATTAGTATAAATAATGGGTCACAAGAGCAACTTGAGACTTTAGATGGTGTAGGGCCTTCTACTGCCCTTAAGATAATACAGGGTAGGCCATATATGGTGTTAGAAGATTTACTTAATGTAAGTGGTATTGGGGAAGCAACATTTAACAAGTTTAAAGAGAGTATATGTCTTTAGGGTCATTTAAAGAGAGATTAATAGCTGTATTGCTGTTTTTCAAAGAGTATATGGTATTAATATACTGTTTTACATTACTAATTCTTTCAATTTCATCATCCAAACTAATTGAGAGAGTACTTTTTGAAAATGAGATTCTCAATTTAGAGTCTTTCATTCAGATATTTATACCAATTTTGATTTTTCTAACTATCGTCTATGTTTCATACAGGGTGTTTTGCCATGTTCACTTTTTTATTACTCTTTTAAAAATCATTACATTGTCGCTTCTTTTGATAACCCCTGTCACCTATCTTCGATATCGAGAAATTTCAAAAAGCACTCAGAAAGTCTTACGTTTCACTAACAAAAATGTGTGGATAACGGGGGTTGTAACATCTAAGGAGAAGAGTAATACTTACCTGTTCCATTCTAGCGGCGAAGGTTTGAGTAACTCTCTTGTTCGTTTTAAAGGTTATCCTGTTTTACATGCTGGTCAGAGGTGTAAAATATATGGTAGTGTTGTGCAACCTAAGAGTTTTGAAGAATTTGATTACAAGAGATATCTTTTTAGAAAGGGAATATATTCAATACTGGAAGTCGAAAAATATGAATGTAGTAATGGGGGTAATATATTTTTAGAACTTAGATATCGATTAGAAAGGGTTGTAGAAAGGGCAATACCTGAGCCTGAAGCGTCACTGTTAATTGGTATTATGTTTGGTAGTAAGAGAATCTTTCTCGCTTATTTTAATTCTTCTTTAAGTAGTAGTGGGGTATCTCATATTATTGCGGCATCAGGCTACAATGTAGCATTAGTTGCTCAGTTTGTAGATACTTTGACTAGAAGGGGATCTGGTAAGGGTGTAATTTTTCTAAAGATACTATTGATATGGGGTTTTTCGGTATTTTCTGGTTTATCATTATCTTTAGTTAGGGCTTCTACAATGAGTACCTTAGGGCTTGTTGCCTTACTTTTTGGAAGAGATTGTAATAGGGGGGCTACATTAATACTTTGTGTTACTTTCTTGATTGTGTTAAACCCGTTTGTAATACATGATGTAGGTTTTCTTTTCTCTTTCGCTTGTGTTACAGGTCTACTTTTCTTTCCTAAGTGTTTAGGAGGTATTAAATCAAAGTTTGTTAAAGAGAGTGTACTGCCTACATTAACAAGTATTCTGTTTACATTACCCATATCTGTAATATTCTTTGGTAAGGTATCTCTAATTTCTCTTCTTTCAAATATAGTGTTGTTACCCATAGTGGAAAGTACAATTTTTTGGGGATTAGGGGCTACAGTAGTAAATATGTTTTTCCCTTTAAAGATTCTTTTTTTAATTCCATATATACAGTTAAATATCTTTAAGAAGTTAGTATTGCTATCCTCTAATATTGCAATGTTAGAGATTGGAGTTAATGAGTATGTATTTGGAATATCAATATATCTATTTCTTTTCATTTTTTGTATTCTTAAGTATCCCATATCACAAGACAACTACTATATATTACAAGCTAAGAAGTTATGAAAGGATTTCAAAATATATTTTGGATACTGTTAGGAATAATATACTTGTTAACTGTTAAGCATCAGGATACTGTTGTATTTTTAGATGTTGGGCAAGGAGATGCAATTTTAATACAGGAGGGTAGTGTTCAGGTGCTAATTGATGGAGGTCCTGATGATTCGGTACTGTATCAGTTACCTAAATATATCCCCATATATGACAGAAAGATTGAATACGTAGTATTAACCCATCCCCATGATGATCATATTGTAGGGCTTCTTAAAGTACTAGAGAGGTATGAGGTTGGAGAGATTCTTTACTACCCTGTATGCTTTGAAAATGAAAACTATGAGTATTTGTTACAAAACTATTCTAACTTACGACAGGTAGGCAAGGGGGATACTATGAGGTTGAATTCTTTTGAGATTGATATCCTTTGGCCATTTTTAGAGGAGAGCCCTCAGGGTTGTGTTAAACAGTTTGATCTAGATTTAAACAATGATTCTTTGGTGTTAAGTTTTGAATATCTAGACCGAAAATTTTTACTAATGGGTGATGCAGAGGCTCCTGTAGAATTTGAACTGCTCAATCAAGGCAATCTACTTCCAAGCTATGACATACTCAAAGCGGGTCACCACTGTTCTAATTCTTCAAGTAGTGAAACATTCGTAAAAAGGGTGTCCCCGGATATGGCCATATGTTCTGTTGGATTAGAGAACTCCTTTGGGCATCCCCATAGTGAAACGCTAAATATTTTAGAAAGGTATAATGTACAATATTTCATAACCTCTCAGAGTGGTAATATACAGATTAAGTAGTTTAAATATGGTAAAATTGGGGTAGAATATGTACTTGTAGCTCAATTGGATAGAGCATTGGTTTGCGGAACCAAAGGTTGACAGTTCGATTCTGTCCAAGTACACACTGCTAGCTCATGGAGTTGTGGTGCGTTGATTAAAGAATTTCTTTAAGGTCTCAGGACTCTTTCTTGGAATATTACAAGTGAATTACCTAGAAATGGGGTATAATTATATATGCACTCGTAGCTCAATTGGATAGAGCATCGGTCTTCGGAACCGAGGGTTGAGGGTTCGACTCCTTCCGAGTGCAAATTAATGTATACTTAAATACTGTATGGATATTAAAGAAGAAATAGGGGCAAAGATTAAAGAGATTGTAACTGATTTGGGGGTCAATGTTGATACAGTTAAGGTAGAGATACCCACTGACTCTAAGCATGGAGACCTTACTTCAAATATATCAATGCAAATATCAAAAAATCTAGGATCTAGCCCCATAGATATTGCACATGAGATTGTAAAAAGGTATCCCAAAAGTGATGATATATCTAAAATAGAGGTAGTATCACCAGGATTTGTAAATTTCTTTTTTTCAGACAAGTATCTTTTGAATACCCTTAACCAGGTATTAAATGATGAGAATTACTTTAAACTAGATGTTTTGAAAAACAGAAGATATATTATTGAATACAGTGATCCTAACCCCTTCAAAATATTCCATATTGGCCATCTGTATACAAATATGGTTGGAGAGTCATTCGCTAGGCTTGTAGAGGCTCTGGGAGGCTCAGTTGTAAGGGCTAATTATCAAGGAGATGTTGGCTTACATGTTGCCAAGACTCTTTGGGGTCTACTTAAGATGTTAGGGGATGATGGTATTAGATTTGATGATTTAAAGAGCAGGGATTTAGTTGACAGAGTAAGGTATTTAGGAGATGCATATTTGATCGGTTTTAAAATGTATGATGATCAGAAAGATGAAACAGCTATTAAAGAAATAAGGGACCTAAATTACTACATTTTTTCTTTGTATATATCTTCGTTGGAAAGAAAAGAGTGTTTCAATGAGTATGAGAAGTTAGGATTAAAAGAGATGTATATGTTAGGAAAAGATTGGTGCTTAGAGTATTTTAATAGCATTTTTGAGAGAACATACACAAAGTTTGATATATCATATTTAGAAAGTGATATGTCCCAAGAGGCGATGAATATTGTTAATGAGAATACATTAGGTAGTGGTAAGGGGATATTTAAGAAAAATGAGGGAGCAGTTATATATGAAGGAGATGAAAAAAAAGGATTACATACTAGGGTCTTTATTAACAGTGAGGGGCTTCCAACATATGAGGCAAAAGATTTAGCTTTAGCTTTTAAAAAGTTTGAACAAATATCATTTGATGAATCGTTGATAATTACAGCTGATGAGCAGGCCTCTTATTTCAAGGTGATTTTAGATGCTCTTTCGCAACTGAAGCCTGAGGTTGCTAATAGGTACAAACATTTATCTCATGGTATGGTTAAACTTCCAGGGGCAGAAAAAATGTCAAGTAGAAAGGGCAAAATTGTTGAAGGTGAATGGTTATTAAATGAAACGAAGAGAAGGGTCGAGGAAACAATGAAATCTAGTGGTAAATGGAATGAAGAAGAGATATCAAAGATAAGTGAGCGAATAGCTTTAGCAGCAATCAAGTACTCCTTTATGAAGGTCTCTGTTGGTAAGGACGTTATCTTTGATATTGACAAGTCCTCAAGTTTCGATGGGGATACTGGGCCATATCTTCAGTATGTATATGCTAGATGTAAATCAATATTAAAAGAAGAGGGCAGGAAGAGGGATCATACCGAGGATGCTAACATAGATGCGTATACGAAAGAACTTCTTAGGGTAATTAGCAGGTACAGGGGGCATCTGCTAGTCTCTGGATTAAACTATTCTCCCTCAATACTTTGTTCCTACCTCTTTGATTTAGGTCAAACATTCAATACTTTTTACCAGAATGTTAGAGTTTTAGAGTCAGACCAAAGGGCTTTCCTCTTAGATGTAGTAGCTGCAACCTCCATGATTATTAGTAATGGTTTAGAAGTTCTAGGTATTAAGGTTGTAGAGAAGATGTAATTTAATTATTTTTAGATATGAAGGATTTTTTAAAAAGATATTGGCTATTTATTGTTGCTATTGTATATATTATTGTTCCTGTTGATTTAGTACCTGATGTAATACCCTTTCTTGGAGGCCTTGATGATGCTACCATTGTAATCTTAGGGCTAATTAGACAGTATATTGATTACAGTAAGAAACAGAAGGCCGGGGTGTAGTTCAGATGGCTAGAACGCTACGTTCGGGACGTAGAGGTCGTCCGTTCAAGTCGGATCACCCCGATATTTATTTCTGATAGAATTGATACATGACCAATAAGGAAAAAATTTGTAGTACCCCTTTTTCTGATCAAGAGTTAGTTACGAAGGTATTAGTAGATTTAAATGCCTATAGATATATCATTGAGAGATATGAAAAGAGATTACTTGGATATATACGTAGAATCCTTTTTGTATCCAAAGAAGACGCTGAAGATATATTGCAAGAGGTTTTCATAAAGGCATATAAGAATATTAAAGGATATGATAGTAAATACTCATTTTCTAGTTGGATATATAGGATTGCCCATAACGAAGCAGTATCCTTCTTAAGGAAGAAAACAAAGATAGTTGAAGGTAATCGAGATTATGACATATTTGATAGAATTTCTTCGGATGAAGATATTGAAGATGATTTTGTTAAGGATATAAGAAGAAAAGAGGTTAGGCAGTTACTAACAAAATTAAATCCCAAGTATAGGGAGGTATTGGTTCTAAGGTATTTTGAGGATATGGAGTATAATCAGATATCTGATATCTTACATACCTCAGTAGGCAATGTCTCTTCATTGATGAGCAGAGGTAAGAAAGAATTTAAGATTTTAGTAGAAAGATATGGCAAGAATATCTAAGAAGATACTTGAAAAAATAGAGGATGAGAAGATAAGGCCAATTGGAAAGTGGTCTTTTGTACTTAAAGACTCTTTTGTATGGATACTTTTTGTTTTAAATATAGTATTTGGTTCAGTAGGCCTAGCAATATCATCACATCTTTTTGAGTTAAGTGAGGTGTTTGATCTAATTCTTTCTGTAAATGACCTAATGCAAGTTGTTATACTAGCTATACCAGTAATATGGATAATTATTACTGTAGTATTTTTCATAGTTTCGTTTGTAAATTTTAAGTATCTAAGGGGAGGGTACAGATTCTCAACCTTCAAGGTATTTATAATTAATATCCTATGTATTCTCCTGTTAGGTTGGTTTCTTAAGGGATTGGGAATATCTCAGAGGGTTCATACCTTCTTTTCCGACAATATCCCATCATATCAAGAGAACGTAGATCCAAGGTATAGAGTATGGGATAGGCCAGAGGATGGATATATTGCAGGGGAGATAATTGGAATTGATACAGATATTATAAAAATTAAAGATTTAAGTAATGTCTATTGGGATATTGACATTGAGAATGCCAATGTAAGGATGCTTGTTAATTTAGAAATAGGAGAGAAAATAAAAGTTAGGGGAAAGTCTCTAGATAGCAATCTTCTCGAGGCAATTGATGTTCTTCCTTGGGAGGGTAGAAGAAAAAATTTGCAACAAAACCACCTCTAATTGCGTAATATATATTAGAGATCTCCAAATATTTAATTTATTACTACTCGAAACATGAAGAGTAAACTAATAGTATTAGGAACACTTGCTGTAGCACTTCTTGGAGTTATCGCTTTTACAACAAAGCAAGCAGATGCATACAGAGGTGACTATACACAGGTTGGTCCTAACCATACCCAAGAGCGAGAAGCAGAAATGGATGCTATCTTTGCAGATCCAGAGAATAGCTACGATGAGTGGGTAGACCTTATGAAAGAGGATGGAAGAACACCTGGAGTTTTAGACAAAATCTCTGAGGAAGACTTTCCTGCTTTTGCAGAGGCTCACAGATTAGCCCAAGAGGGTGATACGCAGGGAGCAAATGCAATAAGAGAGGAATTAGGTCTTGGCCAAGGAGAGAGAAGAGGTGGTGGCAATGGTAATGGGCAAGGAAAAATGATGAGAGATGGTTCTTGCGAAAGGTAATTGAAATTTGGAAAAAGTGAACCCCCTATTAGGGGGTTTTCTTTTTATAGTAAGGTTTTAGAAGCAAATTGGCATACCCACCTATTTGCTGCTAACTGCCCACAAGCACCTTTTATATCTTCTCCCAATGATTTTCTAATAGTACATGTAATTCCTCTTTCCTGAAGTATTTTCTGGAATAGTAGGGTGTTTTTAGATTTCTTAAATGGAAGACATTCGTTTTCATTGTAATTAATTAAGTTTACTAGTGCTAACCTATTCTTAAGTAGAGTAGCTAATTCCTTAGCATTCTCTACAGAATCATTTACTCCCCTTAGTAATACATACTCGTAAGTAATCCTTTTATTATGTTCTTTTGTATATTGATCTAGGAGTTTGAATAGCTCCTTGATATTATTTTCTTTATTACTGAGACTAGGCATTAAACTATTTCTAAGTTTCTGATTAGGAGCGTGTAGGCTAATTGCTATCTTAATACCTAGGTTTTGGCTTAAAAAGGTCCTTAGATTTTGAACATAGCCTGAAGTTGATACTGTTACACGCCTTTTTGAAAATGCTAGTTTCTCTTTATCTGTTATATCCATAATAGAGTGTGAAACACTTTTTAGATTAAGCATAGGTTCTCCCATCCCCATGTATACGATATTTGTTACTTTTTGATTTCTATTTTTCAAATATCTTGCAAAGTAAAGGATTTGGTCAACTATCTGTTGAGAGCTAAGTGACTCTTTAAGACCCATCTGTCCAGAAGCACAAAATACGCAACCTACAGGACAACCACTCATACAGCTAACACATACTGTATTTCTATCTTTTTCTTGCATTAACACACTTTCTACGTAATTTCCTTTTGGGGTTTTAAAAAGTGCCTTAATCGTCTTTCCATCTTCTGAGGAGTTAAGGGTTTCAAATTGTAAATGGGAGAAGGGGATTTCCTTTTTTAAACTTTCTCTTAACTCTTTTGGCCAAGTTGTTAACTCATCCCAACTAGATATTAAGTTTTTGTAGAATTCAGTGTATAATTGATTTCTTCTGTATTTTGGAAGACTGTATTTTTCAGTAAACTGCTTAAACATATATCTTAATTATATTTAAAACTAGTAATGAAAGAAAGTAGTGAGTTAAAGGAATATTTCAATTTCCTAATTGTTGATGATGATGAGAGAAAGATTGATTTAGCGAGCATGTTACTAACGAGCTGTGAACTCTCTTCACACGTGATTACAGGTAATAATATTCAAAACAAATTGCATTCTGCAGTTTTTCAAATTCACAAAGAGGGGAGATTTCCAATTATTCTCCTTGATGAAAACTTAGGGAAGTTTGAGCCGAGCGGAACTGATATTGCAATATCTTTAACAAGGTCTTTTAGGGATGTTGGTGGCATACTTCTTCCTTTTTCAAGCAATTGTAAAGAGCAGTGTGATAATTGGTGGTACGAGATTAAAGATAAGGGTAGTTGGGTCTTATCTGATCAGGGCATGCCTTTAACAGAATATATTTATGATGGAGAGATAGATGCTTTATGTACTGATTTCTTAGAGGGTTTTAACAAAAGGGAAGATCAATCTGAGATTAAGAATGGTTAATTTCTAGTTTTTATTACTATGACTCAAGAAGATAGCTTTAAAGATTTCGTATTTATTATTGTTGAAGATGATCAGTTTCTAATGCAATCTAGGATTCTTCTTTTAAAAGAGAGAGAAATACTTCCTGTTGGTATATCCTACGGTAATCTAAGACAAAAGGTCTCTGAAACAGTGAGGGAAGTTCATAAGAGTGGTAGGTATCCAGTAATATTTCTCGGAGAAAATTGTGACTATTTCTCTGAAACAAGTGATACACGTATAGTACAAGATTTAGTAAATATACACACACGGGGTGGGATATTGATACCATCTTCTACAGATTTTGATAGACAGAAAAGAGATTGGAGCTTCTTCATACCTCCTAAGGATAGTAGTTGGCAGGTACCTGCTACCCATATGGTCGAGTTAGAGAGAGAGTGCCAAAGATTTTTAGATGTTTTACATAACGATGAACAGAGTGTAGAATTTAATAGTTTAAGTTAAGTATCTACTGCTTATGGCTGTTCAGTTTAACTATATTGCTCCTAAGGGTTGGGAACCAAAAAATCCAGAGGAGGATTACCTAATCACAGAATTAGATATTGAACTAGCTGATGGTATTCCCGATGACAAATTTGAGGATGCTGCTGGTAGTTGTGCTGCAGAGAGTTCTACGGGTACCTGGACTAAGGTAGATGAGGGTAAACACTCTGGTACCAAGTTAGCTGACAAACTCAAAGCTATTGCTTACGATTTAGATCCTAAGACCAAGACTTTCAAGATTGCTTACAAAAAGGAGATATTTGAACTAGGGAATATGGCGGGTATCTTAGCAGGAGTTGCTGGAAATATTGATAGTATGAAGATGTTAAAGGCTTTCAGGTTGTTGGACATTAGATTTCCCAAGAGTCTAGTTCAGAGTTTTCCTGGTCCACAATTTGGAATTACAGGTGTCAGAGAGTTTATGCAGATTGATAGGGGTCCTTTAATGTGTACTGTTCCTAAGCCAAAGATAGGTAGAACTGCTAAAGAGCAGGCATATTTAGCTAAAATACTATTTACTGCTGCTAATGGTGAGTTTCAGGGTATTAAGGATGATGAGAATTTAACTAGTTTGTACTTTAACAAATTTGAGGATAGATGTAAGTTAGTACACCACGTACAAAAAGAAATTGAAAAGAAGAGTGGTAAGAGAAAGATGTATTTCTGTAATACCACTCATTCTGATATGGATATTATGCTAGATAGGGCAGATATGATTAAGGCTAATGGTGGTAGATGGTTAATGATGGATGTTGTAGTTACTGGGTTTACTGCAGTTCAGACAGTTAGAAAGCATAACCCGGGGTTAGCAATACATGCTCACAGGGCTATGCATGGACTTTTAGATAGGGAATCAGGGCCTGGTGTGCATGATAGGGGAGAGATAATCGACTTTTCTATGTCAATGGTCCTTATTGCAAAACTCATGCGTCTTTTGGGCGTAGATTCACTCCATGGGGGTGCACCTAAGACTAAGATGGAGAATTACAATGAGCCAAAGTTAATTCAAGAAGTACTTCAAGCAGATATTACACCTCCAAGTGATATGACATTAGGTCAAAATTGGTATGGTATGAAAGGTGCTTGGCATACTGCATCAGGTGGTCTACATCCAGGGACAATAGGGGAATCAATTACTAAACTTGGTGAGGATATTGTGGTACAAGCAGGTGGTGGTGTTTTAGGCCATCCTTGGGGTATAGAGGCAGGTGTTGAGGCTATGGTTCAGGCTAGAGATATTGCAATGGAAAGGGGTGATTTAAAGAAATGGATTATTGAAAATCCTGATTCAGCACTGTCTAAAGCGGCCTCTTTCTGGGGTTTTGATCCTAGAATTGTGTATTAATACTAAAGTGTTGTAAAATACAACCTATGTCAAACAAAGGTATAACGTCGAGAAAAGAAAACTATTCTCAATGGTATTTAGATATCATTGATAGGGCACAGTTAGCTGAGAATTCATCAGTTAAGGGTTGTATGGTAATTAAACCTTACGGATATGCAATATGGGAGAATATCCAGAAAGAGTTAGATACAAGGATTAAGAAATTAGGAGCAACCAACGCATACTTTCCTCTTTTCATACCGATATCTTTCCTTTCCAAGGAGTCTAGTCATGTAAAGGGTTTTGCTAAAGAGTGTGCAGTTGTAACCCATTACAGATTAAAAGAGAGTGAGGATGGAAAGGGAATAGTAGTTGATCCTGAGGCTAAACTTGAAGAGGAATTAATTATTAGGCCTACATCAGAAACCATTATGTATGATACCTTTTCAAGATGGGTTAAGTCTTGGAGGGATCTACCATTAAAGATTAATCAGTGGGCCAATGTTGTTAGATGGGAGAAAAGAACAAGACCATTTCTAAGGACTACAGAGTTCCTTTGGCAAGAGGGTCATACAGTTCATACTAGCCATGAAGAGTCTGTTAAGCAGGTTTTGGATGCTTTCAGTATGTACAAAAACTTTGCAAAAGAGGTCTTAGCAATGGAAACATATGGAGGTAAGAAATCAGAATCAGAAAAGTTTGCTGGTGCTGTTGACACCTACGGGATAGAGGCATTGATGCAGGATGGTAAGGCTGTTCAGTTTGGTACTTCCCATGATTTAGGTCAGAATTTTGCTAAGGTTTTTAATATTAAATATACAAAGAAGGATGGAGAGATGGAGTACGCCTGGCAGAGTAGTTGGGGTGTAAGTACAAGAATGATGGGTGCTGTAATTATGTCCCATAGCGACGATTTGGGACTAGTTTTACCTCCTGTAATTGCACCTATAAAAGTTGTAGTAATTCCAATATATACTTCCGAAAATGTTAAGGAGGTTTTAAAGGTAACTAAAGATATTGCTGCTTCAATCGAGGCAGTAGTTGGTAGTGTAACTGTTGATGATAGAGAGTATGTTACTGCTGGTTTTAAATTTAATGAATGGGAGAAAAAGGGAGTTCCAATTAGAATAGAGATAGGGGGTAGGGATATTGAGAAGAAGATGATTACCATAGTAAGAAGAGATACTAATGAGAGAAGTGAGATTAGTATTGGTAGCCTAGCTACAGAAGTTAAGATAATGTTAAGTGATATCCAGGAGAATCTACTTAAAAAGAGTATTGAAAGGCTTGAAAAGAATACATATACGATGTCTTCATACGATGAATTCAAAAAGCAATTCAGTGGTAACAAAGGGTTTGTAAAAGCATATTGGTGTGGTAGCAAAGAGTGTGAAGACGGAATTAAGTATGATACAAAGGCTACTACTAGATGTTTCTCAAAAGAGGGAAGTGGAAAGTGTATATATTGTGGCAAGGATGCCAACAGGGAATGGATTTTTGCAGTTCCATATTAGTGAAACAGTAGGAAAATCTTCATGCTTTTCATTTGGGTATCTGTTTTAAATGCGTATACCTCAAAGTAGATTTTTTTGAACAGTACAATTAATTATTATTGTATATACAAGCTTTCTATATGTTGGAGTATTTTACACCCTGCTACTCGAGTTAGACTTAAAAGGGGTTGTATTAAATGCTAGAATGATGTTTCACTCTCCAAAACAGAGATCTGATTCTTAATGGTTTTTCTTTCCTAGCCACTTACCTGTATAACTGGAATTATTTTTAATCAAATCTTGGACAGAGCCCTGAGCGACAATTTGACCCCCCTCATTTCCCCCCTCTGGTCCTAGATCTATAATCCAGTCTGCAAATTTAACTATGTCTAAATTATGTTCAATAATTACTACACTGTTACCTTTGGTAACTAACTTTTTTAAGAGAGTAAGTAGCTTGTCAATATCGTAGAAGTGAAGTCCTGTAGTAGGTTCGTCTAAAATATATATCGTATGGCCTCTAGTTTGTTTAGACAGCTCCTTTGCTAGTTTAATTCTTTGAGATTCTCCACCCGAGAGTGTTAATGCGGATTGGCCGAGTTTTATATACCCCAACCCTACATCCTGTAGTATCTCCAACTTGTTCCTTATATATCCAATATCCTTAAACATAGTAAGAGCTTGTTCAACTGTCATATCTAGAACCTCGGATATATTTTTGTCCTTATAGTCGATAGTCAGTACCTCCTCGTTATACCTTTTCCCCCCACATTGGTCACATGTTATATACATATCTGGAAGGAATTGCATCTCAACTTTAATTTCACCATCTCCTTTACACTTTTCGCATCTACCACCCTTAACATTGAAACTAAACCTTCCCGGTTTATACCCCCTAGTTCTAGCCTCTGGAGTTTGTGCAAAGAGATCCCGAATGTAAGTGAAAAGTCCCGTATATGTTGCAGGATTAGATCTAGGTGTTTTACCTATGGGCTTTTGGTCGATTCCAATAACTTTGTCTACATACTCTAACCCCTGTATATCATCATATATACCCTCAATTTGTTTACCGTTCATTTTACGATTCATCAGGGCTGGATAGAGGGTGTCATTAATTAGTGAGGACTTACCACTTCCGGATACCCCTGTAATGCATGTTAGTGTATTAAGAGGTATTTCTAGGGTAATATTTTTTAAATTGTTTGTTCTAACATTAATTAAAGAGATTTTTCTATTATCTCCTACATGAAGATTTACAGATTGGTCAATATCTTGTCCTACAGTAAGTTCATTTGAGAGATATTTTGCTGTAAGAGAGTTTGAGTTTTTAATGTCTTGATATGTACCCTGAGCAACTACTTTTCCACCATGTTCTCCTGCTTTTGGCCCAATATCTACAATCCAATCAGCACGTTTCATCGTTTCTGGATCATGTTCTACAATTACAACACTATTTCCTGTATCTCTTAGGGATTCAATTGATGTAAGTAGTTTGTCAATATCTCTTGGGTGAAGTCCAATTGAGGGCTCATCTAGTACATACAGTACACCAGTTAACCCTGTCCCTATCTGTGAAGCTAATCGTATTCTTTGGGATTCTCCTCCAGAAAGAGTATTTGCTTTTCTAGAAAGGGAGATATATTTAAGGCCAACATTTACCAAAAACTCTAATCTCATATTAATATCCTTAATTATTGGCTTTGCAATTTCTTTACTATTACCATCCAATTGAAGATTCTGAAGATATATTTTAAGTTCATCTATTGGTAAGTTAGTCATATCTATGATGTTGTATTTACCAATCTTTACTGCAAGAGAGTAGGGTTTGAGTCTCATTCCATTGCATTGGTTACAAACCTTTTCTGTCATATATTTCTCAATTTCTAACTTCCTGAAATCGGAGTTAGTCTCTTTGTACAATCTTTCTAACTCTGGTATGACTCCTTCGTAGTGTGCATCATAGATTCTTTCTCTTCCAAACCTGTTTGTATATTTAATCTTGTAGTAATCCTTACTATTCTTTGCCCAAAAGATTAGATCAAATATTTCTTTTGGATATTTTGAAATTGGCGTATCTAGATTAAAGTTGTGATTATCGGCAACTTCTTGGAGTATTCTTGTTGTCCAAGAATCCTTTGTAGTTCTATTTCCCCAGGGGAATATACCTCCTTCTTTAATGGTAAGGCTAGGATTGTATGTTTTACTTACTTCAATTTCATTAATTACTCCTAGGCCTGCACATTTGGGGCATGCACCCTCTGGAGCATTGAAAGAAAAAGAGGCTGGAGCTATTTTAGGGTAAGAGATTTGACATTGAAAACAGGTATTTTTTTCTGAAAAGAAGTATTCATCTCTTTCAGTTAATATTTTTACCTCTCCATCTGACATGGAGGTTGCCAGCTCTATGGAGTCCTTTACTCTTTTCCTAAAACCCTCCTTGTCTTGAACTAACATATCATGATTTAGTCTGTCTACTATCAAGTCGATTGTATGCTTAATATCAAAATCTAATTTCAAATCATCTATGTCATCTAAATGGTATGTATTACCATCAATAATGACTCTGCTAAAACCTTTGGAGTGAAGTTTAGAGAGTAGGGCAGTATATTCTCCCTTTCTGTTTTTTACTAATGGCGAGAGTATTTGGAAGTTCCCTTTGTCCTTATTCAAAATCCCTATTATCTGTGTATACATTTGATCTACACTTTGGTGGGAGATTAGAGATCCACATGTTGGGCAGTGGGCCTGTCCGATATGTCCGAAAAGAAGTCTTAAATATCCATATATTTCCGTTATTGTTCCAACAGTAGATCTGGGGTTGCTACTAGTTGTTTTTTGATCTATTGATATTGCCGGAGACAATCCTGATATACTATCTACCTCTGGTTTATGCATTAAGCCTAGAAACTGTCTAGCATATGAAGAAAGAGATTCTACATATCTTCTCTGTCCCTCTGCATAGAGGGTATCAAAAGCTAGAGAGGATTTTCCGCTTCCTGATACTCCTGTAAATACTACTAATTTGTTTTTGGGTATATCTAAAGAGATATCCTTGAGATTATGCTCTTTGGCACCCCTAATTTGTATATACTCTGTTTTCATGCAGCCTTTATTATATCATGAATACCAATTTTCTCTCCTCAGTATATATCTAATTTACTTAATTTAATCGTAAGATGATGATATAATTTGGGGGTTGCACCCGTAGCTCAACATTGGATAGAGCAACGCACTCCTAACGCGTAGGTTGCTGGTTCGACTCCGGTCGGGTGCATTCTTTAAATATATTTGTATATACTGTATTACATATGGAAGAGAGACTTACAGTTGATCAACTTAAACCACCAGACAGGAAGGATGGATATCCTACTCAAACCCCTAGGTGGGTTAGGAGGGTACTGGAGTTTATTCCTGGTAGTATGATATGGTTTTTTGTTCTTTCCCCTCTAATCTTCGCACTATTCGGATGGGAGAAGATATTTGTGTTCTACATATCTTACTTAATCATCTATTGGGTGTATAGGGGGATTAAGTTTGTAGTAGGGGTGGCAGTAGGAGTAAAAAGAATGCATAGAGATCTTGAGACAGACTTCATAAAGAAATGTAAGCAAGAGAATGAGAGTAGATTTAATGAGTTAGAGTACATATATCTATGCCCAGTGTACAAAGAGGGGATAGATGTATTAGATCCCTCTTTTGATGCTTGGAGTAAGAGTGATATTGGAGCCAAGAGAATTCATGTTGTTGTTGCTATGGAAGAAAAAACAGCTAAGGAGATTCAGATTCCCCAATTTAACAAATTAAAGAAGAGGTATGGTAAGAGATTTGCAAGTATGGAGTATTATGTTCATCCTTCTAAAATTGAAGGAGAGGTTGCTGGTGTTAAGGGTGCAAATATTAATTGGGCGACTAGAAACTATGTTAAAAAGATTGAGAGTGAAGGTAAGGATGTTCATAACTTTATGTTAATAACTTGTGATTGTGATTTAAGACCCCATCCTAAATATCTATCGGCTATTACATATAGATATCTTACTGTAGATTTACCTGATCAGAAATATTATACAAGTGCTGTATATACACTAAATAATAATATATGGAGAGTCCCTGTACTAATTAGAGTTCAATCTACTATGTTAACTTTAGTTACATTGCATAACTGGACTACCGAAAAGTATGAGACAATCCCTTTTTCTAGTGGGATATTCAGTTCTAAAGCATCTTTTTCCTCATATGTTGTTAACCTAAGGACCCTAAAAGAGGTTTATTACTGGGATCCACAATTAGGGATAGATGATACAACCTTTTTCTGGAATGCTGTAGTAAGGTACAGAGGGCAGTTTCGTGGTGAGGAGGTATATCTCCCTAGTGATAGTGATGCAGTCGAAAATGAGACAATGATTAAGTCATACAAATCGTTTTACAAACAGCAGCATAGATGGGGTTGGGGGATTATCATCTTTCCTACAACACTAGCGGCTTTAATTTATTCAAAGGATATACCATGGAATTGGAAATCACATATGGTTTTCTCTATGGTAAAAAACTATATACTTTTTTTTACTGTCGTTTACCTTATGACTGTTGGACTAGACTTACTCGGTGTATTTAGTAAAGATTATGCTTTTAGTTCTGCTGCTTACAATCTACCAGAGGCTATGAGTTTCCTCTTAGGACTTTTAATAGTGTGTAATGGGTTTTTAATATATTACAGAAGGAAACTAATTCCTATTCCTAAACAGTGGCCTTGGTGGAGAAACCTACTAGACTTTGGTGAGATAGCGTTAATTGCTGTGCAGATGCTAACCTTTGGCTTTATACCATATCTTCAGGCTCATACAGAGATGATGTTGGGTAGGGGCTTTAAGAAGAATTTCTATGCTACAGAAAAGGTACAAATAAAGAGGAAGAGAGTTTAATGAATGATGTAAGAATTAATAGTGATATCACTACTTTCTGTTTCAGCAATAGGTGCAACTGAAAGTGTAATTAGTTTCTCTGCATTAGAGGAGAGGGATTGTAATAGATGGGTACTATTTTCATCCAATATCTTTGCTTTGTTTTCGCCATCAATATCTGCAATATACATATTCCTTTCTTCAAGATAGCAGATATTGAGAGAGTTATATAGCCATTGAATATCTACTGCCTTACTATCAATATCCTTAATTAACTTAGCACCTATTAATACTGTATGGTCTCCATCTTCTTTTGTAAAAGTAAAAACACTATATCCCAATTGATCTTTGAATAGTAATCTCATATTATTTGGTGCAAACGCGATTAACTCTGATTGAAAAGGTGATATTAAGTAGTATTTCTCAAGTTCTATGTTATACCAGTAGGATGCAAAGTTAGTATTAATATATATTCCTCCTGCCTGTTGATTTACTGTTAAACCAGTAATATCACCTACACTTTTAGTACTCTCAGGAGAGTTCGTAAAGGGTGCATACTTGCCATCTCCTGTGTCTTGTTGATATCTTATGATATAGTCTTGATTTTTTTGAAAGAAAAGGTCAGTAAGAATCCTTTCCGAAGAAGATCCATCCATCTGCATCTGAGTTAAGAAGTAGGAATATATATTTTCATTTGAGGCGTATTCAGGGTTGTTTTCAATTTTGTAAAAGAAACCCTCTTTATCTGTATCCCATACATACTTGTTACCCTCCACTTTCTTTATTAGTAGGTATCTAGTTTGTTTACCAATATCAAAGGATATTAGGTCTTGATTTGATTCAAACATTAGGTATTGGCTATTTTTAGCCCACGTCATATTGTAGGAAGAAAAGACTGAGAGGTTAAATTGTTGTAATGAGTCTAATGTAGAACTTTTAGTAGAGTCTAGGAGGAAGTATCTTGTACTATCCTGCTCTACTAGGGTAATTATACCTAGTAAACCATTTGGTGAGAGAAGCATTTCGAAAGAGGGTTGTTGTAAAGAGTCAAAAGTTAATACAACTCTTGGATTTGTAGACATATCCCAGAATGCACTATTAATATCAAATCTGTATAGCGTGTACCTGTAGAGTAGGGAGGTGGAGTCCTGTTCATTTACAAGAAAATAGATATATTCGGTATTTTTACTTAACCAACTATTAATATACTTTTTACCCTGTAACAAGAAATTCTCTTCAACTGTAGCATCTTCTTTTACTAGCCATGGATATACTGGGGTCGATTTCTGTTCTTTAATCTCAATCTCTTTACTCCATTGTGCATATCCACTTCTGTAAAGAGATATACTGTGAGTACCAATAGGCAGACTAAGGCTTTTAGGAGTTCTTCCTTTACTCTGTTCATTGATGTATAGGTTGGCTAAGAATGGGTCTGATTCTACTGTAAGTACTCCTGTTTTTACGAATAGTTGATTTGATGAGCCAAGTCTCCAACCATTGGCATAGAAATATATTGCTATAGCACCTGTATATACAAATATTGA
Source organism: uncultured Candidatus Saccharibacteria bacterium (assembly GCA_964655705.1). Taxonomy (GTDB): domain Bacteria; phylum Patescibacteriota; class Dojkabacteria; order SC72; family SC72; genus UBA2259. The sequence continues at coordinate 10,999 of CAZZPP010000006.1, read as the reverse complement.
TGCAAGTAGTGAAATTAACGAAAAGAGTTTTTTGTTGTAATCATCCTTTCTCATTGTAAGACTAGTATATCATATCAAGAACAGTATTTTATTGGTATAATCTCACATGCTAGGTAAAAAGTTAGGAATAGATTTAGGTACTGCAAATTCAGTAGTGTTTGTCCAAGGCGAGGGTATCGCTTTTGTTGAACCAACTGTTGTTGCAATCGATGTTAATACCTCTAAGGTGATTGCTGTTGGTTCTGAGGCTAAAAAGATGATTGGGAAGACACCAGAGAACATTATTGCTAGGAGGCCTTTAAAAAATGGTGTTATAGCTGATTCTAGGATTACAGAGGCTTTACTTAAGTATTTCTTTAACAAGGCTTTAGGTAAATCTAGAGTATTTAAACCTGATGTAGTAATTAGTGTCCCTGCAGGAATTACTACTGTAGAACAGAGGGCTGTATTAAAGGCAGCAAGTAATGCTGGAGCCAAAGAGGTCACCATGTTGCCAGAGCCTCTTTTAGCAGCATTAGGCGCTGATTTACCCATTGAGACTTCTTCTGGGAATATGATTGTTAATCTTGGTGGAGGTACTGCAGAAATTGCAGTTATATCTCTTGATGGGATTGTTGAATATGATTCATTAAGAATAGCTGGTGATGCTATTAATGATGCAATAATTAACTATATGAAAAAAAAGAAGGGTGTATTAATTGGTGAACAAACTGCTGAAAATATCAAGATTAAGATTGGTTCAGCTATGGAGATTAAAAATCCTAAGAGTATGGAGGTAAGGGGTAGAGATTTTGGTGCGGGATTACCTAAGGCTATTAACGTTGATTCTAATGATATCGCTGCAGCTGTAAAGAGACCCTTGCTGAGTATTATCAATAGTATTAAGGGAGTATTAGAACAAACGCCTCCTGAACTATCGGCTGATATTATGGATAGGGGTATTGCTATGAGTGGTGGTACATCAAAATTAAGGAATTTGGATAAACTATTAGCAAAAGCAATAGGTGTTCCAGCATATGTAGCTGATGAGCCTATGTATTGTGTTGCAAAAGGAACAGGTATTGCGTTAGAGTTAATGGCACAGGGAGAGAGGAGTTTTACTTTTAGTAAATCAATAACATAATATGAATATATTCGTAAAAAATAGCAAAAATCAAATGAAGCTAGAGGAAGTTACTACACTTCTGTCTAAATTAAGGCTTCCTACATCTCTGGTTTTTACTCCAATAAATCTTACGGAAGAGAGAGAGAAGTTCTTTGATTCAGACACTTACGAACCCCATTTTAGATACAAAGGGGTTAAGAATAGTAATGAGCAGATACTCAGAAGGTTGTCTTCTTTAAAAACAGTTACAGATATAGATCCGAGGATTTCTGACTTCTATATATCTCTCATCCAATCTAAAAAAGATTCAAATGATTTAATGCATGCCGTTGGGAATAATGATTTAGTAAGTGAGATATCATACAGGAAATATGGTAAACCATCTGCCTTGCTTTTTAGAAATTCTGCAAGAGTATTAAGAGGTAATGTAGATAATTACAATATTGTGAAGGCTCCTTCAACAAAGGAGGGGGATATTCTAGATTTTTCTGCTATTGAGGAGGTATTTAATTTGGTTTTTGAACATTTTGGACTTAAAGATTGGAGCATTAAAGCTTCTTCAAATATACCTAAGAATGCTGCAAAGGTAGGAATTAAGAGTAAATGGGTATTAGTAGATCCTAATATACAAAAATCTAAATTCAAACTTAAAAAGACATTAATACATGAGGTAGGGACTCATGTCTTTAGAGCTGTAAATGGCTTAAATACAGGCGTAGATGCACTTTCTAATGCAAATCTAGTGAGTTACTTAGATGTAGAGGAGGGGTTAGCTACATGGAATGAGTCAGATATGAAACTTCTTACACTTGGGGGGCTAAAAAGGAAAGCAGCACTTACATATGCAATATATATTGGGGAAAAGATGTCTTTTAGGCAACTATATAACTCAATTTTATCTGTATTTCCTCAAAATTCAGCTTTTGATATTACATATAGGGTCAAGAGAGGACTAGGGGATACAAGTTATCCAGGAATATATGGTAAGGACATAGTCTATTACAGAGGTTTTCGTAAGGTCAAAAAGGCTCTGGAGAAGGATTGGTCTCTTTATGAGAAGCTCTATGCTGGGAAGATAGATATTAAACAGTGCCAGTGGGTTGACGAGGGTCTTCTTCCCAAGGCAAGAATAGTCCCTTCCAAACAGGAGTGGGAAGAAGTCTTTAGAAAGGTAGGTATTTAATTAGGGAATGCAGTTATTATTGCCTCTGCGATATTTATTGGAGTTCCTTCAATCTTATTCTCATATGCTTTAAATCCTGGGTGTAAACTTATTTCCTGTAGTAATGGCTTCCCATTCATTTCCATAATGTCTACTGCAAGAAAATCTGCTTCAAATATTCGTGCAACATTCTCAGAGAATTCTTTAATATGTTCTTCCGGATTGTTGTACATAGAGTACAATCCCTTACTTACTGTCATGAAACTTTCGCTTCCTTGTCTCTTCCATCCTGCTATGGCTTTACCATTTTTAACAAATATCCTCATGTCTATATTACTATCCGAGAATTCTTGAATAAACATTCGAGAAAGGTCTAAATCTTTTAAATAGTCCTGCTCATACTCTTGTGGGGAGTCTACTTTAAAGACATTCTTTTTTATTTTTTCCTTACCATCTATATTTTCTATTCTGTTAGCACCAGAGTAGTCTTTAATTATTAAAGGGTAGGTATTTAAGGTATCTCTTTTCTCAAGATATTTCCCATCACTTCTAAAGTATGTATTAAAGTATGGGATATCATGTTGAGAGCAGAATAGGGCAAGAGCAATTTTGTTGTAATATGGTAGTTTCTTAATACTGTTACCGTTTTGTACCAATATCTTATTTTCTGGGTTGTCTATGTTATGTTGATCAGTATAATCTATGATATATCTTTTAAATTGATACTCCATTTCATTATGTAAATCATGGCCTCTGAATATGATATGAGTATATTTCCGAAGGTCTTGCCCTTTTGCTTTTATCAATGTTTCACCATTTATGAATTCAAATTCTAATTCATCAAAGTAGGCAATAGAGTGGGGTATATTTTTTTTGTTCAGTTCTTCAATAATACGGAGATTTGCACTTGTTATATCCTGTTTAATTCTCTGTTTCTTATCTAATATTAGGTATCTCATTCTATTTAATTATTTTAATATTATTTATTACCTTCTTCCTCTTGTATCTTTTCATAATTTTCATTTTCTCTTTGTCATTACTCATCTCTTTAGTTATAAAGAGGGTATCAATATAATCAAATCCTAGGCCATACTCTTTAACATCATTCCAATCTCTATGATGTATTATTATTGCATCAAGGTGGGAATTGCATTTAATAGCCTCGATTGCTCTCCATTTTTCCAAGTCAGAGATAATTTGCATACCATCAATAATATATCTGTCATCAATTATTTCTCCGATATTTTGATCCTTTTTAATAACAGATTTTTTTCTTAATATGGTTGCTAAGTCATCTTTGCTTTGCCCTATTACCACAGATCTTTTACAACTATTTTCTTTCAACAACTCATCAATATATATATCTGCAACATGACCTCTTTGTTCTCCCAGTACAGGGTAGAGGTTTAGATACATCTCAGGCATTGTATTAACCTCTAGAATGGCCCCATTCTCTTTAGTAAGGGGTTTAGATATATCTTTACACATTACGTCTACACCAAGAGTAAAGGCGTGTATAGAGCTTGCAATACTTTCAACTGTAGCTCTTATTTCTTTGCTAACGTCTTCTGTAAAGTCTTGAGTAATTCCCCCTTGACTCATACTTGCAACTTTTCTAACAGGTACTTTCTCTTCTTTTTGTGGAACTGACTCAAGTGTTAAATTTCTATCCTTTAGGTATTGCATTAAAGGCTTATCAATCTTTATGGGCTTAAGTATATGGGCAGGATTTCGTGTATCTCTTCTAGGATCAGAGTTTTCTTTTTCAATTAATTGCTTAATACTGTTTTTACCATCTCCTATAACAAACGCAGGGATCCTTTTTGTAGCAACTTGTAACCTCCCATTTATAACTAAGAGCCTGTAATCCTCTCCTTCGACCTGCTCTTGAATCATAATCTTTTTTTGCCATGAATTCCTTATCTTGGAATCAACCTGTGTTTTAGCGTCATCGAAAGCTTCTTTTGCTCTCTCAACTGTATTAATTCCGACAGAAACTCCCTTGCCAGCTGTTAAACCTGTTGGTTTTATTACAACCGGCTTTTTATATGAGCTCCAGACCTCTTCAATATACGATTTGTTAGGAAGTAGTTCCCATTTAGGGAGTGGTAACTGCATCCTTTGTATAAAGATATTTGTTGCCCATTTATCTCTTTGAATCTTTTGTGCAATATGTGCATCCTTAGTAGATGATGCTGAGCAAGTAATATGAGCTCCTTTACCACATCCTAAGGTATAGTATCGATTTGAACCTGTTTCAATATCTTGTTCTTCTCGTAGAGGATCTGTTTGCTCAATTATACTAGGAGTAATTTCTATATTCTTTCTACTACAAGCATCTAACAGAGATATAGTAGACATAGATTTAAGCCTTTTCTTAATCAAGGTTTCTACAATGTACTCATCTGCTTCTTTTAATGTAATTTCCTGTTTTGAAAGCCTATTTAAGGTCTCAGAGGCATCTCTCCATAGGAAGGGTAGTTTTGATGTAATGGTTAAAAGGGTGGGGGATATCGTATATTCATATATAAATATTTTATGGAAGGATGCTATTTTTTCAATTAATTCCGTTATATCTCCAATGTTTTTTCCCTCAAGAAGGATTTTTACGATTGATATCTCTGATTCTAGATTAATACCTTGTATTGTTTGTACCATTTTCTAATTAGATAATTTTAGATATATACTCTTGAATTGGAACTGCAACTTTAACAATATCTCCCTGCTGTACTTTGTAATGTAATCTTAGACCAGGGTTGTAGTTAATTTCATTTACCACACATTTTATAGGCTTTGTTATATCAGGAGTAATTACGTCTACTCCCCCAAACTGAGTCCCAATTGCGTGTACGGCATTAATAGCAATATCCTTATAGTATTGGTGAGTCTCTTTAGAACACTCTTGTGTTGTTCCTCCTGTTGTAAGGTTACAGTTATATCGCAAGGCAACCTCTTCACCTTCCTTTGGAATATAACTTAAGCTCATATTCATATTTTCTAATTTCTGGTTTACTTCATTGTCAATTTTAATGGGCTTGAGTAGATTATTTTTTCTTTCTTTATTCTTTTCTTTAATTAATTCCTCAATATTATTTTTTCCATTACCAGTAACAAAAGCAGCCTTTCTTCTTACAATTCCAATAACCCTCTTGCCTAGAACAAGAAGCCTGTAGTTTTCCCCCTCAATAAATTCTTCTCCAATTACCTTGTTGTTTCCAGGACCTTTTGATGATTTAAGTGCAGAATCAAAAGCCTTAACGACCTGTTTCTTGCTTTTTGGCAGTAAGGAAACTCCAATTCCACCTAACTGTTGTGAGGGTTTAATCACAATGTTCTTGTATTCCTCAAAGAACTTTACAGCATCCTCTCTATTACTTAATTTAACCTGTTTTGGAACCGGTATATTGAAAGAAGATAACACCTTGTTTGTTAGATTTTTCCTTTTAGCAATAGTGGTACTTGGGGTATTTGTTAAAGGAGTAGCAGTATTAATTATGAACCAGTGCTTTGTCTCATTGTGAAACTTAGCTAGTAGACCAGGGATTAAGACTTTGTAATTAATTGAAAGGAGATCGGCAGCTTCTAAATAGTATGCAAGATGTACGTTTCCAGCCTCTTTCAAATACTGTTCATAGGACTTAGACATATTTAAACATTTAAATTTAATTTAGAAGGTGTTGCTTGTATCGATAAGGTAACCTGTAAGATCACTCTTTCCAATTATTATGGGCTGTAAAATATCTGTAGATTTAGTAGAAACAAATTCTGTTATCTTGATTTGATCTGAGATTTTTATAGGGATATCAAAAACTGGTCGTACTTTTATCTCTCCATCTTCAACTATTTTTGCTAATCTTTTGATTTCCGTACTTTCTGCTATCCTTTTTTCATTTTTATCAATGTATTCTTGTGCATCTTTGAAGTTATCAAAGTTGTTAGGAATACCCAATTTAGCGAACTCTTTATGAGCGTTTAGGTATCCTATGCGATTCGCTAATTTAGAATCAATTCTTGAGGTTAGTACACCTGTATCCATATATGCTTTTACTAATTCTCTTTTGCTATCCTTGTATTTTTCTAATTTTGTAATATCAGCCTTTTTATCATATATATATACTCTCTCAACGATGTTTAAAACTTTCCTTCCACTTATTGCCTCTATACTTTCTTCAACCTCTCCACCGAAGAGGTTCTTTGCGACTCTAATGCCGTGTTTAATACTCTTAATTTTAACATCCTTAATCTTTTCTAATCTCCATCGAAGCCCAGCTTGGTTAGCAACTTGAATGCCTAGTCCTGGTCTTGCATTTACTTCAAATACAACAGGCCCTTTTTCTGCATCTAGTGCAATATCTACGCCAATGTATCCTAGTCCTGTAGCCTTCTGACATTTAAGAGCGATTTCTAAAAGAGTATTCCAAGAGGGTATTTGAATACCACTCAAAGGTTTGTTTTCTTTTAAATCTAGAGTAGAATCAATCATCAAGTAGGTATCACTAAAAATACTATGAGGCTTCATATGCATAGAATAGGTAGTTATCCCAGTGCCAATATCTATTCCAGTACATATTGCTCCAGAATGTAAATTAGCAGTACCATTAGACCTTTTAGTGGGTAGTCTAAGCATAGCCATTACAGGGACCTGATTAAAACATATGATTCGGATATCTGGAACTCCCTTGTATGAATACTGTTTGAGTAATGGGTCTGTTTTGATTCTCTCTTCAATTATTGCGATATCATTTTTAGAACCCATTGAGAATCTCCCCTCTAAGATATTTTCAATATGGAGTACAATATCTCTTTGAGTCATTGTTGTTCCATTTGGTCTAATCCATTCCATCTCTCCTTTTTTCTTACCGTAGAACACAATTATTCCATTTCCACCTGTTCCTTGATTTGGTTTGATTACAAAGCTCTTTGGAATGCTATCCCAGTCTAGAAATTCCAGCTGTCTTTTTGTCCTAATTAGTTTGTATACTTCAGGAGTTTGTATTAACTCTTTCTTAAGAATCCTTTTAGTTAGTATCTTGTTATCTGCTATGTTTTTGGAAGAGGGGGAATTGAAAGGTCTAACATAGTCCTGATTCCTTCTATTTAATCCCAAGACCTCTTTATTTACTTTTACTATGTTACTTATCATCTTCTTTCGTTGTAAATCTAAATCTAAAGAAATCTTTTACTCTTAAGCCCTTAAACATTCCAAGAAGGATATTTAGTAAGGTTAGGAGAGGGATAATCCAAAGATTGTTTAATACAAAATCAGAGATTAAGTCTCTAGTTATTACAAACCATCCAAGAATTGCAACAAGAATGGTACCTAAAAGAGTTACAAAGGAGGATTTAAGTGATTTCTTTACATACTGTCGTATGAAAAAATCAGAAAGAGCTGCAATACATATGAATGCTAAGGGAGGGATATTTGACATATTCTCAAGGCCTAGACCGAAGAAATCTATTAGCAAGAAAAAGAGAACAAGAATTATGGATAGTATTGTATAGTTTGTTGCTACACGGGTTATGTAGTGCATTCTAATCTTTCGCAACACAGAGTAGGAGAGTAGGGATGTAAGTATTACAACAAATGTAATTGCTAATCCGTACCTTAAGCCGGTATATGAGTATGCTATTGCCAATATTATTGGAGCATATATACCGTATGTTTTACTTCCAACAACATATCTAGCAATACTTACTAATGTAGATACAATACACATTGAGATTAATATCTCTAATACCATTTGTGATACTCCATGAGTTATGATCCATTCTGTTAACTGTGGTGTCTCAAACATATACTTCCTTATGAAAATTTAGAATATATTACCCATAATTATACTTTGAATGGATATGTTTTGTCGATAAAGGAAAAGAGAGCCATAGTAATGGCTCTCTATACCTAAAAACTAATTCAAAGGTTATGCTAACTCTACAGTAGCACCAGCCTCTTCAAATTTAGCCTTAAATGCTTCTGCATCTTCTTTTTTAACACCCTCTTTAACAGTCTGTGGAGCTGCTTCTACAAGATCTTTAGCCTCTTTAAGACCTAACTCAGTAATCTCTCTTACTACTTTGATTACACCAATCTTGTTTGAACCTGCATCCTTCAAAACAATATTGAATACAGATTTCTCTTCAGCTTCAGGAGCTGCTTCTGCAACGGGAGCTGCTGCTACAGCCATAGGGGCTGCTGCACTTACTCCAAACTTGTCCTCCATTACCTTGACAAGATCAGCTAGTTCCAAAACAGTCATTTTCTCGACCATTTCAACAACTTTCTGAGCATTAGCAGTTAACTTTGGAAGATCATTTTTTACTTCGTCTGCCATTGTATATGTAAAAATAAATTTAAATTATTATTAAGCTTTCTTTTCAGAAATACCTTTTAATACCATAGTTAAGCCTCTTACATTACCTGTAATAGCGTTCATAAAGCCAGTAAGAGGTGCATTCATAGTACCAACAAGTCTTGATAGTAAAACCTCTCTTGATGGGATATCAGCTAATTGCATTACTCTTTCTGCTGTTAAAAATTCTCCCTCAAATACACCACTTCTTGGACTTAGTAACTCCATTTCCTTTTGTACTTTCTTAACTAGTTTTGCTGGTGCTGTTGGATCCTCATCAAATGTAATTAATGCCGTAGGTCCATCAAATTCCTGTACTTGGAGTGGTTGATTACTATCTTGTAGTGCTACTTTAAAGATACTATTTTTAACTACTGTAATATTTGCACCTACATCTTTAAGTTCAATTTTGAGCTTAGTTACAGTTGATGTATCTATTTTATCTGAGTTAACTAAAAGATATCCTGATTTACTTTTTATCAAATCTTGATACTTCTTTAGCAACTCTTCTTTCTGAGTTCGACTTTTAGACATCTAAGTATATATTTAATTAATATTTTGAATTACTATTTACCTCACATGGATTTATCTTCTTACCATGTTTCTTAGGTTAAATACTGAAGCGATTATATATGACAAAGTAGGGTAGGTCAAGAGAGGATAGTGTTATGATGTCATTTAAATTGTGTATTTGAGAAATACATGATTTGTTAGACAATCTAACTACCCTCTCTTGGAAAAATCCAACAGTTATTCAATAACAGCAAGTCCCTCCCTTCTAAGCACCTCTTCAGCAAATGAATTTTTTTCTTTTTCATCAAAGATGCTCTGTAAAACGATTCCATTTAGGGGGTAGTCAGTCTGCACTTTGATATATTCAAACTGACAACCGATACAATTTTGTTGAGAGCAACTCTTACACGGGATTTCCTTACTTTTCATAATATTCTCCTTTTTTGATAGAGCTAGGTTTGTTGGACTTACATCGATATTTTATACCTTATAGTGTAGTTATGTAAAGAGTAAATAAATAAAAAGACCTCTTTTCAGAGGTCTTAATGATTGCTAAGGATAAAGAAGTTTATTCAGCCTTTTTATACTCTATCTTGAAACTAGGGCCCATTGTTGGGGCAATATGCATTCTTGTTACAGATTGGTTATATGGCTTTCCTAATACTTCTTCTACACTAGATACTGCCATATGTACATTCTCAATAAGTTTCTCATCATCCATATCTAATTTTCCTGCTTTAATATGAATTACTCCAGATGTATCACAGGCAAAGGTCTGTTTACCCTTCTTGTATTCCTCAATTGCTGATTTAACATCATCAGTTACTGTACCATTTTTGGGATTAGGCATAAGGCCCTTAGGACCTAGTTCTTTACCGAGTACTGCAATTTTTGCCATTACAGATGGAGTAGCAATAGCAACATCAAAAGTAATTTTGTTTTCTTTTACATCCTTAATTAAAGAATCTAATCCGACAAAATCTGCACCTGCCTCCTTTGCTTCTTTCTCTTTATCTGGTGTAACAAAAGCTGCAATTGCAACACTCTTAACATCAGATGAGTAGGGGAGTGAAAGAGCGCCTTTAATAGATTTAGGGTCTCTATCTTTAGGAATTACAATATCAAAATGTGCTTCTAAACTACCTACAAATTTACTATATGAAGTCTTTTTGACCTCTTTAATAGCATCTTCTAAGGAGTATGATTTATTTCTGTCTAAATCTTTACTTACTTTTAAATATTTCTTTCCTCTTTTCATTCTATTTATTTATTAAACATTATATTTCAGTATCAATACCCATTTGTCTTGCAGTGCCCGCAACTATCTTTGCTGCTTGATCAGAATCTGAGGTATTTAAGTCTGGCATTTTTACTTCAACTATTCTTGCAATCTGTTCTTTAGAGAGTTTCCCAACCTTATCAAGATTAGGTCTTGCAGAACCCTTTTTAATCTTTAACTCCCTTCTAATTAATTCAGATGTTGGAGGAGTTTTAGTTATGAAATCAAAAGATCTATCATCATAGATTGTGATTACTGCAGGTGTTAGAATACCATGTCCGTCTGCTGTCTTCTCATTAAATTGAGCACAGAACTCCTGTGTAGAGATTCCGTATGGTGCTAAAGTTGGACCAATTGGAGGTGCAGGAGTAGCTTGTCCTGCTGGTATTGTAATCTTTATTATTGCTTTTACTGGTTTTGCCATTTTAAATTATCAAAAATATATTAAAGTTTTGTAACCTGAGAGAAATCCAATTCTACAGGGGCTTCTCTACCAAGGAAAGATATGAGGACTTTTACCTTACCCTTTGAGTTATCTATTTCTTGTATACTACCAATGAAATCAGCAAAAGCACCATCCATAATCTTAACTG
>CAZZPP010000005.1:6371-80034 GCA_964655705.1 uncultured Candidatus Saccharibacteria bacterium | reverse complement strand
AAGAATGTAAGATATATGCACCTTGTATCAGGCATACTACTTTTAACCATAGGTATTCTAATGATACTCGGGAAATTCTAACTACTTAATTTCAAGTAGCTCAACCTTAAATATTAATCCAGCACCACCTGGTATTGGACCTGAACCTTGTTGCCCATATCCTAGTGAAGAAGGGATTCTTAATTCTCTGACTTCACCAACCTTCATCCCTAATACTCCTTGTTCCCAACCTTGTATAACCATATTTTGTCCCAATGTAAATTCAAATGGAGTACCTCGATTATATGAACTATCAAAAACTGTACCATCACTTAAGGTACCTTCGTAGTGCACAGATACTAACTTACCACTTACCACTTCATCTCCACTACCTTCTTTCAAAGTATTAATTTCTAGTTGTTCAAAATCTTGGACATTTGTCATATTACTTTCTTCCTCTAATGAATTTATATCTACTCCCATTGTATCTGGTAGAGTAGTTGCTTCCTTGTTTAAGAAAACAAATATTCCGATAGCTAAACCAAATACCAATATTAAAGATACTACTACAGGGACCATTTTACTAGCGTTATCCATATTAATATATATTCACAACTTATATTAAAATATATCAATATATTGGGATATTTTCAAATATTTGTTGGCAGGAATGTGATATGCTAGAATCATACGCATATGAATAAACAAAATCTTTTGTATTTTGATACAGAAACTACTGATACACAGTGTAAAGATATTATGCAATTAGCATTTTTAACAGATAGTCCTGATATATATCTAAATATGTATTTTAAGCCCATACAAGAGATATCATTTGGGGCTATGGCAGTACATAATATAACTCCTGAGGATGTAGAAGATTTGGATAGTTTCCAAGATGCCAAACTACCCAGTGAGGGTATAGATCCAGAGTACAAAGGGGATTCATTAAAAGAGTATTTACAATTCCTTGCAAAAAAATATATATGGGTAGCCCACAATGTTGATTTTGATGTTGAGGTTATGGAGAAAAAGGACATCCATATTGAAAATACTATTTGTACTCTCAAGGTATCTAGGAATGCTCTTACTACTGATGATGGAAGAGATTTAGAAAGTTACAGATTACAATACCTTAGATACTATTTAGGGTTGTACAGGAGAGAGAATAGGGAGCATATTAAAGCCCATGATGCATTAAGTGACGTATATTTCCTTAAGGATCTTTTTACATATCTTAAAGACAATACAAAACTAAGTATTGAGAATATGATTATGATTACTAAGCAACCTCAAGTAATGAGAGAGATGACATTTGGTAAATATATGGGAAAAACTTTTGAAGAGATTGAACGAACAGACAGGGAGTATCTAGAATGGCTTGTAGAGAGTATGCAAGACAAGCCAGATTTACAATGGAATGCTAAATTAGCACTAGACAATGGTATTAGAAACAGAACTCAATCTCTTTTTTAATTCCTCGCTTAATCTCTGAATATCCTCACTCCTGTATACCGAAATTATTATATGGTCCTTAAAATCCTTGCTAATGGTCTTTTCAACCTCTTTTAATTGTTCATCGGAATATATATCTGCTTTAGTAAATACAATATATTCGGAAAGAGAGTAGAGATCTTCTGAGATCTTAACAAATTCCTTTCTCATCTTTTTGTAAACTTCTAAGAGATCTTCGTTATCTAAACTAATACAATGTACAAGTAGTTTTGCATATTTAGTATGCTTAAGAAATGTAGTACCTAACCCCTTACCCTTATGTGTACCCTCAATTAGGCCAGGTAAATCCATCAGAACATAACCATCCATTACTGCAAGTTGAGGATTAATGGTAGTAAATTCATATGGAGCTACTTTGTATTTTGAATTACTTAAGGAATTTACAATACTTGATTTCCCTGCATTAGGGTATCCTAAAAAGATGGCATCCGATTTGAGATTAAGCTCAAGCTCTAAAATTCTACTTTGAGAATCTTGACCCTTGGTTCTAGATAGCTTACCATCCCATCCCTCGCCCCTTAGAGAGAAGTTTCCCAAACCTCCGTTACCACCACTAAGTATCTTTACTTTAAAATCGTTCTTAGTAATAGTTAGAAATTGTGTACCATCATCATTAAATATATTTGTTACCAATGGTACATGTATCTCTAAATCAGCACCATCTTTTCCAGTTCTCTTGTTCTTTTCACCTCTTTGACCATCTTGGGCTCTTAACTTTTTAATTTGATAGATCTTAGAATAGTCATATACATTACTATCTCCTACTATGTATACATCACCACCCTTACCACCATTTCCTCCATCTGCTTTTCTAAATTTATCAAATGCTATTATTCCGTCTCCTCCCTTACCAGATTCAATTGTTAATCTACATTTATCTATCATATTGACTATTCTATCCTACTTTATCCTATATTGTAATCCTTTTGACAAGATATTTTAGTAATGTTAACCTAGAAAGACATATTAAAACATATTAAATATCATGAAGGAAAGGTTTTCTTTAAAGTTTGGTGGCCAGTCTGGACAAGGTATTAATTCCTTAGGGAAATTTGTAAGTAAAGCTTTAAAAGAATTAGGATATCATACATTTGCATATAGGGAGTACCCTTCCATCATTAAGGGTGGTTTCGCATCTTACCAGGTAGATTTCTCACCTACTGATTTACTTTCATCTTCAGAAAAATGCGATGTGTTGTCCTGTATTGCTTATGAAGCAATAGAGGAGTATGTATTTACTGTTAGAGAAAAAGGGGTTCTTTTTCATTCAGTAGATAGTTTTACTTTTTCCAAAGAAGCACAAATATACATCAATGAAAACGATATCAAGGTAGTATATATTAATACCAATGAAATTACAGAAAGAATTAAGGCACCAAAGATTATGGGTAATATGGTAATGCTAGGAGGAATATGGAAAGTACTTGGATTGGATATTAAGATTTTAGAAAAGGTTGTATTAGATTTCTTTATTCAAAAAGAAGGTATAGATCTTGATGCAGAGAGTAGATGTTTACATGAAGGATATACCCTAGAAGAGATTAATGATTACTCTCTTAGAAATGTTCCCCTTGCAAAAAACAAGATGTGGGAGAAGTCTCTTGTATTAACTGGTAATCAAGCTATTGCCCTTGGTGCGATAGTAGCTGGTGTAAGAGGTTACTATGCATACCCCATGACTCCAGCAACATCCATTCTTGAAATGCTAGGAGTTACTTCTAATACTACAGGGCTGCTTGTTAAACAAGCAGAGAGTGAAATTACTGCAATACAAATGGTCATGGGAAGTATGTATATGGGTGCAAGAGCCTTTACAGCCACCTCTGGAGGAGGATTTGATTTAATGAGTGAGAGTATATCTTGCTCTGGTATGACTGAAATACCCCTAGTTGTTGTGCTAGGTCAAAGAGCTGGTAGTGGTACTGGAGTACCTACATGGTCTGGTGCTTCAGATCTTTGTACGGCTTTACATGCAGGACATGGGGAATTTCCTAGATGTGTTCTTTCAGCTAGCGATGCAATTGATTGCTATGAACTAATTCAAGACGCCTTTAATATCTCAGAGCTATTTCAAATACCCGTTATACTCTTAACAGAAAAGCAGATTGCCGAATCAATCTTTAATATTTCAAAATTACCTATACCCAAGAAAATATACAGGGGTTTAACTGACAAAGGGCTTAAAAGATACCAGATTACAAAAAATGGAGTTTCTCCTAGATGGCTACCAAAAGGTGGTAAAAATACATACTTAACTAACAGCGATGAGCACGATGAATATGGGATTAGTACTGAAAATGATACTGATATCGTAAACATGTCTGAAAAAAGATTAAGAAAAATAACTGCATTAAAGAAATACTTACCAGAACCTAAATACTTTGGTCCTAAAAATCCCTCTGTAGTATTTGTGGGCCTAGGAAGTAGTAAAAATGCTGTACTAGATGCTATGAAACAAAGTAAGAGAAAGATTGGTTTCCTACACTACAAATATATATATCCTTTAAAATATGAAAAGATTTTACAATTGAGTAAGGCGGGAGTAAAAATAGTTCTAATTGAAAACAACCAGAGCAATGGACTGGGGAAGCTCATTAAAGCTGAATCTAACTTTTTCATCTCCAATACCTTAAACAAGTTTGATGGTAGACCATTTTTTGTTGATGATATTTTAGAATACTTAAAACAATGAAAGTAGATTTAAAAGATTACAATACTACAGTGAAGAATACATGGTGTCCTGGATGTGGTAATTTTAATATCCATATGGCCTTAAAAAAAGCTTTGATTGATTTAGGTAAGCACCCAAGTGATGTAGTCATTTCTTTTGACATTGGATGTAATGGTAATGGTGGAGACAAAATTGAAGGATTTAGGGTTAAAGGATTACATGGGAGGTCTATACCTTTTGCGATTGGTTGTCACCTTGCTAACCGAAATATGACTGTAATTGCAGATATCGGAGATGGAGGTTGTTTACATGAGGGTATTGATCATTTAATACATGCGATTAGATCTAACTATGATATTACATTGTTGATTCATAATAATGAAAACTTTGCTCTCACAACGGGGCAAATTACCTCTACAACTAAAAAGAAAAAGCCTATGTATGCTTTCCCTAATGGTAAAACTGAAGGAGATATTAATATTGGGGAACTTGTATTAAGTCTTAACCCTAGTTTCTATGCCAAGGGCTTCTCTGGTGATCCCATACAATTAGCAGAGATAGTTAAGAGTGGAATTAAACACAAGGGATTTAGTGTTATTGAGGTTATTCAAATATGTCCTACGTACAATCCTGAAAACAGTTTAGAGTATCTTCAAACAAAGATATCCAAGGTAAATACTACAGATGATATTGTATTGGCTCGCAAGAGAGTCTCTGATACGAAGAAAATATATACAGGAGTTATATATACAAACCAAAAGATTAAGGACTTCTACTCTCTTGTTACTAGTAGAAAAAATCTTAAAACTGAATTAGTAAATGAGGTTAGGAATCACTCCATATCTAATATTGTATCTCAACTAGATTAAATATATGAAAGAAAGTATTCTTTTTCCAAAAAATATTGCAATTGTAGGTGTATCCCAAGAAAAAGATAAAATTGGGAGAGTAATATATGATAATGTCATAGAGGGGGGATACAGTGGTAAGATATATCCCGTTAACCCTAAATACAAGGATATTGATGGAAAGACATGCTATCCAGATTTACTTAGCATAGGGGGGAGTATTGATACTGTATGTATTGTTATCCCTTCCCAATTTGTAGAGAGTATTGTAGATGACTGTATCGAGAAAAAGGTGCAGAGCGTAATTATCATATCCTCTGGTTTTAAAGAAACTGGCCAAGAGGGAAAAGAGTTAGAGGAAAAAATAAGTAAGAAACTTAAGGATGCTGATATACGTTTAATTGGACCTAATACATTAGGTATAATTAATAATGCGATTAATCTAAATCTGTCCTTTGCTAGAAGGAATCCTGGTAAGGGTTCAACTGCATTCATATCCCAATCAGGAGCATTCTGTACAGCAATTCTAGATATGGCTCTTCGGGATAATATTGGTTTTTCTAAAATAATCTCCATTGGTAACAAAGCCGATATTTCCGAAAATGAACTTATTGAATATCTTCAGAAAGACAAGGATACAGACTCTATTGCAATATATTTAGAAGAATTTAGAGATGGTAAAGACTTTGTTGAGATAGCTCAAAAATCTTCTAAACCAATGATTATCATTGCTCCTGGTAGTTCCCAAAAAGCAAAAGAGGCAATATCATCACATACTGGATCACTTGCATCATCATATGACACAACACTTGCAGCAATTAAGAAGGGTAATCTTGTTAAAGTAGAAAGTTCGGAGGAACTATTTGATACTATTAAGGTAATTGCTTCTAAAAAATTACCTAAGGGAAAGGGTATCGCAATAGTTACTAATGCAGGAGGGCCTGGTATTATGGCTACTGATTTTGTTGAGAAATTTGGTCTTGAGGTAGCACAAATTGGTGAGAAAACTAAAGAGAAGTTAGCAACCTATCTTCCCATTCAATCAAATATTAATAATCCTGTAGATATATTAGGGGATGCACTTCTTGATAGATATGAATATACAATTAACACATTACTTGAAGATATTAGTGTAGATTCATTGGTAGTAATTCTTACTCCTCAACTTGTTACAGATATAACTGGTGTTGCAAAAATTATTGTAGATATACAAAAAAAGACATCTAAACCAATATTCTCATGTTTTTTAGGAGGAAATGATATTGAGGATGGGAATAAGATACTGAGAGCATATGGTATGTATGTATCAAATAATATTGAAGATACAATGAGGTTAATAGGTATGATTACTAGTTACATGATTTCAAAGAATACCCATAGTATTAGAAAATCTTCTGATTTACTCTCTAAGGGAAGAAATATGAAAGCTCTACTAGAGGAACTTAAAGATGAACCTACAGTTCTTACCGATGACATTGCCCAGAAGATTGCCAAAGAGGTTGGTATCTCTCTCCCATTCCAGTTAATAACTGCAAATATTAATGATGCTATTACTTTTGCTAGTAAACATTTTCCCGTAGTTATTAAAGCAACTTCTAAAGATTTAGCACATAAAACTGATTTTAAGGGAGTATTCCTTGATATAAGGACTATATCTGAATTACAAGAGAAGTTTGAAATCCTCTCAAATAACATTCAGAAAGCTATTGGTAAGAAATCTCCTGAGATTCTGATACAAGAGATGATAGAACCTAAGGTAGAATTCTTCATAGGTGCTAATAGACAGGGTGGTATTGATATATATCAAGAGCAAGGCCTAGGTTTTGGTCATCTAATTGCAATTGGTCAGGGTGGAATATATACAGAAGTTTTTAAAGATATTGAGCACATATTAGTACCAGAGAGTATTAAAAATATTACTAACAAATTAAACTCCACAAATGTAGTTAAGATCATTGATGGATACAGGGGGAAACCACCTTTAGCAAAGGCTAAACTAATTGAAATGATTGACAAGGTACAACGAATGTTAGTTACCTATCCCCAGATATATAGTATAGATATGAACCCCATTATTCTTACAGAGAGTAGGGTAGTAGCAGTAGATTTAAAGATATATATTAAGAATTAACAATCTTTTTTATCTCTTCTCTGTACTCGTCCCTTCTCATAGCATACTTAATAACTGCTTTTGTATAACTAAGGGGATCTCCTGTAGTAAGCCATTGCCCATCAATCTCCTTTGCGTATACATCCTTTTGCTTGGCCATATCATCAATTGCTTTAGAAAAATACAACTCATTGTTAATTAGAACTCCTGTGTGTAGGTAATTAAATATGTCATAGGAAACAATATACCTACCATAGGAACCTAATAGTGATGGAGCTTCTTGTTCTGTAGGTTTTTCTAGAATGGATTCAATTAGACCGTCATTTTCATTCTTAAACTTAACACTCCCATATTTAGAAATGTCTTCTTTGGATACCTTCTGCACAGCAATAACACCACCAATATCACCCTTAGACTCAAAGATCGCTTTTAATTGACCAATTGCTGACTTATCAGATAATACCAAATCATCACCATAGATTACTGCAAAAGGCTCTCCATTTGATATCCAGGGTTGAGCAGCAAGTATTGCACTACCACTACCGTATGGTAATGATCTATTTTGTCTTACACTAATGACATTGGCCTTACCAAAAACTTCACCAAATCTCTTGTACCTCTCCTCCTTTTTGGTATTTACTAAATGAGTTTCTAAATCAGGTCTACTATCGAAGTAATCCTCCAAAGCATCATTCCCAAAGGAAGTAACCAATATGATATCCGTTATACCCCCCTCTATACACTCCTTTACTAACTCATGGATAATGGGAACTTCCAAGATGGGTAACATAGCCTTAGGGATACTTTTACATGCTGGTAAAAACCTAGTAGAGTATCCTGCTGTTGTAATAATGGCTTTCTTTACTTCCATAGTAAAATCTATTTAAAAAATTAAATATCAATCTTTCTTTTTGAACTTGCAGATACAAAACCAAGAAATATTGGATGAGGAGACAGAAACCTACTCTTAAGCTCTGGATGATATTGAGTAGCAAGAAAAAAAGGATGTACTTTTGTATCTAACTCGATAGCCTCAACCAATTGTCCATATGGGCTTTTACCTGAAAGTATTAAACCTGATGTTTCTAAGGAATTTGCAAACTCATTATTAAACTCATACCTATGCCTATGTCTTTCCATCACTGTAGGCATTTTTTTAAATAGTTCATTAGCATATTTAATATACAAAGACTCAAGCAATGAGCCCTTCTTAATCTTACAAGGCCATGCACCTAACCTAATAGTCCCTCCATACTTACCATCCTTAAGAAGTTTCTTTTGCTCTTCCATTAAGTGTATAACTAAATTTCTAGATTTAGGGTTAACCTCTTCAGAATTAGCATCCTTAATATTTAAAATATGTCTAGCAAACTCAATTACAGCCATCTGCATACCGTAACAAAGGCCTAAATACGGAATTTTGTTCTCTCTCGCAATCTGTACAGCCCTAATTTTACCCTCTGCCCCTCTACTACCCCATCCTTGTGGTACAATTAATCCATTCATCTTTAAAATCTCTTTCTCCAACCCTTTGTCCTTTTCTAAATCATCAGCTACAATCCAATGTATCCTTGCATCAAAACCTAATTCCCATGCTGCATGATTAACTGCTTCCAATACAGATACGTAGGAATCTTTTAAATCAAACTTACCACTTTTAAAGTATTTCCCCACTATACCAATATGAATCTGTTTCTTAATCTTTTTCATTTTCTCTGTTTTAACCTTCCACTCTTTAAGAAGAGAGGTTTTTTTAGGCACAAGTTTCAATTCTGAGAGGATATTCTTCCCAATATTTGATTTCTCAAAATTAATTGGAATATCATATATACAAGAGGTATCAGGAGCAGAAATAATGTAATCTTTTTTTACAAAGCAGTACCTAGAGAGTTTCTCCTTTCTAACATCATCTATACCTGTCCTAGATCTAGCAATCAAAAAATCAGGATGAATACCATGGCTATTTAAAAGAAGAGTAGAAATCTGTACAGGCTTACTCTTCATTTCTCCTAATGTACCAGGAACAGGAAGATACGAGACATGAATATGTATCACATCATCTGGGTCTTGTATTTTCATAACCTTGTTTGCCTCCAAAAAAAGAGCATTACCAATCTCTCCTACTGTACCACCAATCTCAATAATTGCTATATCTGCTTTAGATTCATTAGTTACACTCTTAATCCAGTTAATAATTTCGTCAGGGACATGATAGTCTAGACTCACCCATTTACCATCATATGAAAGGGATCTTTCATCTTTAATAACTTTTTCTAATACAGCTCCACAGGTCATAGAGTTAGGTCTTGAGAATGACTCATTAACAAATCTCTCATAGCTACCAATATCCATATCTGTTTCAAAACCATCCTCTAAGACAAAAGTTTCTCCATGCTCTAATGGGTTCATTGTTCCAGCATCAACATTAAGGTAAGGATCAGCTTTAATCATGGTTATTTTAAAACCATAGGACTTAAGAATGAAAGCAATTGAAGAAGCAGAAATACCCTTCCCAATTCCAGAAATTACTCCACCAGAAACAAATATGTACTTGCACATGTATGTAAGATATTTAGGTTATTGAATAGGGTATATTTTAAACAAAAAAAAGTCAAACATATTAATATATTTCTTTCTTGCCAGAATTATTCCATTCATCAACTAATTTAACAGTATGTTCACTATCCAACCTAATCATCTTTAAATCTCTGTTATTACCTTTCTCATCATCAAAACCCATATTAAGAGCATCTCTATATGTATTACCGTAAAAGACTGTTTTAATCTTAGACCAATTAATTGCACCCATACACATTTTGCATGGCTGACCAGTTGTATACATTTCACATTCAGATAGATCAAAACTTTTTAATTTCTTACACGCAATTCGAATAGCATTCATCTCAGCATGAGTAGTTGAGTCATGCTCCTTTAAAACAGTATTATGACTACTAGCAATAACTTGACCATTTTTAACAATTACGGCCCCAAAGGGTCCCCCATGGCCTTTCTTCATACCCTTTTTAGCTTCTTTAATAGCAATACCCATATATTCATTCATGTTTAAACATTAAGAAATTAAAACTCTCTCTTAAAACTAATACCATCAGCATCAATCTTCTTACCTGTTCTACCCAAATCCTTCTCATACCTAGTTGCATACTCCTTATATTTCTTTACCCTCCTTATTCTTTCCTTCAGTGAATATTGGTAGTCCATACATGGACCATTTACACAACCTCCCTCACAGGAAAGAATATCTAGGAATTTGTAATCTTTGTATTTACCTTCCTTAAATCCATCAAGTACCTTTAAAATATTCTTAATTCCATCAGTAACCAGTATATCCCTCTTTCTTAATATATCACCATATTGAAGTGTCTGAGAGAGACCTCCTGAGAGGGGATATACCTTGGTATAGTCGTTATACAATTTGTCAAATGTAATACAGTATTTTGGATCTCCAATCTTTTCAGGGATATTATATCTAACAAAAAGATCATTAAGTTCTTTAAAAGTTAAGACCTCATCTATACTCCCCAACTCTTTAGCTTCTAATTTTTTTGTAATACATGGTCCAACAAATACAATCTTGTATCCTGGAAAATGTTTCCTACATATTAGCGCCATACTACCCATTGGAGAGTGTACTGGTACTAGATTAGGAACAAGGTGTGGATATTTTGTTCTAACTAAATTTACTAGAGTAGGGCAAGGAGAGGCAATCCATGTTCTTTCATCTTTTCTCTCCTTGAGCAATTCGTAGTAATTACTATTTGTCATCTTTGCACCAAATGTAACCTCAACTACCTTTTGAAATCCTAATGCCCTAAGTCTGTATACAATATCTGGATATTCATACATAGATACAAATGATGGCGCTAACATACACAGATATTTTTCTCCATTGATAAATTCCATAAAGAGAATAAATAATTAATATATATTTATATTAAAGGGTATTAACTTTAATTTCAAATATTTGTATGATATATTTTAAATATGGGATTAAACATACTACACAAAAGAAAGTTACTAGGTTTTGAGATTAAATATGAGACTGCTTTACTCTATTCAATCTACTCTCTCTCAATACTAATACCTCTACTCATTGGGAAACCACAATTACTAGTAGGCAGTGCTATTAATTTCCTGATTACTTACTCTACTCTAAAGTATGGAATAAAGAAAACTCTTCCAGTACTTATCCTCCCCTCAATTACTGCTACTGCTTTGGGAGTACTATTTAATGGGGCTACCATATTTCTGATATATGTAATGCCATATATAATGGTATCTAACTATATACTGTCTTACTTCATATCTAAAAAAAGACTCTTGCACTACGCTGTGGGTATCATTCTAAAGGGTTCTTTTCTGTATATTTCCTACTACATTATGAACAAACTATTTGGCTTACCCTCCATATTTGTATCCTCCGTTAACATCCAATTCATAACTGCCTCAATTGGAGTAATTTCTGCCTTAATATTTCTTAAATCACTTGAAAAGGTAAAATAGATTTTATTTCATTTAATATATCTCTTATTTATGTACTACGACTATTCATACTTACTCTTTGTCCTCCCTGCACTACTACTATCAATAGCTGCCCAAATATGGATATCCATATCATATAGTAGAAACTCAAAGATATCTCCAGGGAACGATATTACTGGTAAACAGGCTGCCGAAATTATTAAAACAAACGGAAAATATCCAGTAGAAGTTGTAGTAAACGGTCCTAAACTTTCTGATCATTTTGATCCTAGAAAAGATATTGTATCAATATCATCTGAGTCATTTAAATCCTCCATTTCAAACATTGCTGTTGTAGCTCATGAGTTTGGGCATGTAGACCAGAAATTCAGTGGTTCTACTCTCTTTAAATTAAGAAATGGTATTATCCCAATTGTTAATATTGGAAGCTATCTAGGATATATTTTAATCGGTGTTGGGCTAGGACTAAACCTTCTTAATATTTCGTATCTAGGCCTTTCAATCTTTGCATTAACTACAGTATTTGCTTTTCTAACTGTACCTCTAGAATTAGATGCTACCAGAAGAGGCCTTCACTTTCTTGAGGAGTATAATCTCATACCACAAGGGATGATGGGAAATGCCAAATCAGTCTTAAATTCAGCAGCTATGACCTATGTAGCAGGGTTGTTTTCATCCATAATGAATGTTTTGTACTACGCCTCTAGAATCAAAAGGAGGGATTAACATTTTCTAAAGAGTATGTATAATGGTAGAGGGAATTAATTTACTTTAGCGACTGGGTCTTTTTAGACAACGAGGAGAAGGCTATCGATATATCAGCGGGTACCTTCAGGTTACGTGTATAACCTAAATAAGATATACAAATCTACAAAAATATCTTAATACATTTCCCACAGTAGATAATATATTACACTTACACATATGTGCGGAATTTTTGGCTATATTGGACAATCTAGTGCACCTGAAATTATTCACCAAGGTTTAAAAAGGTTAGAATACAGAGGATATGATTCATGGGGAATAAGCATAATTCAGAACAAAAGAATTAGAAGTATCAAAGATGTCGGACACATTCCACCTGAGATTGATTCTAAATTTAATTCTACTATTGGAATTGGACATACCAGATGGGCCACACATGGAGGTGTAACTGTAACTAATGCTCATCCTCATCTCTCTACTGACAAAAGATTCGTTATTGCACAAAACGGTATTGTAGAAAACTATACTTCCCTAAAAAAGACCCTTGAGAAGCGTGGCCATATATTCAAAACAGAGGTAGATACAGAAGTCATATTAAAATTGATAGAAGATCGTTTAAAAAAGAATAGAAGTATTAAAAAGTCCTTAATCTCTTCTTTCAAAAAATTAGAGGGTAGAAATACTGTAATTCTTTTAGACAGTAAGGAAAACAAGATCTATGCAATTAGAAATGGTAGCCCCTTAATACTTGGTGTTAACCTAAAAGAGCTTTACCTAGCTTCAGACCCTCTTGCTTTTAATCAATTTACCAAAAGTATTGTTGAGATAAATAATGGAGAACTAGTAGAACTAGAATATGGAAAATATTCAATTCTAGATATTAAGAAAGAGAAAGAGATTAAGAGGAAACCTAAGTTAGAGAAATTCCTTGATATCGATATTGATAAAGGGGAGTATGACCACTATATGATTAAAGAGATAGTTCAACAGCAACATACCATATTAAAAGCGACATCATATTTAGAAAGTGATCTAAGACCTTTGTTAGAGAAAATTAAAATCGCTTCTAATGTATATACAATTGGAGCAGGTACAGCAGCATACGCTGGTGATCAGGTATCCTTTTTCTTAAGAGAAATAGCTGGTATAAATGCTGTATCTATTCGATCATATGAAACAGAATCATATATTAATGTTCTTAAAAAAGGAGATGTATTAATATCATTCTCACAAAGTGGAGAGACTGCAGACACATTAGAGGCTGTTGAAATATTTAAAAAGAAAGGAGTATATATTGCTAGTAATATAAATATGCCTAGTTCTACTCTATCTAGGCTTTCAGATATTTTCTTTATGTCAAATGCAGGTAGTGAAATATGTGTAGCTTCTACTAAGGTATTTACATCTCAAATATCATTTGGCTATCTGTTAGCTAAATCGTTAGTAGGGGAGTATAACTCAGCTAAGAAGGAATTATCATTACTATCATTGAATTTAGAAAAATATTTTTCTAAATCCCTGTTTAAAAGTATTCATGATATATCCTTGGTATTAAAAGGTAAGGAACATTTCTTTGTTCTTGGTAAGGGACAAAACTATCATATTGCACAAGAAGGAGCGCTAAAGATAAAGGAGATTTCCTACAAACATTTTGAAGGATTTGCTGCAGGTGAACTTAAGCATGGGGTAATTGCATTGATTGATAAGGGGACACCCGTTATATCAATAATATCTGATGATCTTAATGCAAAAGATTTAATATCTGCTACCTATGAGGTTAAAGCAAGGGGAGCACTTACTATTGGGGTAGGGGATAAACAGTTTTCAAGGGAGAAATCTTTTGACCATTTTATACCTGTCGTAGATAGTAACGAATTAAAATCAATAGCTAATATTATTCCTTTTCAATTAATTTCATACTTTTTAGCAAAAGAGTTAGGGAATAGTATAGATAAACCAAGAAACCTAGCTAAATCTGTTACGGTTAAATAGTTATTTGTCTGAAAGTAGCCTGTATCTGAAAGCCTTTTTGTTTAACTCTGCCCTATACACTCCAATATGGAGAGTCTCTTCAAGAAACTGGGGAGTCACTTGTGTATCTAAAATATGCTCTACACCTATTGGTGTTTTGTCTGTCCTAATTAATATCCATAATTTGTCAGTAATTAACCCAGTCATAATTGCCTTTGAGGATATTAAAGACTTGATATCCTGAGCAGAGAAATAATTGTAAAACACCTCTCCATTCTCCTTAATATGTTTAGGATGCGTATGTATATTGAATAGGTATTGGACATCGAGACTCTTAGGAACACTCTTGAAATATATATCTCTTTTCTTAATTAATTTCTCATCTACAAATAGCTCCTTTCTTGCATATCCTTGCTTAGTAGGGTGATGAGAATACTTCACTTGGATACTTCCTCCACTTTTTACCATACGATCAGAACCAGTTTTAACTTCTGTAAGTACAACCTCACCATCTGCCCAGAATACTGAGAATGCCCTTTCTAAACCATCACTTCTTGTATTTTTAAATATTCTAATTAATTCATCCCAGAAATCATATGGAAAAGAAATTGCTTGTGGAAGGTTAAAGGTGTAAGGATAGAGATTCTCCTTCCTAAGATTTACAATTTTATGTCTTAACTGCTCAAAAGAGGTAGTAGATACCTTAGAGTAACCTAGAAATATATCAAAAATACCCATAACAGTAACACCCTAATATTAATTACCATCCCCCTCCTCCAGAGCCACCCCCACCACCACCTGAACTACCTCCACCACCAAATCCAGAGCCTCCTGAACTCCATCCACTTGACCTAAAGCCTCCAGAACTTCCGTAATTAGATGGTGCCGATGAGGCAAATACTGACCTGTTAAATGTAGAAAGGGAATTGTTAAAAAGTAAAGTATCAAATGAGGAATTGTACCCTTCATACCATTGGGGGGAAGTAGAATAGATATCCTTAAACTGTTCTGCCCATTTCTTTTCTAAACCAAAAATCATTGCATATGGGAGAAGTTTCTCAAAGACTTCTTTGTATTTATCTGGATTATTATGGAATTCAATCCTTTGCTTCTCTGCCGTCTTAATATACATCTTTAATCCCATTAAACTAGCAAAAATTTGATTCCCTTTGTCTGATTTAGTATTAATACCTCTTGAAAAGATAATTACCATAATTAAGGAAATCATCACACCAAGAAGGGTTCCAATAGCTGCGAAGGCAATATATATGGAAGAGGACATAATACTAAGAAAGAATAGTACTGCACTTGATATTGTAAGTACAGTTTTTACAATTCTTCTGTTACGAGACATATATCCTTCTGCTAATAACTGCTTTTTACATATATTGTATGCCTCAGAGGAAGTAGTAAAAAAATTCGTAAGTTTGGAAAGAGGTACAGTATCTCCATATACAAATATTGAATCTAATATATGTCTGGTATGTTCAGGCTCAGAGGGATACTCCTTTAATTTAACAAGTTCATACTTCCTTTTCTTGTACTCCCTTACCTTACAATATCCCTTAACAGCCATCTCTATTAGTAACGCTGATATATATTTTGTAGTAAAAAGTGAAGTGTTTTTCATCAGTATGGAGCTTTTTAAAGCATCCATTTGCTCAGGAGGTTCATATGTAGGAATTACAGTATATTGCTTACCTTTCTTGTAATTTCTCAAAAATACAAAAAGAAATATCCCTACAGGAATAGGGAGTAAAATACCTGAATTCGCAATTAGTATTAAACGTGCTTGTTCCTTTCTAGTGTCCTCAAATGTTCCTAATGGTTGTTTAATTACTACGGTATAGCCCTCGTATGGGTTTAGGACTACCGTAGGTTTAACCTTAACAGTATTTCCCTCAATCTCAATGGTACAGTTACTTTCTGTAGAGCCATCTGGACCTGTAAAACAAATGGCTTCAGGAACTTCGGCTGGAAGAACAAGAGTTGCAGAAGCCTTTTCAATTGGCATCTTCCATCCAGGACCAATAATGTTTAAGAAAAGCTCTTCATGGGTATCAAAGAAAGAAATAGCAGAATACTTAAGGGTGTAATCAATTATATATACATGAGGTTGGGTAATTAGAATATTGGGATCTCCAATACGAAGTGTAGCCCATCCATTATCATCACTTCTAGTATATTTGTTGTAAGTAATATCAGTTGGATTATTTAAAGGATAGTATTGAACAGAATTAATATCCAGTTGAGTTGGCCTTCTTAAAGCATTAGCCGAATATATATATGGGATTGTCCATTCTAGACCATGTCTTTCAATATATGATGATGGTTGGAAGGTAATCTTTTCGTCAATATCAATCTCAGTATTTCTAGAGACATTAATATTACTATTGAAGTCTAGTATCCTATCCTCTGTCTGAGCGAATACAGGACTAACAAGAGAGTATATCCCTAAAAGGATTAGTAGGGTAGAGAATTTCTTCATTCAAAAAGAATTAGAATTTAACCTCAACATTCTTCTTTTCTTCTTCTGTTGCTTCAAAGAATGAGAATTCTTTAAAACTTAGGAATTTAACAATCAGGTTATTTGGAAATACAGAAATCTTAGTATTGAAATCTCTAACAGTACCATTGTAAAACCTTCTAGACTTCTGAATCTCTTCTTCCATGTCTTTAAGGTTAGCTTGAAGATTTAAAAAGTTCTCATTTGCCTTCAACTGAGGATAGTTTTCAGCAAGAGCAAATATCTTGGTAATACCCTGTTGTAGCTCTTGATCAAGTTTAATCTGCTCTCCAACAGAATCCGCCTTCATAGCCTTGCCTCTAAGTTCAGTTACACTCTCAAAAAGTCCTTTCTCATGCTTAGCATAGCCCTTTACAGTCTCCACAAGGTTAGGAATCATATCATATCTCTGTTTAAGAAAAGTCTCAATATCTGCAACAGCCTCATCTACTGTTAATTTCATCTTAACCAATTGATTATTAAGATTAATTAAGTACATGACTATTGCACCTATTGCAGCCAAGAGAATTATTGCAAACATCTCCATAGAAATATTGGTAAAAAATTATTATTAAAGTATATGGAAAAGAGAAATAAATATCAAATATCTCTCTGAATTCCCATAAGTTTCTTCCTATATATATCTAACCAAACCCACATAAGGTCAGATGTCTCATTTTTTCTGTAAAGAACATTCTTGATATGAAGGGGGGTAATATTCCTATTTGAATATTCTAAATTATGAAGAATTTTACTAACAAGTACAACATTGAGTACCTCTCTTTGGGGCAAGCCTTCCTCGAGTATTTTCCTAAATACTCTGTCAGTAAAATCATCTAACTGTTGGTCTGAAGTATCGTATGTAATATTCTCACTGGATATTGTATCAACCATTTCACTTAAGCCATTAAGAAGTCCCTTGGGAATAGTACTTTCGAGTTTATATATATCAAATCCCTCATTAGATGTATAACTTGATATGCTTTCAAATGCCTCTTGATATTGATTCTCTGAATATATCTCTAGACTCTTCAAATCACTTTCCTTTTCCATTACCAATTATACAATACCCTTAAGTAAAATGTATACCTTTGGTATACCCCTATTTCTTAAGTTGAGAAAAGTATATCTTTAATCTTTGAATGAAATGATTAATGCCTAGTATACCCATTACCAACGATAGTTCAACATGCCAATACATGAAGTCAAAACTTAAATCCCATATTGAGGGAAATCTATATCTTAAAATCATGATTACACCAAATCCAAATGCAGGTACAAGTAGAAGAAATATTAATACTGTATTCCAAAAAGCGTTAAAAGTTTTAATTGATTTTTTGAATATACCTTTTTTAATTAGCATATATGGTACCCAATAGCCTAGTACTGATAGGAGTAGGGGGACTACAATATTGTATGGGAGTTTAGAGTCCTGCTTTGAATCTTCTGTGTTTTGTAAAACCACTTCATCAATATCCCCAATGTAATATCTTTCTAAAAGTGAATAACTACTTACTCTGTGATCTCTTCCTTCACCTGCTTTATCCTTAAAATCCTTAGTCATATCATCTCCACACCAATCTCTAATATCTAGATACATATCATGGGAGGGTAGGTACTCACTTAGGTCATATACCTTGTTCTCAAAAACTACCCAACAATCCGAAGGGATTGTATGCTTCTCTACCTCTGATACTGTATATGCAAACGTAGATTGTAGAAACAGAATGGGTAGTAATATTATTCCTAAAAGTATTCTCATATTTAATATATTAAAATTATTTAATCTTGCGCGTATCCCTTAGCTTGTTTAGTAAAGTTATTAAAGTACGAACCCTTTTTACCCATTAACTGTATATGGTTACCCTGTTCAAAAATTCTACCATCTTTAAGAACAAATATCTTATCTGCTTTTCTTACAGTAGAAAACCTATGAGAGATTATAATGACTGTCTTATTCTCAAAGAAATTATATATCCTGTTAAATATCCTGAACTCAGCATCTGCATCAATAGAGGAGGTTGGCTCATCAAAGATAGCTAATGGGGCATCCCTATAAAAGAATCTAGCTATAGCAATTTTTTGTTGTTGACCATGACTAGGTCTAATACCATCCTTAAAATCATCACTCATTAAATTTTTATACTTATGTTTATATTTCATAATGAAGTCATGAGCTTCTGCACTCTTTGCGGATTTAATTACATTACCTTTATCTATTGGCTTGGCAGGTTTACCCATATATATATTCTCCTGAGCAGAAAGAGATGAATAGAAATTGAAATCCTGAAATAGTGCACCAACATTTTTGTACCAATCATTAATTGATAATTTCTTTATATCAATACCATTAATTAGGATTTTACCCTTTTGAGGTTCATATATTCTACAAATGAGTTTAACCAATGTTGATTTCCCTGCACCATTCTCTCCCACAATTGCAACTCTTTGCCCTGAATCAATCCTCATAGAGAAATTCTCAAATATATTGTTTCTAGAATTCGGATAATGAAATGAAATATTTTGGATATCTATAGATGGTGGGGTAAGAAGTCTTTGAAGTTTAATATCACCATCTTTAATCTGAGGTTTAAGATCAAAGAAATCTAAAACTTCTCTACTTTTCATTACTGAATCAGAAAAATATACAAGCTCTGCTGTCATATTCTTAATACCTCCATAGAAGTTATCAATGGAACTAATATAGAAGGTTGTACTACCTATGGAGATTACCTCTTTTAATGCCATCATGAATACATGAATAGAGCCTCCTAATATTGCAAACATATTTAGTATATCTACAAGAAAGGTCGTTAATGTATCAGCCTTAAGAATCTTTTTATATTTGTTATTAAAATATTTAAAGAAATTTACATATTTAGAATCTATATATTTAAAAGCTCCAACAATAGACACCTCACTAATTGAATTCGGATCAGACAGAGCCCAAGCAAGTCTCCATGTTTTTCTTCTTTCTTCTAAATTCTTATCTGAGGACTGCCATTCAAAGTCTTTCTTAAAGTAATATCTGTTTTGTAGATATGAGATTATTGATATTAATAGAATAACTACTCCTAACCAGAAAGAGAAGGAAAATACAATGAATGCAGCAATAATGGCTCTAATCAATGATGAAAGGATCATTACAATACTCTGGTTTAAGTCACTTACATTGTATATCCATTCCTCGGCAATTTTCCTCTTATTTGAGACAGAAGGTAACTGATTGGTTTGAACACCTAAGGAGAATACTTTCTTATACACAAGACGAGATAGATATGGAGATGATATTCTCCTTCTTATTCTATTTGCATAGCTTGTAAATGCATCATTAACAGAATCTACTATCTGAACAATAGCAAGAATTAGGATTAATGAAAGAATACCTTCTAAGTCTGTTTGTTTATTCTGAACTAAAAATATTATCTGATCAATAACCCTAGCTATTACATAGGTATTAATTAAGCCCTTTGTATTCCTATATATAGTAGTAACAAAGGATACGATAGTTATAAAGGGGGACATTTCCCAATTAATAGCTACTGACCATTTTGCAATTCTAATATAGTCTCTAAGTATAATTTTCTCTTTACTTGGCACTTTACATCAACTCAATTAAACTATTCATTCTAACAGGAATCTCTTAAATGAATCAATATTGTTAATACAATCGATTATTCATATAATATATCAGTTAGTATTAGTCTATGATATACCAACATATGGTAGACAGAGAAGAATTTAATATACATAAACTTGAAGGGAAGTTAACAGAGGACTTTATATCTGCCTTTTATGACATAGTCCCATTCCTTGGTGAGCCTTACAACCCTGAATCACTTACTAGTAGACGCATCTATGAGTCCTTCCTGAGTACTTTCTTAGAGAGTAATTATAAAGATTATACTGTATTATCAATATCTGCTGATGATTTTGATACTGGTGATACTAAAAATCCTATTAAAATCACTTTTATTAAAAACAATCATACAGATGATAATTCTAAATATGCTTTAATGGCTCCTTACCATAGATGTGTAATCTCTTCTGAGCAAATTGATTCTAAGTATTCATTTGAGTATTCAAATCTAAGAGTTGCTATTATCACATTCGATGAAGAAGCTGAACCACAAACTGATAATTAGGTTAATATTGAAACTTAAAATATTTAGATATATACCTCATATATTATTTAATATCTATTCTTTATAGTAAGGTTGTTTGGTATAATCTATTGTATATGGTGGGAGTAGCTCAATTGGTTAGAGCATCGGTTTGTGGAACCGAGGGTTGTGGGTTCAAGTCCCATCTTCCACCCCAGATCCCAATGATTCATATTTAAAGATTTTTTCATCTATGCTATCATTAATAAGTATGATTAATCATACCTACTATACAGATCAACCAAAAGAAGAGATCTCAACTAAAAAGAAAGTTGTAACTGGCTGTTTAACCTTTTTAAAATACTTCATAGGCATAATTTTCGTAGGATTTTTAATTAACCTTGCAATGAAAAAGGATGAGGAACACGATTTAAAATATCCCTGGTATGGATCTATGTGGTATGTAGGTTCAAATTCAATTATCGATGATGGGCAGTTCAAGACACTTGAAGAATGCCGTGAATGGGCTAAGAATGAATCAGAAAAGAAAGATTTAACAGAAGGAAACTGGGACTATTCCTGTGGTACAAATTGCTCCTTCTCTGATCAAGGTATCTCAAATGGTAGGAAAGTAAATACTTTCAAATGTACAGAATTAACTAAATAGAGATAGTAATATGTCTTTTACCCTATTGTTTGTTACTCTTAGCTATTGTCTTTCAAACAACGAAAGTACTACTACATATTGATGTGTTATGTAGAAATATGGAGAGTAAAGAAACAATACTAAATACTAGTAAGAGAAACATAGATATATTTAAGTAACCATATTGATACAATTATTACCCCCATACCTCCAAATATCCCTGTAATTAACCTCCTAATATTTGTTGACTCCATTATATTCAAATACTGAAGTAACCAATCTACAAACATAATCACACAAAATCCAATACCAATCAGTAATGGTATATCTATAAACAGTATAAGAATGATAGCTATAATATGTCCAATTATTACTCCCAAACATCTTGCACACACTGGGAGTTGATAACCCTTACAAAAGAAACTACGCTCAGGCATCTGATGACAATGCAGTAATTGTCCAATCCTCATTACCCTTATCCACCTCTCTAAATTATTTTCCATCACCTAACATCTGGTGTAAATCACTCTGTGCTTTCTCAATTCTCTCTAACCTAATAACCTTCTCCTTGCTTTCTTTCTTTTTAATTTCTAGCTCTTTTAATTTAGGTGATGCATATTTGTATATGATCTTCTCCTTGTCTTTTTTGTAAGAAAGGACATCCCAAAGGAACAATCCCAGAAATATTAATCCAAATATCCCTCCACCAGTAGCAACAACAACTATACTTAAAACTCCTAGTACAAATCCTAATATGAAGAGAATCTTTCTGGTTTTAAAAGCTTTAACAATATCTAAATTACTACCTTTCTCACTCTCTAATGCCTTGTTAAACTCCTCTTCAGAATTAATTGAATTAGATCTAGCCTTAGACAACTGACTTGGTAAATTATTTAATTCTTCTTTACTCGCACCACTAACAATGGCCTGACAGTTTTGAATCTTTTTCTCCTTTGCATCAGCATCTGCTTTTTGGAACTTTGTACCACAGTTATTACATATCCAAAACTCTCTTGTCTGTTGTTTACCTGAGTCACACAAACCAAAAAGAAGACCTGGAAGACCAAAACAGAAACAACCTGTTAATGCTTTTTCATTAGAAAAACCCTTAGTAGTAACATTTGAAACAAATTCAATTCTTTCTGAATTACATTTAGGACATTTCATTTGTCTAGTTAAAATAATTTAAATTAGAAGATTTTAGGTAATAGTTTACCCGTCTTTCTCTTGTACTCTTGATACTCCTTACTCTCCTTATACCTTTTGTTATACTCTTTTTCAAGTGTAGGGATTCCACTGACTGCTAAAAGTAATACGGTAATATATATGGGAGAAAGTATTGTAATTAATCCAATACCATTAATATATACAAGACAATATATGAATATACCAACCCACATCATAATCTCTCCAAGATAGTTAGGATGTCTAGAATATTTCCATAACCCGGTATCTATCCATCTCCCTTTGTTACTCGCATTACTTTTAAATATATACTTCTGCCAATCCGCTATACCCTCAATTAATATTCCAAGAGTAGAAATAATTAACCCAATTGTAGATATCCAGTTAAGAGACATCATATCCTTACTAATTAGAATATATGTAGTAGGTAATAATATTACAAATATTGAAACTGCTTGAAGTAACCAAAATGATCCAAATCTTTTTAAATCTTCTCTTACTCCATCAAATCTTTTGTCTTTACCAGTTTTAAGTATTCTAACAAAGAGATATGCAGACAACCTAATACCCCATATTGAAATTAATATTACTAGTATTGTTCAAAATATTGATGAGTATTGTATATTTACTAGATATGTAAATATTGATGCTAATACAAATGTTAAACCATATGATAGGTCTGTTACCTTATCTGTTTTCTTAAGAGCCGCATAAATGAAAAATATTATCTGTAATACAAATATGTATAGGAATATGCTTAACATGTTATGAATAGTAATAATTTAAGAATCTATACAGGTATTTGCCTGCTAATATATGTAAGTATACTCCCTATTGTAAATATGAATACAATTAGTACCTCTAAAAAGGAAAATACTCTGTCTACAAATTCTTTCTTTCCAAATAACCCTCTCTCATATCTAATTACAGATCTTCTTAATTTAAATGAATAGAATGTTAGAAGAATAGTAATACCTGGGAATAGTCCATAGAATAGTAAGTAGGAGAGTATAAAGAGTGATAAAAGACCAATTGAAAGAAAACTGTTTTTAAGTTCAATGCAATTATCAACATCAACATTTTTGAATTTCCAGTATGTCAATGCTCCTAGGGACAAAAACAATATGACTAGAATAAATACTGGTATATCCCAATTTGAAAACCATGCATAAAATAAGTTAGTAATTGCATTAAGAATAGAGATAATAATTAAAAAAATTTTAAAATTCTTTACATTATCACTTAAACTATCTCTTGCACTCTCTTTACTCTCGTTATTAATCTTTTTCATAACTAAATATTAATATATCAATATTATATACAATCATCTTCAGATATTACAAAAAAGTATGTATTCAAACTATCATCACAAACATATGAATACTCGAGATTAATACCTTCTCTTAAAAGATCCATAATATCTGAATCATTACATGCAGAAGGAAGTAAAAATGATTTTAGATCACTACTGGTTAATGAAAGATCTCCCAGACCAGATACAATATAGTGGTAACGAATAGCATTTGCTTGTGGTGTAACATCAACTAACACTGTATATTCATCTATTTCGGTTGGTAAATCCCACTCTGTTTTTAAATATGTAACCATATCATTAATAACTTTATCATTGGAATTATTAAATTTATTATATACCCAGGTAATTATCACTACTGAGAAAATAATACTTATTACAATATAAATCCCAGCATTAGAATTCTTTATTGGTTTTTCTTTTAAGACTGGTTGATTAGTAATACTCTGTGGAATATCCTTCACCTCTTCTTTCTGTATTTTCTCACCACATATATTACAAAATTTGTCATCTTGCATTACCTTGTTACCACATTTAATACAATACATAATCATATATTACGCAAATTATTTATTCTCTCTTTGGTACCTTCCCAGGTATACCTAATAACTTGTTAGGAAAAACTCTCCAATACAAACCCTTAACGAAAATGTATCCACCCCAAAGTACTAGTCCCCACCATATAAAATATGATTCCCCATAACCTGCACTAGAGTATCCAATAAGGGTAAGTAATATACCACCACCACATATCAGTAATCCTTTGATAATTTCTTTGTTTGCAAACTGCTTAGCTTGTTCTAAGCGTAACATATCCTGAAACTCATCACTGTATTGTGTACTTTTTGAGGTAGTATCTTTTTTAGGTGAGGATTTAAACTCCTTTTTCTCAGTAACTCTTTCACCACAGTTAGAACAAAATATGGAACCTTCTTTTAACTCCTTACCGCAATTATCACAGTTCATATACTTAAGATTGAAATTATCGATATTATATCAAAATTAATAGGTATGAACAGTAATACAATTAATTTCATCAACAACTAGTGGTTCCTTTACTTATTTGATTTTTCTGCTTCATCCTTAATTAAATCAGGATCGGAAGTAATAATCTCAGATGTTTTTTCTTTCAACCCTTTTCTTTTTCTAATAACAAAATACAATACTAAAAAGACAATTAAAAGAAATATTCCACCGAAAATAATATATAACTCGAACGGAAGAGTCTTTGTATTTTCTTGTTCGAGGCCATTGGTAACCACAATCTCATCATCAATATCAGAAACATTTATATCAAAAAATTCTATCTTTTGACTCACTTTCCCATCTGAATCCTTCGCCTGGCCATAAACAGAATACTCACCTGTATCTAGAGCCGATATATCTATGACTAATGACCATTTACCATCAATATCAGCAATAGCGGCAAATATCTTTTCACCAATGGTAATTAATACTGTATCACCACTTTGGGCATTACCACTAATATTTAAAATGTCTTCAACAAAAAGATTTACTGTTTCATTGAATTCTTCCTCAACATCATTTATTAACACCATCTCAATTGTAGGAACTTTTACAGAGTCCTCAACATCTTCATCTTGGATATCTAATACAATATCCTCTTCTCCTGTATCAAGGGGTTGTACCTCAGGAGAACTATCTGTTTCTTCTTCGGTAGGAGAGGCTTCATCTGAAGGAGTCGCATCCTCTTCCTCTTCCTCTTCCTCTTCCACAATCTCAATAACTGGAATCACCGGTTGGTCATCCTCAACTAAATCATATCCATATGTAAGGAATACATGATCCCCACCTAAATCAATTAAACCACCTCTTCTATATCCCTTGGAATAGGCACTAGAATCTGTTGTAAACAACCAAGAAGGAATCGGGTCCGTAGATATTAAAGTGCTTACCCACATTGAAAACCTATGAGTGATATCTACCTTGTATCCAACCTCATTATCAACTAAATCAAATATCTCCCATCCATCTCCCCCCTCCATTCTTTGTGCTTTAGTAACAATTGTTTGACCAGTATTTTCATCTTTAACAATTAAGGATATGGATGCTCCTGCCTTTCTATCCCTCATACCAATTGCTATCTTAGTAAGGACATTTTTCGTAACCTTAAAAGTTTGATTAGTTTGATATTCGGAATATACAGGGGCTTTTCCAGTAAAGTTTTGTTGACTCTGATCTTGTAAATACATATTGAGAGCATTTACTTTAGAAGTGAACAAAAGGATTGATATTACCGAGAGAATTATTGAAAAAAAGAGAGACTTTCTCATATGGATATTTAAAAATTTTAATCTTAATACCAACTATATTCTACCTTTTCCTTAAATATGTCAAATATCCTGTCTTTCTCAAATTACTATATCTACTTGCCCAGGAGTATACCATTGGTATACTAGTATATATGATTAGTATACTCAAGCCATATGAAAAAAAACGAAGATAGGTATGTATTACCATTAGCACAATCCTTTGTTAAAGCAGGGTTTCCTAGCCCCGCTCAAGACTATATGGAAGAAAGGGTAGATATATTTAAGAAAATAGTCAAACATCCTACCTCAACATTCCTAGTAAGGGTTCAGGGTGATTCTATGGAGGGTAAGGGTATTAATAGTGGAGATATATTAGTAGTAGATAGGTCTTTGTTAGCCAAAAACAACTCCGTAATAGTTGCATACATTGATGATGAATTTACAGTTAAACGATTTGTTAAGAGTATGAACAGGATATATCTGTATCCTGCTAATCATAATTACAAACCAATTGAGATAACTAACAAAAATGATTTCCAAATATGGGGTGTAGTAACCTTTGTAATACATGAATGCATATGAGGAACATATATGCCCTAATAGATTGTGATAACTTCTATGTCTCTTGTGAGAGGCTATTTAGATCAGATTTAATTGGTAAACCTGTTGTAGTACTCTCTAATAATGATGGGTGTATTGTATCTAGATCTAATGAAGCAAAGAGTTTGGGTATACAGATGGGGACTCCATATTTTAAAGAAGAGGAGTTTATTAAGAAGAATGGAGTATCTGTATTTTCTTCAAACTACTCTTTGTATGCAGATATCTCTAGAAGAGTAGTAGACACCTTAAAAATATTTTCCCCAAATATTGAAGTCTATTCCATAGATGAAGCATTTGTTACCCTAAACCTAACTCATACTAAATTGGCTAGATATGGGAAGAAGATTAGAGAAAAGATATTACAAGATGTAGGAATACCAACTACTGTAGGTATTGCATATACTAAGACATTAACGAAGATAGCAACAAAGATTGCTAAAAAGGATATTACATATGGAGGTGTACTCTCTCTTTTAGATGTAAAGGATAACGACAGCTATTTAGAAATGGTAGATATTGAAGATATCTGGGGAGTAGGTAGACAGTATTCTAAATGGTTACACTCAATTAACATCTCAAATGCCAAAGACCTAAAGTATGCAAATAGGCAAAGTATTAGAAAGCATATGACAGTACAAGGCCTTAGGAGTGTATTGGAATTAAATAATATTGATTGTATTCCTTTAGATAGTAAAACACTACTGAAAAAAAGTATTACTAGGTCTAAATCATTCGAGAAGAAAACAAAATCATTAGATGATATTAAACAAGCCTTAGCAATAGATGTTGCTAGGGCAGGGGAAAAGTTAAGAGAACAAAACTGTTTAGTTGGTACTCTAACTATTTTCATACTCTCAGACCCATTTAAGACTCCTTTCTACTCAAATATGACCTGTATTAGACTCCCCTTCAAGACTTGTGATACTCCTACATTAATAAAATATTCTTTAATTGGTTTACAGAAAATATTTAAGCAAGGATATATATACAAAAAAACTGGAGTCATACTTTCTGATATCTCTCCCATTAAGGATACGCAACTAAATCTTTTTAATGCTCCCTTTGATAGTAATTTAAAAAGATATCGTGCAATGAAATGCATAGATACTCTAAACAAAAAGTGGGGTAGAGATACCATAAGGGTTGGCTCTATGGGTATAGAAAGTACTCTTCAAATGAAACAATCTATGATTTCTAAGGGATATACTACTAATTGGAATGAGCTATTAACTGTTCACTTATGATTAATTAAGAGTGATATAATTAAAAAGAAATAATTTTTGATTACTTTACTATGCCCGAAAAATACGCACTAGCACTAGGCTCTGGTGGACAGAAGGGGTTTGTACATATTGGTGTAATTAAGGCCCTAGAAGAATTAGGAATTGAGATAACCCATATTGCAGGTAGTAGTATAGGTTCAATTGTTGGAGGATTATATGCTCTTTACAAAGACATATCCAAGGTAGAGGCAATGGCATTAAATCTAGACAAAGAAGAGATTAACAATATTGTATCTAGTTATGTAAATAAAATATCCCTAAAGGATAACAAAGACCCACTTCTTTTCTTTCTTGAAACCCTTGTAAATGATGCCTCTATTTCTGATTGTAAAATACCATTTGTATCGGTAAGTGTCGATCTGAATACAGGAGAAAAGATATTCCATAGAACAGGACTACTTAAACATGCACTGAGGGCAAGTTGTTCAGTAAGCTATATCTTTGGTGCATATGAGTATGAAAACAAATTCCTAATTGATGGAGGTTATGCAGATTCTGTACCAACTGATGCAGCTAAATGCATAGGTGGACAGAAGATAATAGGGGTTAATCTAGAATCATACCCGAATGAGAATCCCGACAGGAGATCTTTTCTTAATGTCCAATCCTCAACATACAAGGCTACTCTGTACAATATCGCAAAAGAAGATATGAAAAAAGCAGATAAAAAACTATTCTTTGATCTTGATTCTGTATCTATTGGTGATATATTTGAGAATAAAGAAAAATACATAGAAATGGGATATAACAAGACAAAAGAGATGTTTGGATAATATATATACTTTTATCAAAATACCGAGGAATAAGCCTATAGCAATTATCCTCCTTGTTTCCCTTGACATACTACACAGCTAATGATAAAGTATTCAATACCTAACTGGCATGGTGTTAGTTAGTAGGATTAGGAAGCAGAAATCTAACCAATTTCAACTATTTATTTAGTAAGTGCTTCCTTTTTCGCTTTTTATAACCTCATTAGAAATTCAAATATATATGGTATAAATACCAATATACCCGTTATTATTGACACTATTGCACTAACTAAAACAGCCCCTGCACTAACATCTTTAGCATATTTGATATTTACCTTGTACTCCTTAGAAACAGTATCACATATTGCCTCTATGACACTATTTATAGTCTCTGATATAAACACCATAGATATAACTAAACTAATAGCTATCCAATCCCAATGGGAAATATTAAGTAATATTCCTACTATAATTACAAAAACGGCTATTACTAAATCCCTTCTAAAATTTCTTTCATCTCTAAATATGGACTTAAGACCATTGAATGCATGTCTTAAACTTTTTCTAAAAGATACGTTCTGATAGTAGTGATTCTTCATTTATCAATTCAATATGTTAAATTAATAACAACATATTAACACTCAAATACTATTTAAACAATTCAACCTTCTTTCTTAATTCTCTTAAATCAGATACTACCTCTATTCCATTATTTATTAATAACTGAACCATAACCCCATTCCCTTTTATTAACTTACCACTAAAACTACCATCATAGATATATGAGAGACCACAAGATGGACTCCTAGGCTGAACAATAGCATGAGTAATACCAAATTGTTTACAAAATTGTAATACCTTCTGAGCACCTAATATAAAGTGTTTTGTACAATCAACACCATTTTTTGAAAGTACTCTGCCTTTACCATTTAAAATGTCATTACTGGTATAACCACTCTCAATCTCACAAGCCTCTCTGGGTGTACTTAAACCTCCAAGTTGTTCAGCACATAATGGGTAAAACTCAATATTGTTTTCTTTAAGGTATTCAATTAGGTGAAT
Organism: uncultured Candidatus Saccharibacteria bacterium; assembly: GCA_964655705.1. Lineage (GTDB taxonomy): Bacteria > Patescibacteriota > Dojkabacteria > SC72 > SC72 > UBA2259. Next base: position 50,010 of record CAZZPP010000005.1, on the reverse strand, counting down.
ATCCTCATTACTCTCTCCATTGTATTTAGTTTTAAGTCCTAAAAGACATGAACTAATTAGTAATTTCATATATTTTTATGTATTAAAACATCTATCACCACAATCACCTGGACCGTTTAATATATAGCAGTGATCATTCATTTCACTAGGACCAAACACAGAGTATATCTTTATAGATGGATAACTCTCTTGAATACTTTCTACTCCCTCTCTAGCACAGTGAAGAGAGCATATTATACTCCGCTCAAGATCAATGTACTCTTTCAAAACATCTAAGCATGCAAGTATTGAGACCCCACTTGCAAGAGCTAAGTCCGAAATAATAACGAATTTGTCTTCCAAAGATTCTACTCCTCTCATATATTCTGTTTTAGCAGACATATTACCTTTTTTGCCCTCTCTCCATGCACTAATAAAAGAAATTGTACTATTAGGAAATACCTCACCCAAACCTAGTGCAAAACTAGTACCAGCCCTTAATACATTAACAATACCTATATTACTGTCATCTACTACTTGAGCAGATAGCTCCCCCAGTGGGGTAGCTATCTTACTATCTTTAACAGGAAGTATATTGTAATTAGATATTTCTGAACCCATATACATTCCAAGTCTCCGACAATTCTCTCTATACTCAAAGGGTTTTGTTTCTATATCATGCAATTTTAGTCCAATTTCTTGAATAACAGGATTTTCAATAATTGTTAAATTCTTCATATTTTTGCTCTCATTATTTAGTTGCTTCTGTCCAAATATCTAAGGTATATATACTATCAACCTCTATATCTTTAACCTCTTCAATATACTTAGTAGCAATGTCTACTGTCTGTTGTAATTTGGTTAGATTGATGTAGAAAAGACCCTTTTGCGCTCCATCGTCTGCTTGATATAACTTAGCAGTTTCTTTTGCCATAAGGATTTGATGATCTTTAGCAGTTACATCATTTTCAGTGAAATCTAAACCTAAGATATCTACAGCACCCTCTGGGTCATTAATGGCATACTCCCAACCTTTAATGGTTGCTCTCATAAATCTAACTAATAGATCCTCATTGTTATCAAGAAACTCTCTCTGAACAAACAGGGCATCTTGAAGCATTCCAGCGCCTTGCTCCTCCATATCAAACACAACAAAATCATCTTCACTATATCCTACCTCTATTGGTAACCAATACTCGTTATATATCATTGCAGATGCTAAATCTATCTCTTTGTTAAGCAGTTGATTCATATCAAATCCCTGATTTACTAACTGTACATCTTTGTCTTTGTCCAATCCCTGCATTTCAATAAATGCATAAGGCTCTAATTCATTACCACCTGGCCATGTACCAATCTTTTTACCTTCAATATCTTTTGGAGACCCAATACCACTCTCTTTAAGTGCCATCAATCTCATTCCTGACCTTTGCATTCCCTGTCCAATATTTACTAACTCTTCTCCTTGAGAGATTGCAGGAAGTACATTTCCTGTCCAAGCAACAGCAATATCTGCATCTCCCTGTATTAATACATCTACAGGATTAATTCCTACACCTCCAGGTAGAATCTCTAAGTCAATATTCTCGTCATCATAGTATCCTAACTCCTCTGCAACTATAAAGCCCATAAACTGAGCCTGTTCTACCCATTTAAGCTGTAGTGTAAGAGTATCCTTACTCTCATCTTCAGAGTCTTCCTCTTTTAATACGTTGTTGTAAATTAAATATCCTCCCACAGCTAGTAACAGTAGTATTACCACTGTAGGAATAAGGGAAGATTTCTTTTCTTTCTCTTCCATATGTAAAAATATAAAAATTTAAATAATTTAACTTAACTCCTATACCAAGGAAGTACTTTCTTCTGGATTATATCCAGAGAAAAATAGAAAATACTTCCAAAGATGGCAATACAAAATATTGATGCCCAAACTAACTCTAAATTGAATAATCCCTTTTTTGAAAGAATGAAAATACCAATACCACCATACCCTCCAAAAAACTCTGCCGTTATACCTGTAAATATCGCGGTAATAGCATTAACCTTAAGAACATTTAGAATAAAGGGTAGGGATTTTGGAATTAGGAGTTTAAAAAGAATCTGTTTTGGAGTAGCAGAGTAGGATATTAGTAAATCCTTAAGATTTTGATCAATTACCTTAAGTTGAGAAAGCGTTGTTATAAACATTGGAAAGAAAAGTATTAAAGAGATTAATAAAATCTTTTGATCCCTATCTGTACCCATAATCCCACCTAGTATTGCACTTAATGCAATTAATGGGACTGCGTTAATAACCACTGACCAAGAGGTAAGAAAATTTGAAATTTTTTCTTTGCGATATATAAATATTGCAACTAGAAAACCTACGGTATTTCCAATTATCCATCCGGGAAGTATCTCCCAAATCGAGTATAGTAACTCTGGTAGAATAATGTCATAGTTACTTAGAATTGAAGTAAATATCACTGTAGGTTTAATCAAAACTGTTTTTGAAATATCAAAAACATCCACTATTAATTCCCAGAGAAAGAAAAAGATAAACAAGCTAAGAATTGATAACAGAATGTGTTGATTTTTCTTAACAGCTTGCTTCATTTAACTCCTTTCTAATCTCTTTAATATATTTAAAGTAAGCAGAGGTATTCTCCTCTTTACTTCTTGGATAATCTAAATCAATCTTCACTCTGTTATATATCGTAGATGGTTTCTTACTAAGTACAATTACACTTTGAGAAAGATATACACTTTCCTCGATACTGTGTGTAATAAAAAGAATTGTTTTTTTAGTTTTTTTCCATATATTAATAATCTCATTATTCATCTTTCTTCTATTTATCTCATCTAAAGCTACAAATGGTTCATCCATTAAAAGAAGCTCAGGATCATAGGCTAGGGCTCTGCCAATAGATACCTTCTGTTGCATACCTCCAGAGAGTTCACTTGGCCTGTAATCTCTGAAATCATCTAAATCAAGAATCTCTAAAAGCTCATCTGTTTTTTTGGATATACTTTTTTTACTGTATCCCATTATTTCAAGAGGTAGTTCTATATTTGATTGAACTGTTCTCCATTCTAAAAGGGTAGGTTTTTGTAATATTAATCCTATCTTCCTTAAATTCCTTGCGGTCTCTGGTTTCTTGCCATTTATTCTAATCTGTCCAGTTATCTTACAGTTATCTTTTGTAGGCAAACCACAAAGTAATCGGAATAGTGTTGATTTACCACATCCAGAAGGACCAATAATTGATACAAAAGAACCTTTAGATATTGAGAAGGAAATATTCTTTAAAACCTCAAGATGCTTTTCATCTCCATCATATATTGCACTTAAATTTTTAACTTCTATTGTTTTAATACTGCCCATATTTATACTTTCTATGTATATATATTTCTAACATTGAGAATATTCTAAAAATGAGAAAAGATAGAAGGGATATAAGCATTACACTTACCCATACCCTAGGAATCATCTGGTTATTAAATGAGTTATATATATCCTTTCCAATTCCACCTCTTACAGATAGTGGTAACTCCGTTATTATTGTTGCAACAATACTTGCTGTAGATATTACTTTCATTTGAGAAAGTAGTGTTGGAACAAGGGAGGGAATAATTAAATACCTATACTTGTATATCCTATTCTTAGAATATGTCTTAAAAAGGTCTAAATAGCTAATCGGAATATTTAGAATACAGTTTCTAACACTAATTGAAATTGGGAAAATTAGAAACAGAGTAATGATAAATATTTTTGTTGTATATCCATATCCTAATATTGTAGCTATGACTGGAGCAAGAGCAGGGACTGGTACAAGTTGGGTTAAAAATATTAAAGGAAAAAGAATAGCATATACTTTTTTACTATGTGCAAGTACAACTCCTAATCCTAAACTCACTAAAAAAGCTAATACAAACCCTACAAAAGCATCTCTAAGGCTGAAAAGAGTTTTGGTAAATACGCTTTGATACCTACTTGAATGTGTAGTTAAAAATTCTTTCTGAATGAAATAGAGTAGGTCAGAGGGCTTTGGAATAACTCTTTTTGGTATATTAAAGTAATTAATTAGATACTCCCATATGAAGATAATTGAGATCGTTATTAGTATTGTTAATATTATTCTTCTTACTTTAATATTCATATATCAAAAAAAAAGACCCAAAGGTCTTTAAATATAAATTGATATTACTTAGGAATCTTCTTCTTGGCTTAAATAGTATCGTAGGTTTTTCCACTAAAACTACATAGTACAGAAGTCTTATACTTTTGTCAAATTATTTTTTACTTTTACTTTTTTACCTGCTATTTCTATAGATTTGTAGGCTAAAGGTAGTAATGGGTCTACAATGAATGAATTCTTCTCATTCTTATATATAACTGAAAGCTCAGTACATGCTAATATAACTGCTTGGCAATCTTTCCCTTTCATCTCTGTGATTACCTCTTCTAAATATGATGGGGAAATCTCTTTACCAGCTTTTACTCCATCATAAATAGCAGACATGACTCGATCTTGTCCCTTCTGGGAAGGATATGCAATTTCAACACAGTTTTTATCTGCATATTTATCAAATAACTTCATCTCTCTGGTGCCATTGGTTGCTAAGACTCCAATCTTAGTTACATCATGAACTTTTTCTTTCGTATATTTTATAGCCTCATCTATCATATTTATAACTGGAATATTTACACTATCTTGGATTTCATCATAGAAGTAGTGAGAAGTGTTACAAGGTATTGCAATATGGGATACTCCTAAACTCTCAAGTAACTTAGCATCTTTGATCAAGAGATCTTTTAACTCATCAGTCTTGTTAAAAAGTATTGATCTTGTTCTATCAGGCATAGAGGCATGATTAAGGTATATTGCATCTATATGCTCCTGATCAGTATCTGCTTGAGTATGATCAATAATTAGATTATAAAAATATGCCGTAGCTTTTGGTCCTAGACCTCCAATTACTCCTAATTTCTTTTTATTCATTACTCTAACCTCATCTTTTTAAAATGACTTATATGGTTCTTGAAAAATCTCAAGAATCTTATAAAGCCCATATCTTTAATATTAAATACAGGGTTAACAATTTGTCCCTTAAAAATCAATGATATCATTTCTTTCCTATATTTATTAGACCTAATAAAAATTAAGGCTAAGACTATTGGAATTACTAACCAAAGTTTTTTATTTGTTGCTAATGTAAACTGTAACTCTTTACCATAAACATACTCCTCAACAACATATTTTGCCAAATTATATCCCGCCCCAGTAACATAGTAATTGCTTCTTCCCTGTCTAGTGTTTATCTCAAAGAACTTATATCCTCCATCTCTACTATCATATTTAATATCGAAATTGAAAAATCCTACATAATTAATATCTTCTAAAAACTTCTTAACTTTGTTAGATATCTCCTCATTAACTTCATTGATAATCACTGAGTGATTACCTAAACCATGAGGTGTATGCTCTTCTCGCAATACATTACCCAAGGCTAGTAATTTAACCTTACCTTTTCTATCTGAGTAACCTGTTAAAACATACATGTATGTATCATCACCAGGAATCATATCTTGAATAATTAACTTCTCTGGATATCCAGCATCATAGATTTCGGCAATTACTTTCTTTAATTCTTTTTCGTCATGGATCTTGTAAATCTTTTTCTGTGTATCAAAAGGATGTTCCCAATACTTAACACCATCTGAAGGCTTAAGAATTACTGGATATGAGAAACCATGATCAACCATATCTCCCATTTGCTTTGAATATATGAATGTTTTTGGATAATCAAGACCGTATTTATCACACATGTTATAGAATTTATCCTTAATGGTTAGTTCTTGAATTTGTTTATAATCATTTTCAACAGTAACAACATTTTTCTCAAAGTTTTCTTTCAATTTACAAGCCAATGAAGCATAGCTATCACCACAAGGAATGAGAATAACCTTTTTGTTTGAATTCTCTTTAGCCACTTTGTTTACTGTTTTAAGAAATACATCCTCTCTCTCAATATCTGCTACTGTCCTGAAATCAGATATCTTACTATTACAATTTGGACCAGTATATATCTTGCCATATACTATTGATCTAACTTTATACTCTTCGTAGAAAGCTCTAGCCATGCTGTATGAATTAATATCACCTGCAAAGAGTAGGGGTACAAATTGTTGATTTTTAAATTCCATACCTTAGGATAAATAAATATATCTTTACAATTATATCCATAATTACAACAATTTCAACATTCTTTAACTTGAAATTAAATATTAAAAGAGATATATTGGATTTGTAATTTCATAAAGAGTGTAGTATGAATCATTTTAGAGGGGATCTTGTTGTAATATCATGTGAATCTGGCTTAGAGTTTGCCCAAAAGGTTCTTAAAGAGATCAACAAAAAGAGTAAGAAAAAAATCCATTTACTTGACTCACAAGAGATTACATTCGCTAATACAGAAATTAAATCTGTACTAAATGAGAGCGTAAGAGGAAAGGATGTATTTGTAATTCAAGATGTAGAAAATCATTTTAACGGTAAGAGTGTAGATGAGAATCTAAGAGCACTTTACACAGTACTAGGGGCATGTAAAAGATGTGATGCTAACTATGTAACTGCTGTAATACCATCATATCCATACGCTAGACAAGACAAACAGTGGGGGAGAGAGGATATCTCTGCTGCTAGAGTAGCATGGGAACTAGAGGGTTCAATGGGTGCAGATCATATAATTACGATTGATTTACACAATACTGCTATACAGGGTTTCTTTAGAATGTCTTGGGTAGACAACCTAAAGGGTAGTCAGGTACTTCTCCCATATATTAAAAGAAATCTTAAGGAGAAGGATAGAACTACAATTCTACCAACAGACTTAGGTGGTGCTAAAAGAGCTAACTATTACTCGACTTATCTAGGAACTGATGTAGCATTTGCATATAAAGTACGTAATTACAAGAAAAGTAATACGGTTGAAGATCTTAAAGTAATGGGTAATATTAAGAATAGAACTGTATATATTGTTGACGATATGATTGATACTGGTGGTACATTTTGTAAGGCTGTTGAAATTGCAAAAGAGTATGGTGCAAAAGAAATCATTGGAGTAGCTACCTTTGCCCTCATTAATGGACATGCTATTGAAAAGCTCTCAGAGTTACAATCAAAGGGGATATTCTCTAAACTCATATGCACAGATGCAACATATATTCCAAAGGACGTATTACAAAAAAACAAATGGATAAAGGTCATATCAGTATCTAAATACTTTGCAGAAATAATCTACAGATTGAACAGTAGACACTCAATTGGAAGCCTTTTAGACTAGGACTATAGTATTCATTTGTTTATTATGATATGTTGCTAACACAACCCCCTTGAGTTTTACTGTCAGACCTATATAAAAAATCACGCATTATAGTGTTGACAAAACTCATTTACTTAATTAGTATTGAAATACTAGGACTTTTAAATCCTACTAGGTTGGTACCGAACTCTGTTTTAGAACCAATTTTTCTAATTCAGATGTTTCTACGGATTTAAAGGATATGTTGATGATTCGAACATTAACACCTTAGAACATTAACAAGTCTTGAAGTTTTATTATTTCTTGGCTTGCGTTCTATGGCCAAACCCAGTATGTCGTAATGCATACTTTCCTGGTGTTTGGATGGTTGTATATTGGTACTCCATCCTTTTTTTTTCTTTCAACCTCACTGTTTTACTGTATAATATCCTATGATATTCTCTTTTAAGAAATTCTTTTATCCCTTCCTCTCTGTTTTTCTCTTTGTTCTTGTTATTTACTTCTCAACTAAATTCTCTTCAAATGAAATCTCTTCCTTTATCTCCTCTACTGGTATGTGGGCACCTCTCCTGTATGTTCTAATACAGATATTGGGTCAAGTATTTGCACCATTGAGTACCTCTGCTCTTTTTGTTGCAGGCTTTATTCTCTTTGGTAAATACGCCATTATATATTCAATTCTTACATGGTTAATTACATCTGCGACTAACTTTCTTTTAGCTAGAATGTACGGCAAAAGAGTCCTTAAAAAGTTTATTGGTGATCAAGGAATTCAGAAAATTGAAGATATTTCTAAAAGAATTAATAACAAGAGATTTTTGGTTCTGAGATTCTCAACCTTTTACATCAATGATTTCGCATCCTATGCTTTTGGTTTAACAAATATCTCCTTTGATAAATACTACATTGCTTCAATCATAAGTATGATTCCATGGTCTCTAATTATGTTTTTTGTAATGAGAGATGGAGAATCTCCAATTCTAACAATTGCAAAGATATTTAGTAGTATGATTCCTTTTGCAATTTTAAGTTACTATTTTTTAAAAAAGAAAAAGTAAATGGTAGTATATAAAGAGAGATATGAAAATATTTTTTAAAATACTGCTTACTCTCGTATTTCTAACTATCATAGTTAGATATTTTCCAATTCGTAAGTATAGTATTACTTACGATATACAAGACCATATTACAATTATTAAACAACCTCTTGAAGAGAAAATCCTCTCTAAAATGAGTATTGAAGAGAAAGTAGGTCAACTATTCATCTTTGGATTTAATGGAACAACATTGAGTAAAGATACTCAAGATCTGATTGAATACCAGCATATCGGAGGGGTTATTCTAATGGGTAAGAATATTTCTAATCCATCTCAACTTACATCACTAAATTCAGATTTACAGAGTGTTTCTAAAATACCCTTACTCATTTCCATTGATCAAGAGGGAGGTAGTGTATCTAGAATTCGATGGGAAAACATTTTAACTACTTCACCTAAGTCAATGGGAGGGGAGAAAAATATTTACGATATATCTGTACAAAGGTCACTACTTTTAAAAGAATATGGTATTAATGTTAACTTTTCTCCTGTTGTTGAATATATTACTAATAACAATTCTTTTCTTTACCCAAGAGTCTTTACTGGAACAAAAGAGGAAGTAGCAAGAAAATCATATTACGCTATGAAGGGATATTCTGATTCAGGAATTATCCCTGTCGCAAAGCACTATCCAGGACATAGTAATTCGTCTGTAGATTCCCATTACAACCTCCCTAGAGTAAATATCTCTCCTTATCAATGGGATGAATATGTTTCAGTATTTAAATACTTAATCGAAAAAGATGTTGTAGATGTAATAATGGTAGGACATCTTCTTTTCCCAAATATTGATAGTAAACCTTCAACGATATCTGAAGTGCTTTTAAATGGTAAATTAAGAGAAGATATGGGATACGAAGGAGTAGTTATTACCGATGATATGCAAATGGGAGCAATTGAAAAGCAGGGAACAGTATGTATTTTGGCATTACAAAGCCTCAAGGCTGGCAACGATATGCTCCTTTACACTTTTTACTCACCCAAACCGAATCTGCAAACAGAGGTGTACAATTGTATATTGGATGCAGTCAAAAGTAATCAACTAGAGGATGGTTTTGTAGAAAGAAAAGTGTTAAGAATTCTTAGACTAAAAATTAAGTACAACATTGTAGACGAATCTATTCTTCACTCTCTAGAGTAATCATTGGGGATGTTTCTGTTGCGAATTTCTCTCCCAAAAGTACCCCTTTAAATCTCTTGTTGTATTCCTTACCATCAGTAAATTGGATGCTTACATCAAACTGTATTTCAGTATCAATAGTATCCAAGGAAATACCGCTGTAATCAAAATACTTACCTCCATCAAAGGACCCCTCCCTATCTAATACCTCTTTGTAGTTAACACTCCCAATATCTTTAATGATGATTCCAAAGTAGGGAGTTAGTATTCCCATATTACTTACCTCATTAAACTTTGAAGGCTGAGATACTACCTCGTAATCAAAATTGTTTTGAGTAAATACAATATCCTTTTGAGTAATACTGTCTTGTACAGTAAACAGGAAAGTCCTACTTAACGTCTCTAATGGTAAATCTGTAGGAGGAATGAATATCACCTCACTATCTGGATTTATACCCTCAAAATTCTCAATGTTGAAACTCTTTACCTCTTTCTGCTCAATTATGAAGAAGAGAAATGGGGTTATATTAATATTTAATATATGCTTAGTTTCACTCTCTTGTGTAACAAAAATAAAAGAAGACATCTCAGGTTGAGAGATATTAACAATCTCCTCAATCTCTGGATCGTTTGATTTACTCATTCTAGGAAAGATACCATCTCCCTTAGTCAGGAAGAAATACAGCAAGAAGGCAAAAACAATTAGAAGAATTACAGATATAATGGCAAGTTTCTTTCTCATATATATTTAGTATACAACATATAATCTAATTTTTTGTATAATCGTCGAAATATCCCTGAATCAAGATCACAGGAGTACCCTTATCACCACTTCCACTAGTTAAATCGGCAAGACTACCGAGTAAATCAGTTAATTGTCTAGGAGTTGTACCTAAAGATTTCTCTACCTGATAATCAGGGCCTTTCTTCTGTTTAATAGCTTCCTTTACATAATCATCAATACTACCTTTCTTGTTCCAATTCTCAGAAATATATTTAAGTTTAATTTCACATGGTCTACCAATTAGTCCTTTTGTAAAACCCGGAGAAACCACAGGATCTGCTAACTCCCAAATCTTACCCACAGGATCTTTAAATGCTCCATCTCCATAAACCATAACCTCGATATCTTTCCCAGTCTCCTTTTTTAATCTTTTTTGAATTCTATTTACTATCTCTTCACACTCTCTTGGAAAAAGTTTCAATTTCTCTTCTCCTACCTTGTTTGAACCTAAAACTCCATAATCTGGATTATATCCGTGAAGCTTGGATGGCTTTGAACATAAATCAGAGAGTGTAAAGACGGAATGTGCTCCAGCCTCCTTTAGAATCTTTGCTGTTCTAAATCTTGAATGAATATCTACTGCTAGGATCTCCTTTGTAAATTTGAGAATATATTTCGGATCATTTGAGAAATGGATATGAATATTTCCATTACCCAAACTTTTATAGTATTTAGCATAGTCGATACCAGTAAACTCGTGCAAAATATCCTTCTCCTCAAAAAACTCTCTGTATTTAATCTCTTCAAAAGAATCGGAGTAGGGGTTCAATCCCACCTCATACATCTTATCAACATTCATTAGATGATTCCCTACTTCATCCGAAGGATAGCTTAGAAGAACATGTACTTCTTTACAGGCCTTAGCTACTGCAGAAAGTATTAGAGAGAATCTGTTTCTACTTAATATTGGGAATACCACACCAATGTCATTAGGAAATTTCTTTTTAATTTCATTAGACAACTGGCTTAAAGAAACATAGTTGCCTTGAGTTATGGCAACAACTGCCTCAGTAATTGCAACAACATCCTTGTCATTAAACTCAAAGTTATGACCCTTGGAAGCACGAAGAAGAGAACTTACCACAACATCCTCTAAATCATCACCCTGCTTAATAACAGGAGTCCTAATACCCCTTACACAAGTACCAATATATCTCATAGAAGGATTGAATAATTTTAAATACTTTTTAACACAACTTTTATATTAAGATATCTCTGATCAGTTGTCTATATCCTCGTTAAAAACCAGATTCTATCCATGTAGAGGGAATATTCTCTAAAAAGAAAGGAATACAGGAATAGAGGAAGAGAATACCAATACCAATTAGAATTGTATATCTAAGCCCTCTCTTTTTTAGGAAAAGAAAGGATTTAGAAAAAAGAATATACATAATTGATATCACTGGAAAGATATATCTACCTTGAAGTGCAAGATAGTAATGATTAAATCGAAGGTACATACTGTAATTTTGCATAAAGAAGAGAACACCTATGTAAAAAAGGAAAACTACAATTAAGTATCTCTCAACCATATTCCATTTTTTGAAATTAAGAATACCTAAAATGAAGGCAATCAGAAAGACAAATATGAACATATACCAAAAGTACTCTGGCATATACATACTGTTATCTGCCATAATCCCATATATCTTCATAGTAAGATTAGGTAGCCACTTAAGAAAATACCTAAACGGATCAACTCTCTCTCCAGAAAGTATTAAATTTGCAATATCCTTAATTCCATTTATCTCGATAGGCTGTCTTGTTACATTATCCCTGTAATATACACCATTTTGCAAACACTGCTCATGAGTTAATATCTGATTACAATCAGGTTCTAAACCTCCATACCTAAGTATATTTGTACCATATAGTTCAAGATTAAGGATTGCAAAGAAGAGAATTGGAATTAAAATAAAAATTTTCTTCCCATACTTGATATCCTTTAGAAATTCTCTTTTTTGAAAGATATCTACTATTGAAACTAATACTAATATTAAGGCTAATGGAAGAAGAGTATATTTAGTTAATGTTCCAATACACAGGGAAAGAGTCATCAAAAGTAGATATTTAATATCTATTTTACTTTTAACAAATTTAACAAAGTAAAAGATACTTAAAACTGAAAGCAGGTTAGCAAGGTTATCATAATTGATTGAAGAGGAAAGAAATACAAACATCAAAGTGTTTGTAAGAAAGAATACAGGTAGTAACCTCTTCCATCTATTCTTAAATATCTCTTTTGAAAAAAGGTAAGTAACATATACAGTGCCTAATGAATACAAAACATTAAATATTCTGAGAAGTAAAACCTCGTTAATAAGTCCATTGTTAATATTTAGAATCCTACCATTTAACCAAAAATAGAGATATGCAATCCTAGTAATGTCTCTCCATTGATATGTATCTGGAGTATTTTGAGGTCTTGTAAGAGTAGTAGAGTAGGCTTTAGATACTTCAAGGTGATAGAAAGAGTCTGGAGAAAGTCCCATCCTTAACTTAAATGCTAAGAATAATATGAATATTGTAAATACTAATAGAATGATTAATAGCAAGAATCTTTCTTTATCTATCTTCTTTTTCAAAGAATATCTTTTTTAAATTTAATTTCTTGTTAAGTATTAAAATAGATATTAATAGCATGAAAAGAAGAACAAACATAATACCTCTATCTAAAAATGCCAACTGCATAACCTCGTTTTCAGTAATCCCTATTGACTGAGATGTAATTAAGAAGGCAGCTTCCCTAATACCCAAAGAGCCTGGAGTTATACTAATTAGTAGTGAAAACCCAGAAATACAGGTATAAATAACTACTCCAACAAAATCGATTGCCTTACCTACAGAAATGAACTCGATATATACAATTAATATATTCAAGAGGATATTGCCCAGAGCAATTAGAAGTAACATTGCGAAATGTATTTTATCTCTTACTATTAAAGTCCACCCTTTTACAAATTTATCTATCATCGAAAGAATTTTAGAAATCAGACCTCTATCTGATTTAATATATTTACTCCATGAGACACGTACAAATATGAGAAAAAGCATCGCTAGAATAATGGAGGAGAAGAAGAGAAGAAGAGAAATACTCAATACCTTAATATCAAGGTATCTAATAATTAATACTGATACCCCAATAAATGAATTTAAGAGGAAGAATATTATGTAATAGCCATATAGAGTAGATAGAAATTTTGTATATTCAAAATTATATTTCTTTTTTAAATATGTAGCTCTAAAGATTGCCCCTGCTCTCATAGGTAATAGGTAATTACCTATACGAGATACAATAGAGAGGAAGAAACTTTCTTTAATTAGAATCTCTTTGTTAAATATCTTTAGTGATATTAATACAAATATCCCCTCAAGAAAGAATACAAAGAGATATATAAACATTATGATAACTATGTATATCCAATTTACCAAAGCCAACTGAGATATTATCTGTGGATTATTGTAAAGATATGCTCCAAACAGGATTAACACTACTATTGTAAGAATAGGGGAGATATATTTTTTTAACAGATTAATCATAGAGTATCTATACAATAAATAATTATAAGTATACCAGTATTATACAATTTGTTTTAACCCTTTCTCAAAGATTAGAAATATTGTAATATGAAATATAGCATTAAATTTAACTGCCTCTAAATGTATCTCTCTGATATTACAATAAAAGAATATATACAAAAGGGTAAAATTAATATACAAGGAGAGTATGAAATTGAAACTACTGGAATTTCCCTTCATCTTAGTAATGAATTACTCATTCCTAAACCGTATCAGATAGTAGATAGTAAAAACCCTAAAGAGATTGAATATATAAAGTATAATTTACTTCAAAGCCCCTATGTACTTAGACCTAACGAATTTGTATTGGGTTCTACTAAAGAGGTTCTTAAAACAGATAAAGACCTAATTACCTTCATAGATGGAAGGAGTACTTATGCAAGAATGGGTATGAGTATACATATCTCTGCCATGGTTTTAGATGGACTCCCTTTTAACTTAGAAAGCTCTGTTCTAGAGATTAAAAATAATGGGTTTTTCAATATACTTCTTCATCCAGGTGAGAAAGTAGGTACATACCTCTTCTGCCTACTTTCAACTCCCATACAACAAAACAAGAATACTGCCTACAATAATCAGAGTAAGGTCTCTCCTCCTAAATTTGAATAACAAAGAGGAGGTTACCACCTCCCCTTTAAAATTCCTTAACAGCACTTTGTACTAGTGATGATGCTCTTTCTCATACTCCTCTGCTTCTTCCTTTGTAACATGAATAGTATTCTCTGGATGATTTGGTGGAGCATAGATAGTATAAAGCTTTAATTCCTTCTCTTCTGACATATTTATTACATTGTGTAGAGTCCCTGCTGGTACAATAGCAACCATATCATCAGTAAGAATTGTCTCTTGTCCATCCATAATGACTTTTGCTTGCCCTTGTTCAATTCTAAAAAACTGATCAACAGTATCGTGGACCTCTTCACCAATATCTTCTCCTGGTTTTAGAGTCATTACAACTAACTGCATAAATTTACCTGTATAGAGAACTTTCCTAAAATTGCTATTCTCTAATGTTCTCTCCTCGATATTATCTGTATATCCCATATAGTATTACATAATAATTTAAATATCCTCTCTATATCCTACCATAATGTAACGCGTATCTCAAAGAGTTCCCAGAATATATACCTAATCTTGCGATTCATATGGTTAAGGTAGTATAATCTTGCTTTAACATTATACTTTCTAAAATGGATATTACTGAACTTGCTCTTACGCCCCAAGAAAAAGCATACACTAAAAACTTAAGAAACTTCACAGAAGATATTGGTTTCTTACCCTTAAGTAAGTTAAAAATCGAGAAACAAAAGAGAAGACAGTATGGTCAAATAATCGATATGATTTCTAAACATAAATCAAAGCAAGGGATAGAAAATATCTACTGTAACAAAAGAAATCTCTATCTCTCCCAGGATGGTAATAACTTTGTATGTACTCTCTCATGTAATGGTTGTCTTTCACCTTTATTAGTAGAGATACACGAGAGTACTTCCACTTTACCCATTTACGTTTGTGAAAGGAATATTGAGCTTCTAAACAAAGGAATTCTCCTTATCTCTCCACAAAAAGATACCTATACTGGAGCAGTTGAGAGTAATGGTAGTAACCAATTCTCCTATTTTACATATAGGGATATTAAAAAAGAAATTGATATCTAGAAAAAATCATTAATAAAGTTATTCCTGATTTGTTCTAATTCCTCTCGATAGAGAATAATATATGGTATACCACAACCTTGTAACTCAGATATCTGACCTTGCTTTCTTTTAATACTTTTCTTAACCTCATTCCTATGTCTATTTCCAGTATTACAATTTGTAAAATCTCTGTTGTAAAGAGTTAATTCAACTAGGGTACCAGATAAAGTAATGGGATTAAATAGATAAAAATCAGGGATATGAATACAGTTATCAATTCTAGGTTCTCTAAATACAACTAATCCCATAGAATAGGTGAAATACGCGAATTTCATTTCGTAGGAATTCATACCATAAATATATTGATTAGAATCAGATAAATCTAAAGGGGAATCTAAATGCATATGGGGGTATCTCAAATACAGGGTATCAACAATATCATCAGTATTTCTTAATTCTAGGTCAAATTCGTATTCAGACATATGTATATAATCAAGTAGATCTACTTTAGGATACAGAATATTTTCTATTCATGCAATGGATTACTATAGGGCATTATGGTAAAATATATGTATATGAAAGAACCACACTATCTAATAGATAGTATAAATTACAATGATAATTCTGAATACCTTAGAGAAGGAGGTATTACAGATACCCGTTTGGCAAAAATGTACTCAGGTGATGGTCAGTATTGGGTTCTTAGAGCTCCCAGTATAGAAGACAACAGGAGATTACAATATCCAGAGGG
Organism: uncultured Candidatus Saccharibacteria bacterium; assembly: GCA_964655705.1. Lineage (GTDB taxonomy): Bacteria > Patescibacteriota > Dojkabacteria > SC72 > SC72 > UBA2259. Next base: position 33,758 of record CAZZPP010000005.1, on the reverse strand, counting down.
TACATATGTAGAAGTCAAGAAAGAATTTGACAATCTAATTGGTGAGCTCAAGTTGTTTGATATCCAAGTACCCAAATATTCATCCTTTGTTTCAGATTTCCATACCTCTGAAGGACAAAGAGGTAAGGGACTTTGCATAGCTTCAGAATATATCCATGGGAAATGCTTACCCATGGAAAACTGCAATGGGCTTTGGGATATGCACAAGAATCTGTATTACAATAATATGAATAAATGGGCTGAGAGCATGACTGCATATATGGTAACAAAGTATTTAAGTGCAGACAAAAATTCGTACTTTTTAGCTGATGTATGTCGTCCAATTCAATTTGTATATTCCTTTGATGATTCAAATATATATTTAGTAGATTTAGATCCATTGTACTCAAGAGTCTTTAATGAGAATGGAACCATTAATCAAAGATTTCTGATATCAATAGCGACTTTGAATTTAAACAGGAATAAGTATTTTAACAAAGGTTACTCAGAAGGAGTTATTGATAGAAAATGGGGAGAGAAATCAAGATTAGGAATTAGAAATTTACTTCTTAAAAGTTCTTTCATGGATAGGGTTGACAAATCAGAATATTCACAAAGTGTATTAAAGAATATGATTGGGAGAATTGAGAATCCATAGTTTTACATAACCAGAAATTATGATATCCTGTAATATATAATTTTTTACCAATCTCTTAGGATGGACAAGTTTAAAAAACTTAGAATATTTAATCTTGTGATGGGGTTTTTCCATCTAATACAAGGAATAGTTGTTCTCTTACTTAGTGACCCTGACAAAGGGGTAGTTCCAATTACAATAAATTTTCTTAGTTACAATACTGAATTACAGAAACTCCTACCTGCAACAGAGCAAGTTGGAGATGTAAATATTGCATGGTTTGTAGCAATCTTCTTTTTCATGAGTGCTTGTGCACACCTCTTTATCTCTACAATATACAGAAAGAAATATGAAGAGAATCTAAAGAAAGGTATCAACAAAGTCAGATGGTATGAATATGCTCTAAGTGCAAGTGTAATGATGATTGCAATTAGTTTTTTAACTGGGATATATGATCTCTCTAGTTTAGTAATGATCTTTTTCTTAGATGCCTTAATGAATCTTACTGGTCTAGCAATGGAGGTACACAATGAGGGAGAAAAGAAAGTAAATTGGTTAACATTCATTCTAGGTTGTATTGCAGGCATTGTTCCTTGGGTTGTATTTGGTATATATGTATATGGAGCTACAGAGTTTGGAGGGGGTAATATTCCTGATTTTGTATATTGGATCTATGTAAGTATCTTCATATTCTTTAATAGTTTTGCAATTAATATGTTCTTACAGTACAAAAAGATTGGACCATGGAAGAACTATTTGTATGGAGAGAAGGTATATATCATACTTTCCTTAGTTGCTAAAACCCTACTTGCTTGGCAGGTATTTGGAGGAACATTAAGACCTTAAATTTTTTAACACATAACTATGAATGTAGAGAATATATTCCCATTAATAATTCTACTAATCTGGGATTCCATTTGGAAAGGAATTGCACTATGGAAAGCAGGTAGATCTAAACAGAAAATCTGGTTTGTATCTCTTTTTGTATTTAATACAATTGGGATATTACCTTTAATTTACATTCTTCTTTTTCAAAAAAGAAAGTAAATGAGAAGAAAAGTAGTAGTAAATGACTTAATGCAACAAGGCTATACCTACTATCTTGTTGAACCAATGGGGAAAAACTTTGATCCCGATTTTCAACCTGAGCTAACTCCTAAAGAGATGTTAGAATTAGGAGTATTTGGGGGGAAATATATGACAGATTGTAGGGATGAGTTCCCGTCTGATTGGTATACAAATGCAAAACTCTCTCCAATAAAGAAAGACGTCTCCTTAAATTTCTTTCAAGTAGATGCAAGTATGCCTCTCTCATACTGGAGAAAGAAAGGGTGGATATACGAAGATGATCCAAGGGGATGGTTTCAATGGTACGCAAGATACTTCATGGGAAGAAGAGTACCTCCTGAAGATGAAAGGCAGATTAGAAGGTGGAAAGCAATTAAAAGACATGTATCTGCTGTTAAAAAGAATTGTATACCTCTTGATTTAGATTGTAGGAAAAGACAGAGACAAGCACTTCTGCATTGGGCATATGATAGTAGAAAGATATAGGTAATGGGGGGTATTCATGATAAAATCAGTACAATGAATAAACCCATTTACATGGACAATGCTTCTACAACGAAGATATCTCCAGAAGTCCTGGATAGTATGATGCCATACCTTAAAACAGAATACGGGAACCCATCAAGTATATATTCACTTGGAAGAGAAAGTAGAAAAGCAATTGAGAATGCTAGAGAACAAGTTTCAAAAGTTCTTCAGTGTGATACTAATGAAATATATTTTACAAGTGGAGGAAGTGAGTCTGATAACTGGGCTATTAAAGGCATTGCCTTTGCTAATGAGAAGAAAGGTAAACATATAATTACAACAAATATTGAACATCATGCAGTACTTCATACCTGTGAATATTTAAAAAAATATGGTTTTGAAATTACATATCTACCAGTAAAAAGTAATGGAATAATTGATATTAACGACCTGAAAAACGCAATTAGAAAGGATACAACTCTAATCTCAATAATGTATGCAAATAACGAGATTGGAAGTATTCAACCAATTAAAGAAATAGGGGAGATTGCTAGAGAAAAGAATATCTACTTTCATACTGATGCTGTTCAGGCTATTGGGAATATACCAATAGATGTTAACGAACTAAATATTAATTTGTTGTCACTCTCTGCCCATAAATTCCATGGACCTAAAGGGGTAGGTGTTTTGTATATTAGAAAAGGGGTAAATATCTCAAATATGATCCATGGAGGAGGTCAAGAACATGCTATGAGAGCTGGAACTGAAAATGTCGCTTCAATTGTTGGTCTAGGTAAAGCAATTGAGATTGCAACGAAGGATATTCAAAAGAAAAGTCAGTACATAATTAATCTAAGAGAGAAATTAATTAAGGGCATTATGAATTCCATCCCTGATACAATATTAAATGGAGATTCAATTGATAGATTACCTGGAAATATTAATGTGTGTTTTAAATATATTGAAGGAGAATCGATTCTTCTAATGCTTGATATTAAGGGGATATGTGCCTCAAGTGGTTCAGCATGTACCTCTGGCTCACTAAACCCTTCACATGTTTTACTTGCAATAGGGCTACCTCATGAGATTGCTCATGGTTCTTTAAGATTAACCTTAAGTGAAGAGAATACTCAAGAGGAGATAGAGTATGTATTAGAAACATTACCCCCAATTATTCAGAATCTTAGAAATATGTCACCTTTAATTAAGCAGTAAAGATATGGAAGAGTATAGTAAAAAAGTTATGGATCACTTTCTTAATCCTAGGAATGTAGGAGAAATGGAAAATCCAGATGGAATTGGAGAAGTAGGTAATCCTGTATGTGGAGATATAATGAGAATGTATATCAAAGTTAAAGATAATACAATCACCGACATTAAATTCCTTACATTCGGATGTGGTGCAGCGGTAGCTACAAGTAGCATGGTTACAGAACTTGTTAAGGGTAAATCACTCCAAAGTGCTTTGGATATAACTAACAAAGAGGTAGCAGAAGCACTAGATGGATTACCTCCAGTTAAAATGCACTGCTCTAACCTTGCAGCTCAAGGCATTAAAGCAGCAATAGATGATTACAAAAGGAAGAATGAAGGAAAGTAAACAGAAAATACTCATAGGTATGAGTGGTGGTGTAGATAGCTCTGTAGCCGCATCTCTTTTAAAAAATGATGGTTACGATGTAATAGGGGTTACATTAGAGATGTTTCAACAAGAGAAAGATACTTCTCTGTCTACCAATACCTCTGATGCCAAAAATGTCTGTAATATGCTAGGTATTCCCCATTACATATTCAATGTAGAAAACGACTTCAAAAAATACGTCATACAATACTTCATATCTGAATATGAATTAGGCAATACCCCCAATCCCTGTGTAATTTGTAATAGGTATGTTAAATTTCAAGGATTAATTGAAAAAGCAAAGGATTTAGATATTGAATACATTTCTACTGGACATTACGCCTCTGTTGCACAAAGAGGGAGTAGGTTCATTCTTAAAAAAGGAATTGACAAAAAAAAAGATCAAAGTTACTTCCTATATAACTTGTCACAGTTACAATTGAGTAAGAGTATATTTCCTCTAGGGGAATTAAAAAAAGAACAGGTAAGAGAAATTGCTTCAGAACTTAATCTCCCAGCACACGAGAAACCAGATAGCCAAGAGATTTGCTTTGTAAAGAACAATGATTACAAACGATATTTACAAGAGAACTCTAAAAAGGATATGCCAAAAGGAGAGTTTGTAGATACCCATGGGAATGTAATTGGATACCATAGTGGTATTACAAACTACACGATTGGACAGAGAAGAAACTTAGGAGTTTCATTAGGCAAACCCATGTACGTTTTAGATATCGATGTAAAAAGTAACCAGGTTGTTCTTAGTTCAAATGAACAACTCTACTCAAATGAATTAATTGCTTCTCATCTAAATTGGATATCCTTTAACGACCTTAAAGAAGAAATATCCGCAAAAGCAAAGATTAGATATGGTGCTAAAGCATCTGATTGTAAAATCCAACCTTTAGGAGATGGTCATGTTAAAGTGAAATTTAATACACCTCAAAGAGCCATAACCCCAGGGCAGGCTGTTGTTTTTTACGATAACGACTATGTCATAGGAGGAGGGACAATTCAATAGTGTCTAAGTTTGTAAACTGTAACTAACTATGTTAAATTATGATATTTAAGTTTCAAATATGTATAGATGATTAATGATAGTAAAATTACTAAACAGATACGTACATATCAGATTTACTCCATATTCTCAATTCTACTTTTAACTCTCTCTTTAGTGGGATTACTGTCAGTTGGAAGAGCCATGTATGAAAAGGGAAGTGTCAAAGGAGCAAATACTCTTTTAGTTAACAAAGTTGATGACATGTCATTAGAGAAGTACTATTCAGAATCATTAGGTTTAGAATTCTTCTTTGATACTAGATACTTTGCTCTATCCCAAGAGGATGAATATATTATTCTTTCAACCATTGATGATAAGTCATCTTTTAAGAGTGCTTCTTTGAAGGTATTAAGAGAAGATGACATTCAGAATAATTTCCAGAGTTTAACATATATTGAAACTGTTATGGATAATGGGGTTGGGAAAGCTTTGTATTCATACAAAAGGCCCTCTTTCCTAGATGACTCTACTGAATCTGTAGAGTATTTAACAGTAATCTACAAGAGATTCCCTAACAATGTTACCCCCTATTTACAAATATGGGGATACAATTTTAAAGAGGATATTCAACTTACTTCAATATTGAGTAAAATGATGGAATCAAGTAGTCTCCCAAATGAAGCAACTAGTAATTCAGAAGTTCTTTCTGCAACAGTATCTAGTATTAATCAAGCACAACTACTTGGACAAGCTTCTACACTTAGAATATTTAGCAAGGAGTGTAACTCCGTTATGTTCTCAAATGAATTGTATGATTTAAATATTGGTGGAAAGACATATACAATATGTTCAGCAGGATTTGGTAGTGGTTTTGTAGTAAATGATAATGGATATATTGTAACTAATGCTCATGTTGCGAATGCTAACAACTTGGACTCCTTGATTGAAGGTTGGTCAGAGGATGGGACATATGAACTTGATTTCATTACAGATATTATTAATTTCCTCGAGTCTGAATTTGATGATGTAACAATATCTCAGATAACTGAGGAAGAGATGATTAACTTTGTAACAATTTTACTTGCCGAACTATATGATCAAGGATACATTACTATCACAGATAAAGAGAGGGAGATATATATCCAGGGTAGTGAGATATTTACTTTTGATGAGGAGAGTGGGAGCCTTCTAGACAAAGAGAATTACTTCAAGGCAAACTTGGTAGAGAGTAATGATCTCTCCTCCTTCTATCAATCTCTTCTTTCAGAAGAGACATATATTACCCAAGTTGCTGATTTAGCAGTATTACAGGTAGATGGAGAATTTAATTTCCCATCAACTCCAATAATATCTTCTGGATATTCAACAGGGCAAACCATATACGTAGTAGGATACCCGGCTATTGCTGATGATTCTGAGTTAATTAGTAGTACACAGGTATTAAGTTCTAGTGTTACTAAAGGTAGTATAAGTGCTATTAAACCAAATACAAACAACACCTATGATCTGATACAGATAGATGCAGCAATACAAGGAGGAAATAGTGGAGGCCCAATTATTGATGAACAAGGGAATGTTGTTGGTGTAGCAACATATAGTCTTAGTTCAGATTCAGGGAACTTTAATTACGGAGTATCAGGTAAGGAGTTACTCTCCTTTTTAACTAATTCATCTGTAGAACCACAGATTAACTCCTTGCGAAGTAATCTCCAAAACTCTCTCTCTGATGCCTCTCTGGGTTATTACAAGAGGGCAAAAGAATCTTTAGAACAGATATTAATTACACAACCTGCACTAACGGTTACTCTTCAACCCATCTTAGACCTTTGTGATGAAAAGATAGCAGCAGGAGAAGATAGGTCTCCCATATTTAATACTAACAACAAAGTATTAATGATAGGGATATTTGTAGTACTAATACTCTTGTTAATAATATCAATAATAATTTTATCAATTAGTCTTAAGAAAATTTATTCTAAAAAGAAAGATCTGCCTCAAATACCTAATTTAATTACTTAATTATATATGACACTACAAGAGTATCAGAAACTGACTGAGACAAGAGAAAGCTTAGTGGAATACAATGGTGAACTAAAATGTATGCCCATTGTTTTAACTCCTAAGTCAGGTATTTTAACCCCAAATGAACTTAAAGTCATGGGTGAAGTACCTTACAAAATTAAGAACAATGATTTCAATATGAAAGTGCTCTACCCAGGAGGAGAAATTAATTACTACGTTGAGGGAAATAATATTATGCCTGAAGATATTGTAATATATGGGGTTACTAGAGAGGAGGGAGTCCGATCTCTAGATACAGAAATGTTAGATACAACGATTGTATTTATCCCTGTTAAAGAGCAGGAGGTTAATCCAGAGAATGAATACTTACACTTTGCAGATACCCATTTAGAAATACTTAGAGTTGAGGGAGATATGGATATGGTTAAAGAATGGTGGTTTTCTGACAGAAGGGGATAGAAAAATGATAGATTTAAAAGAAAGAATCAGGAAATTGAATAGGGTTATCATATATTTAACACTCTCTGATGTGTTTTCTTGGGGCACATATTCAATTATTGGTGCATTAACAGGCCTCTATCTTTCAAGTAAATTGGGACAGGATACTATACAATTTGTTGGTATTGGAACAGCCATATACTTCTTTACAAGAGCGATATTCCAAATACCCATAGGACATATTACAGATAGAATCAAAAAGGACAAGGATGAAATATATTTACTAATATTAGGAACAATTTTAATGGGTATACCCTTTCTCTTCTATGCTCAGATATCTCAACCAGTCCATTACTACATTCTTCAATTTCTCTTTGGTCTAGGCGTTGCATTAAATGTAACTAATTGGAGAAAACTTTTTGCTTTAAATATTGATGGTGGTAGGGAAGGAAGACAATATGCAGCATATGATACTGTTATGAGTATATGTACTGGTTTAATTAGTATTATTGGGGGGCTAATTGCTAATATTGGAGATCTCTATTTTGATTTGGTAATATCAATCTCTGGTATTCTAATAATTGGGGCAAGTATATGGTCACTTCTAATTTACAAGTATGAGAACAGGAATAGCAAATAGAAATGAATTTTAGTATTTTAAAAAGAAAAAAATCTTTAATTGTAATATCTACTACCTCAATCTTTTTGCTTACAATTCTCCTTCCTTTGCTTTTCTTTAATTCCAAAAAGGAAAGGGAATTACCAAATGAAAAAACAAAACACCCAACTCAAATATATGACTTAGTACTTGAAAAAGAATATGTCTCTGAGAATAAATGGAACTACAAAGTTACAGGAAAGTTTCCCAACCCCTGTTACGATGCATATATTGAAGTAATCATACAAGAAAGCTATCCAGAGCAAGTTACTGTACTAGTAGAGGTAATTAAGCCCTCACAAGATATGGTCTGTGCACAAGTTATTACTAATTTCCAGAAAGAAGGTAACTTTAATGCTAGTGAGCAGGCAGTAGTAGAACTAAAAATTAAAAAAGTTTAAATATTACCATGAATGAGATAAAGAAATTGATTGTAAGTAATGAGATACAGTTTGTTCTCTTTGATATGGACAGAACCTTGGTAGATACTAAGGTCTATTTTGCAGAGGAGATGACAAATGCCATACTAATCATCGTAAGTGATATCTTTAAGAGTCTACCCTTAAGAAAACAATTGAAGATTACGAGAGACATTCTAAATATTACTAATGAGGTGTATAGGAGTGGTTCTGGTCCTATGCTAGTTGATGCACTTTCACTAGAAGGGATATCTAAATATTGTAAAGATAACAATATTAAGATTAGTGATGAAAAAGTATTGAATAAATTACAATCTCTTTACAAGGATTTCTATACATCATCCCCACAGTTATTCCCATATACAGTTGAGAGCCTTTTTAAATTAGCAAAATATACTATTAATATGGGAGTATACTCTCATGCGCAAGATGGTTGGACATATACAAAGGTTGAGAAAATAAAGAGGGAATATGGACAGAGATATAATAAAGAATTGGAATTACCGTTTTTTACAACAGATATTAATGACTCAAAAGATAAATTAGGGTGGATAAATGCAGGTAGACATTTTAAATTAGATTTAAATAAAACCTTAGTTATAGGAGATAGTCTTACCTCTGACATATATCCTGCTATTGAGGCTGGATACAAATACTGCGTATATCTAACTCATACTGACAAAAGAGTTAAGGTAGAGAACTCAAATGAAGAAGCTACTATCTTTGTTAAAAAGAATATTAGTAAACTACTAAACTAATTCATACCTCTTGCAGCCATTATTCCAGTTACACAGGCTCCTGTAATCGAACCAGATAGTCCAGCAGCATCACCTGCAACATACACACCCTCTATTGAAGTTTGCAACCCCCTATCTGTCTCAATCTTAGAGGATCTAAACTTAACCTCTGGAGCATAAAGCAAGGTAGATCCCGAATTTATACCAGGCATTACCTTATCTAGTAATTCTAAACCTTCAATAATATTTAAAACTATCCTATGAGGTAATCCCATTGATATATCCCCTGGGACAACATCTTGAAGTGAGGGTATTACAAAAGATTTCTCTAACCTAGACCATGTACTCCTTCTACCATCTCTTAGGTCATACAAGCTCTGGAGTAGGGGTTTTCCTCCTCCTAAAAGTGAGGTTAATTCTGCAACAGATTTCGCATATGCAATGGAATTCTCTAATGGCTCTTTTAAATTAACTTCACACAGGAAAGCAAAGTTAGAGTTCTTACTCAAATGATCTGAATTAGAATGACCATTTACACAAATGTAACTATCATATTTCTCAATAGCAACCAAACCATTAGGACAACTACAAAAAGTTCTAACAATATCTTGATATGTTTTTGTTCTAATCCTGTATACAGTTTCATACAAAGTTTGAGCCTGTCTTTGCATAATACTAGATGGAAATTCCACTCTTACACCTACCTCAACCTTGTCATATATATATTTAATCCCATGCCTATCTGCTAATTTCTGTAACCAACGTGCATTAATTCTCCCAGGTGCTAAAAGGACCTTCTGTGTATATATCTTCTTACCTTCTTTGGTAACTACACCTTTAACACTATTTTTTTCGACTATGATATCTTCAACCGTAGTACTATCTCTAATCTCAACCCCTTTAGAAAGAATGTATTCTTGGAAGTTATGTACAAACTCCTTTAATTTGTCTGTACCCACATGTCTTGCTTTCCTAATTACCAACTCAACATCGTTTGTTTCCGCCTCTCCAATTAGTTGTTTTAATTCCTCTGTCTGTTTGGGATAGTACTGTGAGTCTACTCCAAACTTAGTAAAGATTGTATCAACATTGTCTAAGATCTTTTGATATTCACTCCTAGAAATCAAATGAAATGCTTTCTCATGAGAAAGGTTTGCTGTAAGAGTCAATTTCCCATCAGAGTAAGTCCCTGCACCCCCAATACCCTCCATAATATCAGAGGGTCTTCTCTCTTCAATTCTCTTACCACTATCAATTAGAAGGATACCCTTTTTTCTCTTTCTAAGAAGTTCATAACATGCAAACAATCCTGCAGGACCAGCACCAACTATCACATACTCATATTTCTTCATGTATATATGTGTGTAAGGTTACATATTAATATATGGGAAATTGAATAATTATGCAATTCCTCTTAAATTATTCCTACCCTCTCAATATACTCTTCCTTAAAGTAGCCGAACTTCTCATCAGGCATAAGTAACACCTTGTCTATTCCTAACAGTCTAACAAATTGGGGTTGATGACTTACTAACAGTATTGTGCCTTTGTACTCCTTTAAGGCGGTAAGCAATACATTCTGAGAATCAAAATCTAGATATGTAGTTGGTTCATCTAAAACCAATACATTATGCCTGTTTGCAAAAAGTTTAGCTAATGCAAGCCTGGTCTTCTCACCTCCAGAAAGAGTCTTAATCTTTTGATTTACCATATCACCCACAAGTAAAAATCTACCTAAAAATGCCCTCCTATCAATATCCCCCCAATTCAGACCATATATATTCTCTAATACTGTTTGTTCATAATCTAAACCCTCATATTCTTGAGAGTAGTAACCAATATCTACACCCTTTCCCCATGAATATCTTCCTTTACTTTGATCTAATTTGTTAACTAAAATCTTTAGAAGAGTTGTCTTACCTACACCATTTTTACCAATAACTGCAACTTTTTCCCCTTTCTCAATTTCAAAAGAAATATCCTTAAGTACTTTAGCACCCTTAATATATTCCTTTGAAATATGTTCTACCACAAGAATATTTCTACTAGAGGGTAAGGGGGTTGGTATCTGTATATTCATCTTCTTACTTTTTTGCAATTCCTTTTCTAAGGCTTTTAACTTCTCTTTCTCTTTAATAGCTTGTTCAAACTTTTTTGCAGCTTTCATCTTCTCTTTGGTTTGTCCTCTACTAGAAAGGGTCTTAGCATACTCATATATTCTTTTTGCTTTTCTCTCCTGCGCTTTTAATTCTTTGTGAAGTAACTCATCTTTAAGTGCAATCTGTTTTAGGAAAGCATCATAGTTACCTTTGTATACCTCTACCTCATGTTTAATATCATTTAAATACCATATCTTTTGAATCCCTTTGTTCATTAATCTTAAATCATGGGATACAACTAATACAGAAGATGGGTAGGTAACTAGAAAACCCATTAACCATTGTGCAGAAGGGATATCTAGGAAGTTAGTAGGCTCATCTAGAATTAAAAGAGAAGATTTCTGATTAAGTATTCTAATTAATTCAACTTTTATCTTCTGGCCACCAGACAGTTCCTGAAGGATGGAATCCGATGTCTTACCTTGCATATTCATATTATTTAGCATCTTGTTAATCTCCCATTCCTGTATATCTAAACCCTTTTCAATGATTATGTATTCTCCAATAGTTAGATCTTGTAGAGTAGACATCCCCTCAATCATCTCCTTATGTATCTCCTGGGAGAGGTATGATATTGATCCACTCATATGGATATCTCCGAGATCTGGTTCTTCTTTTCCCGCAACTATTTTTAAGAGGGTAGATTTTCCTGCACCATTAACACCAACTAGACCAATTTTTTCAGTAGGCCCTAAATACAATGACACATTTTTCAAAATTTCATTCCCTCCCTTTGAGATTGAAATATTGTTAATACTAAGCATATCCCCAATTATACCATTGTATCCTTGATTTTTATCCCCATAGACTGTTAAATATATATACATACAATATTTAAATTCTTTTTATTTCTAAATGGAAGATAGCAACAAAAAGATGTTTACCTTACTTGGGACTGGAATCTTACTCTTTGGATTCATACTATTCATCCTTTTAGTTTCACTGTTCATATCCCCTGGTCAACAAAATCCAGAAGTAGATTTAGCAGAGGAAGCTATTACCTCTAGATATATCACCACTAGTACACCTATTCTAGAAAACAGAGAAGATCTCCCTCAGATGGACAATGACGATGTCAATGAGAGTAAGCAGGGAATACTAGAAGTCCAAGAGAGTAGAAAAGTTGTTAAAGTAGAGACCCCTCTTTCTCAGACAGAAATCGATGCACTAGAAGAGAAATACGATGTAACATTTTCTGAAGACGAACAAAGTAATGGTATATATGTTGTAAGTATCTCACCAGAGAGTGATCTACCTTCTCTACAGAATGATTTAGATGCCCAAGTGGAAACAGATATACCAATTAAAATGTTTGCAGATACCATAGATTGGGGTATTTCAAGGATTGGTGCTGACAAAGTATGGAGTAGTGGCTCAGGCAGTGGTATTAAAGTTGCAGTAGTTGATACAGGTGTCCAGAAAGACCATCCTGATTTGGTAAGTAACCTTTTAGTAGGCTATGATTTTGTTAATGGTGACTCTGATGCCAATGATGACAATGGGCATGGTACACATGTTGCAGGTATTACAAGTTCCTCTTTTAATCAAGCTGGAGTGGTTGGTGTCGGACACTCTGCAAAGATATTACCCGTTAAAGTATTAAACGCTCAGGGATATGGATATCTCTCTGATGTTGCCAAGGGTATATATTACGCAGCAGATAATGGGGCTAGAGTAATTAATCTAAGTTTGGGCTCTCCCACAGACTCTTTAATCCTTAAAGACGCTGTTAACTATGCTGCAAACAAAGGAGTGCTAGTTGTAGCCGCAGCAGGTAACGATGGTGGTGCTCCCTGTTCATATCCTGGAGCATATACTAATGCTGTATGTGTAGTAGCTACAGACAAAAACAATTTACTGGCAAGTTTTAGTAACATTGGGGGCGAACTAGCTGCTCCTGGTGTTTACAATTACTCAACATATATTGGTAGTACTTACAAGTATTTAAGTGGAACTAGTATGGCAACTCCTCATGTAAGTGGGGCTGCTGCTTTACTAATGTCAATATGTACAACATGCTCAACTTCAGAAATTAGGACCCTCTTAAGAGAGAGTGCTATTGATTTAGGAGAGGTTGGTAAAGATATTCTTTTTGGATATGGATTAATTGATTTAACTACAGCAGTAGCACAACTAGAACCTGAACCTGTAGAAGAAACTCCCCAAGAGACTCCTGTAATTGAAGAGCCTGAAGAGGAAACCCCACAGGTTGTACCGGTACCTAAGAAAACAAAAACAGTAACTCCTCAGGTCATCTCCATAACCCAACCATTACTATCAAAAGGGAATAAGTATATTCCAACTGAAGTAGGAGATATCGAGGTTAAATATACTCTTACACCTATTACAGAAGAAAACAATGTATCAAAGATTACTGTATATGTAGATAACAAGGAGATTGAATCATCTACCCAACAATCTGGGTCATTCATACTCTCTCAAGAGTTGTTTAATCATTCACAGCATTGGATTAAAGTCGAGGCAGTATTTAACAATGGTACAAAGAGTACTGCCCAAATAGTAGTAGATATGACATACCTTAAGTCGCTAAGTAGAAGTAACAGTAGTGGAAAGTCTGTATTAGGTATCTCCATTTCAATATTTGATTGGTTAGGTTCTCTTTGGTAAAGGTAAGAGTGGTGGAGATATTCGTATGATATAATTGGGGGATGCCAAAAATACTAGATATATATACAATTAAAGATAGAAAAGAGGAAAAGTTTCTACGAAAGAAATGTATACAGGTGAGCAAGAAGGATATCCCTGAGACTCAGTTTCAATCATTCCTGGATGATTTACTCTTTACAGCAAAAAAGGTTGAAACCGAAGAAGGCTACTCGGCTGCAGGATTAGCAGCAATACAAGTAGGGATAGATAAAAATATTTTTTGCATTCTAAGAGAAGATAGTGGAGATTTTGAACTTATGATCAACCCTGAGATTAAAGTTATTAAAAAGGATCAAGTTGTTGGAGTAGAAGGTTGCTTAAGTGTTCCAAATCAAGAGGGTAAGGTTTGTAGATTTAAAAAGATTAAGGTTAAGTACCTAGACAGAAATGGAAAGACGAAGAAAGAAATCTTTTCAAATCAAGAAGCTAGAGAGATTCAACATGAGTATGATCATACACAAGGGATTCTTTTCATTGACAAATTAGTAGACTAGAATATCTTTTCAATATACAATAGGTATGTACACTTTTATTTATTAGATAATAACTATGCGAAAAGTAATACTGTCCCTTCTACTGTTATCTCTTTTCCCGCTATATTCATTTGCTCAACAGGATACTCCCATACAACAGGTAATGGCATCCGAAATTGAGGAACTTAATCAAAAGGACCAAGAGAGAAACGAGGATATTGCTAATCTACTAGGTTTTACAATACCTAAATATACAGATAACCCAAGTATAATAATTACCTTTAAAGATCCCTCTCCTAACGAAAGTGGAGTTGAGATTGATATTGATGAAACTAGTTTTAACAAAATTACTAGCCCATATACATTCCCTGCACTAAGTATTGGTAACCATGTTGTTAAATTCCGTTTCAATGATGAAAGTGATACAGTTAAAGTACTAGAGTATGACCTAACAGTTGTTCCCAGATCTCCCATAACAGATACTCCAACGGTAGGGCAAGACTCAATATCAATATCAGGTACTGCTTTAGCAAATTCCGACGTTATATATACCCTCAGTTCAAACGCATTTAATACAACTGATATTCTCACAGTAAATTCTGATGGGACTTGGTCAACAACAATTGCTCCCGAGGGGGGGCTGTCAGAAGGTATATATACTTTTACTTCATATACACGAAAATATGGATATGCAAGTACACTCTCTTCCCCAGTTACATTTACTGTTGGAGCATTAGTTAGTGATGATACCTCCTCCAGTGATAGTAAGGAGATATATTTCTCTTTCAGTAGTTTGAATATGGATAATGTTTCTACTGTTTTAAAACAGAATCCCGATTTAATATATCTTCTAGTTGGTGTGTTCTTCTCCACTATTATTCTTACCATTTTTTTCAAAAATATACTCTTTAGATCGAGTTCAGAAAAAAAGATTAAAGAAGTTGAGCAATTAATCATTAAAGACAATACTAAAAATGAAGATGGTAACAAAACTCTAAGAGAGATTTTTGGAGGAGAAAAGGTAGATGTGAAAGAGGAAGAAGAAAAGGAGAAGGAGGAAAAGAGTGAGGAAGTAAAAAAAGAAACCATTATCAACAAAGATGTATTTCTTAAGAAATACAAAATGGTCGATCCCGATGATACAACAGGAAAAGAAGTAAAGAAAAAGAACAAAGTTAAAATATCCCTTACCTCTAAAGAAGAGCCATAGTAGGCTGAAATGTGATAGAATCTTTTACCAGCCGGAATGGTGGAACTGGCAGACACGCTACGTTCAGAACGTAGTCTTCGTTAAGAGGGTGGGGGTTCAAATCCCCCTTCTGGCAATTATTTCTCCCAAAGTGCAATATTTTCAAATCTCTGATAGGGATAAAGAATATTACTAATATCAGAAATCTTTATGTTATCCCTAACTAAATATACATAGTTAGGATGATAGAGGAATATGACTGGAGCATCCTGTGTTAGATACTTTTGAAATAGGGCGTAGTTAGAAGAACGTTTCTCTTCCTTTATACTTTGTCTTGCTTCTTCTAATAGTATGTCTACCCTCTCATAACTATATCCTGAAAGATTTAAATCAGGATAGCTAACCTTAAGGGAATGCCAAAGATTATATTGATCAGGATCAATAGTTGTTTCAACCTCATACATAAGCATTTCAAAATCTCGAGTAGCAACAATCTCTTGGGTTAACTGTGTATATGAAAGAGGCTCTAGTTCTAATACAATACCTTCCTCTTTCCATAACTCTTTAAGTGCCAGAGCTATCCTCTCATTAAGAGTGTTTTCATAGTAACTAAGTCCAAAACTTAGAATCTTTTTATCTTCAGTCTCATAATACTCATTTGAATCACTACGAACGTACCCAAGTCTATTGAAAATCTCTTTAGCTTTTTCTGGATTATATTCATACTTTACAATACTATCCTCTTTGTAAGCCCAAGATGTTTCTGCAATAGGGCCATAAGCTAACTTCCCAGAAATCTTGGCCTTCTCAAGTAATAACTCCTTGTTTGTTAAGTGATTAAGAGCAATCCTAATATCCTTGTTCTCTAATCTTTCTTTCCTAGTATTAAAAAATATCATCCTTAAACGGGAATTTATTACTACAGAGTACTGCCTGTACCCCGAGTATTCATCCTTGTAAGAGATACTAAACTCATCTACAGTACCCATAGCATCTAAGATACCATTTCTGAAAGCAGCCTCAAGTGCATCATAGCTAGAATAGAGGCGATATATGAAGGTATCAATCTTAGGTTTCTGAGGATAATACTGAGAAGCTCTTAGATACACTACATTAGGTTCTGACCTATACACTTCATATGGACCAGAGCCTAGGGGATATTTAGCAAATGAGTCAAAAGGTATATCAATTACATCAATATTTTCAAATCTGTGCTTTGGGATTATATATACAGAAACTGCCTCAAAAAAGGTCGCGCTGCTTTGATTAAGAGTAAACTTAATTCTACTCTCATCAACTTTCTCAATTAATACATCAACAAGTGGAGAACCAATAGTATCATAGTTATATTTTGAGGACAGTTCTTTTGATATCTCAAAAGTAAAAAGGATATCATCTATGGTAAGGGGCATTCCATCCTGCCATATATGAGAATCCTCAATTACAAATTCATATGTTTTCCCATCTGCCGAAACAGACCACTCCTTGGCTATACCCTCTAGTGGTTTACCATTACTTGAGATATTGATGAATTTTTCAAATGCTAAAGCCCTAATATCTGCATCTACATTACTCTGGGATGTAAAGATGGGATTAAAAGAAGATATTGCACCAACACTACCTTCAACAAATATATCATCCTTTTCTTTAACAATTACATTTGCAAATGAAGAACTAGTTAAGAATGTAAATATACCAATACCCAGGATAGAAAATATAATTATGAAACTTAAAGGAGCTGTATCCTTCAGAAATTTCCCAATATTTAAGGGATATTGCCATAACCAATCTCTAAGTGAAATCTTCTTTGACTTACTGCCTACATTAATAACCGCATGGGAAGGACGTATAGATTGAAACGCCTCTTTCATGGACTTACTGATTGTATTTTCCTTACCTTTTAAATCACCCATTATGAATACCTAGGCAGAATATTTATATATCAACAGAGATACTACTACAAGTAAGAAAGCTAATACAATTGTAAAATAGTAAAGAAACTTCTCTAAACCTCTTTTTGTTCTGAATACTTCACCACCTCCACCAAACATCTTACCCAATCCTTCTGCTCTGTTTTGCATGAGTATTGATATTACTATTAACACACAGATCCCTATCTGAGCGTAAAGTAGAATATTTTGTATATTAGAGTTCATAACTCTGATTATACTACATTAGGAATTTTTCTCAAAAGCTTTTAGAAGTGAAGAAATGAAAGAGTATGTAATACTTAGTATAGCCATGGTAATAATGGGGGTAACAAGAAAGGAATGAATTACTAATTTCCCACTATTTATCCCTTCATAGGGATATTCTGATATATTAAAACCAGGCATGAATTCTTGGAGTAAGAATAGTATCCCAAAAGAAATTAGAGATATCATTAGAGAGGAA
The DNA here is from genome assembly GCA_964655705.1 of uncultured Candidatus Saccharibacteria bacterium. Lineage (GTDB taxonomy): Bacteria > Patescibacteriota > Dojkabacteria > SC72 > SC72 > UBA2259. The sequence continues at coordinate 15,829 of CAZZPP010000005.1, read as the reverse complement.
GTAAGGAAATTTTCTTTGATTGTTAGAAAACCAAGTATAACTGAGGACAAGAATATTCCTAAGGAAAGCATCCCTAAAGAGGAAATAATATATATGGGACTTGTGGGCATAGTTATACCAATATATATGGTAAGAACAAAATACGCTGATAGCATATATTGAATTAATCTACTTAGGAATTTTTTCATACTCTCATATCACTAATCTAATATGTATTAGCATTTTATATATTTTGAATATATAAATGCAAATATAAATAATATAGGATAAGGCAAGAGTTGTTTTAAATATAATGCCTAATGTATATTGGATATATGGAGGAATTTTGTAAAACAAAAATTGTTGCTACCATTGGACCATCTTCATGGGATGAACAAATCCTTAAAGATATGATAAATAATGGGATGGATGTAGCAAGAATAAATGCTTCTTTTGCGGACTTTGACGAACTAAATAGGGTATCTAAAAGTATTAGAAATTTAAGTCCTAGAGTAGCTATTATGCTAGATACAAAAGGATACAAGATTCGGGTTACAGGTTTTGAAAATGAAAGGGAATTAAAGCAAGGTGATTCAGTTATAATAATCTCTGATGAGTATAGTAAGGATACACAGGTTTCTGATAAATATATTCAAATTACATATCCTTCCTTACATAACGATATCTCTAGAGGAACATTAATACTTCTAGATGATGGGAGTATTTCTCTAAAGGTTTTAGATATTAAAAATCAGGAAGTATTTTGTAGTGTAGTTCAAGGAGGTCTATTAAAAACAAAAAAGACTGTAAATATACCAAATACTCATTTAAATTTCCCTTCTCTTAGTAAGAAAGATATTGATGATATTAAATTTGGTGTCCAGAATGGTTTTGATTATATATCTGCCTCCTTTATACGTAACATTAATGATGTTGCTAAGGTTAGAGAGGCAATGGGTAATACTCAAACAAAATTAATAGCTAAGATTGAGGATAGAGAGGGGATAGATAATTTTGATCAGATACTAAACTTTGTAGATGGTGTAATGATAGCAAGGGGAGATATGGGAGTTGAAATTCCTTTAGAGGAGGTCCCCATTATTCAAAAACAGATGATATACAAGTGTAGGTGTGTAGGTAAACCTGTAATAGTTGCTACTCAAATGCTTGAATCTATGAAAGAAAATATTAGGCCTACAAGAGCTGAGGTTAGCGATGTTGCTAATTCAATAATGGATGGCTGTGATGCAGTTATGCTTTCAGCAGAGACCTCTACTGGGAAATATCCCGCTTTAGCAGTTAAGATGATGAATGATATTGCACTCAAGGTAGAGAATGTACTTAAACCTCAAAAGATTGTTGGATATACCCAAGCCAGTATTGATACTGATGTACTCTCTAGTGCATTGTTTGATATCGTTGAGCAATTACATCTTAAAGGTGTAGTTGTCATATCACAAAGTGGGAAAACCTCTCAAAGTATTTCTAGACATAGACTTACTATCCCCATATGGGAGGTTGGAAATGATATTCAAAGAATTAGACAAAATGCGTTACTAAGAGGAGTTAAGGGCTTCTACTCAAAGAGTTTGTCCTTGGACCGGGATGATGTAATCAAACAGAGTGTAGAGTGCATATACTCCTACGGGGAGTTGGATTTAGATGATAAAATTGCTATTATTAGTGGCAGTTCTATTAAAAATAGATCCAACAATACAATACTCGAAATCTCAGTGGTAAAAGATGTAATTGGATCTTAACTATTAGGTGACGTAGCCAAGCTGGTTAAGGCCGTGGTCTGCAAAACCACTATCATGGGTTCGAGTCCCATCGTCACCTCCATATATTGATAAATAGTGTTTTGTATATTAGAATACACATATTTATGCCGAGATGGCGGAATAGGCAGACGCGCGGGACTTAAAATCCCGTTCTAGCAATAGAGTGGGGGTTCGATTCCCCCTCTCGGCAGAGGTTAATCTACATCAATAAACATATCTGGATTATCATTCCCACATTTAGGACATTTTTTTAATTCCCCAACTCCTTCATACACATAACCACACTTAAGACATTTCCATCTACTCCATATAATATCTAAATCTTCGGGATTCTCCTTGTTTTCAATATATTCCTTCGGTAAATTCGGATCAATATGGGAAGTTCTATCTTGCAATTGAGGTGTCGGATTTTGCTTACTCCTTTTTAATGTATCCTCCATCTTTAATCTTCTCTAAAATTAAATTAAATGTTTCTTCCTCATTCATAATGGAAGTATCCAAAACAATATCGTAATACAATTGTGGCCTATTATACCTTACCTTGTATAATCTCCAATACTTCTCCTTGTCAATCTTGTATCTTTTTCTTAATCTCCTGTCTATCTCAAAGTACCTTTTAATCTTTTTCAAACCCCTAATATTCTCTTTTGCCAAATGTCTCTTAACCTTAATGGCTTGTTTAGCATCTAACCAAATTGATACATCACATCTAAGGTTATTCTTCTTTGCTAAAGCCCCATACACCTTACTATCAATAACTACATCCCCCCTGTTAGCATACTCCTCTAGTAATGAATCAATCTCGTAATCTAAATGATTACCACCTAGAGATATCTCTTGTAGAAACTCTTCAAAATGTTCAAACTCCTCCTCTTTAGCTGCCTTCCTAAATAGATCTCCTGCATAAATATGTTTAATCTTGAAATTCCTGGCCAACATCTTAGATACTGTAGTAATTCCTGAACCTCCGGGACCTCCGACAGTAATAACAATTTTCTTCCTACTTTGAGTCATAGTTAGATATATAGTATATTAATAGAGATATAATGTCGAGTAAAAAGAAAACCAAAAGGAAGGCATCCCATCAATATCATTCACCTGACAGGTCTATTTTTGGCTTTATGATTGGTATGGCAATATTTGGAGCAATTATGATATTTGGTGCTAGTGTATATATGGCTAATCAAGAGTTCAATAACCAATTCCATTTCTTGATTCAACAAATCCTCTGGCTTTTTTTAGGAGGTATTGGTGGTTTCATTGCATATATAGTTGATTACAGGAAACTTTTGAAATTCTCCTTCCCTTTCTTGATAGTAGTAATCATCCTCCTGATCTTGGTATTAGCTTTTGGACAAGAAGTAAATGGATCTAAAAGGTGGTTCCAAATTGGGGGACTTCCACAGATACAGCCTGCGGAGTTTGCTAAATTAGCAATTGTAATGTACTTCGCTTCGTGGTTTTCAAAGATTAATCAAAAAACATCTAAAAAAAACTCCTCTAAAAATGAGTTCCTTAAATCATTCATTCCCTTTGTCTCAATATTAGGAGTTGTAGGACTACTAGTACTCTTTGAACCTGATTTGGGTACTGCTATGATAATATGCGTAACTGCATTCGTAATGTTTTTTCTCTCTGGAAAGGATAAATTCCATAGGAATATATCGCTTGCAATAATACCGCTGGGTTTCTTACTGGGGGTAGTTGCAATAATTCTCGAACCTTACCGAATATCAAGAATTCAAACATACTTTAATTTAATCTTTAAGGGTGAAGTAGCTGACCCTAGAGGATCAGGATATCAAATGCAACAAATTCTAATTGGTATTGGTAGTGGAGGTATATTTGGAAAGGGCTTCGGACAATCTAGACAACGCTTTGGGTATTTAGTTGAGAATACAGCATTTACAGATTCTACATTTGCAGTACTACTAGAAGAGTTGGGATTAGTGGGGGGTATCCTCATAATCTCTTCATGGATATTTTTTCTTTGGAGGGGATTTAAAATCGCACTTAATGCTTCAGATGACCAAGGACAGTATTTAGCAACAGGTATTACTGTATGGTTAGCTTGCCAAGCATTTTTAAATATGGCCGCTAATGTTGGACTAATACCTCTTACTGGAATACCTCTCCCCTTTCTAACATATGGAGGGTCTAGTACAATAATTACAATAGTAGCGTTTGGCTTACTTTTAAATGTTAGTAAATATACAAAAAATGCTTAAGAAAGATATTACAGTATTAATTACAGGAGGAGGAAGTGGTGGACATCTTTCTGTTGCAAAAGCTTTAATAGATACCCTAATTGAGGATTACAACTTCCCCATTGAAAATATCATATATGTTGGAGGAGATTTGGGAATGGAGGGAGAAAAAAAAGGAAATTCCCTTGAGCAGAAACTCTTCAAGGGGAGTAAATTTAAGACCTACTTCATACGTGCAGGTAAATTACAAAGAAAGCTTGGTTTAAGTACAATGTTTTTACTTTTAAGAACTGTACTCGGGTTTCTTGATTCTCTCTCCATCATTAGAAAGAGTAACCCAACCTTAATCATTTCCTCAGGTGGCTTCATATCCGTTCCTGTATGTATCTCAGGTTGGCTGTTTAAAAAACCCATATATCTTCATGAGCAGACTGCTTCTGTGGGACTTTCTAACAAGATTGTTGGGAAATTCTCTAAAAAGATATATATCTCTTTCAAAGATTCAATCAAATATTTCCCTAAAAACAGGGTCCTACACTCAGGAAATGTTCTTAAGAAGAATATATTCTCTAAAAATATATTACCCCATACAGATAAAGAGATTATATCCCTCATGGTAACTAACAAAGATCTACCTTTCATATATATATCTGGTGGTAGTCTAGGCTCACATAGTATTAATACAAAGGTTTTTGATTCTTTAAATGACCTTTTAAGAAAGTACCGGGTACTTTTGCAAACAGGAGATAATGAGGTACACAAGGATTACGAGAAAGCGATTGAAGAAAAGAACAAATTACCTAGTACACTTAAAGAAAGATTCGTTGTAAAGAAATATGTAGAAAGTGATAGTATTGGGTATGTATTAAATGGGATGGATTTCTTTGTAGGTAGATCTGGTGCTAATACGGTATATGAGATTGGTGTCCTTAAAAAGTATGCCCTCTTCATCCCAATTCCTTGGGTAACACACAACGAGCAATATCTAAATGCTAAAGTACTTTCTGATATTGGTATTGCAAATATTTTGGAAGAGAAATACCTTAAGGAGTGTAATCTTCAAGAGGAGATTGAGAGATTCCAGAAACAGACTGCTATGCGAGAGATTGATACCAAGAGATTAGAAAAACTTTTTCCAACTAATGCAATATACAAAATGTTGGATGATATTTTAGACTCTGAAATGAGTAAGTAAAAGATTTCACTCCTTAATTCATATATAATTGAAGATATATATGGGTATTCACAAAGATAGAAGTCTGAAAGATTTAAACCAATATGGTGTAGATGTTAAAGCAAAGTATTACATCGAATTAACTAGTGATCGAAGTACTAAATATTTGCTAAACTCAGACATTTACAAAAAGGCAAAACTCCTCATATTGGGACAAGGAAATAATATTCTTTTCAGAAATAACTACGATGGATTAGTCGTTAGACCCCTTTTTAAAGGTAAAAGAATCGTAAAAGAGGATAGTAATAATGTATGGATAGAGATATATTCTGGGAATGATTGGGATAAATTCGTAAGATGGTGTGTAAGAAATGAGTATCAAGGTATTGAGAATATGGTAGATATCCCAAGTAGTATAGGGGGGGCAGTATCACAAAATATTGCTGCTTATGGCCAGAATATCATGGATGTTGTTGAAAGTGTGAATACAATAGATTTAGAAAATGGTAAATCTCAAATATTTTCAAATAGTATGTGTGAGTACTCATATAGGAATAGTATATTCAAATCTTCTAAAAAGAATAAATACCTAATAATATCTTCTGTCTTCAAATTAAATAAAGAAAATAAGAATATAGATATTAGCTATCATGAAAGAAAGGCAAGATACGGATCCCTTGAAGATGAGTTAAAAAGTTTTGCTAAGGAGCCTTACACAATTGGAGATGTAATGGAAGCAGTAATTAGACAAAGAAGAAAGAAATTACCCTCAGTAAAAGAGTATGGTACATGTGGCTCTGTTTTTGAGAATCCTACAGTAAGCAAAAAACAGTATTTAAAACTTTCAAAAGCTATTCCAGAATTACAATCATATCCAGTTGACAAACTCCTGTATAATAAAAGGGAGTGGGAAAAAATTGATGATGAATATGTTAAGATACCAGCAGGAAGAATAATAGATGAACTCGGATGGAGAGGTAAATGGATTGGTAATGTAGGAGTTCATAAAAACCATGCCCTCTGTATAGTAACTAATAGGCATGCTTGCGGAGAGGAGATCTTTAATTTCCTAGAACAAATTAAAAAGGATGTTAAAGAAAAATATAATGTATCATTAAATTATGAAATTAATATTATCAATTAACCATTATGTCAAACTTAATAGTTAAGGGAGGAAATAAATTAAATGGAGAGATAACTCCTGCAGGGAATAAGAACTCAGCACTACCAATACTTTGTGCAACTTTGCTAACAGATGATCAAATTACAATTCATAACTTCCCAGAACTAACAGATGTATCTAAATTGATTGAATTAATGATTGAACTTGGTTCAAAGGTTGAGTGGGATAAAGAGAAACAGAGTATTAAGATAGATAACTCAGGATTTTGTAAAAGCTTTGGAGAAGCTGGATTACCTTTAGGAATGAGAGGTGCTTTGTTAATACTCGCACCCCTTTTACACAGGCACAGGATACTCGAAATTAAACAAGAGATTGGAGGATGCTCACTTGGGATACGAGAGATTGATCCTCATTTAGAAGTATTCAAAAGCCTAGGAGCGAATGTTACATTAACAGAAAAACTTACCATTGAAGCAAGAAATGGATTAAAGGGAAATACCCTTTGGCAAGACTATATGTCTGTAACTACTACAGAAAACTTCATTATGGCTGCATCTTTAGCAAAGGGTGAATCAAAAATGATTAACTCTGCATCAGAACCACACGTTCAAGACCTATGTAACTTCTTAATCCAAATGGGAGCAAAGATTGAGGGAGTAGGCTCCTCCACCTTAGTAGTTAACGGGGTTGACAGATTGCATGGAACTGAGTTTACAATATCTTCTGATCATCATGAGATTACAACCTTACTTGCATTAGGAGCTATGACTACTGGACAGGTGAGAGTTAAGGATGCAATACCACAACATTTTCAGTTGATAAATAAGACGTTTTCTAAGTTTGGGGTTGAGATTAAGTATGATGGTACTACAGCATATTCACAACTCAATGGACACCTAAAAGTAGTTGAACCATTTACGAAAAATTTACTTCAAAAGGTAGAAGCTGCACCTTGGCCATACTTTCCTACAGATTTATTACCATTAATGATGGCATTATCTGTAAAAGCCCAAGGTAACTGTATGTTCTGGAATAAAATCTATGAAGCAGGACTGTTCTGGATACCTGAGATGATTAAATTTGGAGCACATATTGTTATGTGTGACCCACATAGGGTAATCATTTTTGGAGGTAAGGAACTATCCCCTGCAACCGTTGATGCACCTAATATAATTAGAGCAACTGTTGCTCTCCTAATGGTTGCACTAACAATAGAGGGAGAGAGTGTAATTAGGAATGCAGATTCCATTAAGAGAGCACATCCCCATTTTGTTGAGAATCTACAAAAACTGGGAGCAGATATCAGGTGGGAAGAGTAGGATAATCAATAGTATCTTTAGGGATATACCTTTTACTCTAGATAATATCTAATTGTATCGATATATCAATTGATATATCCATATCCTTAATTATTTCCTATTAGTCTGCTATGAAAAATTCAGTATAAAAAATTTTTCTTTACAATAGTAATATTCTCTGCATAATGTATATCTTGTAGTATTACACTCTTGACCACTCTTCAATATTAAGGTACATTAGTGGCAAGAAGTGGTAAAAAGTGGTATATTTAGGACATGATAATTGGCGAGTACCAAAGCAAAATAGGCGAAAAGAAGAGAGTATCACTTCCTAAAAGGTTTAGAGATGAACTTGGAGATGACATTATATTAACAAGAGGATATGAGAATTCATTAATTCTTGTTAATAAAGGGATGTGGGAGAAGATAGGTAAGGATGTAATTAATGGCTCTTTTATAAATAAAAATATTCGTGATACATCTAGATTCTTAATAGGTAGTGCAGTAGAAATATCTCTTGATAAACTCGGGAGATTTGTAATTCCTCAATCACTTTTTGAATACGGATCTCTAAAAAAAGATGTCGTATTTCTAGGATTAGTTAATTGGATAGAGATATGGGATAAGCAACTATGGGAAGAAAGAGTTAAATATCTTAATAGTAATAGCGATAAGATTGCACAAGAATTAGAGAAAATGAAGGAGGATAATTAGATGAAAAAAATCCATGTCCCTGTATTACTCAAAGAATCTATCCAATATCTCCATATTAAAGAAGATGGCTTCTATATAGATTGTACACTTGGGGATGGGGGACATAGCTATGAGATCTATCAAAGATTAAATGAGAAAGGATTCCTTCTAAGTATAGATCAAGATCAGTACGCTATTGATTTTGTAAAAAAGTATTACAAAAAAGAAATTGGAAAGAATTGGGAAATTGTTAACTCAAATTTCTCAAAGATAGATACCCTTATGGAAAAATACTCTAGGAAACCTGATGGCATATTAATGGATTTAGGACTTTCATCAAGACAGTTAGAAATGTCACATAACAGAGGATTTAGTTATTTACAAGAGAGTGAGCCACTAGATATGCGTATGAACCAAAATCTTGGTGTAACCGCAAAAGATTTACTACTTGTATTACCTGAGAGAGAACTAACTGAACTGTTTCTTAGATATGGAGAAGAAAGATATGCAAGAAAGATAGCGAAAGAGATTAAAAAAAATATTACGAATATTAATACTGTTGGAGATCTTACAAGACTGGTCTATAGAGTTGTGCCGGCAGCTCATCAAAGTTCTAAGAACCCTTCTCGCAGAGTCTTTCAGGCTCTGCGAATTGTGGTAAATGATGAATTAGACTCACTGCAAACGGGAATAGAGAAGTCTTTTAAGCTCTTAAACAGTAACGGGAGGTTATGCATAATATCCTTCCATTCACTTGAAGACAGAATAGTGAAAAATTACTTTAACAATTTAGTTGATAGCGGAGAGGGCATACTTCTTACAAAAGAAAAAAATGCCCCAACCGACCAAGAGGTAAGGAGTAATCCCAGATCCGCTTCAGCTAAGTTAAGAGCAATAGAGAAAATTTAATATATTAAACTGCCCAATGAGAAACAAAGAGAAGGGGAAAAAACCATTCTTTTCTACAATTTTACTTGTATCCTTTATCCTCTTCATACTTTCACAATTAGTAGTTAATTCCATATTAACACCCTTGGGAATTAAGTTAGAAGCTTTAAATAAAGAGAAAGAATATCTCTTAGAAGAAAACAGAGTCATATCGGAAGAGATTGCTAAAAATAGTTCACTTAGAGTTATCGAGAGTCTCTCAGACAAGAAATTAAGTCTTTCTCAACAGAAGGTTCAAACCTTTGTATATATCCA
>CAZZPP010000005.1:0-6271 GCA_964655705.1 uncultured Candidatus Saccharibacteria bacterium | reverse complement strand
CAGTATGGGATAGAGGGTTTTTACTTTGGTGATATAACTGGAAGAGAGGGCTATACCTACGAAGAAAAAGACTCTACTGGAAACACTATTCTAACAGCGGAATACGAACCTGTATTACCCAGATCTGGAAAAGATTTTACTCTTACAATTAAACCCTCCCTACAAAACAAAGTTGAGGGGATTTTAAGGACTCATGTAGAAAGTACTGGTTCAAAAAGTGGAAGTGTAATCATTATGGATCCAGCAACAGGAGAAATACTCTCCATGGCAAACTATCCCTCTTACAATCCAAATGAGTATTGGAGAACTTCTGATCCTTGGATTTTTAAAAATCTCTCTATTGCAGATGTATATGAATACGGTTCTGTTCAAAAACCCATGACTGTTGCAATTGCTCTAGAGTCTGAAGCAATAGATCAAGATTACAAATGTAATGACAAAACAGGGTACTTAGATTTGTATGAAGCAACCAAATATGAAGACCTCAAAGGAAGAAGGATATATACATGGAACAGGAAAGCTAATGGTCTTCAAAGTCTTGCAGATATGCTGAAAAACTCTAGCAACCCATGCATAGCTCAAACAGCTCTCGAAGTAGACTCCTCATACTTCTATCACAAGCTAGAAGAGTTTGGTATTGGTAATTTCATAGGTATTGGACTTCAAGAGGAAAGTAATAGTTATTTAAAATCATTTGATGAATGGACAAGATTAGATATTATTACTGCATCCTTTGGACAGGGGATCTCTGCTACTCCATTGCAAGTAATCTCGGCAATTAGTGCTATTGCTAATCATGGAGTAAGAATGAGACCATATATTATATCAACCATCTCAAATGAAGAAGAAACAATTAAATATACTCCACAGATACTCTCTGAACCAATATCCAGTGAGGTAGCCGATTCTGTCGCAGAGATGATGACACATGTTATTGAGGATGGTGGTATTAATATCAAATATATCAAACAACTTCAAGATTATTACATTGCAGGGAAGACAGGTACTGCTCAGGTCGCTAAAAAAGATGGTACTGGATATGAAGAGGACAAAACAATCACAACCTTTGTAGGCTTTGCTCCTGCTGATAATGCGAAAATGATTATGTTAGTAAGATTAGAAGAACCAAAAAATGATCAATACGCAGCAGGTACTGTTGTACCCCTATGGACAGATATATTCTTAAATATTGTACATGAACTAGAAATCTCTAAAAGAAATTGAGATAATCTTTAATATATTTAATTAACACCAAATACTATGCTTGGACTAAATACAATGGCAGTACTTAAAGAGAGTTTAAAGTATCTCTTCATATCTACTACAGTCTCAATACTACTTGCTCCTGTAATGATAAATATACTGTACAAGTTTAATCAGGTAAGTGGAATTAAAAAAACAAAATTAGGATCAAGAGAGGGTACTAACTCCATATTCATGAGATTGATGAAAACTACTCAAACTAATGGTACTCCAAATATGGGAGGTATATTGATATGGCTCATTGTACCAATAATTACATATATTTTTCTTCCAAAGTTTCTTCTTTACAATGACTATTTAATACCCCAAATACGTGTTCTTTTGATTGGATTTTTACTGTTTGGATTCTGGGGCTTTATTGATGTTGCAATATTTACTAATGGTTTTAAGAACAATGAAAAGGTAAAAGCTATGCAAGAAACCTTTGAATGGAGAGTAGGGAAATTAGTAATCACAATACTATTAAACCTAGGTGTAATGTTTTTACTTTACAAAACAGGTACCTTTAATACTCTCTCTTTGACAAATACCTTAAGTATATCCATAACTCCAGCAATACTATTAATAATTGCAGTAATAAGTCAATTTGCAATATATTCAGGAGAGATAGCTGATGGTTTAGATGGACTAATGGTTGGGATGTTCATACTCATTGTATCTTCAATGATGGTACTTCTCTTTGTACAGAACCAATTTGAGTTTTTACCTTTCCTTGCAATTACCCTCGGAGTTCTAGTAGTTGATCTGTACTTTAACATCCCCCCTGCAAGATTCTGGAATGGTGGTCCAGGAGCTATGCCTCTTGCCTTTGCAATGTTCTTTATTGGACTTGTCACAAACAACCTAATTCCTTACCTATTTATGTCCATAATGACATGGATTATTATGACATCCAGTGCTATACAGATAGTAAGTATGAAATTTTTCCATAAAAGAGTTTTTAAGATAGCTCCAATACACTATCATTTACAAGCAGTAGGATGGCCACAATACAAGATAACAATGAGATTTTGGCTATTTACACTCTTTGCATGTATACTAGGGATCTTTGTTGGACTACTCTAATAATCTCCTCCAATACCACATACAGTTGTTCCCATTTCACATTTACATATATCTTTCTCATCTTCTGATTTATATATATCTCCATCATTTCTAATATACCCTTGATATATACAGATATTTGCTTGATATACTGACTCGTATTCATCTTGGAACTGTAATTTAAAATTCTCATCGACATCAGAATTAAAATCTTCGATTAAAAAGATATTTTCTGATCTGCAGGGTAGATTAAACGATGTATTAGTTAAATTACTTACAACAGTTAATAGTAACTTTTCACTATCTAATTTGTAAAACCCGATTTGAGGAGCCACAATATTATCTTCGCTACACATACTATCCATCTCTACTGTAACCTTAAGAGCATCATTTACCCTAGATATATCTACAAACTGGATTTTCTCTCCAGACGGGTTATTAACATCAACTAAGTTAAGAAAATCGAAAGTATATATTAAGCCCTTAGAACTAAACTCCGAAACACTAGTGGTTTGTACCAACTGATCATCACATATCTTTTCTCCCTGGCTATTACATATACAATTTCTACCAAGATCATCCCCAAAAGCACATTGCTTACTTACAATATTGTCTTGGATATATATTAAAAAGACTCCTAGAGAAGAGAAAAACAAAAACAACGTAATTACAACCAACCAATTGGCATACAACCGACCTTTCATAACAGAGATATTGTATCACATTTTAAAAAAGAAAAAATTCTTTAATATATTTAGACTAGGTATCCTAGTTTTTGATTTATTTAGAATTTTCTAGTACTGTATATGTATTAATATATTGATGTTGAGAATGAAAAAGGTTAAGAGACTATTAATACCCATAGTGCTATCTTTCATTTTAATATTCTTAATACCTAATAGTAGTATATATGCAGGGTTTGAACCTACTTTAGTTAAGGATTTTAGAACTGGAACTATTTCTGGGAATAGCACAGTAGTAGTATCAGGCATTATGTATTTTCCAACAACCTATGGCTCATGGGGTAATGAACTTTGGAGAAGTGATGGAACAGACCAAGGAACATACTTAGTTAAAGACATTAGGGTTGCTAGTGAGATAGGAGGGTATGTAGGTCCAACAGTACCGGTGGGTACCACTTTGTTTTTTATTGCAAACGATGGAGTTACTGGACGTGAACTATGGAAAAGTGATGGTACTGAAGAGGGAACAACTCTAGTTAAAGATATTAATCCTGGGTCTTCTGATGGGTTTGACTATCAACAGAGTCTAGTATCAATTGGTGATACCCTCTATTTTAATGCAAATGATGGAGTCAATGGTAAGGAGCTGTGGAAGAGTGACGGAACACAGGCTGGAACAGTTATGGTTAAAGATATTAGGGTTGGAAGTTTTGATGGTTCTCCCAATTATCTAACAGTGGTAGGAGATACCTTGTATTTCAGTGCATATGACTCAACATATTATACAGAACTATGGAAAAGTGATGGTACACAAGAAGGAACAGTCATAGTTAAAGATATCTATCCTACTGGTAGTAGTTCCCCAAATAACTTAAAAGCAATTGGTTTAACACTTTACTTTTCTGCAAACGATGGAACCAATGGAATTGAGTTATGGAAAAGTGATGGAACAGGAGAGGGTACAACGATGGTAAAAGACATATATCTTGGAGGAAATAGTTCTCCTGCATATTTAACTCCAGTAGGAGACACTCTGTTCTTCCTCGCCGACGATGGAATCAATGGTCGTGAACTTTGGAAGAGTGATGGTACCCAATTAGGGACTATTTTTGTTAAAGATATCCTCCCTGGAACTTCAGGTGGATTTCCTAACTATCCCTCGTTTGGATCTGTTGGAAGCACCCTTTACTTTACAGCTAGTGATGGAACAAATGGATATGAACCATGGGTAAGTGATGGTACTGAAAACGGTACTTTTATGATAAAGGATATCAATGTTGGAGATTTAAATAGCTATCCTATCGACTTTACATCCGTTGGTTCAACAATATATTTTAGAGCAAGCGACGATGTAAGGGGGCGAGAACTGTGGAAAAGTGATGGGACTGAAGCCGGGACAACCATAGTTAAAGAATTCTCCCCGACAACTTACTTTGGTGTCGATGAGTTAATTGTGGGAATAGATAATATTTTGTATTTTGAAAGCAATGATGGAACTAATGGGTACCAACTTTGGAAAACAGATGGGACTACAGAAGGGACATTAATGGTCCATAACAATAGATTTGGAGTTGAAGATGGGTGGCCAGCATCTAAGATTGCTTTTAATGGACAACTCTATCTTCGGGCAACGGGAGACTTAATTGGATACCCCCTCTGGAAAAGTGATGGCACCTCTTTGGGAACCAGTATTGTAAAATACGAATATATCGGCTATTCCAGAAACAATGTAATAATGGCAGAAAATATGTATATGGCCTTTACTAAAAGTGGATATGGTGATGAGTTATGGAAAAGTGATGGAACAACCGATGGGACAGTAATGGTTAAAGATATATATCCTGGGGAGTCAAGTGGTCTTGGGTCAATCTCCATGCCCCTTGAATACTTTGCCATACTAGGTTCCAAGTTATACTTTAGTGCAAATAATGGGGTAGACGGATTTGAACTCTGGGAAAGTGATGGGAGTGAAGAAGGTACTGTCATAGTTAAAGATATTAATCCAGGAATAGGTAATAGCTCTCCATACAACATAACAAAAGTAAATGATACCCTTTACTTTAGAGCTACCGACAGTACAAGTGGAGAAGAACTCTGGAAAAGTGATGGTACACAAATTGGTACCGTTATGGTTAAGGATATTAACAGTGGGATAACAGGAAGCCTACCTGACCATCTAACAGAATTTAATGACAACTTGTTCTTTGTCGCGGATAACGGGTCCTCTGGAAAAGAGCTATGGAAAAGTGATGGTACACAAGCAGGTACTGTAATGGTTAAAGATATATATCCAGGTCCCTCTTCCTCTTTCGTAAACAAACCCTTCTTTACAACCATGGGAAATTACCTCTACTTTAAGGCAACTGATGAGACCAATGGGGAGGAACTCTGGAAAAGTGATGGTACACAAAATGGTACAGTAATTGTAAAAGACATCTACCCTGGAAGTAGTGGTTCATTTGTTACATATACAACATACTACGAATTTGAGGTAATGGATAGTTACTTGTTTTTCAAAGCAACAGATGGAGTACATGGATATGAACTATGGAAAAGTGATGGTACTCAATTGGGTACATATATGCTTAAAGATATGAACCCAGGAAGTGAAAATGGTAGCCCTGGGCATATTACAAGGGCAGGGAATCTTCTTTTTTTTGACGGTTCAGATGGGATACATGGCTGGGAGCTATGGAGAAGTGATGGAACAGAGAATGGAACGTATATGGTATATGACATTAGCCCAGGGAGTTCTAGTAGTTCCCCAGCATATTACCTTCTTGTTGGAGATACTCTCTTTTTCAATGCAGACAATGGGCTTACTGGATATGAACTCTGGAAGATTACTGTTGATATGCAACCTCCTACAGGCAGTGTATTAATCAATCTAGATTCTCAGTTTACTACCTCTCCTTCAGTATCTCTTACTCTTTCTGCTACTGATAGCCTTAGTAATGTTACATCAATGATTGTATGTGACAATGAATCATTTACTAATTGTGATTGGGAAATATATCAAACTACTAAATCTTTTACATTCTCCGATATATTAGGAAGTAAAACAATATATGTTAAATACAAAGACTCTGAAAACAATATATCTCAGATATATACAGACAATATCATATATACTTTACCCGAAGAAGAACTCCCAACCCCAAGTATATTAATAACTGAGATAGGGTTAGTAAAAGACATACCAAACAGAAGTCCATATACAATGTATTTTACATCACAAACACCCCTGATCAAAGGAATTACTCAACCAAACAGTACAGTAT
>CAZZPP010000004.1:83949-88919 GCA_964655705.1 uncultured Candidatus Saccharibacteria bacterium | reverse complement strand
TGTTTACCCTCTAATACATCCTCTGCAGATGCATCACCTAAAAATTCAAACTCCTCTGGAACATATGTTCCTGTTTGTAAATCTCTAGACTTATTGTAAAAAGTCTTACCCTCTATTACATCATTAGAGGTAACAGTACCCTGAGGAATCCAATTAGAAGCCTCTTGTATTTTTTCTACTACCAACTGTATATCATCATCCGATAAATCCTGTGTATATCCTAACTCTACTAACTTCCCATATATACCCCTAACATCTCCCTCTAACTCAGATACATTAACCTCTTTATTTGGTTTAAAGAAAATAAATACTACTGCTATTGTAAGTATTACTCCTAAAAGAAATGTAAGAAATTTATTCATTTAATATATATATATATAACAAATTAAAGACTTTTTAATATATTAATAGTAGCAGAATATTAAATAGAAGACAAACAAAAAGGGACCCCTAAGAGTCCCTTTTCATATTCCCTATCTAATTGTATTACATCATACCATCCATACCACCAGCCATTGGGTTATCATGCTTATGCTCCTCTGGTATCTCTGCTACTACTGCTTCTGTTGTAATTAACATTGTAGCTACAGATGCTGCATTTACCAATGCTAATCTAGTTACTTTAACAGGATCAATAATTCCTTCCTTAAGCATATCTACATACTTATCTGTCTTAGCATTGTAACCCATGTTACCATGACACTGGGAAGCAACTACTGCACCATCCTGTCCTGCATTTTGTGCAATCTGTTTTAAAGGTTCACTTAATACATTCTTCAAAATCTCTAAACCTAACTGCTCATCAGCATCTTCAAATTTAACATCCTCTAATACTGCCTTGGCATTGTGATATGCTAAACCACCACCAGCAACAACACCCTCTTCAATAGCTGCACGAGTAGCATTAATAGCGTCTTCAACTCTAGCCTTCTTCTCTTTAGCCTCTACCTCTGAAGCTGCACCTACCTTAACTACAGCAACACCACCAGCAAGTTTTGCAAGTCTTTCCTGTAATTTCTCTTTATCATAATCAGAAGATGTCTTATCAATCTGTGCCTTAATCTCACTAACCCTCTTCTTTATATCACTACTGTTTCCACTACCCTCAACAATAACAGTCTCCTCTTTACTTACAATAATCTTTTTTGCTCCACCTAAATCTGTCAGACTAACTGAATCCAATGTTTTTCCTACTTCTTCTGATATGAATTCTGCACCAGTTACAACTGCAATATCTTTAAGCATCTCTTTTTTTCTATCTCCAAACCCTGGAGCTTTAATAGCGACTACATTAAGAGTACCTCTTAATTTATTTACAACCAGAGTAGCTAATGCTTGATTCTCAATATCATCAGCAATTATTACTAATGGTCTGTCTGCAGAAGAAAGAACTTTCTCTGCAATAGCTTGAATATCTTGGAGATTAGAAAGTTTCTTGTCTGTTACAAAAATATACGGATTATCCATTACAGCTTCCAAACTCTCTGCATCTGTTACAAAGTATGCACTTACATACCCCTGATCAAATTGCATACCCTCTGTGTACTCTACCTCATCATCAAAACCCTTTGCTTCTTCTACTGTAATTACTCCATCCTTTCCTACTTTCTCAAATACTGTACCAATCATATCTCCTAACTCTTTATCATTGTTTGAAGATATTGTAGCTACTTGAGATATCTCTTCTGAATTCTTAATCTTTTTTGAAGATTTAACTAACTGATCTACTACTAAACTAACAGCTTTGTCTAAACCTCTCTTTAGAGCAATTGGATTAGAACCAGCTGTAACATTTCTAAAACCTGCATTAGCTATAGCTTGAGCAAGAACAGTAACAGTAGTAGTACCATCCCCAGCAGTATCATTTACTTTTCTAGCTGCTTCCTTAAGCATTTCTACACCTACATTTTTAAAAGGATCTTTCTCTTCAATCTCTTTTGCTACAGTAACACCATCTTTAGTAATTACTTGAGAACCAAAAGACTTAGCAAGAGCTACATTTCTACCCTTAGGGCCTAAGGTGGTTTTAACTGCATCAGCAATTATATCTACACCAGCTTTAAGTGCTTTTCTAGCCTGCTCATCATATATTATTGATTTTGCCATAGTATTTTAAGTATTAAAATTTATCTAGTTATTTGGCAACAGCCAATATATCTTCAGTATCTAATATGTAAAGAGTCTCTCCATCAATCTCTAACTCCTCAGGTGAATATTTCTTAAAGTAAACCATATCCCCGATTTTTACATCAAACTTCAAAGCAACTCCCTTAGAATCCTTTCCTTTACCTAACTTTACTACCTTTCCAAAAGAAGGTTTCTTCTCATCAGATGCATTTGGGGGAATAACTAAACCACCTGGGGTTTTCTCTTGGATCTCCTCTGGTTTTACTAATACTCTGTTACCTAATGGTTGTATATTTATTTCCTTTGCCATTTTTGATTTGTAAAAAATTTAATTAGCAATTTAGAAACAAGACTGCTAAGTATTCTAATTATATATTTGAAAAATGTCAATATCTAGAACCCTTTAGAATGATTGACTCATCCATTAATTCAATATTTTCAATATACCTACCTACTAGACCATTCTCATTAAGTGTAACTATTGATTCTCCAATCCCTTTATTTATGAAATCAACCCAATCAAGAAAATCACTAACTTTAAATGGTCCCACATATATCTTAGTAATATATACCTGAGCACTCTGTATATCATCCTTGTTAAGGTCTATGGATATCCAAAGAGAGACCTTTTCGTACTTTACTTCTGCATACAGTAACCAAATACTGTCAGAAGGAACAATATATATCTTTTCGATGCTTACCTCTTTGCCAACATACGAATCTAAAGTAATAAAAAATATGCTACCTAATTCTTTGACTGTTAATTCTAAGAAGGCAACATCATCAAAAGAGAGAGCGAAGGTTGATATCTTTTCCCCTAAGTCAATCTCCTTTACAGTACTATCATCTATCACATACTCTTTGTTAAGATTACTCTGAAATTCTTTTTCCCAACCTCTGTATCTAAGAAAAACATATCCAAGCAAAAGAAGGATGATTAATATCACGAAGAGGATGAAAGTTAAAAACGAGAGAAAGAATTTCTTCATACATTAACTCTTTAAATTACTCCCATTACCATTTCTAATCCTGTTCGATACTTTTTTAATCATGGATATGGCCATACTATATTCTCTAGGAGAGAATACCTTAGATCCAAGAAGATAGAGGAGGAAACCAAACGCAGAGGTAACAACAAAGAGAATTACAACAGATATTGTTCTACTAGTATCTAACTTAAAATCAAAAAGCTTAAATACAAAATACATACCTAGAATCATTAGCAGGGTATTTACTACTTTCATTAGGATGGGAGCTATTGTACTCTTCCAAGTAATTACCCTCTTAATACCATTTAACATTAAAGAAGAGATTAAAATCTGAGTAAGATATGACAGAGTCAGACTTAAAGCAAGACCACCAACAGCGTAATTTGAATCTCCTCTTGTTGTCATCCATACTGAAACATCTTCAAGGAATGATTTAATAACTGGAAGAATTCCTTCCCCATTGGCTTGGGATATCTGCACCCATACCTGTTCAAGGATTGGCCTCCAGTCATAGTAGTGACTTAAGAAATTAGTTAAGTAATATGCACCCAACAGATTTACTACTACACCTATCACTATTGCTACTAAAGGTTTCCAGGTGTTCTTCAATGCATAGAAAGCTCTTAGTAAAATCTGTTCAATTGTTTGGCCTAGTATGGAACCAGAGAGTAAAGCCAAAGACCATGAGGTTAGTAATGTGTCCTGCCAGTCAAAGGCACCAGTACCATATACTAAACGCACTATTGGCAATCTTAATACCAAAAGAATTGCAACTATGGGAAACACTAAATACAGGGATAGTTGGATTGAATCATTAAGTACCCTCTTGAAACCATCCTCATCCTTCTTACAACAGTATTGTGCTAAATCAGGAAGTGCTACCTGTGCTACAGCACTCCCAATAATATTAACTGGGAAAAGATGTAAACTATGTGCAAATTTATACGCACTTAGTGCACCTGCAGTTAAAGTAAAACTAATTAATGTATTTACTACTGTACTAATTTGTTCACCAAGTACTCCCAACATTCTAGGAAAGGCCAAAGAGAAGGCTTTAGACACCTCTTCTTTTTGTAAATGTCCATTCTCATGATCCTTACTCTCTAACTTCTCATTAAAATATCTCTTAAGGAGGGGTATTTGAACAAGTAAATGGATGGCCGACCCTAATACAGCAGATATGGCAATAGCGGTAACATCAAAGTCAAAGATCTTAACAAAAATATATGTTCCTGTAATCATAGCCACATTGTAAAAGAGAGGAGCAAGGGATGTAACAAAGAACTGTTTTCTTACCTGTAGGTATGCCGTTATGAAAGCACTTACACTTAGCAACATTGGAGAGAGCAACCCTATTCTAAAAAGTCTAAGAAAAAGAGTATAGTCTGTATTATCTATCCTGTAACCTAGATTTAGTATGGTATGGGCATACTGATTGCTAATTACCCAGTTAGTAATCGCGGGAGCGAAGATGAAGGCTACAAGGATGAGAAAGAAGCAGATGAGGAAAAAGTAGGTAGTAAGTTTTACAAAAAGTTCATTCAAACTCTTCTTCCCTTTGTCATACAGTTGATCTGTAAGAATGGGTATAATAGCTGCGTTAACAGAACCTGCTACTAGGACCATGAAAATCATATCAGGGATTGTAAACGCTGCCCAAAAGATATCTAGTTGATGAGAAGCTCCAAATAGCTGAGCAAATACCCTTAACTTCCAAAAACCCAATATCTTAGTTAAGAAAAGAAAAAACATTACAGAAAGAACACCATTCTTCTTTATCACTTTTAGTAGTTAGTCAATAAATATATATAGGCGAGTAATATCATAATTGAAAAGGAGAGATTTTTCAAATAT
>CAZZPP010000004.1:0-83849 GCA_964655705.1 uncultured Candidatus Saccharibacteria bacterium | reverse complement strand
TGAGAAAGGGGATATATTCTACTCATATATATTTTTTAAACAACCTACTTAATTACTTAAACCTTTGGGAAGAGTTTAATCGGTCATTGCTACTTCCTCTAACTTCAGAAGACAGAGATATATCTAAACTTAACACTTTCCTGTCAAAGAGTATTAGAAGTAGTAAAAAGAAAAACAATGTCATATATATTGGGTGTAGTTGGGAAGGGAGGGAGATTAAGGATGTGAAAAAGAAAGGGTCTCTTAAAAAGAGACCCTCACAATGCAAAGTTTTTACCCTTTTTAGATATACTACTCCTGTTCCACCTCCTGTTGGTCATTAACGGTTGTATCTTCCTCAACTGGAGTGGCCTCTTCTTGCTCACTTACAGTTTCCTCAATCTCCTCAATTTCTTCTACCTGTGTTTCATCTATACCTAATGTCTCTAGGGATTTAACAATATTTTGATATATATCACTCTCTTCAAGTTTGTTTACCTCAAGAATCTCTTTTGCCGTACTTAAATATGCTACCGCATTCTCAACATCTTTCATTTCATAGAGAAGACTAGCTGAGAGAATCAATGATGGAACATGTTGCTGATTAATTAGTAAGGTACTATTGAAACTACTCAATGCCTTGTCATACTCCCCCTTAGTTATATATACCATTCCCATTTTATAGTAGGCATCATAATCTAGAGGATTAATTGTTACACAGGTACTAAGTGCTTGAAGAGCATCTTCAGTATACTCAGTAAAACCAACATCAATTAAACCCATAAAGATAGAAGCTCTAGTATTCCAGTTTGCATAGAGTAAGTTAGATGTATCTACTGCATTCTCTGTATATTTAACTGGATTGTTTCTAAGAAGCTTTATCCTAGACAATATCTCTTCCTTATCCTCTTCCGCAGCCTCCTTATGTCTCTCTGCTAACAGATTGATCATATCTAAAATAATTAATCCAGCCTTTCTATTTAAGTAGGGATTTTTAGGATCATATCTTAATGCCCTATCATAGTATCCAGCTATTCTCTCTAAATAGTCCTCTTTTACTTCCATAGAGACTTCCTCTTCACCTTGATATTTACGATTAATTTCAACAGTATATGCATCTGCACGAACTGCATATGCACTACTTACTGCTTTTACAAACATAAAGACTATTCCTGTAACAGTTAAAACCGAAACTAATATCGTTATACTCCAATTAATACTCTCCATTGTCTTATTTATATCCTTGCTCCCCGACCCTGTATTTACTGCCCAGAATTTCAAGAGGAATTCATCATTACTATCCTCTCGATTATCAAATACTACTAACAAAATTGTGGATGTAAAGAGTACGAAGAATGTAAGAAAAGAGAAAGGTAAGAATGCAGAACCTAAAAAGATGAAGAGACTCGTTAATCCCAAAAGTATTGAGGTCGTTCCTCTCTCTCCCTTTGCAGTTGAAACCTGCTTTATGACTAACCTTAAATATGCAAACCCTAATAGTAACCAGGCTGTAACACCAATTAATCCTCTGTTAGAAAGTGTTGTAAACAATTCACTAGAACCTGTTACAAAGGTTGTGTTACCTAAAACTATTGCCTCTTGGCTTGCTGGCCTATACAAGTTATATGCAACCCCAAAAGAATCATTCCCTACACCAACTAGACCCCTAAAAAAGTCTCCTACGATGGCAGAACTAGCTATCTTCCAAGAGGTGTCCGAATTAATTAGAACTGGTTTAATTACATTAAAAGAATCACCAAGTACAGACTTAGTAAATGAATCATACTGTAATCCGAAACTTAATCCTACCGAGAGTAATGCAAAGATTCCAACTATTATCGGTATTGGTTTCAAACCCTTCTCTAACTTAATCCATAGTAGGGAACAAACAAATATTGCAACAACAAAGAATAACAGAGGAAGAGTAATCCCTTGGCTGGTAGAAAATATTGGTAAGGATATGAAGGAAATTGCCAACCCAACAATAGGGAATAGTATTGATTGATATTTTTCTCTCCTTAAGGCATCTATTAACACAAATATATTAAGGAATATTGAAACCCCACATAGAAGCATAACCTCTTGGAAATAGAATGTTAAAGGCAATCCAACAACATAGAACTCTTTAACATACGGTAACCAACCAAAAACCTCTACCTTAAGCATAGATAACATACTAACCAATATCAAAACAAAAAGCCCAATAGAAAGTGCAGAGGCAGCATTTACAACCTCCTCTTTCTTTTGCATAAAACCCCGGGAGAGAAAGAAGAATACAAAAAGAAAAATCATAGGAAAAAGGGAAGTACCCATTCTCCCATCATATCCCCAAAAAGACATCCAACGATCTGGTGCAAAAATTGAAGCTAAAAGAAAGGACCCAAACAAGAGGATAAATACCTTGTCCAAGGGAGATTTAACTACCGTAATCTTGCCATCCCAAACCCATTTAACTATCTCTAACAGAATGAGGAGGGAAGAGAGTACAATAAACAGAATACTCTTAATTTTCTCAGTAGTATCATTAGGTAAAGGTATTACAAACCAGGGAATAATGAATAGTATTACGTAAAAGAGGACTCTTTGTATTTTTGATACCATATCAAAAATAGAAGTAATTGACTTTTTTTTCTCTTCTGACATTTTGGCAGTAGTAAAAATTATCTTAGAGTATATAGTATCAGAAAAAAGAGGGGGCTTAAAGCCCCCTCCTATATTTTACTCCTCGACAACCTCTCCCTCCTTTACATCTTCCTCCTCTTTCTCTTTGTCTTCATAATCTTCCTTTTTCTCTTCACTCTTCTTTTCTGATTCCTCTTTTGCTGCTTTCTCATACATCTTTTTACTTACTTCTTGCATCCTCTCAGTAAGTTTCTCTACCTTCTGTTCTACCTCCTGCTCATCAAAATCTTCTTTCTCAATTAACTCCTTTACCTCTTTTACACCCTTTTCTAAATCCTCTTTATCTTCATCCTCAATCTTTTCTCCATTCTCTTTAAGAAGTTTTTCAATATTGAAACACAATGAGTCAGCATTATTCCTCTTCTCTGCCCTCTCTTTTTTCTTCTTATCCTCATCTGCATACTTAGCAGCCTCTTCTACCATCTTTTCAATCTCTTCATCCTTAAGACCAGTAGACGCAGTAATTGTAATTTTCTGTTCTTTGTTAGTAGCTAAGTCTTTAGCATTAACATTTAAAATACCATTTGCATCGATAGTGAAGGTAACCTCTATTTGAGGAATACCTCTGGGTGCAGGAGGAATACCATCTAGGATGAATCTACCTAAAGTCTTGTTATCCTCCGCCATCTCTCTTTCGCCCTGTAAGACGTGTATCTCTACACCTGGTTGGTTATCAGCTGCTGTACTAAATATCTGTTTTTTCTCAACAGGTATAGTAGTATTTCTATCTATTAACTTAGTCATAACACCACCTAATGTCTCTAATCCTAAAGAGAGAGGTGTTACATCCAGAAGTGTAATATCTTTAACATCACCCCCTAATACACCACCTTGAACTGCAGCACCTACTGCAACTACTTCATCAGGGTTAACTCCTTTATTTGGTTCTTTATTAAATATCTCTTTAACCTTTTTTATTACAGCTGGCATTCTAGTCATACCACCTACTAGTAATACTTCATCAATATCTGATGTACTTAGTTTTGCATCCTTAAGCGCTTTCTCACAAGGCTTAACCGTCTTTTCTATTAACTCAGATGTTAATTTCTCTAAATCAGATCTACTCATCTTAACTTTAAGATGCTTTGGACCACTAGATGTAGCAGTAATATATGGGATATTAATCTCTGTTTCTTCAGAGGTAGATAGCTCTATCTTCGCTTTCTCCGCAGCTTCCTTAAGTCTTTGAAGTGCTGTTCTGTCATCTTTAAGGTCTACTCCGTCACTATCTTTAAAATCTTTAGCCAATTTGTCAATTATCATTTGGTCAAAGTCATCACCACCTAGGTGAGTATCTCCATTAGTAGAAAGTACTTCAAATACTCCATCTCCGATCTCTAAAATTGAGATATCAAATGTACCACCACCTAAGTCAAAGATTGCAATTTTAGCATCCTTTTTATTATCTAATCCATACGCTAGGGCAGCAGCAGTTGGCTCATTTACAATTCTTTTTACATCTAAACCTGCTATCTTACCAGCATCTTTAGTTGCTTGTCTTTGAGAGTCATCAAAGTAGGCAGGTACAGTTATTACTGCTTCCGTAACTTTCTCTCCCAGAAAATCTTCTGCATCCTTTTTCATCTTTGCTAAAATCTTTGCAGAGATCTCTTGAGGAGTGAACCAATTATCACCCATTTTAACTTCAACTCCATCACTTTTAGATTTTCTCATCTCAAAAGGAAGTAGTTCTCTATCTCTTTGAACCTCTGGGTCATCCCATGATCTACCTATTAACCTCTTTACAGAGTAGATTGTTCCCTCAGGGTTAGTTACTGCCTGATTCTTTGCAGGAGAACCTACTAGAGTCTCCCCCTTCTCGTCTGTTGCAACAATGGAGGGAGTTAACCTTCCTCCCTGTGCATTTGCAATAATGTTGGGTTTACCACCAGACATATATGCCATAGCACTGTTAGTAGTACCTAAGTCTATTCCAATTATTTTACTCATTTTATGTATTTTAAAAATTTAATTATTTACTCTTAGTAACAACCACTCTTGATGGTCGTATTACATTATTATCTAACACATATCCAGGCTGTATTACATCAAATATTACCCCTGGTATCTCTCCCTCTATTACACTTAATGCTTCATGTATTGATGGATCAAATTTTGTACTCTTCTGAGGTACAAATTTTTTCAACCCTATCTCCTCTAAACTCTTTTCCAAGTTATTTAGTATCCCCATTACACCATTAGACCAAGCTAATGTTTTTTCATCGAAAGAAATTTCCTCCTTACTCTTAATAGCCATTGTTAAATCATCTACAATCGGAATTAACTTCTCAGCCAACCCCTTCCTTGATTGCATATACAAGAGGCTTACTCTCTTGTTTGAATTACTCTCAAGATTATGATAGTCAGACAAAGCCTTTTTTAACTGATTCATTATTACGAGTTTTTCATCCTCCACCTTATCTATTGTAAGAGCTAACTGTTGAATTTTACTCTCTAATTCATCCTGTCTACTCTTCTTTTGCATATTCTTTTTTGTAACACTATTTGTGTCTTTAGTTTGTATCATACTTCTTGATATATATTTTAATTCCAACCCCTCATTGCACTGTGCATTGAGTTTTGTACTTCACGAAGTGCTGGCACACTCTTGGCATAATCCATTCTCTTAGAACCAATTACACCAATATGGGCATCACTCGTATTCCAGAATGGTAATCGAGTAAACGCAATAGCACACTCACCAAGGCCCTTAATCCCAGACTCTCCACCAATAATTAAGGATACCCCGGAACCACTATATTTCTTCATCATATTATTTAAAAAGTTCCCATCTTCCAGAATGTTTACAATTCTCTGAAGTTTTTCCCAATTCCTTAATTCTTCATATTTAAAAAGCTGAGATACCCCCCAATATCTTGAGATACCATCTATGAGGAGAAATGCAACAGACTCAGTTTCATCAGATACAATTTTGAGAATTGAGTCAATCACTGTCTCCTTAGAAAACCTGTCCCTAAATATTCCCTGCCTAATTTCAACAGTAATCATTGGATTAAGGGAACTACTACCTAATACATTGCTTACATACATTCTTAGAGCCTGATCGGTAGGGAATCTCCCAGATGAAATATGACTCTTTTCTAGGAGTCCTAATTCCATGAGGTGAGCCATCTCATTCCTAATGGTTGCAGAACTTACTCCTAAATCATACTTTTCTAAAAGAGCCAAGGACCCGACTTCATCAGCACTCTCCATGAATTCCCTTATTATCGCCATTAAAATCTCTTTCTGTCTTTCTGTAATACTTTGCATTTTAGCACTCTAATATCTTACCTGCTAAGAGTATATTGGTTAATTTCTAATTCGTCAAGAGGTAGTAAACAGTAATTGCAAATTACTCTCTTCTCTGCTATACTCTCACTCGTTATGGAAAAACTTCAATTAGAAAAAAGAGAGATACTAGGTAAAAAGGTAAGACACTTAAGAAAAGATGGATTAACTCCAACTGTAGTGTATAACTCAAAGGGAGAGTCTATTAATGTCTCCATGAGTAACTCTGATGCAGACTGGTTAAGTAGGAATACAACCTCTACAACAATTTTAGAGACTCAGTTAGAGAAAGATTCCTTCAAGACCCTAGTTAAAGAATTGAGTATTAATCCTGTTACAGATGAGATTAATCATGTTTCACTTTTTAGAATAGATGAGAGTGCACCAATGGTATTTACAGTTCCTTTCAACATTGTTGGTATATCTCCTGCAGTTAAGAATAATCTCGGGGTATTAGTTAATGTATTAGATGGTGTTGATATTAGATGTAAGCTATCTGATCTTAAACCATCCATTGATATTGATATCTCTAAACTAGATAGTGTTGGTCAAACTATTAATGTAGATGATATCCAACTCCCAAATGGAATGTCTTTGATTAATGATGAACAAGCTAAAGCAACTATTGTGACCATTACTGAGATTCAAAAGGTTGAAGAGGTCATTGTAACTCCAGTAGAGGGAGAAGTGGAAGAGGGAGAAGAGGGCGAAATTCCTGAACAAGGCGAAGAAGGTACGGAAGAAGTTCCTACAGAGGGTAAAAAAGAGTAATATACTACTCATTTCCATTTTTAAAAGATATAATCGATTATGATATCGATAATTATTACATCTTGGAAAGAGCCTAATACAATTGGTAAATGTATTAAGTGTATAGCTGACAGAAGCTACTCTGGGTTGAGTGAACCTTTTGAAATAATTCAACTCTCTCCAGACAAGGAGACCCTTGATGCTGGATTAAAAGCAACAGAAGATCTAAAGCTATCTTCAAGGGAGTATATACAAATACAAGATCCAAGGAAGGGGAAACCCTCTGCCTTGAAGTTAGCATTCAAGAAAGCTAAAGGAGATATATGGATTCTTACAGATGGAGATACCTACTTTGAGAAAAATTCTGTAAGATACCTATTAGAGCCCTTTAGAAACAAAGAGGTCGGAGGAGTTAGTGGAAGACCCGTATCTATGGATATGAAGAAAGTGATGATGGGATATTGGGGGCACTTACTCTCTGATGCAGCCCATAGCAGAAGGATTAATACCATGAGTATTAAAGAGGGGAATTACTATTTAAGTAGTAAATCTTTTTTCCCAATGAGTGGATATATTATGGCTACCAGAAAGATTACTTTTGATATACCTAGTAACGTTCTCTCTGACGATGCATATATTTCATACTCAATAAGGAATGAAGGCAAACAGATTGCATATGCTCCTAGAGCAAAGTGCTATGTAAAATTCCCTACTACTCTAAAAGACTATTACAAACAAAAAGTAAGATCTCTAGGGGGCTTTGTACAATTAAAACAGTTTGGGATATTTAAAAAAGACAAACAGAGTAGAAGTCTCTTTATTGAATTAAAATACGCCCTCTTTGTACTTAAGTATGCAAGAAATATTAAAGAGCTCATATGGTCTCTCTTTCTATTTCCCATTCGTCTAATTACATGGCTGAAGATATTTTGGGAAAGGGTTGTTATGAAAAAAGATATGCCCAAATTCGGTTGGGAGAGAATAGAGAGTACAAAATAAAAGGGAGGTTTCCCTCCCTTTCTAATTCTAAGAATTTGATATTTACCACCTGAAATGGGCAAATGCTTTATTTGCTTCTGCCATTCTCTCTACATCACCCTTCTTTTTAATAGCATCACCCTCTCCATTAAATGCATTTACTAACTCAATCTCCAATATCTTATCAAATGATTTACCTGTTTTAGCTCTAGAGAGATCCACTAACCACCTGACTGCCAATGTCTCTTGTCGCCTAGGTCCTACAGGTACTGGTACCTGATAGTTTGCACCTCCAACCCTTCTTGATTTAATTTCAAGTGCTGGCCTTATATTGTCAATTGCAGTATGAATGAATTCAATAACTGGAGTATTTACTTTTTCAGAACCAGATTCTAATGCACTATACACTAACTCTTGGGCAATGGATTTTCTTCCTCCTTGCATGACTTTATTAATTAGTCTCCCAATAATTTCATCATTATATTTTCTGTCTTTAGCAATTATTCTTTTTTTAGATCTCTTACCTCTCATTACTAGTTATTAATATATTATTGATTCTCTGGTCTTTTAGCACCATACTTAGACCTTGCCTTCTTTCTTCCCTTTACTCCTGCAGTATCATACTTACCCCTTACTACAATATACTTAACACCTGGTAAGTCTCTTTTCCTACCCGCCTTAACCATAACTACTGAGTGCTCCTGAAGATTGTGTCCTTCACCTGGTATATATGCAGTAACTTCCATTCCATTAGAAAGTCTTACTCTAGCAACCTTACGTAGTGCTGAGTTAGGTTTTTTAGGTGTCATAGTTTTAACTTGAATACATACAGCCCTCTTGAATGGGTTATTAGCCTTTTTGTACCTATTTACCAAAGGGTTAAAATTTGTAGCGAGAGCAATATGCTTTGTTTTAGTTCTCTTCGCTTTTCTAGGTTTTCTTACTAACTGATTAATAGTCGGCATGGTTCGTATTATACAACAAAATCAATTAAAATTTAATCTCTTCAAGATTATTAATATTTTCTAAAGCAGCCTCATCCCCTGATGGGATTCTTCTTCCAATTATTACATTCTCTTTCATTCCTCTTAGGAAGTCTGTTTTACCAAGAATTGCACTATTTGTCAAAACTCTTACCTGCTCTTGGAATGACATGGCTGAAAGGAAACTCTCAGTATACAAAGCCGAAGCCTTAATACCAAGCAATTTAGGAACAATTAATGCCTTCCTCTTGTTTTCTTCAAGTAACATATTATTCCTTACTTCAGAGACAAATCTGTTTACCATGGAACCAACAAGATACTCAGTATCACCTGAATCTAGGACTCTACCTAATCTTGCCATCTGTCTAATTATTACCTCAATATGGAGATCATCTATTGGAACTGCCTGCTCGTTAAATACCTTTTGAACTTGATCAAGGATATACTTCTGAGCTACCTGTAATCCTCCTACCTCAGCTAACTGTTTAGGATCAACTGCCCCTGCAACTAATTGTGTACCAGCTACAATCTCATCTCCCTCATTAACCAGTATTTCTACATTAGGGAGTACAGAGACACTTTCTTCTGCTTTAACAGAACCAGAAAGTGTTAATACTCCTCCTTCAATTTTAGCAATACCATCAAAAGGAGATTGTTTTTCCATTTCCTCAGAATCTATGTATATCACTTGACCAGCCTTTACCTGTGCTCCGTCCGTAATCAGAACATTCTTTGCATCAGAGACAACAACATCCTTAACAATCTCTTTCTCCCCTACAATTAAAATTGTAGCAGAATCATCTTCAGCTCTCTCTATATGTACTTTACCTTTAATGGTAGAGATATCTGCTTCGGCCTTTGGAGATCTTGCCTCAAAGAGTTCCTCTATTCTAGGTAAACCCTGTGTAATATCAGTTGTTTGTACACCACCCTTATGGAAAGTCTGCATAGTCATCTGTGTACCAGGCTCACCAATAGATTGTGCTGCAATAACTCCAACTGCTTTACCCATCTCAATATCATTGCCATTCTCCAGATTTAATCCGTAACACTTCTTACATATTCCAAGTGGAGATTTACATAGTATTGGGGTTCTTACAAAAACCTCCTCAATTCCTTCGTTTACAATTTTTTCTGATGCCTCCCTAGATATATGTGTATTCTTTTCAACAAGGACTTCACCCTTGGAATCTACGACATCCTGGGCTGCAACTCGACCGAAAATTCTCTTATCAAAACTTATTCTCCTGTCATCACTCTTTTTAATCGCAAGACCCTGTCCCTCATATCCACAATCATCTAAACGAACGATTACGTCATGAGCTACATCTACTAACTTTCTGGTTAAATATCCTGAAGAAGATGTTCTTAATGATCTATCTGCAATACCTTTTCTACCTCCATTAGCTGCAACAAAGTACTCAAAAGCATTGAGACCATCCCTATAGTTACCCTTAATTGGAAGTGGTATGGAGTTACCTCTAGAGTCTTTAACAATACCCTTAATGGTAAGCACCTGTCTGGCTTGGATCTTACCTCCATTAGCCTTAGATTCAACCATTTCAAATACAGAGTTATTCTTGTCTAACTTCTCCCATGCTTCATCTGCGAGATCAGAAGCAAAATCATTCCACATCTCTGTAGAGATATTTACCTTCTCTTTTTCAGTTATTAATCCTTGGAGATAGTTTTCTTGAAGCTGTAAATCTTTGTCCTCAACCTCTTTAATTCTCCCCTTAATATCAAAATCTACTTTACAATCCTCAGTACCAAACGAAAACCCTAAATCTGTTGCATACTTAAAACCCATTAACTTAAGGTTATCCAATAGTTCAACAACTACATCCAGTGAATATCTATCTTTAATTTCCTCAACTATTTTAGAAATCATCCCTCCGTTTACCCTCTCATTCACATATTTATATCCTTCTGGAAGTATGCTATTGAATATACACCTACCAACAGAAGTACTAACTACCTCATCTCCAATCTTTACTAAAATCTCTTCATCAATATTAATGATATCTCTCTCATATGCCTTAATCGCTAAGTCCTCAGATGCAAATATCCTTGGTTTCTCAACCTCATTTTTGTCTGTCATCAGGTAGAAACCAAGTAACATATCTTTTGCAGGTGTGGCCAATACCTCACCATTAGATATATTTACAATATTTCTGGAAGCCATAATATCCCTTTTTGCTTCAGCTACGGCCTCATCTGTAAGAAGTACGTGAACAGACATTTGGTCTCCATCGAAGTCGGCATTAAATGCTTTACATACCAAAGGATGTAATCTAATAGCTTCACCTTCCACTAACTTAGGGTAGAAGGCCTGAATACTATACTTATGCAATGTAGGAGCACGATTTAAAAGGACTGGTTTCCCATCAATAATTTTTTCTAAGATGTCCCAAATAATGTCCTCTTCTTCCTCTATCATATCTTTTGCAACCCTAACATTTGGAGCAAGTTCTTGATCAAGTAAATCATGTATGACGAAAGGTTTGAACATTTCTAAAACAACGGACTTAGGGATACCACATTGATCTAATTTCAAACTTGGATCTCCAACAATTACTGCACGACCCGAGTAGTCTACTCTCTTACCTAAAAGATTCTTTCTGAATATACCCTTCTTACCTCTTAAATCGTCAGTTAGGGATTGATATGGTAGTCTCTTACTATTCATCATAGGCTTAGATGGCCTATGGGAGTTATCAATTACCGCATCAACAGACTCCTGAAGCATTCTCTTTTCATTTCGCAATATTACATCAGGTGCACCAATCTCTATTAATCTTGCTAACCTATTATTTCTGTTAATAATTCTCCTATACAAGTCATTAAGATCTGATGTTGCGAATTTACCTCCTGGTAGAGGAATAATTGGTCTTAATTCTGGAGGAAGAACTGGTAATACCTCAATTACCATCCAACTGGGATCAATTCCATTTAATTTGAATCCTTCCAAGTATTGTATTCTCCTTATGGATGCCAATTTCTTGTCACCCTTCTCTTTCTTTACACTCTTCCTTAATTTCCCTAACTCCTCCTCAATATCTAAATCTTCTAGAAGTTTTTTAATTGCTTCTGCTCCCATTAATGCAGTAAAGAAGAGTAAGCCCCTATCCTCTAAATCAATATATTCATCCTCAGAAAGTACCGATCCTACAACAACCTTTTCAATTAGTAATTGTAATTTAGAATAGAAACTATCTAATTCCTCTTCTCTCTCAGCATAATCTTTTCTTACCTTGGCTATACTTTGTTTCTTTTTATGTTCTAATTGACTAATTTTGAAATCAGCACCACCCTTTTCCTTCTTAGCAATCTTTAAATCACTATCATACATAGCCTCTGTTACTTTTAATTCCTCTTCCAATTCTGTCTTCAGACTGTTAATCTCATCTTTCTTAAGAGCCTCTAATTTAGAAATCATCTCTTTTCTCTTCTCATTCTCAATCTCCACAACCATATATCTAGTGTAGTAGATTACAGAGAGGAGTTTTTTGTGAGACATATCTAATACAATGGACATTTTGTTTGGAATACCGTAAGCAAACCATACATGAGCAACAGGTACAGACAATTTAATATGACCCATTCTCTCTCTTCTTACATCCTTAGTTGTAACCTCTACACCACACTTGTCACATACAATCCCCTTGTATCTAATCTTCTTGTACTTACCACAGTAACATTCATAGTTTTTGGTAGGACCAAAAATCTTCTCACAGAAAAGACCATCCGGTTCTGCTCTAAATGTTCTGTAGTTGATTGTCTCTGCTTTTGTAACTTCTCCATATGACCAATCCAAGACTTTCTCTGGTGAAGCCAAAGTTAGTCTTAAAGCGTCAAAATCTTCGAAAGCATTTTTATGATTGTGATTATTCATTATCAGAAACCTCCTGAGATTTTTTTGAAATTAATTCCATATTTAAACAGAGTGCATTTAACTCCTTAATTAATACCTTAAAGGATTCTGGAACATTTACACTCTCTATCTTCTCTCCATGGATTATTGCTTTGTAAGCAGCAGATCTACCCTTAATATCATCAGATTTAATGGTCAACATCTCTTGAAGAGCATATGGAGCACCATGTGCTTCTAATGCCCACACTTCCATTTCTCCGAATCTTTGACCACCCCTTTGAGCCTTACCACTTAATGGTTGCTGTGTAACTGCGGTATATGGTCCTGTAGATCTTGCATGTACTTTTTCATCTGCAATATGGTGTAACTTAAGAATATATTTTATTCCAACAGTTACCTTTCTTGGTAATTTCTTCCCCGTTCTTCCATCAAAAAGATCTACTTTCTGCTCAATATTGTATCCCTGTTTGTGCATCTCTCTTTCTAACCATTCCATGTTTGTATCCTCGAAAAGAGGAAATGCAAATTTTTCTTTAAGCAATTTTGCATAGAGACCAAAGTGAACTTCTTCTGCCTGACCCATATTCATTCTCTTAAGGAAAGTAGGTGTAAGAACAATATCTACTGGCTCTCCATCTGCGGTAAATGGCATATCTTCAACTGGACGGATAGCAGCAACAGTATTTTTGTCTCCATGTCTACCAGATATCTTGTCTCCATATCCAAGCTTCTTAGTATTTGCTACCCAAATCTTGACCTCCTCTAATACACCTGGTGGTAATTTGTCTCCTTTGTCTGCAGAAAGCCTCTGAGTATGAATTACAATTCCTTCCTCTCCATGTGGCAATCTAAGTGAGTTATCTCTTACATCACTTGCTGATTCACCAAAGATGGCTCGTAAGAGCCTTTCCTCAGCTGTTAATTCTTTCTCACCTCTTGGAGCTATGACTCCTACCAAGATATCACCAGCTTTAACCTTAACTCCCTCTCTTACAATTCCGGCCATATCCAACTTCTGTAAAATCCTGTCATTAACATGAGGAATATCTGCGGTAATTACCTCAGGACCCAACTCTGTATCTCGAACCTCCACCTTATGCTCTCTAATATGTACAGATGTAAGTAGGTCATCTCTAACAATTCTTTCAGAGATAACTACAGCATCTTCGTAGTTATACCCTTCGTAGAACATCAAAGCAGCTCTTAAATTAATCCCAATAGCTAGTTCACCACCAACAGATGTAGGACCATCAACTAAGATATCTCCCTTTTTAAATTTCTGACCCTGTACTACTGCAGCCCTTTGCGAGAAAGAGGTATTATCATTTGTTCTGTAGAAGTTAATAACTCTGTAATCCTGAATACCATTTTTTTTGTAATTTACAGTAAGCTTGTCTGCGTCTACATACAAAACCTCCCCATCATCTGATGCAAATACACACCAATTTGATTGTCTTGCAACAATCTCCTCAACACCAGTTCCAACCAATGGTGCTTCTTGTTTAACTAAAGGTACACCCTGCCTCTGCATATTTGCTCCAGCTAGTGCCCTCATAGCTTCATCATGGGAAACAAATGGAATTAAAGCCATTCCTAAACCAGCTTGCTGATATGTTAAGACATCTACATGATCAACAAGATTTACATCCTCTAAAATGAAGTCTCCTGCATGTCGAACTGGTACTAATACCTCAAGGATATTGTTATGCTCATCTGTATTAACTGAAGGAATACTAATATACATTTCCTCTTCATCAAGCGCATCTAAATAGTCTACCTCTTCAGAGATGAATGGCTTAACTTTAATACTCTTTAACTCCTTTTTAGAATTAATCTTGTCTGCTATCTCTTTTGTAACCAATTCTCCATTCTTAGCAATACCCTTAATATTTTCATCTAAAATCCTGTTTAAAAGATCACCCTTAGAATTCTTAACCTCTTTTTTAACCCTTCTGTATGGTGATTCTAAAAAACCATACTCATTTACTTTTGCAAGAATGGAAAGTTGCGTAACAACACCAATATTTGCACTCTCCGGACTTGTAACAGGATCAAATTTCGCATATTGAGAGTTATGAACCTCACGAATAGAAAAGGTTGCTCTTTCTTTAACTAT
The DNA here is from genome assembly GCA_964655705.1 of uncultured Candidatus Saccharibacteria bacterium. Lineage (GTDB taxonomy): Bacteria > Patescibacteriota > Dojkabacteria > SC72 > SC72 > UBA2259. The sequence continues at coordinate 69,196 of CAZZPP010000004.1, read as the reverse complement.
ACCCCCTGGACCAGCAGCAGTAACCTTCCTCTTATTTTCAAGCTCAGCTAGGATATTAGTCTGATCCATAAATGTAGACAACTGATTTGCACCAAAGAAAGATTGAATTGATGCGGCTATCGGTTTAGTTCCAACTAACATAGAAGGAGTAACCTTAGCATCTTGACCGTAAAGACTCATTTTATCTTTGATATTCTTCTCTAATCTTCTAATTCCACCAAGGAGCTGTCTCTCTAATACTTCTCCTACACTTCTAATCCTTCTATTGAAAAGGTGGTCTATATCATCAGCAGGCTCAACACCATTATTTATCTTAATTAATTTCTTAACGATAAGGATTATATCTTCTGGATACAGGAGAGCTTCATCAGGATTATTTACATCATATGATGTACCCAATTTCCTATTTAGCTGATACCTACCTATTTTACCTAAATCAAACTTTCTCTTGTTAAAGAAGTTACTTTTAATATATTTTTCAGCACTCTCGATAGTTACAGACTCATCAGGCCTTAATTTGTTATATATACTTATGATCGCATCTTCCTTACTCTTAGTAAAATCTCTCGCTAACGTTGCCTCAATATATTTATACTCTTGGTGAGTATCTACATCTTTGAAAAGTTTTAAGATCTCTTGATCACTCTCGTAGCCCAGAACTCTCAAAAACTCAGTTACTAATACCCTTGGTCTCTTAGGTAATATCCTCATAGATATTACATTGTACTTATTCGTCTCAATCTCATACCATGGTCCTCTACCCGGCATCAATCTTGCCTTATGCAAGGTTCTGTAAGGCAATACATCTGCCTCCTCAAAAAGGACACCCTCTGCTCTTACAATCTGATGAGTAACAACTCTTCTCACCCCATTAACTACAAATGCACCATCATCGGTCATCATGGGAAGATCTGCAACAAATATCTCCTGTTCTTTAATCTCTCCAGTCTTGTTGTTTAAGAGTTGAACAGTTGCATATACAGGGACTTCATAGGAGAGACCTTTCGCAATTACCTCCTCTATACTTCCATTCGGTTCTCCATATCTAAATGATTTAAATTCCAGGGTCCACATTCTTTCCATAGTGTCCTTAACTGGATTAATCTCTTCAAAAAGTCTTTGGAAACCTCCTTCGTAAAAGTCTTTAAACGAAGATTTCTGAGCTTCAATTAGACTTGGGACTTCGAAAGATGAGGAGAAACCTTTCCCCAGATTAAGTCTGGAAGCTCTATTTCGCTTGGGTTCAATCATAGAACAGTGGTTTATAGGTTATAAATTACATCCAACAAAGCGATAAATCCCAAATCACTCTATAAAATGATTCAGGAATACTGTATTAACCGCTTTAATTAAAGCAATAATTAACTGACTCTCGGGAGTTTATCACATTCTAGCAATATAGTCAAAGGCTTTTTTGTGCTTTTGCAATCATTTTACATAAAGGATAATATATGAGTGGGAAATTTTTGTCAAAAGATGTAAATTCCTCTATTATATATATACCTAAGTCATCTAAGAACAATGTCAAGAAAAAAGAAAAAGAAAGAAATAAATATTAAGAGTTCTGAAACCAAGACCTTTGTAGGCCTAGTACTACTTGTTTTGGGTATAGCCTTGATAATAACTCCTTTTGTTAAAGAAGATGCCCCAATCTTTGTATATATCTCTACTCTTTTAGGATGGTCCTGCGTTGTATGGGGAATTACCATAACAATTACTTCAATTAATCTGCTTACACAGGGAAAATACTTTGGTAAAAAGATTCAGATTTTTGGATTTCTTCTTTTTTCGATTACCCTTAATGCTCTTTTAACATTCTGGGTACCCTTAGAGAGTTTGGAGGAGACTCAAACATTGCAAAGAGCGGGAGGTACACTAGGTAAGATTTTACATAGGGGGATTAATGATACTGTAGGGAATTTCTTGGAATTAATCATCCTCATACTGCTTCTGATTGTTGCATTTTCCCTAATTACTGGAGTCCAAATTAAACAAATAGCGGAAGTGATTGGCCAGTTGTTCTCTAAAATTTCCTTCAAAGATTTACCAGAGAGACTCTCAACCTCAATGGGAGAAGGAAAGATGCTCATAAGTGGAGAAGACGATAATTTAGATCAAGGAGATCTAAGAGTTGAGAAAGATGATCAATTACATATACAAGATAGTGAAAACCTTAGGGATGAGATTGGGATAAGCCCTGTTTCTAGGCCGGTTTCTAACCCTACCCCAGTCATTAATTCTACTCAAGGAGATATATCTTCCTCCCCGTCTCAACCTAAATATCTTAACTGGAAATATCCTAGTATTGATAGATTACAAGAACCTGTAAAAAGTGAACAGCCTAAAGAGGCATACAAGAATGAGGCTAGGGTAATTGAGTCTGTACTTAAGAGTTTCAAGATTCCTGCTAAGGTTGTAGGAATTACAATTGGACCTACCGTCGTGCGATATGCATTAGCAATTCCAGCTGGTGTTGCTGTAAACAGGGTTAAAAGACAAAGTAGTGATATTGAGGTCGCATTAAAAGTAAGCAAAGGACAGATGAGAATTGAAGCCCCAATACCCGGGACCTCATATATCGGGATTGAGATACCCAACAAGAGTCCTAACTATGTATATATGAAAGAGATGTCTAAAAAACTGCTCTCAGAAGCAGATAGATATGAATTACCCTTAATCCTTGGTAGAGATATTGCAGGGAGTCCTGAGGTAAGGGATTTAGTAAATATGCCTCACCTCTTAATAGCTGGTATGACTAAAGCAGGGAAATCAATTGGAATCAACTCCATCTTAGGAGGTCTTCTTCTTACGAAAACCCCTGATGAGGTAAAGTTAATCCTAGTTGATCCCAAGATGGTTGAAATGGAAGCTTACAACGGTATTCCCCATCTCTTAACCCCCGTCATTAATGATATGGAACTTGTTGTAAATGCTTTGCAATGGGCTACTGCAGAGATGATGAAGAGGTATAGGGTATTAAAGCAGGTTCTTGTAAAGAATATCGTTCAATACAACCAGAAGATGGGATATCCTGCTATGCCATACCTCATCATAGTAATAGATGAAATGGCAGATTTAATGCTTGTTGCTGGCCCAGATGTAGAAGCTAAAATACAAAGAATTGCCCAACTAGGGAGAGCCGTAGGAATACACCTAATACTTGCTACCCAGAGACCTGTTGTAACTGTAATAACAGGATTAATTAAATCAAATATTGCAGGTAGAATTGCATACGCTGTACCCTCTGCTATGGACTCAAGAGTAATTCTTGATCAAACAGGTGCCGAAAATCTTTTGGGTAATGGAGATATGCTTTACAAAGATCAAACAATGTCTAAACCAATTAGAATACAGGGTTGCTACATCTCTACAGAGGATAGTTTGGATATTATTAATCAGATTAAAACCCAGTCTGTAGATGAAGAGGAGGATGAAAGACTTGATATCATGAAAGCAGTTTCTACTGGAGGTGGACCTAACGGAATATCTGACGAGAGAGAGCCAGAATTCCCTCAAGCTCTAGATGTTGTAATTGCAGAAGGGAAAGCATCTGCATCCTTACTTCAAAGGAGAATGAGTATTGGGTACAACAAGGCTGCAAGATTAATAGAGCAACTTGAAAAGTGTGGTGCTGTTGGAAAGCAAGATGGAGCGAAACCAAGGGATGTCCTCGTTTCCTCTTCTTCTGAGATCTTAGGCTCATCTTCAGAAGATATATCAGAAGATTTCTAGTTTTGATATACTCTTCACAATATGATAACCGCAGGAGAAATAATTAAAAACAAGAGGGAATCTCTTGGTAAGAATTTAAGTACAGTATCCTTAGATACTAAAATCCAAAAAAGATACTTAGAATATATTGAAAGTAATCAGTTTGAGAAGTTTGACTCATCTGTCTTTGCCTCAGGTTTCCTAAAAATCTATGCAAAATATCTTGGCCTAGATGTCCAAAAGATTCTTGCACTTTACAGAAGAAGTACACAACCAGTAGAGAAGAAACCTAGTAGAAAGAGAAATCGTAAAGTAAAGAAAGAACGTTTAAAGATATCTCCAAAATTCATTGGGATATTCATTCTCTCCCTCTTTCTTCTTTCAGTAATTGGATATATTGGGTTCCAGATATACAAATTTCAAAAACCACCTGTATTAACAATTCTTCAGCCAGAAGATGAGTATGTATCTCCCGTAGAAGAAGTCCTCATAAAGGGAAGTACACAGTCCCTTACAATCGTAGAAATAAATAGTGTACAAGTTGATGTTAATGATATTGGAGAATTTGAGACATCGTACAAATTAACACAGGGTGTGAACACAATATTGATAAAGGCGTGGAAAGAAACAAACACTCAATTAGTAACAACAAAGACATTGAAAGTCGTCTACTCCCCAATTGAGCAAGAGAATGAAATTGAAGAAGTTGAGAAGGACTTCTTACTAACTCTAACAATATCTCAATCCCCCTCCTGGATTAAACTTGATATTGATGGAGAGAACAAAATATCTCAGGTACTTCAGCCAAATACTGAGCATGAATACATTGTATTAAATAGCTTTACACTAGTAACAGGAAGAGTACAAAATACATCCGTTACAGTTAACCAGCAGGAAATTGAGATAGCCTCCTCTGCTCAAAGTGGTATTGGGCAAGTAACCTGCAATATTGTAAATAATGAATTAGTATGCGAATAAATCCCCAGAAATTGGTATAATTGGGTATGGAATCATCAAGAGATCAGATTGAAGAGATAAGAAATCGATTAGATGTTGTAGATGTAATCGGGAAATATGTTCAACTTAAGCAGGCTGGTAAGAACTACTCTGGGAAATGTCCCTTTCATGTTGAGAAAACACCTTCTTTCATAGTTAGTCCTGAATTACAGAGATACAAATGCTTTGGATGTGGTGAGTCTGGGGACATATTTACCTTTATACAAAAGATTGAGAATATTGACTTTCCTGAGACACTTGAAAAACTTGCAAAAGAGGCAGGTGTAACATTACAAAAGAAAAAAGGGAATACACAATTTCAAAGGCTAGAAGAAATTAACGAGAAGGCTGCAATCTTTTTCTACAGACAAATTAAAAGTGATAATTACAAAGAGGTTCTTACATATGTTAAGGACAGGGGGATAGATAACGAGAGTATTAAAAAATTTGGTATAGGCTACTCTCCAGGTGGTGTAGAGTTACTAAATTTTTTACAACAAGAAACTAAATACTCAAGAAATGAATTACTAAGTTCGGGTTTGTTTGTTGAGAAAGAGGGAAAATTAAGAGGAAAATTCTACAAAAGAGTAATGTTTCCAATTAGATCTACATCTGGGAAAGTAATAGCTTTTACTGGAAGAGTGCTACCAGGAAACGAGTATGGTCCCAAATACATGAACTCTCCAGAAACACCCATATACCACAAGAAGGACAACCTGTATGGCCAGTATGAATCAAGACAACAGGCCAGAAAAGATGATCTCATAATTATTTGTGAGGGAACAACTGATGTAATCTCTGCCCATCAGATAGGAATAAAGAATATCGTTGCACCACTAGGTACAGCACTCACTAAAGAACAACTAGAGAAGATATCTAAGCTTACAAAGAATGTCATGTTTCTTTTTGATAGTGACCTGCCAGGACAGAAAGCACTAGAAAGAGCTTTCATCTTAGCTCAAGAGCTATCACTAAATACCTACGCAAGTAGTACAAATCCATACAAAGACGTAGATGAGATGATTAGAGAGAACCCAAAGGGCTTCAAAAGGCTTGTTAACAAAAGGATAGATGCGTACACCTATTTGCTTACTCAGTATATAAGTGACAAAGATCTTAACAGGTATGAAGAGTACCAAAAGACTGTCACATGGGTCAAAACGTTGCTATCACACGTTAAAAGCCGTTCAAATCTTTTATTCTATGTGAAAAAGGCCTACAATATAACACAAATTGACGCTTTCAAAAACTACTCGAAAAATGAAGTTTCACGCGACGGGACCCCATGTGAAGAAGGTACCCCTAAAAAGGTTGAAAGAGAGGCCTTTTTCCTTGAGTCTGTACTCTTTCAGAAGAATTTTAAAAATATTCATAAATTTGAACTCAAATTTTTCCATGATGAAAAGGTTAAAGAAATACTCTCTTTCATTATTAAATATCCAAACTCCTCAAGAGAGGACATCTTAAAGAATTTTGAAAATGATAGTATACTTAAGGAGTTAATTGAAAATAGTATTTTTTCTTTTTCAAAAGAAGATAGTGATATAGATGAACTAGAAGGGATATATAATAGTATAGTAAAGGAGTACTTTCAAAGAGAGGAGCGAGAGTATGGTATCAGAATAGCATCTGCAGAGGAGATTGGAGATGTTAAAGAAAGTGAAAGGCTTTTTAAAGAATTTCAGGATTTAACTAAAGAAAAACAGAAATATGAACAAAATAGCGGATTATGACACCTATGACTATGATTACTCAACATACTGGGGTAAAAGAGAGTACGAGCATAAATCTGAGGTATTAGTTTTAGAGAAATTACTTAAAAACAAAGAAGGTGAATGGTTTGTAGATATTGGGGGTTCATTTGGGAGATTAACAGGACTGTATTACAAAAAATACTCAAATCCCGTCATAGTTGATTACTCATTAAAAACATTACAAAAAAACTATTCTAGATTAAAAAGAGATTTTCCAGATATACAGTTAATTGCTGCTAATGCTTACTTCTTACCCTTTAGAAACAATACATTTGAGGCTGGATTGATGGTTAGGGTTCTACATCATATTCAGGAGCAAAAGAAATATACCAAGGAGATATCAAGAATCATTAATAGCGGAGGAATATATATTCAGGAGTATGCAAACAAAGTACATATTAAGGCAGTTATACGTGCGCTACTCACTTTTAATCTGTCTTTTTTCAATAGATCGGTATATCAACAACCAGACAAACATAACTACGAAGGTACAAAGGAAGGATCTAAGGTACTTTTTCTCAACTACCATCCAAGATATATATATGAGCTCTTTAAAGAAAACAATTTAGATATTAAAGTGAAATATGGTTGTTCATTTTTACGAATTAACTTCCTTAAAAAATTCCTAGATTGTAAAACTCTTCTTTTTGGGGAGAACATCTTTCAAAGAACTCTTTCTTGGGCAAACATTGCACCTAGTATCTTTGTAATGGCAGAAGTAAAGAAAGAAAATGTAAATCCAAAGAAGTTTAATACTCTAAATGATATCTTGTTGTGTCCCAAGTGTAAGGGAGAGTTAAAAATAGATGAGAAAAAAGCCGTATGTAAGGAGTGTAAGACAGAGTATCTTAAGAAAGAAAATATTTGGGATTTTAGAATATAGATGAAAGCAAAAAGGTCTCTGGGTCAAAATTTCTTTGTTAACGAGAATCTAGGTAAACATATATCAAACCTAATTTCAGATGTTGATTGTGAGTCTGTAATTGAGATCGGTCCAGGTATGGGTTTTTTTACAGAGATATTAGCTAAAAATTTTAAAAATGTAATTGTTGTTGAGAAAGATTATACACTTGCAGAAAGATTGGAGACTCAATTCCCACAAATTACTGTAATTAAAAAGGATTTCCTAGATATTGATATTGAAAGTATTGTAAAAGAAGAAACTTGTTTTTTTGGATCTCTTCCTTTTAATGTATCAAAACCCATTATTAAAAAAGTAATCCAAAATGCTTGCTTTACCAAAGAATCTCTCTTTATTGTTCAGAAAGAGGTAGCTCAAAAATATCTATACCGGAGGCCTTACTCTGCACTTTCTCTTACAACATCAATCTATGCACAAAGTAAAAAGATTTTAGACATATCTCCGCAATCATTTAAACCTAAACCTAACGTAACAAGTAGTTTAATATCCTTTTTGCCAAGCAGAAAAGAATTAGTAAATACCAAACTCCTTGAAGAATTAATTAATACCTCTTTCAAACAACCAAGAAAAACACTAGGGAACAATCTTAAAGGGACAAGATTTGAAAAATGGGCTGATGAACATCGTAATCTTAGACCCGCAGATCTTGGTTTAGAAGAATATATCAAAATATATGAATATTTGCTCTAGTCTTTTGATATAATTACTGTTATGGAGAAAAAGAAGAAAGAGAAGCAGTTGGACCTTAATTTGCACAATGCTCCTAAAAACATATATTACAAGTACAAGGAACAGTATGAATTATGGCTCGAAGGATTAGAAACTAAGAAATATATTAAAGATCCCTTAACGTGGTTTACCATAATTACATCACTTTCTTTAATCATTACACAGGTATATTTAATAGAGACAGAAAGCATGATACCTCAAAAGGTTCCTCTTTTTAATTACTTTCTTAATCCATCAAAAAGATTGGTATATGATGAATATATCTACCTGTTACCCCTTATGTGCTTACTTATTCTCTTCTCTACAATATATCTTTCAAACAGGTACTATCACAAGGAGAGAGAACTTTCTAAAATACTTTCAATTGTATGCCTTTTAGCAAATGTCTCTCTATGTTTAATATTTTTAAAATTATCAATTACTTTTTAAAATGGATATATCTATACCAAATAACATATTGGAAAGTATTCTAAAAATAGGAACTCTAAATATATCCTCAGAGTATGCAAAGTATTTAAATTATTGGCCAGTACTACTCTTCGGATTAATATTTTCATTCTTAATTATTCCTGTAATTGGAGGTATAGCAACAAAATATGGAATTACATACAAACCAAGAAGCAAAAGAAAAAACAGAGAGTATGACAATCCCCAAAAGGCTATCCATGATAGAGAAACACCTGCATTAGGGGGATTAGCTATTGCCATACCTCTGATAATTGGAATACTCCTATTCTTCAGATTAGATTCTTTTACAATACCAATATTACTCAGTATATTAGTATTAGTTGTAGGAGCAGTGCTAGATGATATATATAATCTCCCCTCTAAGGTACAACTTGGATATCAATTAATAGCTGCAGGAATAATAGCTTTTTCGGTAATAGATCTCTCCTTTGTCAGTTTCTTTACTAACGATTTCTTAAATCTAAGTAGTTTTACCTGGAGTCCAGATCTCTTCTCAATTCCAATCTCTTTTGTATTTCCTGGAGACTTAATCTTAATGGTATGGATACTACTTTGTATTAACTCCGTTAAATGGGTAGGAGGTTCTCCTGGATTAGTCGAATCGTACTCACTCTCAATTTTTCTCCTACTTTTTGTAATTGGGATAAGGACATTCTCTCTTTTTTCAAGTACTTTTGGATTGTTAATATCAGGATCATTAATATCCCTACTGTTCTTTGCATTCCCTCCTCAAAAAATTATGTCAGGTTCTAGTGGGAAGAGTGTATATGGATTTTTGATTAGCGTTTTTGCATTGATAAGTGGGGTTAAGTTCTCAACTACCATAATGCTTTTAGCACTTCCAATTATTGATTCAATCTATGTAATAATATATCGATATATTACTTACAAGCCTAAAAACCCGATCGAATTAATGAAAATAAATGATACTTCACACCTACATCACCAGTTACTAAAACTTAACTTCTCAAACAAACAGATTCTCTTGATTGAAACCTCTGTTTCACTTTTAATTGGATCATTCGCAATTCTCTCTACTGGAGCTCTTAGATACTTTGCATTAATATTTGGAATTGCTGCTGTAATAGGCTTTGTTGTATATATTAATTACAGAGCAAGAACAAAGGGAATTAAAAAGGAACACTCCCCAGAATCTAAGTACTCTTACTAGTTCCTAGACAAATAGTACTACCTTCAATATAATAAAGGTGTATGAAAAAGCCAAAAACTGCCATTATTTTAATATCTTTAGTTATATCTCTTTCAATATTCTTTTTCTTCTTTCCGCTGAAAGATATCTCTAAGAATATTCCCATTCTAAAAGGCTTCTATCGTAACACAAATTTAGAAATAACTACTCCTAATGGTAAAGCTCTTGTAGAAATAGATAACAAGGATTATGGAAATACCCCCTCTAACATTACAAACCTTGTTGCAGGTAAATATGAAGTTAAGTTAACAAGGGAATCTGATACAGAAGATTTTTACAAAACCCATATATTCAATATTGAACTAACTAAGAACTCTACCTCAAGAATAAATATGGAAATAGGGCCAGATGACACCCTTCACGGCTTCCTTCTTTACTACACACAAGAGAATACCGTTGAGAAAGGAAATGGGAAATTAACTTTAACATCTAGTAATGATGGAACTAAGGTTTACATAAACAAGGAATACAAGGATACTACCCCGATTACTAATCTTTCATTACCAAAAGGAGAGTATAATATTAAGGTAGTTACGCAAGATTTTGAAGATTTGGAGTTCCCAATTATTCTTGTTGAGGGACATATACTAAATGTTAAAGTATATCAATTCCCAATACCAATTACTTTTGAATTAGAACAGGAAAATGAGTAAAGAAGATTTAAGTAAAATTAAAGGACAGGTACCAGTTTCTGTTATTGTTCATGGTGGTAACTACATATCTTTTCTCTTAGCAAAAACCTTGCTAGAACAAGGTAGTCATGTAGTAATCATTGATAAATATACTAATACTTCAAAACAGTATTTTACTGAACTTAAGAAAACTGGTAGAGTAAGTTTCATTGATTTTAAAGGGATTAAAGCATTCTATGAAAAGATAGCAAGAATAGACTACCTCTACTATATGCTAGGAGAGGAAGTGCAAGATAGGAAGAGTGTTGATAGCAAAGACTTTCTCTCTGAAACAGACTACCTTAATCAGAGTCTAACCTCTGCAAATAAATATAAGGCTAAGATATCGTTGATTACCTCATTAAAGTTAAATAGAGAACTTTCTAATATCATCAATAATGATCAATCGGGTAAGAGTAATTCCTACTCTCCCCTAGAATTACAAAGATATGGAGAGAATTTCTCTGCGGAGTATGTAGACAAGACCAAGGCTAATTTAAGGATAATTAGGCTTGGTACACTTGTAGGAAGAGGTATTAATGAGATTAGGGATTTAACCCTTAACAAACTCTTTTACGATGCTACTTCGAAACATCAGATTGATATTGAAGGAGAGGGTCTAGAAATTCATAATCTAATTCATGAAAGTGATGCAGTATATGGGATTTTGAAACTTACATTCTCTGATGAAACAAAGGGGGAGGTAATTACCCTGTGTAACAAGAATGAGTATTCTACTCTCTCCATAGCATACAAACTCCTGGAATTAGATGTTGAAGCAAAGGCTATTAAATTTGTTGAAAAAGAGTATGAAAATACCATACTTCAAGACCTTTACGTACCTGCACCTCACGCCTCTGTATATGGATGGAAACAAAATGTTACATTAGAAGAGTCCACCATAGAACAAGTACAAGCATATTACGAGAAATCAGATAAGAGATGGGATATTGACAAAACAGAAAGAGTAAATTCTCATACTGAACAAAGTAGTGTGTCAAAAACAAAACTAGGTGTACTTGTATCCTCTCTTTTAAAACCTTTTAAGAAGATGAAAGACCCTAAGTCACTTTTCAAAGAGATTAACTATTACAAGATATTTAAAAACATATTTCTTGGAATACTCTTTCTTTTACTAATCTACTACCTAATTGCCCCAATAATTGGTGTCTCTTTAGGTGGATTAATTGTATATAAACAGGGAAAGAAGTTAACGACTTCGGTGTCTGAACTTGATTTTGATGAAATTGAGAAAAATACTAGATCTCTTTCTACAAACATTACCAGAGTAGAAGATAACTTTAACAAACTGTACTGGATTTTCCAACTTGGGAATATACAAGATGAATATACAAACCTGTATCAGATTATCCAAGGTACTAAATATATTGCAGAAAGTGGAGAAAATCTAGTTGTGGGCCTTAGACCCTTAGGAGAATATATCCGAGATTTCCAACCCTCTGTAAATGATGATAGCAACAGGAAAGAGTATAGCCAATATCTAGAAGCAATGGATACAAATAGATATCTTTTGAGAGAAGGAGTATACAAGATCTCTCTAGCCCAAAATCTCATCTCTACAGCAGACACTAGAAAATATCCTAACTCTTTAAGAGACACCATCTATGAATATCAAGAACTTGTAACAAAGATATATGATACTGTTAAACCCTTGGAGAAAGTCTCTGAGTTTCTACCAGATATCCTAGGTCTAAATGAAAGAAAAAGATACTTAATTCTTCTTCAAGATAATGGAGAGATACGTAGTACTGGAGGATGGATTTCTAACTATGCAGTAGTAGCCATAGAGGATGGACAAATAGTTGAACTTTTTGTAGATGATATTTACAATGCACAAGCGCTTTTAAGATTAAAGAGTAATGTATACAAGACACCAAATTCCATGTTAAGAGCTCTAAAAGGATCTGCTTTCTCTTTTCCACTAGTTAATTGGAATCCTAACTTAGAAAGCGTATTACTCTCCTCTGAACAATATATCTATGACCTAGGTAAAGGAGAGTCTTTAGATGGAATAGTGACATTAGATACAGTCTTCATACAAAGATTAATTGATAGGTGGGGAGGAATAGAGGTACCAGGAGAGAGTGCTTTAATTACATCTGAAAATCTCTATGCAAATATCATAGAGGATTCTTCTGCTCAATCCCCCACTGATAGTAGAGGTTCTGTTTTCTTAACAGACTTTTTCAATTCTGTAATTACTAAAATCTTTTCAACTACGTTAACTGAAAACGATGATCTGTATCAGACAATTGAAGAGTCAATAGATGAGAAACATATCCTATTTACATTTAAAAACAGCCTTGCTAAAGCATATATCGATGACAGTGGGTGGATTACTAACTTAGATGCAAAATTTTTAAGTTCCCCAATTAATATTGATTGGAACTGGGGAGTAAACAAAGCAAACCTATATATCAAAAAGAATCACATATTAAATATATCCGTAAAAGATGAATCCACAATTGACTATACATATCAAATAGCAATACAAAATGACTCAACTAAGGATGAATATCCCCAGGGTGAGTATACAAACTATATTAGAATATACATACCTTTTGATGCTCAAGTTACGGGAATAAGGGGAATGACTGATAATCAATATGATGTGTATGAGGAAGATGGCTTTAAGGTAGTAGCTGGATGGTTTAATATTCCAATCAAAGAGACATTAACTCTTGAAGTAAAATACAATATTAACAAGGGGAATTCAGATACAAACTTCCTAATACAAAAAACTGATACTCACTATGAAATGGATATTGATATATTTAAACAGCCAGGGAGTAGAAAGGACGCATATAACTTCTCTCTAAGCTATCCAGAAGATTGGATTATTGAAAGTAGCGAAGGATTAACTAGAATTGAAAATAATGTAAACAGGAGGTTTGAACTCTCCTCTGACGAACATTTCTTCCTGTCTTGGCAAAGATAGTTATATAGTTACTCCTGGATTACCCTTGAGATGGAGGTATAAATCTAAGATTTCTTCCACTGATGTTTCATTCATTGATGCATATTTCCCAATTTCTTCTATTTCTAGATCTGTATTAATTGGCATTCTGTTACTTAATCCAATTGGTTTGAAATATGTTGCTATGTGATTAGATTTACAATTTGAGCAAGAAAAGTGTATAATACTCGATATGTTCGTGTCCTGAATTATTTCTAAATCATCCTTTGTATAAGGTTGGCCACATTTATCACAAAATTTAGCGATTGTATCAATAAAGAATTGTTTCTTTTCATCTAAATTGTTTTTGTTAAGTACTTTTACCATAATATAAAATTATACCATATCAATTCTATGAGTAACTCAACTAAATCTAAATATATTGCAGAATTAGTTAAGAAGGGAAAGGAACAGGGATTTCTTTCTCAAGAGGATATATTAGAGGTATTCCCAACTATTGAAGAGGATATTGTTCTTTTAGATGATATCTTTAAGGAGTTACAGGATAACGAAGTAGAGGTACTAGAACCAGAGGAGGATGTAACTACAGGGAATGAGGATTTAACCTTAGAGAAAAAGATTAGGATTCTTAAAACCATACAATCAAGCCTGTCTACAGATGCGATAAGGTCATATCTTTTCGAAATAGGAAAAATTCCCCTTTTAACAGGAGAGGAAGAGGTTATTCTTGCTAAAAGGATTGAGAATGGAGATAAAGAGGCTGGACAGCTTCTAATTACTGCTAATCTTAGATTAGTAGTTAGTATTGCTAAAAAGTATAGTAAGAGTGGTCTAGAGCTCTTAGATTTGATTCAGGAGGGTAATATTGGCCTAATGAGAGCTGTTGAGAAATTTGACTATCACAAGGGCTTTAAATTCTCTACCTATGCGACATGGTGGATCAGACAAGCTATAACTAGAGCCATAGCTGACCAAGCTAGAACTATACGTGTCCCTGTACATATGATTGAAACCATTAACAAATTTAACAAGGTAAATGGGACCTTAACTACTAGATTGGGAAGACAACCTACTGATGAAGAGATAGCAAAAGAGATGGATATTGAACTTGAAAAGATTGCAGAGATTAGAAAGATTAAGCAGAATCCCTCTTCACTTGCGACTCCAATTGGCGATGAAAAGGATTCTAAACTTCAAGATATCCTACCTGATGAATGGTCACAAAGCCCAGAGGATTTTGCTACTTCTGAATATCTAAAAAATCAACTTAAGGATATATTAGATTCATTACAAGACAGAGAAAGAAAGGTCCTTTCTTTGAGATTTGGTCTTACAGATGGTGTTACTAGAACCTTAGAAGAAGTAGGAAGAGAGTTTGGGGTAACAAGAGAAAGAATAAGGCAAATAGAGGCTAAAGCACTTAAGAAACTAAAAGAAAAATCCTCAGAAAAGAAATTAGATGACTATATAAATACTTAATTACTACTTTCTTGATCCTTCTCCATATCAAAGAATGAACTAGGAGGAATTGCATACTCACTATCTATTCTTTTTGACACATCATTTAATACCTCATCATCAAAGGTAGGATTAAGAGGCTCAGTATATTGTTTAGCATTATCATTCATTGTTGAAAAAGATCTCTTAGAATATATCAATACACCTCCCCACACTATTGCTATGATAATAGCTAAAAGGATTACAAAAAAATATTTTCTAAATATCTCCATACTTTAATTATAAAAGTTTACATCCTCAATTTGGTACACCCTGATGGTAATTGAATAACTAGTAGAACCATCTTCTAACACATCTCCACTGTAAGATATTCCTTCAACCACAGGATACATAGGCAAAACCTCTAACGCTTTAAGAAAAGGTATTAGATTCGATCTGTTTCCATCTACACTTAATCGTACTGAATATGGTACTAAAACCTTCGTACTAACTGAATAGCTATCCCCTTTTGAAGAATTTTTAATCTCAGAGAAAGAGAGATTCTTAAGAACAAAACCATTTCTTGTAACAATTGGATCAATATTGGCTAAAAGAAGACTGAAATTCTCGTTGGTTGGAAATATTAAGGTAATATCCTCAAAGGCATCCTTATTACTATTGTATTGACCATCTAAACTTGTTAAAGCCTGTAATTTACTCTTTAAAGCAGCCGAAACTCTTTCTTTCTCCTTAATCTCATTATCTATACCACGAACTGTTTTAATTGTAGGAACAATAGCTAATGCTATTAGTAAAACAGCCGCTATATATGTAAGGCCAGTAAAAATCATCTCTGACTTCTTGTTTGGTCCCTGTTTAACCATCTTAACATATTCAACTTTTCTCTCGCTATTTTCTAATGTACCCATATTACTCTGTTTGTTTAACTACTTGAAAACTAATACTAACATCATACTCAACACCTTTTAAATCAATATTTACTCTTACATCACTGTAAGAAGAGTTATTTTTTAGACCCTCTTCATAACTTCTTAAAGCCTTGAAATCTGTAGTCTTGATGGAAAGAGATACTTTCCCTTTGTTAATTGAAATACTCTCTACCATTAAGGTAATTGGTACTCCATTAATAATCTCAGATATTAAATTAGAATTAATATCTTGACCCTCTTTTACAGCCTTAATATCCGTAAGAAGGTATTGAAGATTTTGGTATTTAATAGCACTCTTTTTCCATGTATTGTTCTCTAATGTCTTAACCTGATCATTAATCTGTGAAGTTAAATCGTTGTTTTTTCCATCCATTACTAATCTGTATCCAAACGCAACTAGGACTATTGCTTCTACTACCATAAGCATCCATTTCCCTATAGATGTTAACCAAGAAAAGGAGGTTTGTATTACACCATCAGAGCCCCCAACTGGTTGGAGAAAGTTAATTGATTTTGTTTGGTCATTTGTTTTTAACATAGGGCAGTTACTATGACTACTACCTACAGTATACAAGGGTTTCTAAAAAGTTTCCATATGTTAGTAGAAAAAAATATATTTTGATATAATAAATACTACAGTTATGAGCATTCCTAATTCTAAAAAAATCTTTGTTGGTGTTTCTTGGCCATATGCAAGTGGTAAGATTCATTTAGGTCATCTTGCTGGACAGAATATCGCTTGTGATGTTTTTGCTAGGTATCATAGGATTAAAGGAAACCAAGTTCTAATGGTTTCTGGAAGTGATAGTCATGGTACTCCCATAGTTTTTAAGGCAGAAGAATTAGGCATTACTCCTGAGAAATTAGTTGACCAATCACATAAGGAAATCCTTGATACGTTTAAGAAACTGACTCTCCTTTACGAGAATTACACAACAACGACAACTCCAAATCATCAGACTGTTGTGCAGAATATCTTTCTAGTACTAAAAGATTTAGGATATCTCTATCCTCAGAAATCTAAACAATACTATGACGAGAAAGTAAACAAATTTCTTCCAGATAGATATGTAAGAGGAACCTGTCCTGAGTGTGGGGCAACTAATGCAAGAGGGGATGAGTGCTCTGGGTGTGGAAAATTTTTAAAACCTACAGACTTGCTAGATCCTCAGAGTACTCTTTCTGATTCCAAACCTGTATTAAAAGAGACTGAACACTTCTACTTAGATTTAAAAACCTTGGAAAAGAATATATCAACATGGGTAAACTCAAGTAGTGATAACTGGAGAAAATGGGTTAGAGAGTTCACTAAAGGATGGATTAGAGAGGGACTCGACCCTAGAGAGGTTACTAGAGATATGAAATATGGTATTCCTGTTCCAATACAGGGATGGGAAGAGAAAGTAATCTATGTATGGATTGAAGCCGTTGTTGGATATCTTTCTGCATCAATTGAATGGGCAGAAAAGATGGGTACTCCAAGTGCGTGGGAATCCTTCTGGAAGGATCCTGATTGTAAGCATTACTACTTCATAGCAGGAGGGAATGTACCATTTCATACAATAATATGGCCTGCTCAGTTACTTGCATATAGTGAGAAATACCATAATGACCAACTTTGGGAGAAATACAAACTACCTGGAGAAACAAAAAGGGAGAAATTAGTACTTCCATATGATATTCCAGCTAACAAAATGCTTCTTTACAAGGGTAAAAAGATGTCAAAAGGAGATGGTACTGGTATGACAGTTGACTCTCTTTTAGAAAAATATAGTTCAGATCTTTTGAGATTCTTCTTCATCAGAAATGCTCCAGAAAATCACGATAGGGAATTTGAATGGAAAGATCTGATTGATTGTAATAATAATGAACTTGTTGCAAACATCGGTAATTTCGTAAACAGGACTCTTTCTTTCACTAATACTAAATTTGAAAATACTATTCCTGAGGGTAATATTCAAATGGAGGTAAATAATGCTATACAGAACGCTTTTAACAGTATTGGTAAACATCTTGAGAATTGCGAATTTGTTAAAGCAAGTGAGGAACTTCTTAGATTTGGTAATTATGCAAACAAATATTTTAATGACAAAGCCCCTTGGGTATCTTACAAAGAAAATACTAATGAGTGTAAAGGTACAATATACAATTCAATACAGTTAGTTAATGCATTAAGAGTTTTGCTTAAACCTTTTGTTCCGCAGAGTTCTTCAAAACTCTCTGATATACTAAATATTAATGATGAGTACGATGCAAATATTGAACTACAAGAGAAAGGGAAAGTAAGTAAACTAGAAGATATGTGGGTATTTACCCCGTTAGAATCTGGGAAGAGATTAAATACACCCTCCATTCTTTTCGAAAAGATTGAGAATAGTAAAGAAGAATAGGTAGTAAAAGATATCCTTGTTACAACTGTTGACCCATTAATACTCCCTTGGCTAGATGTAATTCTACTAGCTCTTGCCATACTGACTCTGTAACAAAGGGGATGAAGGGGTGCATTATCATTAAATTCCTTTTAAGGATATATAATAGCTCTACTAATTTCTCAATCCTTTGCTTAGAACCAATGTCTTCCCTCTGAATCTCTTCTTTAATCTCCTCTATCCATATATCACATAATTGATGCCAAAAGAACTCCCGTATACTTTCTGCCCCTAGATTAAATTGGTATTTCTCAATATACTTTGAAACCTTAGAAATATGTTTCTCTGTTTCCTGAATTCTCTCTAATGAAGTATCTATCTCTAATCTTGATACCTTTTCCCTCTCACTCTCCTCAATATTCATCAATATGAATCTACTAGCATTCCATATCTTGTTAACAAAATTTCTGTTGCCCTTAATTTTCTCTTCCCTAATTGGTGCATTAGAACCTGGGAGAGCATCTGAGTAATACCAAAGTCTAAGTGCATCTGCACCATACTTACCAATCATTTCACTAGGCTCTACGCCATTACCCTTAGATTTAGACATCTTACTCCCATCTGAAGCAAGAATTATTCCATGAAGGAATACAACCCCAAATGGAGGTATCCCTGTTTTGTAAATACCCATCATCATCATTCTTGCAGACCACCAGTAAAGAATGTCTCTTGCATGAATCATCATCTGAGTAGGGTAATATTTTTTGTAATCATTACCTTCAATACCCCCTAGGGTTGAGTAAGGAAGTTGACTAGAACTAAACCATGTGTCAAACATATCTGTTTCAGCCTCCCAACTACCAGAATTATCTGGTGCTTTTTCTCCTAAAAAGATTTCACCCGTACCATTTACCTTGTTTTTTGTCTCTTTAATATAGTCATCTACATCTTTACCTTTGTTTTCTCTCAACCAATCATAAAGATGTTTCCCTCCGCTATACCATACAGGGATTCTCTGTCCCCACCACAACTGCCTAGATATACACCAGGGTTGGATATTTTCAAAGAAGTACTCTAATGCTCTCTGTTGACCCGAAGGTATTACATATGTTTCTTTACTCCTTAGTGCCTCTAATGATCTTTTTGCTAATGATTTTACATCAACATACCATTGGTTAGAGATAATGGGTTCTATTGGGGTTCTACATCTTTCACATACTGCAACCTCATGTTTAATATTTTGGATATCTTCTAAAAGACCTAATTCATCTAACTCCTCACATAATTTCTTAGAACAAGAGAGTGTATCTAAACCCTTAAATCTCTCAGGAATATCTCCTTCCATTATTCCATCTCCATTAATTACGTTTACAATCTCTAAATCGTGTTTTTTACCTAATTCAAAATCTACAGGAGAGTGTGCAGGAGTTACTTTTACAGCACCCGTTCCCAACTCCATATCTACTTCCTCGTCTGCAATAACGGGAATCTCTTTCTCCTGAATTGGAAGTAATACCTTTTTTCCAATATATTTCTTGTACCTTTCATCTTTAGGATTTACTGCGACTGCACTATCCCCAAGCATAGTCTCAGGCCTAGTAGTCGCTACCATAATATATTCGTCTTTACTTCCTACAACGGGATACTTAATATATGCGAATATTCCCCTTCTTTCCTCGTGCTCAGTATCAACATCTGCCAATGCTGTTTTACAACTAGAGCATTGATTTACTATCCTCTTGTCTCTGTATATTAATCCCTCTTTAAACATCTTAAAGAATGTCTCATACACAATCTTGGTTAATTTAGGATCTAATGTAAAATATTCTCGAGAGTAGTCTGCAGAAAGACCAATGTTTTTCTCCTGTTGTCTCGCATTACTTGCATTTTTAAGACTAAATTCAAAACACATATCAAAGAATTTCTCCCTACCTAACTCCCATTTATCTATCCCTCTCTCTTTCAAAATCTTTGTAAATGATGTCTCTGTTTGAATACCAGCATGATCCTTTCCTGGAAGGAGAAGTGTGGGATGTCCAGTCATTCTCATATATCTACCAATAGCGTCATGGAAAGAGTAACCACACATATGACCAATATGTAAATTAGCATTTGCATTAGGAGGAGGTAAGGAAATTGTAAAAGGTTTTTTAACATCCCATCCCTCATTCGCAAGATACTGCTCCATATCCTGTGGGTTTGCGAGTTTAGAACTCTCCCAAAGGGAGTATATATCTTTTTCTTTCTGCTCAAATGTTTTTGATATCTCTTCTTTCATTTTCCTTCCTGTATTATATCAGCCTCTTTCAATTTTATATACTTTCCAATATATGTATTACATATTTGATATAATGGGGGGATATGGAAAACAACAACAAACAATATTCAAGAAATGATACCTTGAAAGTATGTACTCTGTCTGGTACTTCTGAGATTGGGAGAAACTGTAATTTCATTGAATTGGGAGATGAGATTGTAATAGTAGATGCTGGCTACTCATTCCCTGGCCAAGAAATGTATGGCGTAGATTACCTAATTCCCAATCTTAGATATTTAAAGAGAAATAAAAAGAAGGTTAAAGCTATTTTAATTACACACGGACATTTAGATCATACTGGTGCATTAAGATGGATGTTACCTGAACTTGACTATCCTCCTGTATATGCAGGTGCTTTTGCAAAAGCCTTAATAGAGGCTAGATTAGAGGAGTACAACTTAAAGAGTAAGACAAAGATTTTTGGTGTAACCAGGCATACCACTATTAATATTGGTAAGAACTTTAGGGCTACTTTCATTGGTATAAATCATAGTATTCCAGATGCTTTCTCAATATTTGTTGAAAGTAGAAAGGGTAATGTATTTTTTTCAGGAGATTACAAAATTGATACACAACCTACAAATGAATTAGAGGCAGACTATGCAAAATTAAAATCGTTAAGAGGAAGAATAGATTTAGCCTTAATGGAGAGTACTAATGCTACTAAAACGGGTAAGTCTCCATCTGAAACAGAGATCTTCGAGAATTTAGGTAAGGTAATTGCAAATACTCAAGGAAGAGTTCTTGTTGCTGCATTCTCCTCTTTGCTTACAAGATTGTATGCACTGTTTGAGATAGCTAAGAGAACTAACAGAAAGATTGTAATATCTGGAAGAAGTTTAGAACAAACTATATCAATTGCGAGTAATCAGGGATATATCAAAATTCCTCAAGGATTAGTTGTTAAAGAGAGAGATATTCCTAAATACAAGGATAACGAGATTTTAATTCTTTCTACTGGTAGTCAAGGGGAAAGGTTCGCTGCATTAAACAGAATATCTTTAAATGAACATAAATATATTAAGATTAAGAAAGGAGATCTAGTAATAATGTCTTCTTCTGAAATACCTGAGAATGTATCTAGCATTGAACAAATGACAGACAGATTAATTGGTCTAGGTGCTGATTTACTTAAAGATACCATAGATACAAAGATTCACTCTAGTGGGCATGGTAATCAGGAAGATATGAAAATTATGTTTGACTTAATCGCTCCTAAAACAGTTATGCCAATACATGGTCCTTTAACCTTTAGATATTTCAACAAAAAGAACTATCTTTCTTGGGGGATGAGAGATGAGGATGTGTTTTTAACAGATGATGGAGTAGTGTGGAATTTTAATGGAAGAACGTGGATTAAGACAAAGCCCATTGAGTCTAAACCAATACTAATTGACGGATTAGGAGTAGGTGATACAGGAGAGATTGTTCTCAAGGACAGAAAGCAACTATCTGAGTATGGTATGTTCATTATCGTTCTTAATCTAAGTAGTAATACCTACAGATTAATGGGTAGACCCCAATTTGTTTCTCGTGGGTTCATATATATGAAAAAATCTCAGGAACTCCTTAAAGAGATTCAGACTTTAATCTTTGATGCTCATAGGGAGTGGTTGAATGATTCCAAAAAGAGAAATAAATATGAATATGACGAATTGAGAACAGGTATTGAGAAGGTAATAAATAAATATATATACAAAAAAACAGAGAGAGAACCCATTATACAAATAGTGATTGTATAGTTAGATGTCTTTAGTGATATAATAAATACATATGATAAAACTGCCAACTCGAAAATCGAAAAGGGGACCCCTTCTAGATGGACAAACTTCCATTGTTGCTTTAGATATCGGTACAGAGACAATAAAAAGTTTACTCTTTACAATGAATGAATATGGTGTTTCAGTAAACAAAGTGTCTCGTATCCAACAGCAACAACATGCCATGAGAAGTGGAATTATTACCAACCTAGATACGGTGTTAGAAAACTGTAAACTTTCGATAAACGAACTAGTTACTAATCTTAAACCAGAAGAATATCCTAGGTACGTCATTATGGGTATAGCAGGAGAATATATCCAGGGAGTATCAATAGTTGTTAACTATGAAAGAGAGGAGCATTTTGAGAAAGAAGTAACTAAAAAAGAACAGGATAGGATTATTAACGAGGTTAAATCTCAGATTTCTGTTAGTGGGAAAGAGGATTTAGGACTTCGAACAGGTCTTAAAAATGATGATATTGAAATATTACATATTACCCCAACAGGTATGGAGATTGGTGGCATGCCAGTTAATACCTTAGTAGGATACAAAGGAAGAGAGGTTAAGTTAAATTTCTATGCATCCTTTGCTCCCAAAACATATACAGAAGCTCTAAGAAAAGTTGCTTACTCTCTTAACTTTGAAGTCCTTGGTATTGTATCTCAACCTTTCGCTGTAGCTAGAGCCCACTCTGGTGGTAAAAATGCCAATTTCTCTGCCATATTTCTGGATATTGGAGGAGGTACTACAGATGTAGCAATAGTTAAAAACGGGAATGTTGCAGAGACACAGATGTTTGCATTTGGGGGAAGGGTATTTACTAAAGAGTTAGCTAGATTAACAGACTCTGATTTTAGGCATGCTGAACAAAGGAAGATTAAATATTCAGAGAAAGATCTTCCTAAAGAAGTCATGAGACAAGTACAAAAAACCATGTATACTACAGCAACTCTTTGGATGAGGACCCTGAAAGTAGCTTTAGAAAATTGCGAAGACCTAGGTCCCCTTCCTACTCAAATCTATTTGTGTGGAGGAGGAGCTTTACTTCCAGATATTAAACTCTCTCTAATGGAATTTCCTTGGAAGAGGTATTTACCAATAGCTCTAGTACCAAAGATTGATATGTTTACACCCAATCTCTTGGGTACAGTTACTGATAATAGTGGGTCACTCGAAAATCTCTACGATATTACACCAGCCTCCTTGGCAAAATTCTTGTATGATATGGAGGTAGACAGAAAGACTAAAGATATAAATTGGGAAGTATAAATATGGAAGAGAAAATAGTAACATCAAAAATAGTTGTAGAGAGTAATCACGAACTTACAGATTTAGTAAGATATATCCATAAGAGTAAGGCAGAGAGAATAGTTCTAACATTTACAGAACATACAGATATTTTAATCAGCCCAATAAACTTGAAAGTCCTAAATGAGACTGCCCAAAGAGAGAACAAGTTGCTAATTGCACAGATAATACAAAATCCAACAGGGATACGTAATGCAAAATTAGCAGGTATTAAAACAATAGATACTCCATCTAATCCTACACCATATGAATGGGAAGAAGCTTCAGAAATGATACTTAAAACAAAGAAGGAGAAATTAGAGCGCAAGAAATTCTTAGAGAAAGTTTCAACTACTCCTGATACAAATGAGGTATTTGAAGAGAAGATTGAGAGTAAAATTGAAGAGTTACCCAAAGAGAAAGTAATACCCAAGAAGGAAGATTCTTCTAAGGTTGAAGATCCTACCCCAAAAGGGTATGTAGATAAAAGGGGTGTTAAAAAGAGTAATATGTTTGTTTCAATAGATGAGGATATTCCATTTCCAAATGAAGAGCTTGTTACAACCGAGAGTATCCAACCTCTAGTAAAAAAGAAACCTCTTCTTAAAAAACTCTTTAACTTTAAACCTCGTCTTTCTAAAGGTTCTAAGCCATTTAACAAAAAAAAGTTTTTCAAGGTATTTCTTCTTGTTTTTGTTCCATTACTTCTTTTAACTGTATTAGGTGGTTTTCTTTTTAATCAGTTTGGTACTTTTGTAAAAATAAAGATATTTGTGGAATCAAAAAAAGTCGAAGTTGAAACTATCTTAACTGGAGATGAAAAGATTGATGAAATTGATTTTGAGAATCTAAAAATACCAATAAAGAGTGAAGAAGAGAGTAAGAGTCTTTCTAGTACAATTACAGCTACAGGTAAAAAATTCGATGGAGAGAATGCAGAAGGACAAATCGATATTTACTTTGATGCTCCTTGTTTAGAAGATACACAACCCATTAATCTCCCTGCAGGACATATCGTTACTAACACTGGAGGAAAAACATATAAATTGAAAAACAGTGTTTCCTTAAGTTGTCCTTCAGCACTTACAGTCGCTGGGGTCCCAATTGAAGCTTCTACCTTTGGCCCTGAATACAACATCTCAACAATCAACGATAATTTCACAATTCAAGGCTATCCAAATTCTGAAATATTTGGGAAAAACAAGGTCGCAATTACAGGAGGTACTAAGGAAGAGTATACTGTTCTTTCACAGATTGATATAGATAATGGTGTCGAGGCCTTAAGTACTACAGCAATAGAAGAGGTTAAATCTGAATTAAGAGATATCTCTGGTGATTGGGAAATAATTGAAGATTCAATACTAAGTTCTGTAGAGAAAAGTAGTATTAAAACAGACAAGAAGGTTGGAGAAGAGGCAACAGATGTTAACTTAGATATTACTATTAAGGGTACTGCTACATATTTTAAAACAGATGGACTAACTGAGAAACTAAAAGATCTGCTCAGGAGTAAAGCAGTCGAGGAGAATCTTTTTGAGAGTGAAAAAGATTTGGAATTAGATCTAGGGGATGATATTCAAAAGGAAGTTACTGTAGAAGAAGCTAAGACAGGTTCAGTAAAAATCAAAATTGTTGCAAGTGGGGATATTAAACCAAAGATAGATAAGGAGGAATTAGTAGATGAGTTAAAGGGTTTAGAATGGGATGAAGGTAAGAATTTACTAAATTCCCTTAATTATGCTGAGAAAAAACCTGATGCTACTTTTGATCCAATGAACTATCCTGCATTTTTAAAGAGATTTCCCACAAGAGAGGGGGGTATACTAATTGAGATTAAAGACATAGAGGTGTCAGAAGATGATGAATAAGCCTTTATTTTAATCAAATTTATTGATAGAATTGCATGTTTATGTACCCGTAGCTCAATCGGATAGAGCAATTGCCTTCTAAGCAGTAGGTTGTCGGTTCGATTCCGGCCGGGTACGCCAGGGAGAGATGCCTGAGCGGTCGAAAGGACACGCTTGGAGAGCGTGCGTATGAGAAATCGTACCGTGGGTTCGAATCCCACTCTCTCCGTTTTTAATAGTGATGGGATTTACTCCTCGCTTTCCTCTTCTTTATCCTCGTTATCTGATTGTTTAATAATATCATTCTCATTAAGAGGAATAATCTTTACTCTCCTTTCCTCTCCTTCTCCTACACTCTCTGTTTTAATATCATCAAATACTTGAAGAGTTACATGTACAGTCCTTCTATCTGATGGATTCATTGGTTCTAATTCTATTGCCTCTCCTAGTATCCTAACATCGTCTGCTTTCTGTAATGCAATTCTCTCTATCTTTTTATTCTTCTCCTCCTTGTATCCACAAACATCTAATATAACTCTATAGTTAGTATCCTCTTCGAACTTCTTTCTTAGCATCATACTAAAGATATATTGTAATGACTCTAAATGTTTCCCATGATTACCTATTAAATATCCTAAGTTCTCTCCTGTGAAAGAAATATTAATATTTTTAACCTCCTCTATCTCCTCAATACAAAGATCATACTCTGCATTTATATCTAACAAAGAGAGTAGGCTATCTAACTCTTTCTTAACTATATCTTCCATATTAATATATGTTTAAATTATTTCTTTTTATGAAGAACATCTAAAAGGTTTTGGACACCCTTTTTAGTCTTGTTAAAATCAAAAGTAATATATTGAACTACTAACAACAGAGACTGGAGCATCCAATACCAACCTAAAGCAGCAGGATAACGAAGGGTAAATATCATAGTCATTAAAGGTAAGAGTAGCATTGTTGATTTCTGCATACCTGCTTGCATTGATTCTAAAGGCTCCTTCTCTGACTTTTTCTTCTCTTTGCTAACCTCTTTAGGTTTGTTTACATCCTGCATTTTCTGAGTAAAGAGCGTAGTGAAATACTGAATAATACCAACTAGAACTGAAAGACCTAGATAGGGAAGTGCTTCTACCGCAAACTTGCTAGTAGCATTTGACACCTCACTATATGACTTAGTTAAATCCCAAAAAAGGAAGTCTTTAGTAATACTAGTTGCCTGAGAAAGCCCAGTTAAATTCTCTACCCATTGGTACAAAGTAAGACCGTCTAGACCACTCTCTGTTACCTTTCTGATTACACCAATAAGGGCGGAGAGTATAATTAGTTGAGGTATGAAAGTACCTATACATCCAAGTGGGTTATACCCAACTTTTTTATATAGTTTTATTTGCTCTTGTGAAAGTTTCTCTTTGTTATTTGCATATTTCTTCTGTAACTTGTCTAATTCTGGTTTAAGAGATGACATTTTCTTAGTCATATTAGTTTGTTTTTTAACCAATGGAATCATTACAACTCTCCCTATAACGGCAATACCCAATATGGCTAAGCCTAAACTATTTCCAAAAAGATCATAGAAAAGAATCAAGAGATTTAGCAATGGATTAAAAAACAGTGTATTCCAAATTGTTGCAAACATATTATTAAAGAGAAATATTAAAAATCTAAAGCATTATACACTATCCTTATCTATTTTTCAGGAATAGGGTCATACTGTCCTGCTTGAGTCCAAGGGTTACATCTTAAAAATCTTTTAAGGGCTAAATAGTTACCTTTAAATATTCCAAACTTTTCTATTACTCCATATCCATACTCAGAGCAGGTAGGAGTAAACTTACAAGCTCTTAAATTAGGGTATATCTTTCCCATTAAACCGTGATCCAATGAAAGGGTATTCTGATATATCCTAATTATTTTTAACTCTATCCATTTTAAAATCTCTAGAGGCATTTTTAAAATGTAAATCAATTTCTTTTTCCAACTCTTCATAGTTATCACAATATTTATACGCTATATATATCCCTTTTACATTAGAAATGTTTAAAATATATTTTCTTAATATCTCTCTTAATACTCTTGTCATTCTATGCCTATGCACTGCATTACCAATCTTTTTACTTACAATGAAACCAAAACGAGTATTGTTATCAGAGTGTGTATCAAGTATTAACATTCCGTATTCTCCTCGGTATTTTTGAGATTGTTTACCAAAATTTTGGAATTGGCTCTTAGTTAATCTGTTCTTTCTGGGAAGCATATTTAAGTATACACTATCTGGCTCTATCTAGCGGTCTTTTTCTTTTTAATTTGTACTCATTACTTACTGTTAGAAATTTTCTTCCTTTGGTTCTTCTTCTTTTTAATACTCGTTTACCACTTCCATTTTTATTCCTTGCTCTGAATCCAAACTTTCTTAATCTTTTTAAATTTTTAGGTTGATATGT
Source organism: uncultured Candidatus Saccharibacteria bacterium (assembly GCA_964655705.1). GTDB lineage: Bacteria > Patescibacteriota > Dojkabacteria > SC72 > SC72 > UBA2259. The sequence goes on along the minus strand of CAZZPP010000004.1, from coordinate 41,385 downwards.
TCTTTTCATATTTTTAATCTATATAAAAGCAGACCTATTATATCTAACTTGTTCCCTTATGGCAAATAAATGGTAGTAAGTAGGAAATGAATTTTTCTTCCCATATCCTCTACGAGGAATAGACACAGAAGAGAAGAAAAAAAAGTCTCTTAATATCTACTCTTTAAACACTTTCTACAAATCTTATCCACATTTTTACAGAAATTCATATAATAGGAGTATTAGTCCCAATCGACCATTGACTGCCCCCAAGTAATATTAATTAATAACTAGATACTTAATAAAGTATGGATAAAATTGACTTTGAACAATATACTGATACCCTTACTAAGCCAACCATATCTAACATAGAGAGTAGTACTGAGGAAATGGATCTAGAAGATATATGGAAGATTGTAATAGAGAATTTAAGAATGGTTCTTGATAGGGTGGAGTATGATTCTTGGTTTGCAGATAGCTATTTAGAGAGAGTACAAAATGGAGTAGCTACAATATCCTGTTCTAATGATTTTAAGAGAGAAACAATATTGAAAGATTACAGTAAGTTTCTCCAGAGTTGTCTTAAGAAAGCAACTGGTCAAAATTTACAAATTGAAATTGTTGTTAAATCAGGTATATCTAAAAAACCTAAAGAGAGATACAAGTTTGTTAGTAATACAGGTAACCCCGTTGTAGACCTCTTTACTAAAATGGAAGGAGACAAAAAGAAATATGAAGAGGCTGTTAAGAAAGCGAGCTTAAATCCTAGATATACATTTAAGAATTTTGTTGTAGGAGCTAATAACCGATTAGCAGAGGCTGTAGGACAATCTGTAGTTTCTGATATTGAGAATGATCATATGACTAAGTCTTACAACCCTGTATTTTACTATGGTAGTACTGGTGTAGGTAAAACTCACCTCATGCAAGCAATTGGTAATGAGGTATTAAGAATTAATCCTAGTAGAAAGGTTGTATATGTATCTATTGAGCAGTTTCTTAATGAGATGATTGAGGCTATTAGAACAAGAAAGAATGAGGATTTTAGGAGTAAGTATAGAGAGGTAGATCTCTTAATTATTGATGATATACAATTTGTAGAGACCTATCCTAAAACTCAGGAAGAACTCTTCCATACCTTTAATACTTTGTATCAAGCGAATAAACAGATAATATTGGCTTCAGATAGGGCTCCAAGAGATATTAAGAATATTACAGATAGACTTAGAACTAGATTTGAGGGTGGTATGGTTTGTGATATTACTCCTCCTGACTATGAAACTAGGTCTGCAATATTAAAACAGATTATGTTAGAAAAAAATATTACCATTCCAGATGCATTCCTTGATTTAATTGCTAAAAATATTGAAAGTAGTGTAAGAGAATTGGAAGGAGCTTTAAACAAAGTAATTACATTAACAAAATTAGGTCAGGTTCCTTCATATGAGGAGGTAGCAAGAATATTACAGGTAGATATTGAGAGTAAAAGAAAGAGGGTATCTCCTCAGAAAGTTTTAGATATTGTTTCTGATGTTTTTGATGTCCCTGTAAAGGTGATGAAGGGATCTAGAAGAACTAATGAGATAGCACTAGCGAGGCAGATAGCTATGTATATATTAAGGACTGAACTAGAACTTTCATTACTTACTATTGCTGATATTTTAGGCAAGAAAGATCATACTACAGTAATGTATGCCTGTGAGGTTATTCCTGAGAAAATTAAAAATGATAGTACATTAGCTGAGAGAGTAGAGAAGTGTAGGGGACAACTCTTCTACTAATGTGGATATCATTGTGGAGTAATATCTAATAACTTGTTCATTAATACACATGTAAAAAGGTTGCCATAGAGAGACCGTCTCTCTACATCAACGTTTACCCAGTAGGGTATATACACATCACTCCACATTTAATTAAAAATTTTACACATTACTAGATAATTAATAGATACTCTTTAATTAAAATATTATTAATACAATTTTAACCCAAAATATCTCACACAGTTATTAACAGGTAAATAATCTAGAAAGAGATTGAAATAGAGATGTCTTTAAAAAGTTACTGACTTATCCATACTCTCTACTACTATGACAACTATATATATTTAAATATTAAAACAGTAGAAAAGAAATCCAATATTAAGTAGAATATAGGTATACTGCCAAAGTACATAATATTATTTTAAAAAGACAATGCAATTCTCATGTAACCAAGATACATTGGCAAAGTATCTAAATATAATTAGTAGGGTAGTAAGTAGTAAACCAGGTTTACCTATACTCAATAATGTCCAATTTGAAACAAGTAAGGGTAAATTAATAATGACTGCTACTGATCTAGAAATAGGTATTAATACATGGATAGGGGCAGATGTTAAATCAGAGGGTAAAACTACTGTACCTGCTAAACAGTTAACAGAGTTTGTTACATCCATTCCTACTGATACAGTAGATGCTACTTTAGAGAATCAGACATTTAATATATCTACTAAAAATAACTCTGCAAATTTTAATACTATGTCTGCAGAGGAGTTCCCTTCTGTAGCTTTAGTTACAGACAAAAAACCTTTGTTGAAGATATCTAAAGAGAATCTAGTAAAGGCAGTAAATAGGGTTGCATTTGCAAGTGCTACAGATGATATTAAGCCAGTATTAACAGGTGTTCTTTTAGAAGTAAATGGGGAAGATATTTCATTTGTAGGTACAGATGGATTAAGGCTATCTAGACAGATTATTAAATTACAGGCAAGTGCTGAAAAGGATATAAATATTTTAATACCTGTTAAAGCGCTATTAGAACTTTCACATATTGTTACAGAGGTAGGTGAAGATGAAGATATTGAGGTATATTTGATAGAGGACAAGAATCAGGTCCTTTTTAGATACAGTGATGTTGATTTAGTTTCTAGATTGATTGATGGACAGTTTCCTGAGTATAGACAGATAATTCCTACTGGGTACAAAACTATGTGTAAGGTATCTAAAACAGATTTTCTTAATTCTTTGAAGGTAACCAATATTATTGCAAAGAGTGTATTAGGAAATAAGTTGATTCTGGATATTGATAGTAAGAGTAATAAAATTATACTCTCTGCTACACAGACGGATTTAGGAAGTAACAAGAGTACCTTTGAAGGTAATATAGATGGAGATAATCTTAAGATTGCTTTTAGTTCTAGACTTCTTACAGATATACTCAATCATATTGATTCTGAAGAAATATCTTTTGAATGTTCAGAAACAGTAAAACCAGGAGTATTTAAGATAGTTCAAGATCCAGACTTTGTTCATCTTGTTATGCCTATGATGCTTTAGAGTCTTTAACTCTATATCCTCTGCCATGTACTGTCTCTATCAGACCTTTCTTAGGTAATTTCTCTCTTAATCTCTTGATGTGTACATCTATTGTATTGGAACCTGTATAGCTCCTGTAATCCCAAACATGGTCTAAAAGTTCACACCTACTTATAGTTCTATTTCTATTTCTAACAAGGTATTCAAATAGTTGATACTCTTTCTTCCTTAAATCAATATCACTATTTTTAACAGAAACAGTCTTACTATTAGTATCAAGTAATATATCTCCAATATACATTCTATTATCTACATAGTTCATAGGTCTTCTTAGAAGAGATTGTATTCTAGCTATTAATTCTTGAACAGGGAATGGGTAAGAAAGTACATCATCACCACCATTATTTAAAAAGTTTACTTTATCCTTCCATGTACCTATACTACAGATACCCAACACTTTACTTTTTAGAATCTTTTTACCCTTAACTACTCCCAATATATCCAATGTGCAATGTTTACCAGTAAGATTAGTATCTAATATTATTATTTCAAAAAGATCTCTGGAAACAAGACTCTCACTACCAAAATCAGCACTATCCTGAGTAACATTATATCCATATGCAAGTAAGGTACTTTTCAGGATATGGGAAATAGTCTTAGATTTCTCTATAATTAAGATATTCATAGATGAATGTATAAAATTAATTTTAAAGAATATTACTAAATAGAATGGATTCAAAAACTTATAGTTTGAAAAATCTTAAATTTGTTTCTATACTTCTCTTTCTTTTTCTATTTACTGTTTCCATTTTGTTATACTTATTCTCTTTAAAGAGCTTTACACCTATATATGAGAGTGGAGAGTATATATGGTTAAACATATTTACATTAGGTATACTTCTCTTTCTTTCCATTTCTTCACTTTCTTCTTTAATCTCGTATTTCTTACTTCGTGTAATATTGAAAAAGGAAGAGTGTAGGGAGTTAAAGATAATTTGTATAAAATGGGGGATATTTTTTAGTTTAGGTATATTCTTAGTAGTATTACTTAATTTCTTCCATATACTTAATATATATTGGGGGTTAGGTATATTAATGGTTGTTATACTTGCCTCCTTTGTTATATGATATCAATACATATGGAAAAACCTTTGAAGAAAAGAATAGGTAGTGAGTTTACAGATATATTAGATATCCTCTCAGGAGAGATGCAATTAAGGGAGAAAAATGAAAAAATCGAAAAACTTAAACAAGAGGCTAAAGAGAAACAGAAGGCAGAGAAGAGGAGAAGGATAGCTCAAAAGGATATTGTATTAGAAGAGGGTGATATTCCAACTAAAAAGGTAGTACAAAATGTTAAACTTTTTGAATGGGAAACCTTAGATAGGTATATGTTTGATATTCAGTCTAAATCATTTTGGGTAATTTTAGTACTTGTTCTTCTCTTCATATTGTATCTAGCCTTGCTAGGAGAGTATTACTTCATGGCTGCAGTAATTGCAATAACATTTTTTGTATATGTTGCAGGGACAAATAAACCCATAAAGGTTAAACATAAGATTACTAGTAGGGGAATTGATACTGGTAATAAATTGTATGAGTGGTATATGTTTGATAACTTCTGGTTTTCAATTAAGAACGGACAGTATATGTTAATAGTTGAAACTAGGTTAAGACTTCCTAAGGCTTTAATATTACTTTTAGATGGTGCAGATAAGGATGCAATATTCGTATTATTACAAGATAAAATATTGTATAAAGATATTAGGAAACAGAGTAAGATAGATTCTCTTGCATATGGTATATATATCCCTTTTGAAGAGATTTAATAGATATTGATGTATAATTTCCCAGAAATATATTAATGGAGAGGTGCTAGAGTGGTTGAATAGGGCACACTCGAAATGTGTTGTTCGGGAGTATTCCTGAATCGTGGGTTCGAATCCCACCCTCTCCGCCATTTTTTACATGTTCCAACAAGATTTGTGTACTATTCGAAAATATAAGAAATAAATACTGGAAAGGTTCTTTCTTGTTTAGAATAACTATTCCAGTTTCTTTGTTCAGTATTTGTTTCATATCCAGGTATTTGAGTACAAACCCTTGCACTAATACCTGCTGGAAAAAGAGATTGAATTTTATCAGTAATCATTTTTACTGTTTCCTCTGATGGAATTCTCAAATCTATTGAATCTTCAATTGCCTGTATAGTAAATCTGCCCCAATAAAACTCTCCATCTTTTCTATCACTATCAGGATTAAACCATTTTTTAAGAACTTCAACCCTTTGTTTTTTAACAATATCTGGAAAAAGTTTGTTATATAATTCAATCTTGGCGTTTTTTAATCTAGACTCAATTGAGTAAACATTTTCTTGATAATTATTTAATCGATTAGACATATTAATTGATTTGGTAGGGGGAGAGCTTTTAAATTTTTCAATCTTTACTCCCATTTCCACTAACGCTTTTATTTGTTCATTACTAGAAAGACCACTCTGATCCAATTCATTTTCAACAGCTTTAATTATTGTATCCCGAGCATAACATTTCCAGTCATCTTCCCAAATTTTTGCATTGTTTAGAATCAAAGCGGGATCTTTTGAGATATTCTTGTGATCATATTCTGAGATAGAAAAAGAGCTTTCGATCCTGTCTTGGGGTTCGTGTTTTAGAAGATTTAGGTCCATCATCAATTAAAATATTACATAATTAATCTAAATAAATTATATCAAATTTGCTCTACTCTATCTTTTCGCTTAATTAGGTTCCAGAGGTATCGGTTCTGATCTAAGAAGAATTCATCTTCTTTTATTCTAGCAATTATTCAGGGTATTTTACTCACATTTTGCGAGGCCTATGTGGAAAACTCTCAAACCATCGTATTAGCAACGTTTTAAGCCCACTGATTACTATTGTATTCTGATTATCACGCTATAGGTATATGCTTATTAAGTATACAAAACTAATCAAATTTTATGTATTATGTATATATGGGAGAATCTGATCTATGTGCTGATACAATTAACCTAGTACCCTTATCTAAAAAAAAGAAAAGAGAAGATAAGAATAGGTTAAAAATAACTGAAATTATGTTAATCCTCTCTGCAGTAGGTATAGTAGTCTTTTTAGCCCTTTTAGCAATTAATCCAAGTAAAGAGGCTGCTCAAGCTCGTAATTTAAAAAGATCTGCAGATATATCTACCATACTTACATATATTAGTTCATATGTTAGTGCAAATGAAAGTGTTCCCTCTGATATACCTAATTCCGACATCTGTGTTAAGTTTACTCATGAAATATGTAAATCAGGACCATATGACTGTACAGATTTAGTTAATATGGGATTTCTTACATCACAAAATCAAGAACAATTAGTAATTATTCCTAGTGACCCACTTTATGTATCTGTAAACGGAACAGGCTACTATGTATCTCAAGATGGCCAGGGAGTAGTAACTGTATGTGCTCCCCATGCGGAGAGAAATGAACAGATTTCATTTTCTAAGTATATGTATTAATATATTTATTAAGAATGAGAAAGAAATTTACAAAACAACAGGTAAGAGAAAAAGAACTTGTAATACTGCTTTCTGTATTCTTCTTTCTACTTTTTGCATATATCTCTGGTAATTTTTCGTGGATGAGAGATTTTCAATTACTTGTTGATCTTTTTGCAAGCGTATTTGCAATGTTTATTGGTATTCTCGCTATAGTTCGGTACTATACAAAGAAATCATATTTAAACTATCTTTTTTTGGGTTTAGGTTTCATATCTGTATCAATACTTGATGGCTTTCATATATTGCTTTCTTTCGAAGATTTCTCTGATTTATTTGCCTTAGACAATGCCCAGATGTTTCCTAGTAGTATAGTTCTCTCAAGGGTATTCCTTTCTGGGATATTTCTTCTAAGTTGGATATTTTTAAGAGAGGAGAAAAAGTTAAGAGAGAGGAAAGAGAAGGTTGCCTTTCTAGGTCTTCTGGTGGCAATATCCTTCTTTACAATAGCGATTACTTCGTTTACTACCTTTTTTGAAGGATTTGAATCATATCAGTTTGCAATATCTATGCAAACAATAGCGTTGATGGTGTATTTAGGAACGTTAGTGGGGTATACAAGAAATGAGTGTATGTATTACAGGAATTTTGATTTCTGGGTTGTATTCTCATTAGTATTTTCAATACTTTCTCAAATCTTTTTTCTTCCTTACTTAAATATTGAGTATGAATTGATGTTAAACCTATCTACTTTAGCAAAATTCATTAGTTATTTACTTCTACTTGTAGGATTTCTGTATAGCATATATGAAATGTTTAAGAGGGAAGAACAGGTACAGAAAGAGTTAGAGAGAAAGAACTTCTTAATTAAGTTAACTAAACAAAAGATAGAGGAAGCATATATGGTACTTAGAGATGAGAAATGGAAACTATCTAAAGAGAGTAAGAGAAAGAAAACAGACAAAATATTTAAGGATATTTTAAAGAAGAAGTAGTATGTTTCAGCCCAAGATAAAAAGATATCAAAAGGAGTTTGAGTATTCATATGCTTTTGGTGCATATCCCGTTATTGATTTGATAAATTTACATCCCGAGAAAGTAGTAAAGGTTTTGTTTAAACAGGATGGAATTAAGATGGAGGGTATAGCGACAGTTGATTATGAATGTAAAAAAAGGAGAATTTTAACAGAGGTTAATGATAGGTTAATAGACAAGATATCAGTTAAAGAGAACACCTATGTAGTGGGTATCTTTATGAAATACGTTTCAAAGATTGAGGTAGGGAGAGATCATGTTGTATTAGTTAATCCCTCTAATACTGGGAATTTAGGTACTACAATGAGAACAATGTTAGGTTTTAATTTCAAAGATTTAGCAATTATTAAGCCTGCAGTTGATATATATGATCCTTTAGTTATTAGGGCTTCTATGGGAGCTTTTTTTAATATGAGGTTTGAACATTTTAATTTATTAGAGGAATATTTTGCTAAGTTTGGGGGATACAACTTCTACCCCTTTATGTTAAATGGGAATAAGAGTATTAAAGAGGTTAAGTTTGTTAAACCATATTCCATTATTCATGGGAATGAATCTAAAGGATTAGAGGAGAGGTATTTAACAATTGGAGAGAGTGTATATATACCGCATAGTAAAGAGATTGATTCTTTAAATCTTTCAATAGCTACTGCTGTAAGTCTCTGGGAGGCAAGTAAGAATGAGATATAGGTTTCAAAAGGGAATTCTGTAGTAAGTAGTTAAGGCATCTAATTCCATTAGAGGTCTTCTTACTAACATTTGAGGTAATTGGGGGCTTGTTAACGCTCAGAGGCTTCCTAGTGGTACCTTAAGGTTCTTAGGTAGTGATATTAACGATTATATCTTTAAGAGAGGGTGAGTATTGTAATTATTAATACTTTGTATTAAAATTGTGTATTAAAATATACAAATTTAATACAGAAATGAACAAAGTAAGAAAATACAAAAGTATTACGAGACAGATATCTTTTCCTCAGAAGTTAATGGATAGGGTGGAGAGTAGGGCACAGAATTTGGGTTATTCTCTCCCTGCATATGTTAGATATGTACTTACCAAGGAGATGGAGAAGCAAGAATATCCTGTTCTTGATGGTGTTGTAATGGATGAAGAAATGGTAAAGAGTCTTCAAAGGGGGGTAAAGGAATTTAAGAGTGGCCAAACGTTAGAACTAAAGAACAGCAAAGAGATTAAGAGTTTTGTTGAGAGACTTTTAAATGAAGAAAAGTAAGTATTCTATACATTATACAAATGAATTTGACAGAGAGTTGGGAAAGATATTAAAAAACAAGAGGGATTTGGCGAAAAGGGTTGATATTACTATAGAAAGAATCAAGAAGGATCCTTTTATAGCCAGTCTTAAAACTCATACTGTTAAAGTATCTTCTTTCGGAAGGGTATATAGCTCTAGGGTAAATGGGGATTATCGTATTATATGGACAATTGAAGAGGAGGGTGTAATTCTTTTACAAAGGATAGGGAGTCATTCAAATAGTTCAAAGGTATATAGATAAATGGTATAATATAGGTGTTCTTTAAGAATATGGGGACGTAAGGCTTTCGACAGAAGTATATAAGTGCTGTTGTCACAAATCGTTTTTAAGTTCGTAAAACTTAAACACAGAGAAGTGTAGAAAACAAACTTAACGCTTTTGCAAGTAAGCTAAGGGCTGCATTTACTGCACCTTCTTATGCTTACAATTTTGCATAAGTTTGACCGATTAATTTTGGTCAATGTCTATTTTCCTTATCCCTAGTTAGGGGATATAGACAGTCGTTACTAGGGTATAGTATGTATTCTTTGTCAGTAGAGGATCCATAGTGAATACAATTACTGAGTAGATTGAACTTTTTGTTAGATTTTTTAGTTTAATCTAGCTAAACAAATCTAAATATATTTGTACATGACATTGTGCTTAGCTTTTGGACGTGGGTTCAAATCCCACCGTCTCCACCATATCAGGTTCGTTGTTGTTGATTGTTTCAAAAAGTGTTATAGGAAGAGAATAATTAGGGGTTCGATAACCCTTTTCTTTGTCATACCTCAAATTCTTATAAAAGAAGGAATCCTATGAAAAAATTTTCTAAATTTAATATTCAACTTGTATCTCATTTCTCTCCTTGTTAACTTAAATTATATTTCGTATTATAAAAATACAAAATTAATTTTCTATGGTAGACGTAGTCTTCAGGAGAATTATTGATGTTTAATTTAAGATTAAACCAAAGCCCTAGATGGAATATACATTAGAGGAGTTTTTAAAATTAGTTGAAGAATTGCCAGAATCTTTAAGACAAGAATTCTATTTTATTCTAGAAGAGAATACTTTTACTGAGGCTGAAAAAAAGATACTTGTTCTAGACAGATTAAATAAGATTTCTCCAAAAAGTATACAAGATGAATAATGTCCTAGGTTTAGAGAATACAGAGTTTAATACAAAGGAGTCTTCCTTTCTTTTGCCTGAGCAGAGTAGTGGTGTTTCAAACCTTTCTGATCAAGCAGAGAGATATTTAGGTAAGAAAATAGACATAACGGAGGAGAATACAAAAGAGTATTGGAGAAATCGTTGGCAAGAAAATGCAATCCTGTTAAATAGTGAAGCTCCTCACCTTGCAAAGGTATATGCAAATATAGTAACTGAACAGCCTGAGTTACATGTCGTAAAAATTAATAACGAGAATATTCAAAGGAATGCTTATTTTTGTAATGCTGCTCTTAAGGAAGGGCAGTATATTCCAGAGATTGCTTTTAACTTTAGTAATCAAGAAACCTACATTGATTCTAGCCTTGAATTTCTTATGAGGCAAATGGCTATTCAACTTGGAGCGAGATATGAAGATATAAAAGATAATAAGAAACTTGTTACAACTTTTATCTTTTTGCATGAATTTGGCCATGCTAAAGATTTTATTGATAATTATTTGAAACCAAACGAGAATAGAGGGAAGAAACCTATTGCAGAAGTATTAAATAATGCAATAAAAGAAGATAATGAACATCGTCTCAAGGATCTTATGACTTTGCCCGTTCCTTCTCATATCGATTTAAGTAAAAGGGGAGATTTGGGGAAATATATAAAGCGTTTAGAGACTTTTGGGATTAAACCTAATAAGTTTGGGCAAATCTCTGATAAACAACTTAAGATTGCCCAAAGCATATCTTATCGAGAGATGTCTTCAGAATCCATTGCGGATTCTTTTGCTGTAGATTACATAATTAAGCATCGTAATGAATATTTCTTGTCTTTAGGGGAAAAAGATAATCACTCTGGGCGGATAATGACCGGTGGGGAAATCCAAATGGATGAGAAAGATATGGCACTTTCTGGTATTAGAGATGGTAAAAATATTACTATCAGAAAGATTGCTCAAGAGGGAACTTCTCGACAACCAGTTGGATCTTTGGCGACAGGTTTTTTAGATGGTCAATTAGCACTTGGGGAAGGTATGAGGTTGATTCAGGATATTGATGATCCAAGGTATGTGCAAACATCTCCCATAAAGGAGATGAGTCGTAGATTGTTACCAGATGGAAGAACTTTGTTTGTTGCTAAGACTGATAGTGGAGCGACATATGAAGTAATCAGGAATCTAGAAGTAAAACCGAAGTCCATACCAAAAAGTATTGAAGAAATGAATGAAAAGCTCAGGATTAAGGGGGGCAGCGAAGTTATTCTTATGAAGAGAAATCTAATAAAAGGAAGGGAGTCGGAGGTAGTGATAGGTCAAATAATTGTTGGGAGATTGAAAAAATCTCCTAGGTTGAATGAAGTTATTGAACTTGTTAATGATAAAGGGGGTTTCGCAGGAAACACATCGCCTGTTCTTGAGGTTAGAAGACTTTGGAGATCGTGGCGTTTTCGAACTGAATCGGGATCATTTTACGAGATAATCCCAACCCAATAGAGCGAGTAATCCTTATTTAGAGAGAGCAAATGGAAGGATAAGGGCTAGTAAAAAGTTTAATATTGATAACCATATTCCAATTTTTCCTAGTACTACATATTTATTTTGTTTTTCATTTTTTGATAGAGTAGAGTTGTATTTAATAGTAAATACCCCAAAGAAGACTCCAAGGGGAGTATAGAAGAGACCAAAAATTAGGTTTAACCATACTATTTTATTAAACTTGTCTTCTTCGTATTTCCATTTGTTTAGAATTAATTTAGGGAGTGTTAATCCTAAGAGTAATGCAAATGCAAAGATATAAAAGCTTGAACCGAAGTAGTAATAGAGGGTAAAGCCTAAAAGAGAGGATAATAGGTATGTTACTATTTTAGAGATCTTTAGGTATTTTTCATTTTTATCTTTTTTAATCACTTTTGAGATAGTTCTAGTTAAAATGTGTATCTTGATTGTATACTATTTGAAATGTGATTAAAACTCATTCCAAAGTAACTGATTTGTTATTTCATGATGGAATATTACCTCTGACCTTTTTACTTTGTTTCCTAAATTCTTAGGGCATCTATCTGCAGATGCCTGTTTTAGAGCAATATATTTATTTTTAGTTTCCTCTCCTAAGATTTCGGACATAAAAGAGCTTCTTTTTAAGAATTTGATTGCATCATATATATTGTCTGGTAACACCTTTGTTCTTGGAGTAATACCTTTGTGTAGTTTCTGTTTTTTACCCTCTAACCCAACTCTTAGAAGAGTGTAGTAAACCATATATGGGTTAGCATCCGGAGCAACAGATCTAACCTCAATTCTTGCTGATTTCTCAGATGCTAGAGGTATTCTAACCATTGCTGTTCTATTTACTGCTGACGCCTTTATCTGATTTGGAGCTTCAAAATTAGGGTCTAATCTTCTGTATGCATTTACACTAGGATTAAGTATTAGACACATGGCAGAAGCTTTAAAAAGTATTCGGTCGATAAAGTCGTTACCTAAGTCTGAAAGATGAACATTACCATTATTTTGATAGAAAATATTTTTACCATCTTTTTCAATGGACATATTAGTATGCATACCACTTCCATTTATTCCTACAATTGGTTTAGGCAGAAATGTGGCTGTTAGCCCTTGTATTTCTGCAACCTGCCTTGCAACTAACTTGTACAGTTGTACTTGGTCTGACGCTATGTCGGCAATAGAGTGTTTGTAATTTAATTCAAACTGAGAGGGTGCTACTTCTGGATGGTCTTTTTCATTTTCAAAACCTAACGCTCTGTGTGCTTCGGCAGTGGCATCTATAAATTTTCTTAGCCTATCCAAAGGAAGAGAGTGATAGTATCCACCAGAAGAGACTAATTTAAAACCAGTTTCTTCCTTAAAATTCATTTCTGCATCTAATCCCTCAACAAGAATCCCCTCTATTTCGTTAGCACCCATAACTAAATATTTCTCTTTTTTATACAACTCATGTAGATAGGTTCGAAGTCTTGACCTAAAATCAGAAGGGTGGGGCATATCATCTGAAGTATATATTTCAGCAAAGAGTAGGACCTTCCCAGGGCCAAAGATATCACTTGGAAGCCAGTAAAAAGAGCTCCAATCTAATTTTAATTTTAGATCGGACTCGCTAACTTGTGTAAACCCTTTTACCGAGGAGCCATCAAAGGTAAGGTTATCACTAGACTCTAAAAGGTAATCTTTGTTGTAATCAAGCATTTGGAATTTACCCTCTAAATCAGTAAAGCCAACAGTAACAGCTTTTATTCTTGTTTCCTTTTTTAAATACTCTGTATAGTAAGATTCTAATTTGTTATTAGGTTTCCCAAAATTATCAATTCTTCTTTTTTTGGCTTCTTTGTTTAAAACCTCAAGTTCATTGTAGGAAATTGTTAAAAAATCTTTTAATGGTTCATCCATAAGGGTTAATTGGTAAAAAATAAACCTTAAAATGTAACACTTAATATTTAAGTATGCAATAGGTGTGTCTAAAGTTTAGATTTTAAAGGAAGAGAAGGGTAATAATTATTGATAAAACAATAAAGGGGAGTAGAGGAATTTTTACATTTTTAAATTTTTTCTTCCTTATTCCAATTACAACTCCATATGCAAGTGCACTAAATACAGTTAAATATCCCCATATCATTAAATTTGTTTTACCCACTAGCAGGCCAGCTATCAAAAGCATTCTAACATCTCCCTGACCTAGGGCTTTCTCTTTAGAGATTAATACAATTAATTGAGAAATACTTCCTAAGATTAATGCAGCAAAGATATTGTCATATGCAATATATTGCCATCCATTTGCTAATGTTATATCTCTTTTTATTAAAAAAAGAACAATATTTAACACCGAGAGAAAAAAAAGCAAAATTAATGATGTTAAATTGTGAACTTCCATTATTTTTAAATCAATGTATGCGAGAAATACTAAAGAAGAAAATATTATTGTGCCTATTAAAAACACCCCAATATTTAATATGGAAAAATTAGAGTAGAGCAGGACTTTTACATAGAGGGAAAGTATTGAAATTCCAAGGAAGGAGATAAAAATCTTTTCTGTGGTATTACACTTTGTTTTAAGTATTTGAGATTTCAAAGGGATCTGTATTTATATTTAATTCTTTAGTGGTACTAAACTTAACACTGTTTGAATCAGATGAATTAATTTCAATTATCTTTATTCCTGGAAAACCTACTTTGTCAGAAACGACTACATCACAAGACCAATTATCCATTGAGAGGGTAAAAGTACCAGTATATGTTCCACCTCTTTTAATTTTGTATACTGCTTCTTCTAAACATGTTTCAGAGTTACTTCTAAGTATTTGATAGTCATAGTTCATTTTCCCAACTATTAGAGAGGTAGTATTTTTGTACAAAGAGTCTATCCCTGTAATTAAAAGTAGGGGAAGAATAACTAATACGGTTGTTAATGCAATATATCCTTTGTTCTTTTTCATCTTACTATCTCTAATAGATTAACTGTTTGTCTAAAGGTAGAATCTATTTTAGATTGTAATTCAATTGTTATTCGGACACCAATTATTGTAGTTCCATTTTTATATGTCGGTTCTAGGAGGAACTGATTTACCGAAATTGTAGAGGGTGTAATTGGGATACTGTCAAAATACAGGGTTGAATCTATTAGAGTGTACTGTTTACTTTCATTTGCAAAATTTAACTCTAATACTCCTATATTATTATTAAATACACTATTTATTTCGTTAACAGATACTGTTCTATCAAAAGAGTAGGAGAGGTGTTGAGTAATTAATTCTGCTGTTCTACTTATATTTGAGTTAATATCATTTCTTCTAGTAGCTTCTTGAGCAGAGAGCATAAAGTTCATTATTATTACAATAATGATAGAGAAGAGGCTTATGTAAAGCGTCGTTTCTACCAGTGTTATACCTTTTAAATTTTTATTCATAGTTTATAACTAACTCTTCAAGTAAAGGAGACTCATTAATAGAATCCGATGAGAAAACTACTTTATACTGGAAAAATTTACCTTTAATTTCAGGGGGGATATTATATATTCCAGTAAGTTTGTAGCTCGTATCGCTTGTCCCATCTGGTCCTGTCCATGTAGCAGAGGACATCCCAGCATCGTTACTAGCTCGGATTTGTATCTGAATATCGGTATCTTCGGGTATTTGAGTAGTAATCCCGAGCATATAGTATTCGGATGATTCGGATTGGGAATTAAATGGAACAGAAATATATGTTCCTTCGTTGTAATATGCGTATCCATCTTCTCCTCCTCCCCCTGGACCACCTCTTATGATTTTAAATTCTCTTGAAACATCTCCAGTAATTATATAAGAAAAGGCGTTTGTATAGGAATCGCGAATCGAATCGATATCATATATGCCAGTATTAATGTCCATCCCTCCACATCGAGTGGGGGAGGATTCGTTGTTAAGATTGTATACCCCATATTCTTCTCCGCCTGTCCCAACTATAATTGCATATTTGTTTGAGCCCTCTTGTACAATTGCTATTCCTCTAATTGTTGTATCAGCTATGTCTAGGGAGGCAATTTTTGGTCTAGCTCCTGACTTACTAGAGGTATCAAGTATGAAGAACTCTTTTTCGTTACTAGAATGGGTTGTTCCGAAGTATGCTCTGTTCCCATCTTCCGATAGGTACATATCATATACCTGTTGATTGTTTACCGATGTCTGTGAGGTTATTGACATACTTGCTGGGTTGGTGATTCTAATTATTGCCAACTCATACCAGTCCCAATCAAGTACCGCATATAGGTAATCTCCAAGTACTTTTATTTGGCTTACTTTTGCAACCGAAGCAAATAGCCAAGAAGACGCTCTTATAGTCCCAATTCTTGTCCTTCCTCCAATATAACTTGAGAGGTTAAACGTATGAATATTTTCCATTTGTCCAACATACCCAATACCATTGTATACCATGACGGTATACGCATCATCCGACCCTGGAGCATTAAAATAGCCAACTTCTCCGTAGGGTGTCGATGAGATGTCAATTATTACTACCTCTTTGTTATCATCATTTGTTGCAAGGAAAGCATAGTCCCCGAGAACATAGATATCATTAACATTGTATCCGGCAAATGTTCCATCAACAGATACAAGAGGAGGGTCTACACCCTCTATATTTAATTTTGTAAAAGGTTCTCCTGTTGCTTCTCCTCTCGTTCCCAAATATGCATGACCCAATTGTGCAAAGATAGACCTAGGAGTTGCACTTCCAGGAATATCATATTCGCTTAAATCAGTATTTAAAGATAGTTCTGGTTTGCACCAATCGCTATAAAACCTCTTCTGTAATCTCATTTCTCCTCCAGTAAGATCTATTGCAACAGTTTGGTCATGGCTTCCAGGAGAGAAGTCCTCTTTAGAGGTATAAACAATAGATTTCGTATTCCAATCATTCATATATACATTTTGAGATATTGTTTTTTCTTGGCCAAGTCTGTCTGTCCAAGTTATATTAATATTAATATTCCTTGTATGAGGATCATTTACTCCCCCTTCTTGGACAAGGTTAGAAAAGGAATCTCTCATTACAGGATTGATTGTGAAAGAGTAGGTCATTTCATCTCTAGAACCTTCCCCGTCAACAATTTCGTATCCCTCCAAAGTTTTTTGTAAGTGCTTGCTTCCTTCGCTAGTATGGCTTGCAATGCTGTACCATGTCTGTCCTTTGAGTGTTAATAAAGTATTAAAAACCTCTTCTGTTAATCTGGTGGCCCTTTCTCTTACTCTAACATTTTCTATGGTTCTTGCCGAATCAATGATTAAAAGTACTAAAAAGGAAGACATAGCCGAAAATATCCCTATAGCTAGAATTAATTCAGCAAGACTAAAACCTTTTAATCCTTTCTTTCGTTTACTCATATCCTATTAATCCCTCCCTATTTATATATACTTCTACTATGTTAGTTCCATCTGTTAAAAGTAATGTTCCGTATACGCTGGGTTTGAATTCTCCTGCTGGAAAAAAAATTTCATTTGAAGCAGTAAGAGCTATTGAAGTAATTCTAATATTTGCAGGATACTTTCTTAAATCTGTATCTAATGCAGTGGAAAGAGACTCCCCATCAAAGAGAGTATATGTATTTACTCCTAAAGAGACGCCCGTTGAAATATCCTTAAAAGAACTTCTCTGTTGTTGGTAGTATATATCAGTAACTAGTTGAGAAGCATAGCTTTCTAATTTTGTTTTCTGACTTTTATTTACACCAACAGGAAAAACTATACCAGCAAAAAGCATCATAATACCCAAAGTTACAATTATTTCGAGTAATGAAAAACCTTTTAACTTTTTCTCTTTGATATTATTAACCATTTATTGTTCCCATTAGTTGATAAATTGGAAGAAGGATTGTTACTCCTAAAAGACCAATTACTGCTCCAACTAAAATCAGAAGTAGGGGTTCTATGAAAGTAACTATGTTGTTACTCATCTCAGTTACTTCATCTGAGTAATACTCATGTAAGTACATTAAATTGTCTTCTAGGGTACCACTAATCTCTCCTACATCAATCATTTTTACATAGGAGGTATTAAAAAATTCAGGGTATTCTGATAGAGAAATAGAGAGGTCTTTCCCGTTCTCAATAGTTTTACAAACCTTTTGTAATACTTCAGAGTATCTACTATTACTTGTAGTTGATGTAGAAATCTCTAATGACTTAGTTAGCGGTATTCCACTTGTTAAAAGGACACTTAATGTTCTTGAAAACGATGCTAGGATATTACTTTTAAAAAGCTTCTTTAAGATCGGGAAATTTAAGGCTAACCATCCAGAAAATCTTTTACCTGATTTTGTTCTTAAGTAAAGCATTATACCCCCTATCAGTAATATAATACCTCCAAGTAATACATACCAATATGTTCTAATACTGGTTGCAGCATTAATTATGAATTTGGTAGTAGCGGGAACATTCTCAAAGGCTTCAAAGAGAACTTCTAATTTTGGGAAAACAATAAAGATCATTCCTAAAAACATAAAGGCAGTCATACTAATGATAATAATAGGGTATATTATTGCTCCCTTTAATTTCTTTTTTAGTTCCCACTCTTTCTTTATTGTCTCCGCAATAAACATAAGATTTGTTTCTAAGGAACCACCTAACTCGCCAGCTTCAACTACAGCTGAAACGGTTTCTGGAAATACTTTCGGAAAAAGTCTCATAGCTTGTGCCATCGTAAGCCCTTTATCTACCTCTTCTCCTACATATTTGTATATTCTATTTAAATTGGGATCACTAGATTGCTCTGCAATAGTTTTTACTGCTTCAGATAAAGGGATACTTGCCTTAAGTAGGGCAGAAAAGGATTTAATAGATATTAGTAGATTTGAGGTAGACACTTTTATCCTCTTTAATTTCTTGAATTCTTCTTCCCTTGATTGTTTTTTGTCTCCAGTTTTTTTCTCCATTACTCTTTTATTGCAATAACTCTTGCTAATTCTTTAATATCAATATCTCCATTTTTTAATTTCTTAACACCATCTTCGATCATTAATCTAAAGCCTCCTTTTTTAGCAACAGCAAGGATATCGTCTGAGTTTGGGTTGCTGATAATGACATCTCTTACAGCTTTTGTCATTGAAAGGATTTCATATATCCCAATTCTTCCTGCATATCCCGTGTTATTACATTCCTTACATCCTACTGCTTTATACATTTTAGGAATATTTGCTAGATGTTTTTGAATATCAGGTCTAAGTTTTACCATCTCTTTGTGGGCAACATCTCTACTTGGGGAATACTCTTTTTTACAATGAGGACATAGTCTTCGAGCGAGTCTTTGAGTAATTACAATATTTAAAGTTGAAGCAACTAAGAAGGGCTCAATACCCATATCAATGAGTCTTGGGATTGTACTTACTGCATCATTTGCGTGTACTGTTGAAAGTACTAAGTGTCCAGTAAGTGCTGAGTTAACAGTAATTCTTGCAGTTTCTTTATCTCTAATCTCTCCAACCATTATTATATTTGGGTCTTGTCTGAGTACAGACCTTAAACCATTTGCAAATGTTAGATCTCCTTTAGGATTTATTTGTATATGATTTACTCCTTCTATACTATACTCAACTGGGTCCTCAATTGTCGTTATATTTACATCCCTAGTATTTAGAATCTTAAGCACAGAGTAGAGTGTAGTAGTCTTTCCACTTCCAGTAGGACCTGTAACTAAGAATAGTCCAAATGGTTGTCTATATGCTTTCTCAAGCTTTATTAAATCTTCTTCTTCAAATCCTAAGTCCATTAATCCATACCCTCTATTTGCTTGAGAGAGTAATCGGATTACTACTTTCTCTCCATGTGTAACTGGTAATATGGAAATTCTTGCATCTACATTGTAGTAGTCTTTTTCGGCTATGTTTGTTTGTGATACTTTTTCTAGAAGATTTTTACTTTCTTCTTTCTTTTCTTCTATTTCTTCTTCTTTTCCTTTCTTCTTTTTTCCTTCTTTCTTTTCTTCTTTTTTTTCTTCTTTTTTTTCTTCTTTAACCTCTA
Source organism: uncultured Candidatus Saccharibacteria bacterium (assembly GCA_964655705.1). Classification (GTDB taxonomy): domain Bacteria; phylum Patescibacteriota; class Dojkabacteria; order SC72; family SC72; genus UBA2259. The sequence goes on along the minus strand of CAZZPP010000004.1, from coordinate 21,668 downwards.
TTTTTTCTTTTACAGCTTCTTCCTTTACTGGGTCAATTGCTTCCTTCTTAACATTAAAAAGAATCTTTCCATCTTGTGGTGCAAAATGTATATCTGTTCTTAATTTAGCTCTTACTTTAATGATAAAGAGGAAACTATCTCTCATTTCAGGACCTAGGGGAATAATGTCACGGAGTACACCGTCTATTCTGTATCTGATTAGTAGTGTCTTGTTATCTTTTGCCTCAATGTGAATATCAGATGCCTTTTTCCTTAGTGCATCTAATATTAGTATGTCCAAAAAATTGGATACATTTATCTTTTTTTTGACTACATCGTCTGCGAGTTTTAAAAGCTCTACCATGGCAGTTCGGATAGTTTTAGGCTATCTGATATTCACTTTATATATATAAAAACCTTTTTTCTAACAGTTATCTCTTTACTGTAATTACCTCTGTTGCTCCGTTATCCCTTTCTGCTACAGCGGATACCTCGATCCTTCCTGTAGATGTTTGACAAATAGTATAGAATTTCGGAGTAGTTGGCTTGTTGCTTGGATCTTCTGGTATTGCAACGATATATTCATCTACAAGTGGAGCCCCTGTAAGATTTAACTGACCTTCTCCTGTTCCAATTTCTGTTCCCTCTCCAGGCACAGCAGTACATGTTGCAATTGTTCCTAAGTCAGAAAGTGCATGTCCTTGCTCAGAGGTATACTGAGTTACTGCATTAAGAATCTGCATAATGTCTGCACTTCTCTGAGCATTTCTCGTATCTCTAAAGTTCTTTGCAGGGTTAATTGCAACGATTGTAATTGTAGCCAAGATAACGATTAAGGCTACTACTACGAGGATTTCTATAAGGGAGAATCCTTGATACTTTTTACCCTTCATAAAGTAAATAAATAAAATTTAAATATATATTTAATATACATTTGTATATCTTAGATGTCAATTAATAAAGTAAAGCCATACTATCTAAAATATCATCAATTGTTTCTAAGTCTGATGTAGTAGCAGATTGGGTAGCACCAAAATCATATGCAGATGATCCATACTTCCCATCAATCCTGTATGTGGTTAAATCATAGAACGAAACTAAAGTAAATACACATGAGGACTCAAAGTAATCATTTCCAGAGATGGTATCATAAACGTATGTGTTACCGACTCTTCTGAAAGATACGCCTAACCATTCAAATTCAGAATATGACGAAGAGGTAAAGTCTTGGATATTTAACTCCTGGCCACTTACTTCATTATCAATTAGAGTTTGTTCATAGTACTCCTTACTCTCATCAGGAAATCTTGCATAATTCGGACATCCGGAAAATCCTAAGCCTGATACTGCCTGCATAGAAAAGAGTAGAGTATCCTCTTTGTATATTTTTAATCCTGTTAACCCAGAGTATGTTTCTCCTGGAGTTAACATAGTGCTTCCTTGACCATCTACATACTCTTCTATTCTCCAGCTTGTTGGGAGTGACGCAGAAATGTGTTCTCCTTCAAAGAGGATAAATTCAACATTTCCATTATTTTCCAGTTCAGATTCTGTATCTTGCCCAGTTACATCATTATATGTCTCTTGTTCATTTGTACTCTTTCTAAATACTTTTAGTGTAAATACTAAATAGTATCCCACTGCAAGAAAGAGTATACACAAAAGGATAACGATTAGGATTTTAATTGAACCTATCTTTCCCTTTAATTTGTCCATGATAGATAAAAATATTAATTTAAATATTTTCGCCGTCTTCTAAAGGAATTTCCTGTTCGCTGATATCTAAACACTCGTTTGTTGTACATATTGTTTCTCCTAAGTGGCAGAAACAGGTATTACAACCATCCGCAGAATCAAAAATCTCTTTATCTGCATATGCCCACCCATTGTATTCACATCTGGGGGCTTCCTTTTTAGAAATAGCCGTAGAGGTATAGAAGATGTAACTTACTAAACCTATTACTATTGTACCTAGGGTTATTGATAGACTAATAGCGAAATTTTTTCCTTTAGTATCCTCCATATATTTAGTTACAGTATTTTACTACCTATTAAATATCCGAAGTATGACATAGCTGTTGTAATAGAGGTTCCCCAGATTAAATCAATAATGGTGACTTTAACACTCCAGTTATTTAGTGTGGCTAAGTTAGTAAAATCATATGTACCGTAGGATATAAATCCTAATACTGCTCCAAGTAGTAATGTTTTACACAAAGACTTTGCTTCTATACCTGGTATAACTGCTAGTATTATGATTGCTACAATAAAGAGGGAGTAGAAGAGTATAGCAGGGAGTAGTTTGGGGTTTTTTAGTAACAGAGTACCTATCTCTTTTTGATAGAGGTCTTTGGCAATATAGTTAAGCCATATTAAATCTATTACTAGAAATATTACTAAGAGGATAATATATAGATATATGTATTTCATATATTATTTTATGAATTTATATATACAGTATATATTAATATACTATGGTTTTCCAGAAAGTATATCCTTTAGATTTTCGACACTGTTAAAGACATGAACTCTAGAAAGAGAGAGTCTTTTCTTGAAATAGTGATCTATAGATTTACCACAGCTTACTCCTAACAGATATCCAGCTTGAGATACATAGGGGTAGGTTTGAGAGTCAGCAACACATCCAGGATAGGAAATTGTAATTACAGGTTGTCCGGTAGCATTTCTTAATGTATACCGACTTCCTACGATTTCTGAGTATAGTCTCTGAGGATTGTTTTCTTTTGCCAAATCGATATGTGTTGCGGAGTGTGATTCAATAATCATTCCAGCCTTAGCCATTTCCCTGAGTTGATTGTATGTTATTGAAGACTTGCTTGAGGGAATGTAGAAGATTCCTACTAGGCCATATTTTTTCAGTAAAGGGAATCCATTCGTATATTGTCCCGTAGTCCCATCATCGAATGTAAGCATTAGACTCTTTTGCGAGGGATTTTTACCTGTAGAAAGCAGAGTGTAGAATTCTTGAGAGGTTAGACTTTTGTAATTCTTCTTTACTAAGTATGCCAACTGTTTCTCGAAAACATCTGGAGATACATAGAGGCCCGAAGTAAATCTTGAGGCTGTGGAGGGTACTGGGTTGATGTGGTGGTACATTAATATTGGAACGCGTACTGAATTTCTGGATTGTTCTAGGGGTGTAATGTCGTAGTCAATATTAAAATTGTTATCTTCAACGGGATACTCTTTGGAAAGATATACAGGAAAGAGATATGATTTCCCATCAATTATTGAAATCTTCCAATAGAGAGGATCATCTCTATTACTTTCAGAACATGAGATTATATCGCCTAACACTTGAGAGATTCTTCCTATGGTATTTGTATCACTCCTATCTTGATTGTATATTAACAGATCATTTAGAAAATCACTTAAAAAGGTTGTATCATCAATTGTATCCGAGAGAGCTTTTAACACCCTCATTTTATACAGAGCACTATTAATATCCTCGCTATAGAGGTCTAGATAGAAGTTAGTGGTTGTAAACACCTCTTTGGTATCTTTACCATCATCCTCATTCTCCTTTGAGAATTCGGTTTTCTCCATCTCTTCCCATATATATTTTTGATAGGGGCTATTGAATGTAGGGGATATGTTGCATTGAATATCTTGGAGTTGGATGGGAACCTGATTTAGTTTAACGGAGTATCTCTCAATTTCCTCATCAATGTATTTTTTAATATACTGCTTAGGTATTAATATTGGGATATCTTTTTTAATTAGTTCGATATATCCTTCTTGGATGCTTGTTAATGTACTTCTACTCTCGGATTCTCCGTACAGTAGTAGTGACATTTTTTGATGTTGGGTAAGAGATATGTCTAAACTGCTAATTATGTAATCATAGTCTAATGGGAATATCTCTAAATCTGTATCAATATTTGTTTCGAATATGATGTAACTGGGTTTCTCAATTTGTGAAAGGTTTGTAACATTCGTCTTTGGTTTCTGTGCAGGTTCTTTTGATACAGAAGAGTCAGAGAGAAGAAGATATATAGCGAAGAAGAATCCAACAAAGAGCACCATTGGTATTGTCCAAATAGTGTGAATTATGTTTTTGCAAAAAACAAGTACTTTGTCCATATTCAAGGAATAGGGCTGACGTCTAAAAAGATAAATCAGAACGGAGAGGGCGGGATTCGAACCCGCGGTAGACTTTTAGATCTACGACTCGTTAGCAGTGAGTTCCTTTCGACCACTCAGGCACCTCTCCATATATAATGTCAACAATTATATCATACCCAAGGGTAGATAAAGATATAAATTTGCTTTAGAATACACTATGTATTTAGGAGCACATGTGTCTAGTGCAGGAGGCATAGAAAATTCAATAAAGCAGGGAGATAGGTATGGAATTAATAGCATACAGATTATGCCTACTCCCCCTATGAGATGGGCTACTAAAAGTATTGAACAAGAGAGTATTGAGAGATTTGTTGAGGTATTAAAAACATCTAAAGTGAAGAAGATATTAATTCATGGCATATATCTTACTAATCTAGCAAGAAGTGATAAGCAACTCTTTCATTTAGGTAAAATGGGTCTAGTAGTATATCTAGATTTTGCAAATAGGGTTGGAGAGTTAATTAGGAAGAATAGTTTAGATGTTGAGATACTTGGTGTATGTTTTCATCCAGGGTCTCAAAAAGAATTAAACTACGAAGATAGTATGGAGAGAATATCTCAAGGTATAGATTGGGTGTTAGATGAGGTAGGTGGTACTCAATGGTTGTTAATTGAAAGCACTGCTGGTACGGGTGGTAACTTAGGTAGGAGTTTTACAGAGTTAAAAATAATTAGAGATGGGTGCAAAGGAAAAGGCAGGATAGGGTATGTTTTAGATACTCAACATACATATGCTGCTGGATATGATTGGGTTAATGATATTGATAGTGTTGTAGGAGAGATTGGCGAGACTCTAAATTTTAGCAGAGTTAAATCAATACATATTAATGACTCTATGGCAGAGTTAGGATCAAACAAAGATAGGCATGCAAATTTAGGTAAGGGTAAGATTGGAGAGAAGGGTATGTACAATATCTTAAATAGGGAGGAGTTTAAAAAAATACCTTTCATTTTAGAAACTCCTGCATTAAAAAGTCCTTCTACAGCAATAGAGGAAATATCTCAATTAAAAAAAATAGCAGAATGAATATTAACTTAAATGAGAAGCAGAAATTAGCTGTAGAGCATAAAAAGGGTCCGCTATTAATAATTGCTGGGGCAGGTACTGGTAAAACAGCGGTAATTACCCAAAGGATTGCACACATCATTAATAGTGGTTGGGCTAAGCCTCACGAGATACTGGCTTTAACATTTACAGACAAGGCAGCTCAGGAGATGCTAGATAGGGTTGATGACAGTTTACCCTTGGGGTATGGAGATATTTGGATTTCTACATTTCATTCCTTTTGTGATCGGATACTTAAACAAGAGGGTTACAATATTGGATTAGACTCTAATTATGAAATGATGTCTTCTGCGCAGTCATATATATTTTTGAGGAAGCATCTTTTTGATCTTTCATTAAAAAAATTTAGACCATATGGGAATCCAACAAAATTCATAGATGATTTACTAGCACACTTCTCGAGACTCCAAGATGAGGATGTTTTACCTAGTGAATATATGGAGTACGCAAGATCATTGTCTAGATCTGGGAAAGCTAACAAAGAGGAGTATGAGGATACTTTAGAATTGGCTACTGTATATGATGAGTATACAAAGTTAAAGATACAGAACTCTAAGATAGATTTCGGGGATTTAATTCTTCTAACAATAGATCTTTTTAGAAAGAAACCGAATGTTTTAAAAAGATATCAAGAGAAGTTCAAATACATATTGGTTGATGAGTTTCAAGATACTAACTATACGCAGAGTGTCTTAGTAAATATCTTAGGGGGTTTAGACCCAAAAAATGATCTGAACAAGATTGGAAAAGTAAACCCTAATCTTACTGTAGTTGGAGATGATGATCAGGCTATATACAAATTTAGGGGTGCAGCCATATCAAATATTTTGCAATTTAAACAGTACTATCCTAAATCTAAAGAGGTAGTACTTACTGAGAACTATCGATCACATCAAAAGATATTAGATAGTGCATATACATTAATCAAGAATAACAATCCATATAGATTGGAAGTGACTCAGAAGATTGACAAAAGGCTAATTGCCAAGGGTTCTTTCGAAATTGATGATGATATCGTAAATTTAATTACAGCTGGTAGTGAAGATGCTGAATCTGAATGGATAGCCAAGGAGGTACTAACATTAACAGGGTATGCTCAGGAGAATGCCGTAGAGGGGACTCAGAAATTCGATGAGATGGGGCAATCTGCCTTTGTTGAATTAATTCCAGATCGGAAGTACAAGTTTTCGGACATTGCTATACTTGTTAGAGCTAATTCCCATGCAGAGAGTGTTGTACAGAATTTAAGATATTTGGGAATACCATATAAGCTAGGAGGGTCAAGAGGATTATACTCTAGAGAGGAAGTAGGGATATTAATAGCGTTTTTAAGGGTATTAGTTGATTACAAGAATGAAATATATTTTTACAGAGTATTAAGTATGCCACAGTGGAAACTTTCTACTAGGGAATTTCTAGAAGTCAACAGGATAGCAAAAGAAGATAGGGTGTCAGTGCTAGAAGAACTAGAGGGGATGTTTGGAGTAGGTATAGGTAGTGGGAGTATGGAGTTTGTTGTTAGTAATCTAGGAGAGAAGATATTTTCTGAAGATGCGAAAGAGGGGGTTAAGGATTTACTAACTATTCTTAACAAATGTAGTGAGATGATTAAGGAGGGCAAATCTATTGGTGAGATACTTTTGTATTTTATTCAAGAGAGTGGATATTTACAATCTATTCTTAAGGAAGAGAGTAATTTAGCCGAATTTAAAGCGAATAATTTAGCTAAATATTTTAATACTATTAAAGAATATGAAAGAGTAAATCCAGATTCTAATATATATGAGTATGTTGATTTTTTAAATTACAGTATAGAGGTAGGGGATTCCCCATTAGTTGATCAAACAGATTTAAATGAATATGATGCAGTAAATATTTTAACAGTCCATAGTGCAAAGGGTTTAGAATTTCCAGTGGTATTTTTAGTAAATCTTGTTTCTGACAGATTCCCATCTCAAAACAGAAGAGACACTATTCCAATACCTTCTGATTTAATTAAAGAAGCACTTTCTGGATTAGATGAGAAAGAAGAGCATCTTCAGGAAGAAAGAAGACTATTCTATGTTGGTGCAACTCGTGCAAAAGAGAAACTGTATCTTACAGCTGCTAATTTCTATGGTAATGCGAAAAGAAAGAAGAAAAGTAGTATATTCTTAAATGAGATATTGGATAGGGATGTATCGCAAGAATTTAATAATCCAATGGTAGTTAAATCACAAGAAGATATAAATATGTATATGCCCAGACAAGAAGGTATGATACCAAAAGATATGAGGATTGAGGTTGGTAATAGGGTGAGTTACTCACAGATTAATACATATGATGATTGTCCAAAAAAGTATGAGTATGCATATGTATTACAGATCCCTTCGTTACCCCATGCATCTCTCTCGTTTGGCTCTACAATACATAATACTCTCAAGGACTTCTATACACTTCTTCAGAGATTTAAAGAGGGGCTTGGTATAACAGATGAGCCAACTGAAAGAGATTTAATAGACTTCTTTGAAAAGAATTGGATTAACAAGGGGTATGAGAGTAAGAGACATGAGCAGGAGAGAAAGAGAAGTGGAGAAAAGGCTATGAGGGAATACTATGAAAAGTTTTTTAGTATTGAACAAACACCATATCGATTAGAGCAATCGTTTACTGTCCATCTGCCAGAGAGTACCTTTGTTGGGAAAATAGATAGAATGGATTTAGTTAAGGGAGGAGATATTCCTGAGGTAGAGATTATTGACTACAAAACAGGTAGGCTTAAAGAGGAGTCCGATATTAAAAAGGATTTACAACTTCCCTTGTATTGTATTTTCGCAGAACAGAGTTTAGGAGTTAAGGTACTAAAGGCAAAATATATCTTTGTTGAAGAGGGTGTAGAGGGAGAGGTAGATATCTCCCAAGAGAGAAAAGAGAAAGCAAAAGAGAATATTTATGAGGTAATTAGTAAGATTAAGAGTAGGGAATTTGTTGCTACTCCTAATGGTTTCAAATGTAAATATTGTGATTACAAATCAATTTGTAGTGATGCCATATTGTAATTTGTTTTTAAAATTGGGTAAACTTTAGTATAATTGCTGATGCTTATGATACAAAACTCAAAAATTTATGCTGGAACAGTTAGTGATCGTATTAATAATACCATTAAGGCAATAGAAGAGGGTGGGGATATTGGTGATGTTGTACAGACCATTATTGACTTTGCAATCCCCCTAAGTGTCTTTGCTGCAGCTATACTATTATCATTTGCAGCTTACAAGATGATTACTAGTAAAGGTGATCCTGAGAAATTAAAAGATGCTAGAGAACAGATTGGGAATGCAGTTACCGGTTTATTATTTATACTTGTATCTGCAGCTATTTTAATATTACTTGGTAACATTATATTAGGTAAATCATAGACAATGAAAAGCAGAATTAAAAGAATAATACCAACAGCCTTAGGTTTACAGTTTGGTGATTTTAAGATAAGTTTTCCCTCGTATAATGGTAATTTCGAAAATATCCCCAATATTATTGCATTTGTAAAGGAGATATTGAACTCTGTTATAACCCTCTCGGCAGTAGTTGCAGTAGCCTTAATAATATACTCTGGAATACTGTATATGACAGCAGCTGGAGATTCAGAGAAGGTAAGTAGTGCACAGAAAGCCTTAACAGCAGCAGTAGTGGGAATGGTTATAGTATTCATAGCAAGAATGTTAATAGTATTTATACTTGAGGCATTTCTTAAATAAATTTTAAATATATTAAAAATGGGAAAGAAATTCTCCATGATAATTAGTACCCTAATGGTTGTATTCTTAAGTCTAACTTCAAAAGCATTAGCGGCAGTAGATTTGGGTATTCTAGATAACATAGGAGGAACTTCTGGAACTATTGAAGACTTAGTTAAAAAGGTTCTTGATTGGTTAATAGGTCTTGGTGCATTAGTTTGTGTTGTTATGATAATAGTAGGTGGATATGCATATATGACTGCTGGTGGTGATGAGCAAAAAGTTAAGAGTGCTCAAAAAACTTTAACTAATGCAATAATAGGGTTAGTCATCTGTTTCATAGCCGTGATGATAGTTAAATTTGTTCTTGGGAATTTTTTAACTTAGAGTTAGGATAATATTTTAAATATATATTGATATGAGTAAGATAGTATCAAAAGGAGCAATTACATCAGGGGCACTTTATGCCCTAACTACAGGTGTCTCTACAGATGGTAGTAATATCATGGATTGGGTAGATAAAATATTTGAGAGTTTGTTATCTACTCCTGGAAATCTTCAGGATCTAATAGTAAAGGGATTAAACTGGCTAATTGGGGCTTCTGCAATACTTTGTGTAGTTATGTTAATAGTTGCAGGCTTTATGTATATGACCTCTGGTGGGAATGAGGATAAAACACAAAAGGCTACAAAAACTTTAACTAATGCAATAGTAGGTTTAGTCATTTGCTTTGTTGCCGTTATGTTAGTAAACTTTGTATTGAAGACTTTCTTAAGTCAGAGTTAATGTAGTAAATATTTAAATTAATACATTATTTTAGGAATGAGAAATAAGATCTCAAAGGCAGTGATTTCGGGAGTTACTTTCCTTAGCTTTACATCTTCTACTTTTGCAGCAGGGAGTAACCCTTTGGACGTTCTGAAGGAAATTGTAGGGCCAAATCTTACAATGGAAGAGTTCATAGTAAAGGTTCTTAACTGGTTAATTGGTTTTGGGGCCTTAATATGTGTAGTTATGCTAGTATTTTCTGGATATATGTATATGACAGCTGGTGGAGATGAGGGTAAGGTGCAGAAAGCTCAAAAATCTTTAACTAATGCAATTATTGGTTTGGTAATATGTTTTGTTGCTGTTATGTTAGTAAACTTTGTATTAAAGAATTTCTTAAGTTAGTCTAAGAAATTGCTCTTTAAGAGAGTGTATAATATAATGGTTTAGTTAATTTATTTATTAATACTTAAAAGTTATGAGAAAGAAAATCTCAAAAGCATTAACATCAGGGGTTGCATTCCTATCATTGTCTACAGCAGCCTTTGCAGATTTCGCAAATCCAATAGAACTTGTTACTGGAGGTGGAATTAAAACTGCTGCTGGAACAGCAGATACCTTAATTGTAAATATCTTAAACTGGATGATTGGGTTAGCTGCTTTAGTATGTGTAGTTATGCTAATTGCAGCAGGATATTCATATATGACAGCTGGTGGAGATGAGGGTAAGGTAGGGAAAGCAACTAAAACATTAACTAATGCAATAATTGGATTAGTAATCTGTTTTGTTGCTGTAATGCTTGTTAACTTTGTATTAGCAAACTTCTTAAAGACAACTTCGTAACTTAAGAGAAGAGGACAGACATGTTTATTGAGTTACCAAATACAAGTGGTATTGCAGATACCTCAATTGTTGATATTGTTGTAAATATTTTAAATTGGGTTATTAGCTTTTCCGCAGTAGTATCCGTTGTAATGATAATAGTATCTGGGTATCAGTTTATGTTTGCAGGAGGGGATGAAAGAAGGACAAAGAGAGCAACCTCCTCCTTAATTTCTGCAATACTAGGAATGATACTAGTATTTATAGCCCCCCTTGTTATACAATTCATCATAGATAAATTTCTTGAATAAGGGGTATGATAAATAATATGTTTGTAAATATACTTCGTTTTTTCTCTTCCTCAGTGTTCGCACAGCAGTTAATTGCACCAGCTATCCCCCCTAAATTAGAGATCTTAATTGTTAGTGTAGAGAAGTTGGTAACCTTTATTCTTCCAATCGGTGCCCTTTTAGCTGTAGCAATGATTGTATATGGTGGATATCTTTGGATGATTTCTGGAGGACAACCAGACAAAAAACAGAGTGCACAGGGGACATTAACATGGTCCATTGTTGGGTTAGTATTCCTTTTCTTAATCAAGATGTTACTTACCTGGTTAGTAGACTTAGTTACACCTTAAGATACTTACCTCTCCTTTTTAAAGACATGATATAATCGATTAATGTCTCGATTTAAAACTGTCCTAAAATATATAATCCCACTATTATCGGTATTAACAGTATCTCTGTTCTTTTTCAATACTACTACTCCAATATATTCCCAAAGTGCTGATGAACTAGAGAACATCATTAATCAAAAAGAGGAGGAATTGAATAAACAGAAAACATATCTTTCTGATATTGAGAAAAGAATCAAAGAGATTAGTGGGAGTAATTACTCCCTTACCGAACAGATTAATCTTCTTAATGCTGAGATTACTAAGTTACAGAAAGAAATAGACAAGAGGAATAGTGAGATAGAGGAAAAGCTTAGAGGTATTGATGAGAAACAGAAACTTCTTGCACAAAAGAAAGAGTCTTTAGATTTAGTTTCAAGCCAACTATATATGAAAAGTAGATATAATGATGGACAGTTTCTTTTCTCTTTTTCTAACCTAGATCAGTTCTTACAGACTCTTTTTGTTAAGAAGAGCGCAATTAATATCCTTAAGGAAGACATCGAAAAAATAACGGGAGAGTTTGTAAATCTTGTTGAATTAAAAAAGTCTTTGGAAGATGAAAAGGAGGAGTTAGATAACCAGAAAAAGGATTTGGACAAATCGTATGCATTAATACAGGCAGAGAAGAGTAGAGTGCAGTCAGAATTAAATGCTCAGATTGCTGAAAAGGGTAAAATCAAACGAAGTATTAATGGTCTTACTACTGAACTCTCAGATTTACAATTTCAATTGTTACTTGTAAGACAGGGGGGTACATATGTCAATCCAGACTCTGTACCTTCAAGTGGAGAATATATAACTAAGTTGCCTGGGTTTTTGGCTAGTGCACCAAGTGGAAGTTTCGGGGTATTTTCCATAGGGGCATATACCCACAGGAATGGCATGAGTCAGTGGGGCGCTAGAGCAAGAGCAAATGCTGGTCAGACATTTACCGATATTTTACAAGTGTACTATCCTGGGAAAGTTTTTAGGACAGGTTCTGTAGTAATTGGTGGTGTAAGTCAGGATATCATGACGAATATTTCAACTACTACATATGGATCTTTAAATTTTGAAGATGATTACCTCTTAAGATTGAATGAAGTACCTGAATATTGGCCAATGGAGGTACTTAAAGCTCAAGCCATAGCTGCTAGAACATATGCAATTAATTACACAAGTAACGGAGCAAGATCGATATGTACAACGGAGTCATGTCAAGTAGTAGGTACTACTAAAAAGACAGGTAACTGGAAAGTGGCAGTTGAATCTACTAGAGGGGTAATACTGACTGATTCTTCTGGGAAACCATTCTCTACTCAATACGCTGCAGTGCATGGAGGATGGAGTAATACCTCTGGTTGGGATACAACGGATAGGACGGGTAGTGGAGATTGGATGAGTAGAGCATGGGATAGTATTTCTGGGGTATCCTGGTTTTACAAAATCTGGTATAGGGGGGAGCCTGGTAACTGGTACTCTGATACAGCATCAAATTGTTCGAGGAAGCCTTGGATGACACAAGCAGAGATGGCAGATATTTTAAATATATATCAAATCTGGAAAGCAACAGGAGGTAAAGGAGATTCCAAGATTTATCCAATAGTTGATGCATGTCACGCAAATGTTGGCCAGTATACCCATGCTCAAGCAAAAGCCTTAGCTGCAAAACCAGTAAGCTCAATCTCTGCAGTAGTAGCAACTAGTAGTAATGGTACTACAAATGCAGTTGTCTTCTACACTAACGCAGGTACCTTTACTATACTGGGAAATGAATTTAAGACAGTATTTAATCTTCGTGCTCCAGGACGATTAAGAATTCCACAAAATGGATTTGTACATATTAATGTCCATATGAAGTAAAGTACTATTAATCTATATATTTTTGTGATATTCTTTACAAATATGAGTGGGGAGAAAAGAAGTATTCCAAAAAAATTCAGTAGAGTTAAAAGCTCATTTGTGAATAGGCTCTATGATGGAGAAAGAAGGGGTTCTTTTAGCAGGTTTTCGGTTTTTCCTAAGAAATTGCACTTCTACAGTAAAGATCCAGGAGAGGAAGTAGTACTTTTAGTTAGAGTGCACCCAATAGCATATATACCAGGAATATCACTTGTATTACTCTTTCTGTTACTACCATTTCTCTTCATAATCATATCTTCTACCTTTGAGACCTCGATCTCTCCTACGCTGTTTTTAGGACTCTTTGTTGTTGGAATTGGTGTAGCACTAAATATATTTGTTACTACAATACTTAGATGGTATTACTCAGTGGTCATAATTACAGACAGGAGGATAGTGGTTGTTAAACTTCAGAGTGCCTTCTATCACTCATACTCTGAAGCTCAACTTGAAAAGATTGAGGATGTTACTCATTCTACTGCAGGATTGATTGGTAATGTATTTGATGTAGGGAACTTAGATATTGATACTGCCGGGCATGAGATAGATTTCAGACTTAAGTTAATTCCCAGGCCAAGGGAGTTACACGATGTCCTTAACGATTTAGTTGATATGAAAAAGAAAGGGGAAATATAATGGAGGGAGATATACTTAATAAAGTTTCTAAAATTGATATTACGCAAGTAGTAAACATTATTGGGATATTGAAAATACCTTTAATTCTGGTATTAGTAGGTACTCTACTGTATGCTTTAATGCTTTCTCTCAAGATTAGGATATTAAGAGATACGATTGAATTAGAAGGTAGTAGTAGGATAAGAGTACTAGTATATATTAATCTCTTACTATCTCTAGTTATGACCGTTTTAGGAACAATAATAATTGTATTAGGATAACAATAATGCCCATTACTGCTTCAAAGTATATAAACAATTCTAAATTAAAGACTTCTTACATAGCACTTTTTAATTACAAGAGTGCACCTCGAGGTAAAAGTAATTCACAAGTAGATATGTACGGACTACTATTAGTATCTTCAGAGATAGAGATCCCAGGGGACAAAATATTAAAGTTTGCTTGGGATGGGATAGTAGATGGTTTTGAGTACTCAAAAACGGATTCAGTGAATGAGTCACTGAAACTTGGGTTAACAGAGGCAACTAGGAGAGTAAAGCAGTTAATTACAAATGACAAAGAGATTGGAAGGTATGGTGTAAATATTAACTTTACAGTATTTGTATCCAACAACGGGGGTGTATATATTGGTGTCTTGGGTGAAAGTGATATATACGTGTACAAAGAGGGCAGGATAGTGGACATCTTTGAGATGTTAAATTCTAAAAAAGCAAAAACTGCAGCAATAGCAATAGAGAAGGGAGACCTAATATTTTCTTCTACAAGTGGATTCCTGAAAGAGAATTTACCCAAATTAATATCAGCAAAAGGAGTAGAGGAGGTAAGTTCTGTATTGAATGAATTGGGTAAAGAGGTAGGAGATGATTGTGGATTAGTAGTATTTAGTAAAGAATCAGAAGGCAAGATTAAACAGGATGAAGAAATCGAGATTAAAAGGAACATAGCTAAAAACCCCATACCCATATTAGAGCCATCAAACTCCGACTATATTCCTGAATCTAAGATAAGTAAAAAAGTGTTTAAAACAAATAGGCATGAAAAAGATCTAAAGGAGGTGTTCTCTCCTGTATTCAGTAGGTTCTCTTCTTTAAAAACAGGTGTAAAGGGTCGTACTTCTAAAGTATTTCCTTTCATAAAGAAGTCTTCTAAAGGTTTTCTCTCTCTGGGTAGTAAAATGTGGTCTAAAATTAAAAATGGGTTTTCAAATAGATTTGGAAAAAAGAGATGGTTTAAGAAATTCTTTGCAAGGGTATCACAGAGCAACTTAAGAAAAAAGAGAGTCGAATTTAAAGAGTTTAAGATTGATGGCTACAAAGAAAAGAATCAGCGAGGCAAAAGGGTTAAGCAATTCGCTTTCATACTTCTAGCAATTGTATTGGTAGTGGGGGGAGTTAAGTTTACATTGGATCAGAAGGAAGCAAGGGAGATTAGTAAGAGTGCTAACACCATATTTACTTCAGTTGATAAATTGCTTAAGGAGGCGAATTCAAATTTAGGAACAGACAGGGACAGTGCTCAAATGGCTCTTTTTAAAGCACAAAAAGATCTTGGAGAAGTTCCTCAACCCCTAAGAGAGGATGATAGTAAGAGGTTGGAAGATTTGAATAGCCAAGTACTTGGTTTACAGGATTCTCTTTTTAAAAGAGAGAGGCTTTCTCTTTCAGATGGCTCCATTGAGAAATATTACAATACATATACATATAACCATGATTCTAAACCACAGGACATTGCAATCTTTAGGGATAGTGGAGGCGAGGAGTTTCTTGTTATTACAGATCAGGGTACAAAGTCCGTATATTTAAGATCTTTGTGGAACAGCGAGGTAGAGACAATCTCTGATAGTAACAAACTTCTAAGTAAACCCTTTAAGGTATATGCTAGACCAGATAGTATATTTGTTTTAGATTTAAGTTCTGGAATATTAAAATCCTCGTATTCTAATGGAACTTTTCAACCTTTTGTAAAACTTAGTGGATTAAGTATTGAGAGTATGAAGGCAACTGAGATAGTAGAATTTGCAGTATTAACTTTAAATGAGAATGCATATATCTTGGATAGAGAGAAAAGTTCCTTGCTAAGGTCCTTTAACTATGATGGAGGTTACTCCTTGGTATCACCATATCTATCTAGGGATGAATATATTAAAGCAAACGATGTTCTTGCTGATGACTTGAGTATATATATAACTGCACAAGGAGAGAATGGAATTCATAGGTATGTAAGTGGGACCGGAAGTATGGTTGATGCACCTGTTACACTTACTGGATTAGATTCTCCTGTTGAGAATGCACTATGTGGTCATACGGTAGATAGTCTTAACAAAGGTTTGTATATTTTTGATAGTGGTAAAAGAAGGGTTTTAAGGTTTGAAAAACCAATGGAGTCAGGAGAGAAAAGGCATCCTAATGAGTTACTTCTTTTAAACCAGTATGTATACGAGGAAGAGGGTTGGAATGATGTAAAGGATATTGTTGTAGACTATGATGAGAAATTCCTGTATATGCTAGATGATACTGCAATATGGAAAGTAAGGTTGTAATGATATAATTGGGGATGGATATACTAAATAAAAAGGCTTTTCGTAATTATCAAATACTAGAAAGAGTAGAGGTTGGAGTAATGTTACTTGGGAGTGAGGTTAAATCATTAAGAATGGGTAGGTGTAATTTGAAAGATTCCTACGTTAAAATTCTTAATGGTGAGCTATGGTTGATAAATACGGATATTCCTAAATACAAATATGATGGTTCCGATGACTATGATTCTAATAGATCTCGTAAGTTATTGATTAAAAGAAAGGAATTGATATACTTACAGAGTAAAATGAGACAGGGGAACTTAACTCTCATACCTCTTAAAATATATCAAAAGGGTGGTATATTCAAACTTGAGATAGGGTTAGCAAGGGGAAAGAAGGTATACGAGAAAAGGGCTGATGAGAAAAAAAGAGATCTTGATAGAGAGTTACTTGTAGAAAAAAGAAAATACATGATATAATGTTATAGGGTATGTCAGTAGAAATAAATACAGAAAAAATTAATACAGTAGAAACAGCACCAAATATTGTTGAGGTGCCTTCTAAGCCAGTTTTTTCACAAGTAGAGATTCAGCCAATTTCACAAACTCATATTGATCCAATTGAGAGCAACTCTTTCGTACCAACAATTCCAACTTCTCCTCAAAATATTTTAAGTGAGGTGGATATACCTAAGACTTCAGGTGACGAAATAAGGAAAATAATAGCAGAGAAGAGACCTGGGGAGCAAATCCCTGTTTTGTAATACTACTCGATAACAAGCCTCATATATGATATCCTTTTATGTATATACAGTTAATCTGTCCATTCTTTTATGAAAGAATATCTATATACTCAATTAGGGCCAATGCCAGAAGAAACCATAATAGTAGGGGATTCAGTTGAATACCCTAAAGATTCGTATGGAGAAAGTAGCGGTTCTGCTTTTTCTATCCCATGGGGATGGATAATATTTGTGTTAGTAATATTTGTTGGAGGGGTAGTTGGATTTCTTAAAATTAAAGAGAGACTTAAAAGAAAAGACAGGAATGAAAAGGCTAAAGACTGGATTCTTTTTGAAGTTAGAGTACCAAGAGGAAATGAAACAGAGATAGGGGTTGCTGAGAAAATGTTCTCCAATTTCATAGGTATTGGTGGTAAGGGTAAGGGTCTTGCAGAAAAGTTTACAGTAAGTAATAGTATTACTTTTGAGATTGTTGGAACTCCAGGAGAGATAAGGTTCTATGTCTACTGTCCAAGGAAATTTGGAGATCATGTCGAGAAACAGATTCTTGGTTCATATCAGGATGCTGAAGTAAAAAAGGTAGAGGAATACAATATATTTTCTGAACATAGTGAAATAGCATACACCAAGCTCCAGTTAGAAGAAGAAAGTTACTGTCCAATTAAAGTAGTTGAAGACTTTACTGGAGATCCCTTTGCAAATATTATGAGTGCTTTGAGTAAGATGTCCCGAGGAGAGGGTGCAATTGTTCAAATTGTAATAGCTCCTTCAGGTAGTGGATGGCAAAAATCGGGAGAGGGATTTGTTAAAAAGGTCCAGAATAATAATTCAGATCCAGAAAAGAAAAAGATTAATGTAAGTGACGAAAAAATTGAAGCTATAAATAAGAAGGTTTCAAAGAATGGTTTTGCTGTTGATATTAGAATAGTAACATCTGCACCAGATAAAGAGTTGGCTAAGATGCATTTAGATAACTTAGTAGGTGCTTTTGATCAGTATAGTAATCCTGGTATAAATAGGTTTAAGAAAACAGATATTAAGGGTAGTAAGAAAGAAAAGGAGTTTATGTATGATGTTGCATATAGGAGACCGTCCTTAGATTCTAGTACCATTCTTAATGTAGAAGAGTTAACTGCAATCTATCACTTCCCAAATAAGGATATAACTACACCGAATATCGTTTGGTTATTAGCAAGAGAGATTCCTGCAGGTAACGAGATTAGTTCAGATATTAGTTCAAAAGATACTATTTGGGTAGGTAATAATGTGTTTAGGGAGAAAGTAAAAGCTATCTGTTTTAATAGGGATGATAGGAGAAGACATTCATATATTTTAGGACAAACAGGTACTGGTAAATCATGGCTAATGGTAAGAATGCTTATACAAGATATTTACAATGGGGATGGAGTATGTTTTGTAGACCCCCATGGTCAGACAGCAGAGATGATTTTAGAGAGAATTCCTCCTGAGAGAGCAGATGATGTCATATATTTTAATGCAGGGGATTTTGAGAGACCTTTTGGATTAAATATAATGGAGTACTATAATGAGCAACATAAGCATCAGATAGTAAACAGCTTTATAGCCCTCCTCATACGTCTCTTCGACCCCCATAATCAGGGATATGTTGGCCCTATGATGCAACAGGCTGTAAGGAACTCCATGTTAACCGCAATGAGTGTAGAGGGTTCTACATTAATTGAGGTTGTACGTATATTACAAGATGAGGATTGGGTTAGAGAGAGATGGGTACCAGTTATTAAGGATGATATGGTGAGATCATACTGGACAGAGCAGATAGCAAAAACAGATGCTAAAACAAAATCTGAGAGTTTAGGATACTTCATCTCTAAGTTTGACAAGTTTACTACCAACTTAGCTATTAGAAATATAATTGGACAGTCACAATCATCTTTTGATTTTAGAGATGTAATGGATAAGGGGAAGATATTAATTGTAAACCTTTCTAAGGGTGCAATAGGGGATGAGAACATGTCTTTTTTAGGTTTACTTCTTGTTCAGAAATTACTTGCTGCTGCTTTAAGTAGAGAGGATGTGCCAGAGGATCAAAGGAAGGATTTCTTCTTCTATGCAGATGAATTCCAGAACTTTGCTACTGATGAATTTGCATCAATACTTTCAGAGGCAAGAAAGTATAGGTTAAATCTTACCCTTGCTCATCAGTATATTGGTCAATTACCTGAAAATATTAAGAGTGCAGTATTTGGTAATGTTGGTTCCCTCTTCATAACTAGATGTAGTAATGAAGATGCACAGTTTCTAGAACCACAGTTTGAGACATATGTTAAGGCTACAGATATTATTAATCAGAGCTTAGCTCATTACTATGTGAAAATGTTAAATAACAATGCATATCCTAGCCCATTTTCATTGGATACTAGATATGGGCCTAAGTTTGTTAAAGAGACAGGTTTTGATATGAAGGTTAATCCCCAAGTAATGGATATTGTTAAGAAGATTTCCAGATTAAAATATGGTAGAGATATTAATATTGTGAATATGGATATTAACAGGAGGGCAGAGCTAGACAAGAAAGAGGAAGTACCATCTAATAATCCCTCTGGATTTCCTCCAATAGACTTCTAGTAGTGCATATTTCAGTTGTTTTTGGTAAAATCATTTGTTTATGGGAGTATAGCTCAGTCGGTTAGAGCGCGGTTCTTATAAAGCCGTGGTCGATGGTTCGATTCCATCTACTCCCATTTATATTTTTTGATCTACTTGGTGGTCGAATTAGAGAAAGAAAATTTGGGAAATATTCTAGATATATCCAAAGCCCTACGTGAATCATGGGACCAAGAAACTGCGAATGGAGAATGGAGTGAAAAGTGCCCAGAACTTAATCAATGTGCAGTAACTGCATTGGTAATTCAAAACTTACTAGGATGAGAACTACTTAGATGCCCTACAAGTAAAGGGGGTTCTCATTATTGGAATAGATTGTTTGATGGAAGTGAGATTGATTTGACAGGTTCTCAGTTTAAATATACGGATGATATCCCTTTAATACAGGAGTGCGTAATTAGGGATAGAGAGTATGTATTGAGTTATCCTGATACTAAAGCAAGGTACGAACTTCTTCGATGGAGAGTTATCAGTTACTTGAAGAATCAAACATAGTTAGTCTATAGATCCTTAAGACTTTTCTCTGCTTCTGGTTTGTTATTATCTATTAATCCTAAGTATTTCTCTGTAGTAGATAATCTCTTGTGTCCTACTAACTTTGATACTGTTACTAGGCTTACGCCATTAGCAAGATGGTGAGCAATAAAGGTATTTCTTAAGTCATTTACTTTAGCATTTTTAATACCTGCTTTTTCGAATGCCTTATCTATTGTAGTCCTAATATTTCTAACAAGTAGAGGTCTACCATTCTTAGTAACATAGAGAGTATCATCCTCTGTTTCAGGCCTAATATTAATATATTCATCAATAGCTTTCTTTGCTGATTTGTTAACAGGTACCTTTCTTGCTAGGTGACTACCTGATGCCTTTATATACAAGAAATCTACTCCCTCTTTTGATTTCCTTAAATCATCTATTGAGAGAGATGCTAATTCACCAATCCTAATACCTGTTTGAAGTAAGACCTCAACTATGGAATACAACCTAATATCAACTCTACTAACATCTCTAAGAGCTCTATACTCCATCTCAGAAAGAACTCTAGGAGGTTTAGTCTCAAATTTAGGATGTGCTAATTTCTCCGCAGGATTGTCAGTAATTATGGAATTTTCAAGTAAGTACCTATAGAAGGTTCTTGTACTATTAATCTTTCTAGATATACTCTTGGGCGTATAGTTGTTGTCCTGTAGGTGTTTCTTATATGCTTCTAGGTCAACTATTGAAGTGTTATTTATTTTAGGAATCCCCTTTGTAGAAAAGAAGTTTAGTAACTGTTCAATATCTTTCGCATAGGCAATAATAGTGGCTTCAGACCTACCTTTATCCCTTAATTCATTTGCGAAGTTTTCTTGGTATTTAGCAAATTGAGGATTTGTTATTCTTTCCAATGTATTAATGTTACCTAATTTAAAATGACCTAGTATATAAACTATGAGATTATAGCACTACTCAATTATAAATATCAATAATAAAAACTACAGTGTTACTTTGAATACTTTTTATTATTCTGATAATATTTTTCTATGGATAGAAGAATTAATATTACAAACAGAGATAGGGTTGTAAATAGTACAAGTGGGATAGAGTTATCAAAAATTTCAAACTCTTTTGTTTTTAAATTGGGTTCCTTAATAGTCTCTGGGATAATATTCTATTCAATTACTAATTCCATTATTTTAACAATAAAAAAGGTAGATTTTCTTAAGAAGGCTGAAAGAGAGGTCCAGGAATTAAGATTAGAGAATTTACACCTATCTATAGGGATTAAGGATATGTCTACAGATAAGTATTTAGAGAAAGAGGCTAGAGACAGATTGAATTTTGGTGGTAAAGAAGAGGTTGTTTTTGTTATACCTGATACCACTTTAGAATTAGCAAAGAGAGAGGTAAATAGTCTTGTTAATCCTAAGATAGAACCCATTTATGAACAGGGTAGTAATATTAATGATTGGATAAATTTCATCATTTCTGGAGTTTGAAAAGAAGAGTACTTTAGAGTATAATCCTGTTTACTGATATCGCGGGGTAGAGCAGTGGCAGCTCGTCAGGCTCATAACCTGAAGGTCGTTG
>CAZZPP010000003.1:0-108050 GCA_964655705.1 uncultured Candidatus Saccharibacteria bacterium | reverse complement strand
TAACGCAATCCCCATAAGGGTTTTAAAACATAGTGGACGGGTCTTGTTGGAACATGTTGAAAATGGCGGGACATACACGTCTGGTACAGAATCTTTATTTAAGGTACTTTACTACTTTATTGTATTGACCTTTTGTTAGGAATATCCTATGAACATCCTTATCTGAGGTCTCTCCTGTTAGTGTTGCAGTATTAGATATACCCCAATTAACTATCTTCATAGTAATTACATTAAGGTCAATGAAATAATATTGGTTATTTTTATTCATATTTAATTATATCATAAATATTTATAATAGAGTATTTCATTTGTTTAAAATGGCGGGACATACACGTCTGGTACCTTTGTAAATGGCAATGAGACAAAAGAGACATTGTATGCTAAACTTTCGTAATAACTTAATTCAATTTACGAATGAGTAATAATCACTATACATATATGGGGCCAGGGTCAAATATATTACCTGCAGTGCAGTACCTTAGAAGTAAAGGAGCAACTTCAGAAAGTAAGGCCATTTCTTTAAAAGACATTGAGTCTGAAGATTTTAAGCAGTTATTAAAATTAAATGGGCAGGCATCTATGTGGATTGGTGTAACTCCTGAAGGTAAGTATTGGGTTAGATTTAATTTAATTGCTATATTTCTTATTATATTTATCTTTTTTATTATTGGAATTATTACCGTAGCAATCATTACCCAACTAAGTTTTCCCTCAAGGTTTAATCAAGTTCAGAATGAAATTAAAGAGTTAAGAAATGAAATTGTGTCAGAGTAAGAATTTTTTCAAGGGCGTATAAATTTTGACCATAAAAAGATGCTATAATTGGAACATATCTCAATCTAATAAATACATTTAAATATATTTTAGCTATGAAAAACAAATCTAAATATCTAATATATGTTCTAATAGGGGTAGTAATAATTGCTCTAATCGTAATCTCAGTAAAATATTTTGAAAATGACTCTTCTGAGAGTAAGAAGGAGAGTAAAGAAAATACCGTAATAGATAATCAGGAAATGGATTTTCTTTTGGATAAATATCCAATAGGGCAAGTACCATTGTATAAAATGATTAAGGTTAGTTCTAGTAAGCTATATAATAATTGGGATTTAAAAAATATATCCGTTTTTGATGATAAAGAGTTCAGCTATTTCAATATAGTTTTCTACACTCAAGCATCTCAGACAGAATTTTTAGAATACTACAAGAATCTCTTTGATGAGGAGATTGTAGATGAGTATCCCATGCCTAATATGGTAAAGGGAAATATTGATAAGTACAGAGTTACTGCTGCGCATTATGATTCTGATGATACGGGATATATTCAAGTATATTTCCCCAAAAATGAAGTTACTAAAGAGAATGCCTACTTCGAAACATTCCCTAATCTGTTTGAAGAAGATAGTATGTTTGTAGAACACGAGAATTCGTATGGTTTACTTAATCAGTCTGGTGGTCAAACAGAATATACAAAATATTTTACAGTATTAGATAGTGGAGATATTGATGGGGATAGCATAGATGATGTTGATGAGTTTGCTGTATTGATTGCTAAATACCAAGGATTGTACAGCAGTAAGGATGAGTATGAGTTTGATAATAGTACTGGTCGTATGAGTTGGGTAGAGGATGGGTATAATGTTGTGGTTAGTTTCTCAAGAGATCACGGTAGGGTGTATTTAAATATGAGGGGCAGTATATAGTTAGCGGGGATATTTTCATCCCCCTGGCCTTACTTTTGAGAACTTCTCTTTTTAGAGTCAAAATAACTCAATCCCCATAAGGGTTTTAAAAGATAGTGGACAGGTCTTGTTGGAACATTTTGAAAATGGCGGGACATACACGTCTGGAACCTAAAATGAGACAAATAAGACAGTATAAAAAGGGGGAATAAAATGTCTCATTCTTGATATAATAACGTATGGA
Source organism: uncultured Candidatus Saccharibacteria bacterium (assembly GCA_964655705.1). Lineage (GTDB taxonomy): Bacteria > Patescibacteriota > Dojkabacteria > SC72 > SC72 > UBA2259. The sequence continues at coordinate 106,124 of CAZZPP010000003.1, read as the reverse complement.
AACAATAATACCTGAAATATCTCAGAGTGCGATATATGAATATAATCATCATATTCAAACTCAGAAAGAAGAGGGATATGGCAAACAATATAGTTTTGAAAAGCTCGGAATTGAAGATTGGTCAATAGTTGAGATGAATGCCGACGATATTTTAAGATTACAAACATTTGTAGAATCTTCACAAACAGTAGCACCTGCATATATATTCTGGAAGGCCTGTGGTAGACATGTAACACTAGGAGGTGTTGCAAAAGAAGTTATTGAGAGAGAAGGAAACATACCACAGGAGGCAAGAATATGGGTTCAGGATATCCTTACTTCTCATTTTGACAAACAAGAGGTTGAAGAAAGAATCAGAAAGGGTGAAATAGATCCTCCTTTAATATTTTTCCCTATATTTAAACAAGAAGAATTAGAAAGAGGGTTACTGAAGGTTGGAAATATATTAGATGGGAACCATCGATTACAAGAAGTTTCAAGATATCTTCTAGAGTGTAGTGAGGAAGATCGAGAGAGTTTTCGTTTAACATGTTTTCTAGGAAAGGTAGATGTTATGAAGTATGCAACAATTAATGCGCAGTATTTTGCAAAGCCTACGATAAAGAAAGTATTAATACTTTTACAGAGATTTATGGGTAAAGATGTAGAGAAAATAGATAAAAGGCATTTTATGACATTTTTTGAAAGATGGTATTTATTATTACAAAGGATTGGATATTATAAGGATAAGAATGAATAACTGTTCATATTTAGTAGTATTGGTTGAACATTTTTTCGCCGTACCACAAAAGGCTTCTACCTTCGAACCGTGGGGTAGTAAAAACTGCTCAAAATATGGATATTTTCATCCACCAGGATGTGAAATTGATAATTAACTTTTTAAGGGGTAAATAATGAAGCAGCCAAGGGATTCCTAGAGATAGTGGACGGGTCTTGTTGGAACATGTTGAATATGGCGGGGTGGACGGGACTCGAACCCGCAACCTTTGCAGTGACAGTGCAAAGCTCTAACCAGTTGAGCTACCACCCCAAATAATCAAAAAAGTATATCAAACATACACTAAAATATCAATTACTGATACTTCTCTATTGCCTCAATATAAGCTTCTTTAGTTTGTAAACCAATCATAGTTTCAACTAATTCCCCATCATTAAAAAGTAAAACAGAAGGAATACTCATAATCCCATACTTCTGAGGAAATTCCATATTCTCATCTACATTCATCTTACATACTTTTGCCTTCTCCTTTACCTCTTCTGATAGTTCCTCTATTACTGGACCTAACATTCTACAAGGTCCACACCATGGTGCCCAAAAATCTACTAGTACTACTCCCTTGTAATCTAATACCTCTGTTTGAAAATCTTTGTCTGTTACATGTACTTCCATAATATATAAATACTCAAGTTATATCGTAAATATGAAATATATTCATATTCAGGGTATAATTGTATCATGAAAAGAGTGAAATTGACTAACAATAACGAGGGAGAGGTTATAAAAGATTGTATTAAAGTACTAAATGATGGAGGGCTTCTAGTATATCCTACAGAAACATGCTACGGAGTAGCAGCTGATGCAACAAACAGTAAAGCATTAGCTAAATTACTCTCATACAAAACATTTAGAGGATCTAAACCAATATCAATCGCAGTATCAGACATTGATATGGCTAAAAGGTATGTATCTTTAAATGAAATGGCATTAAATATATACAAGAACTACTTACCAGGACCAATTACAGTAGTTTCTAAAAGCAAGGGTATCCTTGAGCCTCCAGTAGTGTCTAAGCAGGGTAGTACAGGGGTAAGAATACCTGACTACAAATTTGTTGTTAAACTCATCAAAGAATTTGCTAGACCAATTACAGCTACATCTGCAAATGTATCATACAGACCCCATCCTTACAGTATAGATCAATTAATAAAGGATTTACCTAAAAAAAGTGAATCCTTAATATCAATGTATATAGATGATGGAGTGTTACCTAAGAACTCCCCATCTACGATACTTGATACAACATTAAATACTTTAACCATTTTAAGGGAGGGAAAGATAAGATTTGAAGATGCTGTATTAAAAAGTACTTTGCTTGAAGAAAGAGTTACAAAAACTCCAGAAGAAACATCTGATTTTGGTAAATGGTTTACAAAAGAGTATCTTAAATACTTAGAAGGGAGTGTAGTAGTAGCATTAAGTGGAGAGTTAGGTGCAGGTAAAACACAGTTTACAAAGGGTATTGGTAAAGAGTTAGGAAGTAAGGATATTATCAACTCTCCTACATATACCATTATCAATGAATACAAATATGATGGTAATACACTTGCTCATATGGATACATGGAGATTAAATGATGAGCAAGAGTTTAATAGGTCGGGCTTGGTGGAGCATTTAGATGAAGGTAGGATTGTAGTAATAGAGTGGGCCGATAAATTCTATCAAGAGATTGAAAGTATTTGCTCTAAAAAAAATATCCCTATGTATAAAATATCTTTTGAATATATTTCATTAGAGCAAAGAAAGATTACAATATATGGTACTAACTAAAGAAATATTAAAACTAAAACCATTAATACTAGGTATAGATACTAGTTGTGATGACACTTCGGTTGCCTTACTTAGAGGTAGAGAGGTTATTTCTAGTGAGCTATCATCTCAAACAGAACTACATGCGCAGTTTGGTGGAGTTGTTCCAGATTTAGCAAAGAGACTTCATGAGCAAAATATTGATGAGGTTTACAATAGGGCATTACAGAATAATCCTGGAATGATTAACAATGTAGATTACATTGCAGTAACAACTGGTCCTGGCTTAGCAATTGACCTTGAAGTAGGTATTAAATATGCAAAAGAGTTAGCTTTAAGATACAACAAACCATTTGTTCCTGTAAACCATATGGAAGGACATATGTTCTCATCTCTACTTCTTAATTCAAAAGGTAATGGTTTAGTTAGCAACGAGCAATTAATTGATTCTTTCCCTGCCTTAGCACTTTTAATGTCAGGAAAGCATACAGAGATAATATATATTAAAGAGATTGGTAAGTACAAAAAATTAGGACAAACATTAGATGATGCAGCAGGGGAGGCGTTTGATAAGGTGGGAAGAATATTAAACTTTGGTTATCCAGGAGGACCTGTTGTTTCAGAGTTTGCAAAAAGGGGTAAATCAGGAAATATTGTATTTACTACTCCAATGAAAAATTCTAAAGATTTGAATTTTAGTTACTCGGGTATTAAAACAGCAGCACTTTACAAAGCTAAAGAGTTAAGAGAGAAGGGTATACCTGAAAGAGAATGGATATATGATTTTACAAGAGGATTTGTAGATGCAATTATTGATTCTGTAATTATTAAACTTAAACTTGCAATAGAAAAAACTCCTGAGGTTAAATCCATATTTGTAGGAGGAGGGGTATTTAATAGTGAGGAGATACTTAGAAGTGTAGGTAGGTTAGGAAAGGAGTATAGTTTAAACTTTTACTATCCAGAGATAGCATATAGAAGCGATAATGCTGCTATGATAGGGATAGCAGGATATGTAAACATATTACAAGATAAATATCTAACAAAAAAGGAAGACATAGAAAGTGTAGATAGAGATCCTAGATTATCATTGTAAAAAATTACAGGTTTAAAATTTTTTCAATCTCAAGTAATCTATTGTATTTTGCCAATCTTTCCCCTCTTGTTAAGCCTCCAAATTTTGATTGTTGAGCAGGTGTTCCTACTACTAAATCAGAAATAAAGGAGTCATTAGTTTCACCACTTCTATGAGAAATTACAGCATTCATACCTCTATCTACTGTTAATCTAATAGCGTCTAGTGTTTCAGTAACGGTCCCTATCTGATTTAATTTTATCAATACAGCGTTCATACATTTGTGATTTATACCTTTTAGAATCAGTTTTGTATTTGTAGTTAGTAAATCATCTCCTACAATTTGTAAGCTATTTCCTAATTCAGAGGTAAATACTGCCCAATCATCCCAAGAATCTTCATCCATAGGGTCTTCAATTGAAAACATTGGATAATTTGAGTACCACTCTTTTTGTAACTCTAACCAATCAAGTCCGTCCATAGATTTGTTTTCTCTTACGAGTTCGTACTGTTTATTCTCTTTATTAAAGAATTCTGTTGCTGCAACATCTAGAGCAATCTCAAATTTATCTTTATATCCACCTTTCTCTACACCCTCAAGTAAGACATCTAAAGCTTCTTTGTTAGATTTAAACTCTTTTGGTGCAAAAGCACCTTCATACCCAACACCCACAGAGTACCCCTTCTCATTAAGAATATCATGTATTGTATGGAAGATTTCACTCCCTGCTCTTAATGTCTCTGAGAAATTTGAAAAAGATCCTGCTTTTGGAACAACCATATACTCTTGAATATCTGTTGCCCAGTTACCATGTTTTCCTCCCTCAAGAAGTAATAGCTGAGGTCTTGGTAATCTAAATTTACTTACAGAATATTCTTTCTCCCAATATATCATTCCTAAGTATTCATAAAGTTCTATTCCAACTCTTTGCGCTGCTGCTCTACAAAAAGCCATAGAGCAAGAAAGGATTGCATTTCCTCCGAGTTTAGTTTTGTTATCAGTACCATCAAGGGAAATTAGAAGATTATCAAACTGTTTCTGGCTTTCAAACTCTTTATCAACAACAGCTTTCTTTATTACTGTATTTACATTTTCTACTGCTTTTAATACCCCCTTACCATGGTATCTACTTTTATCTCCATCTCTTAACTCCAATACTTCTCTACTTCCGGTAGAAGCTCCTGATGGGACATCTCCTTTTGCAATGTCTCCACTCCAAAGTTCTATCTCAGTTGATATAGTGGGGATACCTCTAGAATCCAATATTTCTATAGCTTTAATATTTTTAATCTTCATATATTTTTGAAAGTAATTTAATACTTGATTTTGGCACAAAGTATACATTTGTACAAGTAATATTTTAAAAGAGTGGGGAATTTGATAGAATACTGTTACGCCGAGGTGGTGAAATTGGCAGACACGCTACCTTGAGGTGGTAGTGGGACTTATACTCTCGTGCAGGTTCAACTCCTGTCCTCGGCATTCTTTTTTACTTGAGTAATTACTGCCATGGCTATGGGTAGAGAAAGAAAGTTTATGCCTATTTTGATATTTGTTTTCCTTGCTATGTTTATATTTGGTTTTGTAAAAATTTTAAATGGGTTCAAACCTACTGCTAGGGTACTTTCTTACAGAGATGCAATGTGTGGTGATATGTTTATATCTGAAGCAATACTACTTGCACAAAACAGTAACTGTATGAGTGTAGGGACATTAGATGTATATGAATATGAGTGTAATGAAGATATTAGGAGAGTAACATTTCCAATAGAAATGGAGAAGGAAGAGGAGGGTGTTTTAGGAGCCAAATGCCATGTATTTACAGATTCTAACAATACTCATTTACAGTTGGTATATGACGAAGAGTTGGAATAAATGGGGTTTTTCTGCTAAAATACACACTGTTTAGGGCGATTAGCTCAGCTGGCTAGAGCACTTCGTTTACACCGAAGGGGTCATAGGTTCGAATCCTATATCGCCCATTTTTTTTGAATAAATATTAGAATATGTCTTTTAAATCTCACCCCCTGTATCCTAACCAAATTATTCTTACACAGAGAAAATACTGGTTAATAACTCTTTGGGAGAATCAATACTATCTTGGTAGAGCAAGTATTGAATTAAGAGAAATTTCTAAAAAACATATATCTGAATTAAGTGAAGAAGAGATTCTAGAACTATTTTCATTAATTAGTAGTTATGAAAGAGCTTTGAGGAAAGTATTTGGTACTACCAATTTTAATTGGGCATGTCTGATGAATAATCAGTACAAGGAAAAGAACAAGAATAATCCTGAGGCCTTACACTTTCATGTATGGCCTAGGTATAGTAAGGAGGTTGTATTTAGAAATGAGTTATTTAAGGATGAGACATTCGGACATCACTACGATCGATTTAAAGAAAAGAATGTTAAGAAAGATTTCCTGATTGAATTAGGGAATACAATATTAAAGGAGTATAAGGAGTAAATTCTCTTACCTTTGTATAACAAAATTTTGTATATTTCGGATATCAATTGCATACTCTTTTCTTAATCTTCTAGTTACATACCTTAAAAAGGTTCTCCTATTGAGGGATGCAACACTCCAATCCTCTATGGATGTAAGGTTGTATTTAGGGTATTCTTTCTCTGTGGCTAATTTCCCAATATATTGTACTAGGGCATCTATTCTTGGTTTCATTACTTTAAAATCAGACCAATTCTCTAATTCTAAATCGTTATCCCTATGTATATCTGATATATTTTCTACTGTAAGACCCGGAATCTGTTTAAAGAGCCCAGTAAAGAGAAGTGCTTTATGTGAAGATGATTTAACCATATCCTCAACCTCTTCTAAAACCCTTTTACTATTAAATATATGTGTTTCATTCTCACTTCTGTTTGTTGATATTGCTAACCTATCTCCTGTAATGGATAGTAGTCTATTAAATGAATCTCTGTTTTCCTGTGTAATTTCAGGTTCTACTTTATGACTTAGAATTGGTAATTTAACCCTATTATCTTCAAACAACACTCCATCGATATCTAGTAAACAGAAATTAAACTCATTGTCATTAAATACAGTATCTTTTTCAATTTTCTCTACTGCTTGTGTAAAACTGCCAACAAAGATCTCTTCATATCTTCTTGGGTCCTTCTTTTTTTCTTGTTTAACCTCAGAAGTGGTTAGTACTTCGTCATTTTCTTCTTCTTCTTCTTCGATTGGGCCTATAGGTTCCATATTCTTTAAAAGTCATATTATGTATGTAGATGGTATATCAATTTAAGAAAATTGTCTAAATTGATTAATTGTAATATACTGAATAAATAAGTTGAAAGTATATTAGATATGAACCTTATGAAATATGTAATAGCTGCAGGAGTTGCTCTAGTTATTAGCATTGTTGCAATGTTTCTAGGGGATTTTACTTCAGGTTTGTTAATATTCATTCTTCTTTTAGGTGGATATATTATGTGGAATGTTCTTAATGGTATTAAAAGCCCATCTAAAGAGGTTACACAGGGAGATCCTAATAGAACTCCTCCTACCCCTTCTCAGGACAATTAGCTCAGTTGGTTAGAGCACTACATTCACATTGTAGGGGTCAGTAGTTCGAGTCTACTATTGTCCAATCAGTACCCAACTATTTAATACTACTTGTACAGAAAGGGCATTTTTTTGCCTTAAGATCAATCTCTGACATGCAGTAGGGACACTGTTTAGTAGTTTTCTTTACCTCTTTCTTCTTTTTCTCTGATGCCTTCGCAGCAGTCTTGCTCACAAAAAAGAGTACCAGAGCAGTTATGAAGAAGGAGAAAATTGCGTTGAGTACTAAACCATACTGAATTACAACTGCATTTTCAGCTTGAGCTTGGGCTAATGTCTCGTACTGAGTTTTTCCTAATGTAAAGAAAAGTTGCTCAAAATCTAATTTCGCAGTTAGGAAACCAATTGGAGGAGTAAATACATTATTTACTAAGGAGTCAATTAATCCCTTAAGTGCACCACCAATGATTACACCAATTGCAAGAGATATTACACTGTCTTTAAGTGCAAAAGATTTGAAATCTTCCCATCCCTTTTTTAATCTACATGTCTTTTTTGCGGCCATGTTTTTTAAATGATTTGAAAATTAAAATAGTGAGTACAAAAAGAAAGAGTACTCCAAAAACTCCAACCTGATTGATGAAAGCATCGTCTAGAGTTGTATTATTCACATTATACAATACAACCTGTAGTATGGAAATGGATATTAAGAAAAGTATATGGATATATGAGTCATTTACTAATTCAGAGGTTATGACCATGTATGATATTGCGTATACAATCATAGCTATTGAATAGGGAACTACATATTTAACAATATCAAGATACATTCCAGAGAATACAAGATTTACAATCTCATTGGAAAAAAAGAAATACATCAAAGTTATACCTCCTCCAATTCCAGTAGAGAAGAAAAGTGATATTAAGAGGTTTTTTCTTCTAGATTTCTCTTCACTGTTTGATAGTTTTGAAATCATTACAGTAGCAATGGTGACAGAAGCAAAGTAAACAATCTTTCCAATCAATGAAAGAGCTCCATATGATGCCCTAATTTCAGGGTTTACAAGTATTAGATCCATTGTAAAGGGTACATTAAGTAGAAAGAAGGTTAAAAATATTAAGGAGATTTGTTTGTAATCTAGTTTAAGACTCTTTTTAATTTGAATTTTACTTTTTGTTTTGGTAAGGGGAAGTACAATAGCTGTAGTCAAGAGTACAGGTAATGAGAATGAGAGTATGATGAGGGTAAGGTCAGAGCCTGACTGTAGTGCAATATATCCAATTACGAACTTCAGGAGTGTTTCAGCTAACAAGACCATATTGAAAGAGAGTATCTCCTCTAATCCTAGTAAGAATCCTTTTGCTACTGGACTTACTATTGATACGAACACGATTAAGGAGAGAGGTAAGATATGACCTTGTGGGATATTGGCAATATCTGCAATTTGATTACCAAAGAGTAGAAATATTACTGAGATTACTCCCCCAATCAATACAAGCTGTAAAGTAGACTTTCTTTTAAAGGTACTTAGATCAAAATTTTTCTTACTTGCTACTTTCTTAGTTACTGCAGTTTGAATTGCGACTGTTGGTATCTGTATTAATGTAACTATTCCAATTACAGCATTGTAGAAACCGAAATTAGTTGTATCTAGATTTCTAGCTAAATATATATTAAAGAGGTAGTTAAGGAAATGAATAACTCCTCCAATAACTAGCGTTATCAATATATGATTAAGAAAGGTTTTGTTTTGAGTAATATGTTTACTAAGGTTCATAATGTATAATAAATGAGAATACAATAATTTTAAACATTTTACCATTATGGAGTTAGCAATAGGATTAATTGGAGGATTACTGTTAGGAGTAGGTATCTTTTACTTCTTCTTTAAGGGTAATCGTAAACAGAGTGAGGATATTACTGAAACTATCTCTGCTAAACTAAATGAGATTATGCCAAATATTCTAGATCAAGCTAATGAGAGCTTGGTTAGAATGGCTGATCAAAAACTTGGAGCACAGTCAGATAAGAGTAGGATAGATTTAGAGAACAAAAGAGAGGAGATTGAGAGGTTGGTAAAGGTAATTCAGGAAGATTTGAAAGAGAGTAAAAAGGAGTTAGAGGTTTCAGACAAAGAAAGGATTAACTCTTTCTCTGCATTAAAGAATTCACTAGATGAATACAAAAAGATTACTGAACAGTTATCTGTTAGTACTGAGAATTTAAAGAAGGTTCTTTCTAACAATCAGCTTAGGGGTCAATTTGGAGAGCAAGTTGCTGATGATTTACTTAAAATGGCTGGTTTTGTAGTAGGAGAAAACTATACTAGACAAGAAAGTGACAATGGGGCAAGGCCTGACTTTACTGTATATTTACCAGATAGGACTAAGATTAATATTGATGCAAAATTCCCTTACTCTGCACTTCAAAGAATGACTGAAACAGATGATAGTGATGCTAAAAAGAGATATATGAAGGAGTTTGAGGCGGATATTAAGGACAAGATTAAACAGGTTACTACTAGGGAGTATATTAGTCCAGAAGACAGGACTGTTGATTTTGTAATTCTCTTTATTCCTAATGAAATGATTTTCTCCTTCATATATGACAAGATGCCAAGTATATGGGAGGACGCTATGAGTAAGAAGGTTGTTCTTGCTGGTCCTTTTAGTTTCACTGCTATTCTTCGTATGGTTAAACAGGCTTACGAGAATTTTAGAGTACAGGAAAATATTTTTAAAATTGTAGGACATGTCCAAGCAGTAGAGAAGGAATTTGACAAGTTTAGTGATGAGTTTGACAAAGTAGGGGTTAAGATTGATCAACTTCAAAAACAGTATTCAGATGTTACTACTACTAGAGTAAATCAGATGAGAAGAAAGATGGATTTAGTTAAGTTAGAGGGTGGTACTAATTTAAGTACTCAGATACCTTTAATAGATGAAGGCAAAGAGGGCTAAAAAGCCCTCTTAATCCCCTACCTTGTTTCAATGTATTACATCTGTGTTGGTGTAGTCGGTTGCACAGGTGTCGTTGTATTTGCTTGTATTGGGGTTGTAGCATTTTTTGGACTCCATGCTAAAAGATAGAGTAATACATATGCACCTATACCAGTTAATACTATTAGACCTAATAGTTTGTCATATCCTCTTCGCTCAGTAATTCTCATAATTGCAATTATCATCATTATCTGTCCTACAAATGGTACTAATATCCACCAAGCACTCTTCTCTCCCAGTTGCATTAGCATAATGGTACTTAGTAAAGGTATCCATGCAAACCAAGAGTTTTTGTATCCTAAATCATTTCCAATCTTAGCTAGTGCTAAGGATGAAAATATGTAAGTAGCAAGGGAGATGAGAAGTGGGAAAATCATTAGTATTCCCATACCTGCTAAAATTGCAAATACTCCTTCTTTTGATATCTCCTCTGGTGTTGGTGATACTAACATATCGTCTGGAGCGTTCTCATACATATCTTCAATAGTATCTGCGAACTCCTCGTCAAACAATTCGTAATCGATATCATCCTCATATGTTGTTACCTCATAATCCATTGTAGAATCTTCTTGCGCGAAAGCAAAAGATATTGGCAACAGAAATAACATAATTACAAGGGAGAATAGCAATGGTTTTCTTTTTACCATTTTTAGAAAAATATAATTTATTATTTTAATCTACCACATCATATTAGTTACATCAATAGGGGTATGGGCTTGTATAATACGGATATATGAAAATTGGTAAGAATATGATACCCTTAAATATGCCAGAAGAATCAGAGATTAAAGTCATACAAGGCAGTATTCCAGTATGTATATCTGCACCACATGTATATCCTCACAGGAGACCTTCTTTAACAATGTCATACAAGTGGGGAGAGCAATTTACAGATAGGATTGTAGAGGATGTAACAGTTCGAACAGCTGCATGGGGCGTGATTCAAAATCAGGAGACAGCATATGATCCTAATTGGCATAAATTAAAAGATAATCCATATAAATCTAAGGTAGCTGATATTATACAGAAAGAAAAGATTAAGAAATTCATAGATATTCACGGTCTTCGGGATGAATATAAGTATGATATTGGTATCTACTATCCTACAAAATTTTTCAATTCAATTCTTTTAGCTAATGATATCTCGAAAGCAATAGATATGGGTAAACTTAGGGGTATTAATATTTGTATATTTAGATGTCCTGATGATTTGCAGGAGACACTTGGAGAGTATGTTGCTGATAAGTTAAGGGTCCCATCTGTTCAACTAGAGATAGCAAGATATATTAGGGAGGATGATAAACTAAGGGGTGAGCTTGTAAGGAATATATCCTCATTTCTAATTGTTTAGTTTTCATTAATATATACTGTATTTTTTGACTAAGAAGTATCCCTTTGATATGCTTAGGATATGTATTTAAGTTAATATAGTAATTTACTATGGTATCTACGACTAAAGAGGTAAAAGTAAGTGCTTCTTCTGGAAAAAGTAAAGCTATTGATGTAGCAGTAGCTCAAATAGAGAAGCAGTTTGGTAAGGGTTCAATTATGAAATTAGGGAGTAAGGAAAGAATTGAGACTGAGGTCATACCTACTGGAGCACTTTCTTTAGATATGGCATTGGGTATAGGGGGTGTTCCTAAGGGGAGGATAATTGAGATATATGGTCCTGAGTCTTCAGGAAAAACTACTTTAGCTATACATATACTTGCAGAGGCTCAAAAGAAGGGGGACTCTGTTGCATTCATAGATGCAGAACATGCTTTTGATCCTACATATGCTAAAAATATCGGCCTAAATATTGATGAATTGTATATATCTCAGCCTGATTTTGGAGAACAGGCTTTAGAGATTCTTGAGACATTGGTACGGTCTGCTGCATTTGGAGTTATTGTTGTTGATTCTGTAGCAGCACTAACACCTCGTGCAGAGATAGAGGGGGAGATGGGTGATAGTCATATGGGTCTACAGGCTAGATTAATGTCTCAGGCACTTCGAAAAATTACAGCTATTGCAGGTAAAGCAGGTACAACCATAATATTTCTAAACCAGTTAAGGATGAAGATAGGGATTATGTTTGGTAATCCAGAGACAACTACAGGGGGGAATGCATTGAAATTCTATGCATCCATTAGAATGGATATTAGACAAAGAGACAAGATTATGAGAGAAGGTAATTTAGTTGGTCATACTAGAGTAGTTAAGGTTGTTAAAAACAAAATGGCTCCACCATTTAAAGAGGCTACTTTCGATATGATATATCCATATGGTATTGACAAAGAGAGTAGTATACTGGATGCTGCTGTTACCTTAAATATTGTAGAGAAATCAGGTGCTTGGTTTAAGTATGGAGAGAAACAGTTAGCACAGGGTAGAGATTCTACAGTTACACTTCTTAAGGAAGACAAGAAATTAAGAGATGAGATTGAGAAAGCTGTTCGTGTTAAAATGAAGTAGATGAGAGTAACAAAAATAGAGTATCAAAAGAGAGACCCTAACAGGGTGAATATATATATTGATGAGCAGTTCTTCTGTGGTATATCCTTAGATACGCTTGCCAAAGAGAACCTCTATGAGGGTTTGAATGTAGATGAGCATACTTTGGAGAGGATTGTTCAAACTGATTTAATGAGTAGATTTCTAACTAGAGTAACAGAGTATCTTTCCCATTCTCCCAAAACAGAGTTCCAGGTATTAAGATATTTAAGGAATTTGAAATTTAAGAAAAAGGATATCTGGTTTAAGCAGGATATTAATCTTGAGTGGGATATCTTTTTTGAGGAGATTGTTTCTAAATTAAAGAAGTACAAATATATTGATGATGAGAACTTTGCACGTATGTTTGTTCAATCAAGATTAAGGAGTAAACCTAGAGGTAAGAGTGTTTTAATTGGAGAGTTACTCTCAAAGGGAGTAAGTAGAGAGATTGCAGATACAGTTTGTGAGCAAGAGGTTGTAGATGAACTTGATATTTTAAGGAATAGTTTTGAGAAAAGATATAGGGGTAGGGTATTTGATATTAAAGATCAGAAGATGGTTAACTTTTTACTTAGAAAGGGTTTTAGTTGGGATTTAATTGAGCAGTATAGTAAAGATGAGTCTTAAGAGTAAGAGCAAATGGGTATTACCCAGAAAAAAAGTTTCAGAAGATATCGTTGGATATATTTTAGATAGTAGAGGAATAGAGAAAGAGGTGTTTCTCAATTCCAGTTTAAAAGATATTCCCCCTTTTAACTTACTGTTTGATTCTAAGTCAGCAGCAAAGAAAATAATTAAAGCTCTAAAGGATGACAAACATATTGTTATACATGGGGACTATGATTGTGATGGTATATGTAGTGTGAGTTTACTTTGGGAATTCCTCTTTAAAGAGGTGTCTGAAAAACTTGGTAAGAAAGTAAATGCTGTTCCATACATTCCTAGTAGAGTTAATCAGGGATATGGATTAACAGAGTCCTCCATTAAAGATGTAATTGATTTGGGGGGTGATTTACTAATTTCTGTAGATTGTGGAGTAAGAGATAGGGAGTTAATCAATGCATACATGAAGGAGAGCGGATTGGAGTTTGTAATTACTGATCATCATCAACCTCCGAAGGGTTTGGATGATACTCTTGAGTATCCTCTGGTTCATCCGATGTACCCTAATCATGAGTATCCCAATGTTAATGTTTGTGGTACATATGTAGTATTTTTACTAATTCAAGCAATTAGAAAAGAGTTAGGGATGGAGTATGAGATAGATGGTGATACAAAGGGTTTAGATCTTGTAGCTATGGCTACAGTTACCGATTTAATGCCTCTTTTGGATGTTAATCGAGTTGTAGTTAAATATGGTATTCAACAAATGAGGAAAGGAACAAGAACAGGCTTAAGGGAGTTAATTAAAGTATCAGGTTTGGAGATAGGGGAAATTGATAGTTACCATCTAGGATATATACTTGGTCCTAGAATTAATGCTGTAGGAAGAATAGGGTCACCACTAGATGCTGTTAAACTTTTAGTTAGTGAAAAGGAGGAGGTTTGTAGAAGTATTTCTGAAATTCTTAATGAAACTAATTTCCAGAGACAACAAATGACCCAAAATGGCTTAGACCAGGCTTTGGAAATTATTAAAGACAGTAAAGAGAAAATTCTCTTTGTAGTAGGAGATGATTGGCATGAGGGTATAGTAGGGTTAATTGCAGGAAAACTAAATGAGAGATATCATAGACCTGTTCTTGTTGGAAGCAAGAGTGCTGATGGTATTAAGGGCTCTGCTAGAAGTATAGCTGGCTTTAATATAACTAATGCACTTTCTAAATGTGAGAAGTATTTAGAAAGATATGGAGGTCATGAATTAGCTGCGGGTTTTACCATTAAAAAGGACAAACAAAAGGAGTTTAGTAAATGTATACATGAGATAGCTGACAAAGAGATTACTGAGGATATGTTAATTAAAAATCTAAATATTGATTTACTACTAAGTAGTGAGAGTATCTCTACAACGCTTGTAGAGCAATTAGATCTATTAAAACCATTTGGATATGGTAATAGTAAACCATTAATAGGAGTAACAGGATTGGTAGTTCTAAAAAAACAGATAATGGGAAAACTAGGTAATCATATGAAATTAATTTGTAAAGGAGATGGTATAGATTTAATTACCTTAGTACTGTTTAACTGTAATTCAGATTCTCAAGAAATAAATATTGATGACAAGATAGATGTTGTAGGTGGAGTAGGTATTAATTCTTGGAATGGGAATGAAGAGATTCAGTTTCTAGTCAAAGAGTGGAGATTTTCTACTTAATCTATTTAACATTTATTAATTTCCCTAACCTATTTGGAGTATTAGGAAGATATGTTGTTTCTAAGATACTCCCATAGTCTAAAAGCTTCATTAGGAATCTTTCTGTACCCAATGCAAATCCACCATGAGGGGGACATCCATATTCAAAATATTCGAAATATTCAGACAGAGTTGTTAACTCAACACCCCTTTCTTTTGCACTCTCTTTTAGTCTCTCAACCCTATGCTCTCTTTGTGCACCTGTTGTAATCTCAATACCCTTCCAGAAAAGATCAAAACCTAAAGCAGTTTGTGGATTCTTTTCATCTTTCATATGGTAGAAAGCCCTTCTGTTATGAGGGTAGTCATATACAAATACGAACTCACAACCTGTTTCTTTCTCCATTATCTCTGATATTGCTCTCTCCTCCTCTGGTGAGAAGTCTCCGTCATCCTTACTTGGGATATTCTCTTTAGCAAGTTTCTCTTTTATTTCTTTTACGCTGATATATGGGAAATCTCCATTAGGAATATTAATTTCAATTCCGAATACTCTCTTAATATCCTCACCATATACTTTCTTTATTCCACTTAATACATACTTAATCATCTCTTGTTCGAATTTACACACATCCTTAAATGAATCTATATATCCAATCTCTACATCAAAACTTGTATACTCTGTTAAGTGTCTTGTTGTAAAAGATTTCTCTGCTCTAAATACTGGTCCCATATTAAAGACTCTATCTAGGTCTGCTGCTATACCCATCTGCTTATGGAATTGTGGAGATTGTGCAAGATATGCTTTCCTATCAAAATATTTAACCTCAAACACATTTGCTCCACCCTCACTAGCTGCACTAATTATTCTAGGTCCCTGAATCTCTACAAAATTATTCTGAATACAATACTCTCTAAATCTATTACCCATTACAGTAGCTACTTTCATCATGAGGTTGTTTCTCTCAGATCTAAGATCTAACCATCTGTAGTCTAGTCTTTTATCTAAGTTAGAAATATTTTTAGAATATGGTTGCTCTATTACAATTGGAAGAGGTGTCTTAGATACTGAGTCTACCGTTATCTCATGTATCTCTATCTCATATCCTGCTGCCACCTGTTTTGCATCTTTAACAAGTCCAGAAACATCTACAACAGATTCTGCAGTTAAACTTTTTACAGTATTGAAAACATTAACATCCCCCCCTGACCAAGATACAGTCTGTACTTTACCTGTAATATCCCTTAACACCATAAATACAATCTTTCCTTGATCTCTTATGGTATCAACCCTACCTCTGATTCTTACTTGTTGACCAATTAAATCTCCTAGTTTAGAAATGTATGTTCTTTGCATATTCTTTTTACATATTTTATCCCCTATTATATATTACATCCTTTAAAAAGAACAACAAAGTATTTGCTCATTATCTATGTAGTTGGTAATATCAATACTATTAATGACAAAAGGAGATTTAAAAGAAAAGAAAAATCTAGGGAACTCTCTCCCAGATGAAAGATATGACAGGGAGCTATACAAACAAGCTGTAAGAGCTGCTAAACAAGCAAAAGAGGTTGAGAAAAGAAGTAAAAGGAGGAAGAAATTTAAGAGAATATCTCTGTATATTCTAATATCCGTTTTGCTAGGTCTCGGTATATATATTTCTCTTCCATTTCTCAAACCTAAGCCCCAGTATTTAACTGTAAATGAAATTCCAACATACTTACAGTATGAGGGTATTGATGGTGAGAGCCTTTCTTCTTCTTCAAAAAAAGTAATATCTCCTACTGACATTACCTCTCAAGGTGCAATAGTTTTTAATCCATCTAATGGAGATGTATTGTATGAGAAAAATATTGATGACAAAAAGAGTGTTGCAAGTTTAACTAAACTACTCTCTGCAATAGTTGTATTAGAGACATTTCAACTAGATGAAACAATTAATGTATCTACAGAAAATATCCCTGAAGATTTAGATTGGCAATTAGGTCTTAAGGATGGTGACAAGATATCTGTTGAGAACATCCTTAAGGCAATGTTGATTAGTTCCTACAACGATTCTGCATACATAATCGCAAATGCATACCCATATGGTGGCTATGATGCATTTGTAAAGGCAATGAACAGGAAGGCTAAAACATTAAGAATGGAATCATCTAGTTTTAGTAATCCAGCGGGTATAGATGAAGTTGATAACTATTCTACGACAAAAGATATTGCGATATTGACAGCTGTTTCTAGAAAATATCCATTGATATTGGAGACAGTAAATACCTCTAAAGAAGTAATTAATTGGAGTACACAGGAAGGATTGGTCAGTAAAGAGATTCTAACTACTAACCAGCTATATGGTACAAACAGATATATTAAGGGGTTAAAAACAGGCATTACTGACCTAGCAGGACAGTGTTTTGCAGGTTATTATGTATATCCCAATGGTAATGAACTGATTATTGTAGTAATTGACTCGCAGAAAAGGTTCGAAGAAACTGCACTCTTAGAGAAATATGCGAGAGAGATATTAAAGTGAAAAGACACCTCCACCACTATCAACAGGGGCAGCCTCTATTTCGATCTTGTCAGTAACAATTGCATAATTAATTGCAGGGTAATAGATATCAAAATCAGCTCTTGTTCCATCTGCTAAATCTGCTTCTCCTGAAAAATAGTAAACAGGTTGTAAGAATTTCTGCTCAAGTAGTCCTTCATAGTAGGTAAGAGTTACACTAGTAATTAAAAATTTCTTTACCTCTTGTGGAGAGTAAGGAGCTACTTCATCATTATTGTAATTAAGAAATACTATACTACCCTGTCCATTCTTAATCTTCTCTTCAGCTACAGCGGCACTAATCAAAGGATATGTTCCACAACTCTCTACCCCAATATCCCATACCTTGTAATCAATTTGATAGATACTTTTTAGTGCATCAACCTCTTCATTCTCTGGACCAACATAGACGGAGACATTAGATTTACTAGAAATCTGATGAGTCATATATGTCTTAAAATTATATACATCTATTCTTTCCTCATTGTATGTATCTTCCTCTACTACAGCCTCCATATTTCTTCTCTCAAGAGAAGACACCATCCTTTCTGCACCCTGGATATTGCTAGGTATTGTAATCAAGGGGAATTTCCTCAAAAAGTCTACCCTAATTAATTCTGCAGAAAGCAGAGAGTCTGCTTGGGAATATGTACCATCAGGATTAATATCAATTAGAAATGTTAGAGGAGTAACCTCATCAAATCCAGAGAGATACAACCCAAGAGTATTTAAAGCTCTTTTTGCCTCATCTATGGCCTCCTTCTCACTAGGTAAATCTGCTTGAGATCGAATACTCTTAATCTTGTTTACATTAGTACTAAAAGTGAAATTCAAGTCTCTAACATTTACTCTAAGACCTCTTTGAGAAGGTGCATCTTGCCATATATATTCTGAAGTTAGTTGCCTAATTATTGAGTCTTGATTAAAACCCATTGCTTTAGCCAATATCTTTGATTTCGCTTGAGCATTAATCTGTTCTCCTAAGTTCTCATACCTATATACGTTGACAATATCTGGGAGGTTGTCATCCAATTTACCTGTATCTGTTTGAACTACATAGGTGGGAGTTGATTCAGATTTTAGTTCATAGGAGGGAATAGTTAGTACATTTTCCAAAAATTCTTCTGCCTTATCTGTACATGCACAACTTGCAGTTTGGTACTCAGGAGGTAAGGGGGTGTTTCCAGGATTAAACGCAATCAAGACTACAATTATGAGTAGAAAAACAATCCCAATTGCTACTACTCCTAATCTTTTAGTCCAGAATGCTGCTTCTGTTAATGTCATGGTATAATGATAACAGTGTATATTACATATATCAACATAACTTTATACAACTTTTTTTATTATGAGAACAGAGAAGGAAAATATTGAATTAGCAGAATTGTTGTTTCCAGATGTTAAAGAGAGTGTTGATGATATATTTAATAGATACCCAAACAGAAACCTCGAACCATCACAGTTAGTTTTAAGATTTGCACCTAGTCCTACAGGCTTTTTACACTTAGGTTCAGTATTTACATCTTTAATTGGGAGGAAATTGGTTAACCAAACTAAAGGTATATATATTTTAAGGATAGAGGATACAGATAAAAAGAGAGAGATAGAGGGAGGTATTGATTTGATAATTGATGGTTTAGAAGGCTTCGGAATCAATTTTGATGAAAGTGTTAGAGGTGGTAAATATGGGCCGTATATTCAAAGTGAAAGATTGGATATATACAAGGCTTTTGCTAAGTATCTTGTTAGTACAGGGGGAGCATATCCCTGCTTTGCTTCTGCACAGGAGTTAGAAGAAATAAGGGAAAAACAAAATGAGAGTAACTCAAGAACTGGATACTACGGACAGTGGGCTAAATGGAGAGATGCAGATATGGATTTGATAAGAAATGCTCTGCAGGAGGGTAAGAAGTTTGTAATTAGACTTCACTCTACAGGGGATTTTAAAGAAAAATTTACATTTAACGATTTAATTAAAGCTAACTGCACCTTTTCTGAAAATGATATGGATGCTGTTTTGCTTAAATCTGATGGATACCCAACATATCATTTTGCTCACCCAATAGATGATACTTTAATGGGTATTAATTTGGTTATAAGGACATATGAGTGGTTTCCTTCAATACCTTTACATTTAGAGATATTTAAAAAGTTAGGTTTTAAAGAAATACCTTACGCACATCCATCTCCTTTAATGAAGATGGATAATGGGAACAAGAGAAAGCTTAGTAAGAGGAAAGATCCAGAAGCAGATGCTTCTTTCTTTATAAATAATGGATATCCAGATACAGCGATATTAGAGTATTTCTTAAATATTATGAACTCTAATTTTGCAGATTGGAGAATCCAAAATCCTAATCTTCCGTTTTCAGAATTTACTCTAAAGTTGGAGAAATTTAACAAGGCTGGAGCTCTCTTTGATATGGTTAAGCTAAAGGATGTTTGTAAGGAGTATATCTCAAGATTAAGTGCACAGGAGGTGTATGAGAATACCTTGGAATGGGCAGAAACTTTCAATCCAGAAATACATACGAAACTACTTAATCAGAAAGAATATTGTCTAAACATTTTTAATATTGAAAGGGAAGGAGAAAAGATTAGGAAGGATATTGAGAAATGGAGTGATGTAACTCATCAATTCGAGATATTTTTCGATGATATGTTCAAAGGTTTAGAAAAAGAATCTTTGGATATTGATAACAGTATCCAGAAAAAGGTGCTTTCTGATTTTTTGGATACATACTACTTTGGTGATGACCAGTATGAGTGGTTTAACAAGATAAAAAGAATTGCTGATAAAAATGGATTTTGCATTGATTATAAAGAGTATGAAAGCAACCCTAAAAAATACAAAGGGAAAGTAGGAGATGTTGCTATGATACTTAGAGTTGCTGTAACAGGTAGAAAACAAACCCCAGATCTCTATCAAGTTATGCAGGTAATGGGAGAAGCTAGGGTAAGAAGTAGAGTTAAGGAATATGTTAATAATATATAGAGATGTAGTATAATCTTAGGCATTGCCGGATCGTCTAATGGTAGGACGGCGGTCTCTGGAACCGTTAATCCTAGTTCGAATCTAGGTCCGGCAAAATAACATAATCATTTTCATACAAAATGGCCCAACTTCATCATACAAATCTCTGGAATTGGAAAGATAAAGAGTATAGATTTGACGTATATCTTTCTGAGGAATTCCCTGAAATGGATAAAATTAGGCAGGTATATGCCTTGGTAATTAGTAAAGATAAGCAGAATGTTTTATTAGTCTACAACAGGGAGGGACTGTGGTTACTGCCTGGAGGTACCGTTGAGAAAGATGAAAATGTAGAAAATACATTAGTAAGAGAAGTTAAGGAAGAGACTAATAGAGATGTTCAAGTGGATAGTATTCAACCTTTTTTCTATCAAGAGGCATTTGAGAAAGGAGAAGACGGACAGTGGAATAGTAACGGATATCAAGTTAGACTATTGGTCTTTGTAGATAAAGATAATGAATTTGAGTCTGATCCAGACAATGGAGATACTCTCAAAGCAGAGTGGATTACTGTTAAAGATATTCCAAAATATCTTGATTGGCAGGATACAACTACAATGATAAGTGAACATATCCAGGATTATATTGAGAAGATGGGTAAAAAGGTTAAGATCTAAAAGATATTAACAAATCGGAAATCTTTTTTAGAGCGCTATTTAGTACCTGATTTTCAGTAATAGGGGGGCCTACCTCATCAAGTATCCTTTCTATTTCATCTTCAGAGAGAAATATCTCAATTTCAGTATTTCTATTTTCTAAAGCACTTTTAAATTTCTCATAAAGAGGTGTTCCTGTGAAAATCTCTATATCTAAGATATTAAGTAGTTGTATATACTCATCACTATTTAGTTTCAAGACTCCTCTTTGCATTATTTAGTAATTTTTAATTTAACTATTTAATATTTCTTCATTTTATCTTACAATATATAACGGATAAATAAAATTTGAGTAAATAATTATGGCGAAAAAACTATACAGATCAGAAACAGATAAAATGATAGCAGGTGTTTGTGGTGGATTAGGTGAGTACTTCAATATAGATTCTACGCTTATAAGGATAGCATTTGTTCTAATCCTTCTATCGGGTAGTGGTCTTTTACTCTACATTATTCTTTGGATAGTTATTCCAACTCGTTCTCAAAGTAATGTTAATGACAGCTCTTCTTCCAGAGAACCTAAACAGGGGGTCTTCTATGCTACTCGGACTGATACTAAAAAGAAGTAGAGAAATATTTAAATTTATCTTCTTTTTCTAATGGAGGGAGATTCTATAAATTATTCAAACAAAAGAAATTATTCTTGGGCTATTTTTCTAGTTATTGTAGGTATTGTTTTTCTTTTGAATACAACAGGTGTTGTAGGGTGGGCAATATGGACATATGTTGTTAGATTCTGGCCAATATTGATAGTTTTAATAGGTATAAGGATAATATTGGGTAATTCTGTTTTTGCAAGAATTATTGGTGTTATTCTTACAATCCTACTAACAACTGCAGCATTTGGTATCGCATATATGCAACTTACATCAAAGAGCTTTAATTTCTTACCTTCTAAGGTAAATAACTGGGTATTACAGGGTGGAGGGGGTATGTTTAATCTTGGACAAGAGATTGTTGAAAGTACTCTTTCTCTATCTCCAACGGAGTATGCCGTTGTATCAGAGAGAAGTATTGTAATGGATGTAGGTGCATGTAAGTTTAATATAGCTGAGGAAGAGAGTATTACGGAGTATATTACCATAGACTCAAAATATCCAAAAAGTAACAAAGAGCCAGAATTAATTGACTCTCTTGAATCAGGTGTCTTAAATATTAATTTTAATGGAGCATCATCTGATACCTTCCTTCTTTTCTATGATGAATCTGAGTATGACATTGTATTAGGACAGTTAAGTATT
The DNA here is from genome assembly GCA_964655705.1 of uncultured Candidatus Saccharibacteria bacterium. GTDB lineage: Bacteria > Patescibacteriota > Dojkabacteria > SC72 > SC72 > UBA2259. Next base: position 83,743 of record CAZZPP010000003.1, on the reverse strand, counting down.
CCCTCGAGTTTTGATATAAAGCTTGGAGCAGGAAATGGAGTTATCATTCTTGAGGAGACTCCAGTCAAAGATTTCTGGGCTGAAGTTGGTGCAGGTAAATTAGATGTTGAGATGGGTACAGATTCTATTCCTTCTGGCGAAATCCGTTTGGTTGTTGGAGCAGGAAAAATGAATCTAAAAATCCCCAACAGAGTTGGATATATCCTAGAATATGATTTAGGAGTAGGGGAGATAACAATAGGTGGGTCTTCTGTTTCAGGGATGTCTGCGGGAAGAGGAAAATATACCTCTCCAAATTATAGTTCTACAGATATAAAGTTAAATATGTATGTTAATGTTGGAGTAGGTTCTTTTAATATAGACGATTTTTAATTTGTTAATTCCTAAAATATATGAAAGATATAAAAATAGAGCCAAAATTCCTTTTTGGAGTATTAATTGTAATGGTCGGAATGATTCTCCTTTTTGAACAGGCAGGTATACTCCCTATGTTTAGTAAGTATATGTGGATGGTCATTGCAAAACTATGGCCACTCATTCTCGTCTTCTTAGGGGCTAAGATGTTACTTAGTAAGAATAATATACCTGGGATAATATTCCTTCTTTTAGGTGTTGCTTTTCTCTCAAATACTCTTTTTGAATGGAATTTCTTTGCAGTATTCTGGCCAGTAATAATAATTGGAATTGGGATATCTATTCTTTTTGAGGAAGGAAAAGGGAAAACAGAAGAGAAGAGTAAAAAATTCTCAAGTAATGATAGGGTATCTGAAACAGTAATATTTTGGGGAGTAGATAAAAAGATAACCTCAAAAGAATTTAAAGGTGGAGATATTAATGTTGCCTTTGGAGGCTTAGAATTAGATTTAAGAGAAGCAAAAATACAAAAGAGTGGAGCAATTATACATATTAACTGTGCTTTTGGTGGAGTTGAAATCTATGTTCCTAAAGATTGTAGAGTAAAGACGAATGGAAACGCTGTACTGGGTGATTGGGAGAGTAGATTAAGAGATCGAGATATCTCAGGACCGATATTAGAGATAAATGGGGGAGTACTTTTTGGTGGAGTAGGGATTAAGGATTAAGATCATTCTTGTCATACACCAGATTCCCTATTTCATCAATCTTAAGTGATCCAAAGGGTCCAAAGAAGTCCATCACCAATGTTTCTTTACCATTAACTATTTGAGTTCCTGATATATAGCTAATATCCTTTTTTTCTAGTTCCTCATTATATCCAAATGACTTAACTAGATTAATGGCTACTTCCTCTATAGCTAGCCTTGCTCTTAAGACTTCTTTCTTTTGGTTAGTTACATGTACAACTCCATAGGGATATATATTTCCTTTACCATTTAGTGGTGTAAATATCTCGTATTTAATATTTTTAAAATCCATTGTAAAAAAAGGAGTATTTGTAACAATTGAATCTAATTCTTTTTCCATAACCAGTGATTATACATTAACAGAGAAGAAATACTAGTAATCTAAATACTCCAATCTATTGGGCTTAAGTTTTTACTTTTTAACCAGATATTACATCTACTAAAGGGTTTACTTCCAAAAAACCCATGTCTTGCTGAAAAAGGCGATGGGTGGGAAGAAGATATGATTAGGTGCTTGTCGGTATTAATTAGTGGAATTTTACTTTCTGCATACTTTCCCCAGAGTATGAATACAACGTGATTTTTTTTGTTAGATATTTCAGAAATTAAACCATCGGTATATTTTTCCCAGCCAATATTTTTGTGAGAAGCAGGTTTGTCTTTCTCTACTGTAAGTACACTATTTAAGAGTAATACCCCCTGTTTTGCCCAATTTGTTAAATCACCATGTGGAGGTATTTCTATCCCCATATCACTATTTAATTCTTTAAAGATATTTCTTAATGATGGTGGTATTATAATCCCTTGGTTTACAGAAAAAGCTAGACCATTTGCTTGCCCTTTTCCATGGTAGGGGTCTTGTCCAAGTATTACAGCCTTAATATTTTCTAAGGGGGTTAGTTCTAATGCTTTAAACATATCTTTCTTAGGAGGAAAGATATTCTCAAAGGAATTAATCCCTGAAGGGATATATTCATTGTACCAAGCCTTAGAAGTATTAATCTTGGCTGAGGTCACCATATTCAATAACTCCAATTCTCTCTCCTGTTATTGGGTCTATCCTATATCTGTTTCCTTTGTCATCAATTTCTACTGGCCCTCCAAAATCTCTTTCAAAGAGTTGCTTTTCTCCTTGTTGGTTTGTAGTAACAACAGCACCATCTTTTGTGAAGTCATTAATAGCAGAAGTTCTTAAATCAGGTTTAGAAGTACTTTCTGGATCATTTGGTTTGAATTCATTGCTTTCCATATATTGAAAATATATTAATTTAGATATCCAATAATACCAAAATATCTTTTCTAAGTATATCCTAGAGTTCTTTTTCTAGATATGAGAGTTTCTCTTCTATACTCTTTAAGCCTTTCTCCCAGAACTCCTTTTTAGAAATATCTATACCCATATCTAAAAATATCTCTTTAGGAGATTTACTATCACCAGCTTTGAAGAAGTTCTTTACATATTCAATATTTTTTCTATCTTCTTTCACTAAATTCTGCAAATATTTAGAGATTAATAGTCCACTAGCATATGTATATGTATAGAAGAAAGAGCGGATATGACTCCAATATATCCAACCTAACTCCATATGCTTATCCTTTAATACGCTATCTCCTAAGTATTTAGACATCTCCTCTGTAAATATTCGGGATACATGTTCTTTAGGAAGAAAACCTTTCTCTCTAAACTCATTATGTAATCTTAATTCAAAATTGTAGCAAGCAATCTGTCTAAATTTTGTAGAGATATCCTCTTCAAGAGATTTAAAAAGTAGTATATCTTTCTCCTTACTATTTAAATCTTTTGAAATATTTTCAAGTACAAACTCTTCAAAGAAAGTAGAAGCAACTTCTGCACATGCAGTTGAGTAGCCCTGATTTAAAGGATTTTGCTTGTTGGAATACTCTGTATGAATACCATGTCCACTCTCGTGCGCTATGGTCAATATATCATGTAATCTGTTGTTGTGATTTAAAAGGATGTATGTTGGATATTTACTTCCCACTCCTACACAAAATGCTCCTCCCTCTTTCCCTTTCTTAGGATATACATCATATCGTCCTTGAGATTCATATATTTCTAAAATATCTAAGAACTCTTTATCTAAGTTTCTAAATACTTTCTTAACAATGTCTAAGGAGTTTTCAAAAGTGTACTCCTCTTTAATATCTCCAATCTTTACATTCCTTTCATAGTAAGCAAGGGCATCTTGTTGTAAAAGTTTTGCTTTTAATTTGTAGAATCGTTGGGAAATATCAAAGGAGTTTGTTACTGTATTTCTTAGTGTATCAACAGTATCCAAATCCATATCATCTGAGAAAAGTCTTGGTAGATCAACTCTAGGTATTTTTCTGTAATCATCAGAGATTTTTTTATTCTCAAGTATCGAGTTCATCTCATATTCTGCTATTTCAAGATACTGATTGTTTACTTTGTAAAAATTCTCTCCTGCAAAATCTCTTAGACTCTTCTTGCTACTGTCTAGATATTTACTAATCTCGCTATACGGTACTTCTTTCTTTATCCCATCCTCATCAATTACTCCTATGCTTTGTTTCTGAAGGAGCTCTGAGAGCATATTAACCCAGTTGCCGTATGAGGTTTTAGATTTTAAATTAAAAATCTTTTCTTCTTTGTTTGTAAGAATATACTTAGCCTCATTGAAACTACTTTGAAGAAAGTGTCTGTATATTTTTAAATATGGTGAATCTAAAAATATTTTCTGTTTCTCTTTAGGTATTTTAGAGATATTTAGTAAGAAAAATTGGATACTATTTTCTAATTCTAAACAAGTAGTATGTAAAAGATTCTCTTTAGCCTTTAATAGGGGATTCTCTTGATCAATTGCTCTAGAAAGAAAGATGTAGTATGAGGGTTTTGTACATATACCATACTCTTCCATTAAATCCTCATACTCTTTTAAAGCGATAGACAGAGTTTTTGGATCTTTGAGATACTGTTTGTTTTGTTCCCATTTCTTAACAAAGCTTTTAACTTCTTTTTTACTTTTTTCAATATCAATATCTATCTGAGAATCTGTAATATCTTTGTAAAGAAGTTTTAAATTCCAGTTCTTTTTCATCCTCCCATTATACTACATATATGGTATAATGAATTTTAACACAATGACCCAGATATCACTGGTAAGTGGTGGAAAGAAAGTCAGAAAGACTAGTAGAATCCAACGGATTACTCCCGAAAAAGAGTAGGAACCATATTAGTGGTTCACAAGATAGTTACAGTAATGTAACTATGAAAAAGGGTGGTAACACGTATATACGTCCCTTTGTAAGAACTGGTACAATGTATTGGTTCTTACAAGGGGATTTTTGTTTAATATTTGAAATTTAAATATATGTATGATTTGAAAATATCTAAAGATCAGGGTATGCCTAACTTCCCAAAAGTTGAAGAAGAGATACTAAAATACTGGAAAGAGAAAGGGATATTGGAAAAGAGTATTGAACAGAGATCTAAGGAAAACCAATTTACCTTCTATGATGGTCCAATTACTGCAAACAACAAACCCCATTACGGACATGTACTTACCATGGTTATTAAGGACAGCATCCCTAGATACAAAACAATGAAAGGATTTAGAGTAGAGAGGAGTTTAGGATGGGATTGTCAGGGCATACCTGTTGAGTATGAGGTAGAGAAAGAGTTAGGTTTCCAACAGAAGGAAGATATCGAGAGATATGGGGTAGAGAAGTTCAATAGCTTGTGTAGAGAATCAGTAAAGAAATATCAGAGTGAGATTGAGAATTTAACTGAGAGAATGGGTAGATGGGTTAACAGTGAGCAGGAGTATGCCACTATGGACCCTAAATATATTGAGAGTGTCTGGTGGTCTTTAAAGGAACTTTACAACAAAGATTTACTCTATGAGGGATACAAGGTAGTTCCTTACTCTACTAGAGCAGGTACTACTCTTTCAAATTCAGAGGTGGCATTGGGTGGTTACCAAACCATTATTGATCCTGCTGTTGTTGTTAAATTAAAACTTAAGGAGAGTGATACATCCTTGTTAATCTGGACTACTACTCCTTGGACATTACCAGGGAATTTGTTGGTTGCAGTAGGAAAAGATTTTACCTATGTAGAAGTTGAGAGTAAGGGAGAGAGATATATTGTTGGGAGGGATTTAGTGGAGAATATTTTCAATGATGATTTTAAGGTAGTCAAAGAGATTAAGGGAAGTGATTTAGTTGGTAAGGAGTATGAGCCATTGTACCCATACTATGCTCAAAAAAGAAAAGAAGGTGCATTTAGAGTAGTACATGCTAATCATGTAACCTTAGAGGAAGGAACTGGGCTAGTTCATCAGGCACCATATGGAGAAGAGGATTTTTTCCTGATGACTGATCTGGGGATTGAGATGTTTGACTATTTAGATGATGCGGGCAATTTCAAAGAGGAGATTTCGGAGTTTAAAGGTATGTTTTACAAAAAGGCAAATAGATACATAATGGAGGATTTGGAAAAGAGAAATCTTCTTTTCAATCATTACGATTATGAACATCAAATGCCAATGTGTTGGAGAACAGCAACACCTCTAATATACAAGCCCATAAAGAGCTGGTATGTAAGAGTAAGTAAGATTAAAGAATTACTAGTTAAAGAAAACGATGAGATTAGGTGGATACCTAGACATGTTAAGGAGGGAAGATTTGGTAACTGGTTAGGCGATGCTAGGGATTGGGCGTTAAGTAGAAACAGATATTGGGGAACTCCTTTACCTGTATGGATTTGTGAGAAATGTGGTAAGAAGGATGTACTTGGTTCTTTTGAGGAGGTAAAAGAAAAGAGTGGTATCGAGTTAAAAGATCCTCACAAGCCCTTTGTAGATGAAATTGTTTACAAATGCGAATGTGGTGGGGATATGAAGAGAGTAAATGATGTTATTGATGTTTGGTATGACTCTGGTTCTATGCCTTTTGCTAGATTTCATTACCCTTTTGAAAACAGTCTACTATTTGAAAAGACATACCCTGCAGAATTCATAGCAGAGGGAATTGATCAAACAAGGGGTTGGTTTTACACGCTTCATGTACTTGGTGTTGCACTGTTTGATCAAAAATCTTTTAGAAGTGTAATTGTAAATGGTATGGCATTGGCTCCGGATGGTAGTAAGATGTCCAAGAGTAAGCGTAACTATCCAGAGGTAAATACAGTAATTGATTCCATGGGTGCTGATGCATTGAGGCTTTACTTTTTAAGTTCACCAATTGTTCATGGTGAGGAGGTCATATTCAGTGAGAAATTTGTTAAAGAGATTACCTCTACTGTACTCCTTCCATACTACAACTGTATTAAGTATTTTCTTAATTACAAAGAGCAATTTAAGTGGGAATATTCTAAGGATTACCGTCCACAGCATATTATGGACAGGTGGATACTCTCTAAACTAAATCAAACAACTAGGGATGTTACAACAAATATTGATGAATACAAACTTCAAAATGGTGTTAAATATATCTTTGAATTAATTGATGTGCTCTCTAAGTGGTATATACGTAGATCAAGGGAGAGATTTGTAAATGGAGATATCCAAGCTCTTACTACTCTACACTTTGTGTTAGTAGAGATATCTAAACTACTTGCACCATTTGCTCCCTTCATATCTGAGTCGGCATATCTTACATTACAACCAGAGGGCAAAGAATCAGTTCATTTAGAGGAGTACCCAAGGGTGGATGTTGAGTACCTTGATGAAGTACTACTAACGGATATGGAGAAAGTAAGAAGTATATGTTCCCTAGGATTAAATATCAGGGATGAGTATAGATTGAAGGTAAGACAACCATTGCTAAGAGCATATGTTCCAATCTCTGATGAGTCTATGTTAGAAATTATTAAAGGAGAATTGAATGTTAAGGAGGTAGTATTTAGTAAGGAGGTTAAAGAAGGAGAAACCATAAAGAGTTTGTCTACAGGAGATATTTTTGTAAGTATTGATATCAATGTTTCTGATTTACTCAAAGAGGAGGGGATATTAAATGAGATACTTAGAGGATTACAAGTAGCAAGAAAAGAGAGTGGCTGTGAAGTAGGGGAGCCAATCTCTTTGGAGTATGCAACTAGCAGTGAGCAGATATCTGGACTAATTGAGCAAAGGAAAGAGATTATTAAAAAGAATATATATATTCAAGATTTGAAGAAAGTAGAACAGATTGAGAATGGTATATCCTTAAAAGTCCAGGATGATGTACTAATTACCAAAATACTTAGACTCTAACATCTTTGCCTCTAAACCAGTAATCTTTTCGAAAGTTTTACCAGCTGTTTCTAATTTGGTATTAGAAGTTACCGCTATTTCACCTACAATGTCCCCCATTGCTCTAGCTAGTTCATTCTCAATTGATACAGGGATTAATCTCCCATCTTTCTCTCTTTCTCTTTTAACGTGATTACAGTGTTGTATTGTTTCTATTGCAGATTCAATAGTTGCTTCATTTTCCAGTTTCTTGAATATCTCCATTAATCTGTTAAAATCTTTAGTCTTTGGATCTTTGTATGGTGTCTTTTTTAATACCGCTATCTTGTCCTTAATCTCTTTTGCACTGAATACATTCCTAATATTTAAATTATTTACATTATCTAAAGGAGTAGATATTGTAATTGATGAGTTCACAAACTGGAATTCAAAGTACATTTTTTTGTTACCATTAAATTCGATTTCTTTCTGATCTTTAATCCAACCTGCACCGTGAGATGGATAGAATACTTTTGAGCCGACTTTGAAATTCATAGATGTTTGTATATGAGAATTAAACGTTTCATTATATCATTTTTTAGTATACAATTGAAATTATGAAAATTACGGTAATTGGAGGAGGTACTGGTTCTAGTTCTGTACTAGAGGGATTAAAAAAGAAAAGGGACTTAAATCTAAATGTAATTGTAGCAATGATGGATGATGGAGGAAGTAATGCCATTGTTAGGGATGAATTTGGACTATTACCTCTTAGTGACCTTAGAAAATCAATTATTGCACTGTCTAATGAAAACGATCAGAATGTTTTAAGAGACCTTTTTACATACAGATTCTCTCAAGGAGATGGACTTAAGGGACATACACTTGGGAACCTTCTAATGATTGCAATGACTGAAATAGCAGGCTCTGAGGTAGAAGCCATTGAGCTATTTAAATACCTCTTTTCTGTATCGGGAAATATCCTACCTGTTACCTTGGACAAGGTGAGGTTAGTAGCAGAGTATACCAATGGTAAAAAGATTGTAGGGGAACACCTAATAGATGAGCCGAAAGAGGACAGGAAGATTAAGAAATTTTACTTTGACAAAAAGGCGCTTGCATATCAAGGTGCTGTTGATGCCATTTTGTCTTCAGATTACATAGTTATGGGTCCTGGTGATTTGTATACTACTACCTTAGCCAATATTATTGTAGATGGTATTCCACAAGCCTTACAGAAAAGTAAAGCTAAACTCATTTTCATATCTAACCTAATGTCTAGGATTGGTCAGACAAGAGGCCTTACATTGGAAAGTATGCTATCAATTGTAGAGGGATATATTGGTAGGAAATTTGATTATGTTTTAGTAAATAATGGGAGGATACCCCAAAAAGCATATCAAAGATATATTGATTACGGAGAGCATCTGTTTGAGGATGATGTAAAGGGGGAAGCAAGAGAGATTATTAAGGCTGATTTAGTGGCTAATTCCCTTATTAAAAAAGCTAAAGGTGATACTCTAGACAGGAGTTTTGTTAGACATGATCCAGAGAAAGTAGCCAATGAGTTATACAAGATTTTTAGAAAGGGGTGGAGATCGAAGCTATTCTCTTTTCTTTCCCTTTATCGTTAAGAGTTTCCCAATTAAAGGTTTTTTGAGTAATTTCCCTTCATGATATATTTCAAGTATGAAATATGGTTGTAGTATTGAGAGGAGTTTCTCTATCTTACTACCTTTAATGGGATGATATTCAACTGAGATATTCTCTACCTTTTTAAGTATATCAATATGTGAATTCAAAATTTTGAATTCACTTCCCTCTGTATCAATCTTTAACATATCAATCGTATCAGATTCATCAATGTAGTTATCCAATCTAGTACACTCCACCTCTATTAATTCTGTTCTTTGTTTTCCATCCCAACTATTTCCCAGAAAACTAGAGTTAGAGTACCATCCCTGATTGGTCTTTTCAATGTAGAAATTGGAAATACCATTTTGTGAGGATATTGCCATATTAATTGGTTTAACGCCCTTTAAACCATTAATCTGGATATTCTCAATTAATACTTCAAAAGACAGGGGATTAGGTTCAAAGACGACTATCTTACAGTTAGGGTAGAGAGATTTAAAATACAATACAGAAGTCCCAATATGTCCACCAATATCAATAACAAGGGGAGAGTCTTTCTCACTTTTAAATGAGTAGATATTCTCTCCCCAGATTTCTTTCTTCAAAGTATGATACTCTCTTCTATTGGTATACAGTATTTTGTATTTACCTAGCTTTGTTGATTCCATCGGTATTAAGTATACCTTACTGTTCAATCTGTTTCATTAGGTATGACACCTTGTTAGCCCAACTTGAAGATGATGGAGGACAGTATATTCGACCAATCTCATATGGGGTATCTAAACCCTTAGCAATATATCCTTGAGCTAAACCCTTTGTAACACTCCAAATACCATCCTTCCAGTTATCAAATCCGTAACTACCCCAACCCCATGCATTGTAAGGTCTAAAGTTTATTAATCCACCACTCGATTCTACTACTGAGATAGCAGCAACTAATCTATAGTCAATATTGTAGTAGTCTGCAGCAAGTACAAACTCCTGAGCATATTGTGCTAAAGGTGAGTTTCTTTTTTCAAAGAACTTCCTAATATTCTCTACCCTTTGAGAGTTTTTAATACTCTCTGGTGATATTGATGCACCTGTATCTAGAATAGTTTGCTGAGTAGGTGTTGACTCCATATATTCTAAATCCTTAGAATATTCTTTCTGGAAAGTTTCTTGATCAATACCTACAACTGTATGAGTAGATACCTTGTTAAAGATGTTTAGTATTACCCCTATGGTAAGGACTCCTACCATTACGAGAAATACATTTTTTCTGTTATATGTTTTCATAGTTATATCTTTCTTGTCTGCCCTATAGTTTAAAATAATGAAATATTTCTTTTAATACGATATATTCTTAAATATGTTAAATATGACAGTTAAACAAGGGAAAAGACAAAGGAGAAATAGGAAAAAACATCCTCTATTTCTATACATTATTATACCATTTTTAGCCTTTTTTATCTATATCCCCATATCAACTAAACTACCTCTTAGAAATATCCCAGACTTCTTTTTCTATACACCTCCACCTGTAAAATATGACACATTCAAAATATCTTTTGATTCAGAGATCGGTCAAGATGTTCAAAGTGCCATTATCTCTGCACTCGAGGGTATTGAGTTAGAGGGTATTAAGAGGTTTGAATTTGTTAAAAGGGGTGGTTACAAGGTGGTAAGTAGTAGTGAAAGTAGTAGTTTAATATATTTTAAACAGTATGTACCTGTAGGACATGTATACTGGATTAATGAGGATATTACCTTAGAGGAGATTAATGAGAGCAAAAAGATATATGTCTCTTCTGATGAGTATGATTTAGCAAAGATATTTCTTAAGGATGTACTAGGGCAGGGGGTAGAAATAGTTAAGTCAGAGGATTTACTTTCTACATTAAAGGAGGAAGAGAAGTATGTTGGGTTTGTTCCAATTGAGGATCTAAATAGTGCTTTTAAAGTTTTAACTTTAGATGGTAAGTACTGTTTAACAGATTCATTGGGTTGTATTAGTATTGGGTATGGTTTGGAGGAAGAGAAGAATAGCGAGTTTGTTTCCCACGTTATTAGTAATAATATGGGCTTTAAGTATGGAGTTAGCCAGAGTATTGATACAGATACCCTTACAAAGATTAATATGAGTGGTGTTGTTGCAATATCTAGAGGCTTAGCTAGTAAGATTGATTCTGTAAAGGATTATGCATATCCTGCACGTGATATTGGGGATTTTCTTGCTGATGCAGATCTTACCCATATTTCAAATGAGGTTTCTTTTGTAAATGGTTGTACTGGATATACTGGTATGGTTTTTTGTTCTAAACCTCAATATGTAGAAACTCTGCAGGCAAGTGGGGTAGATATTGTTGAGTTAACAGGTAATCATAATAATGATTATGGTTCAAAGAATAACAAAAGTACGATTGAGAAATATATTGAATTGGGATGGGATTACTTTGGAGGAGGACTAAATAGGCAGGATGCTAGTAAGATACTGTACAAGGAAGTAAAGGGGAGTAAATTAGCATTTGTAGGTTACAACTGGTACAACACTATGTATGGTCCTAGTGCATTGGCTGGTGAGAGTACTGCTGGAGCTAATTCTTACTCTGTTGAGAAACTTGCTAGTGATATTAAGGAGGCTAAAGAGAATGGTGCATTAACAATCGTTACATTCCAATTCCAGGAGTGTTACTCATATCCTTCATCAGATGTCATCTATCCAATCTGTTACAAACCACTTTCATCTCCAGACCAAAAGAAAGTATTTAGACAGGCTATTGATTTAGGTGCAGATATTGTAATTGGTACTCAGGCTCATCAGCCTCAGACGTATGAGGTGTATAACGGGGGTATCATTTTCTACGGTTTGGGTAATTTGTATTTTGATCAAGATGAATGGATAGGTACAAGACAGGGTTTAATTCTTTCACTTTTTGTTAAAGAGAGTAAACTACTACAGGTAAAGATTACACCTACAATTATGGACTCTAAGTTAATTCCTAAAGTTGCTCCAGAGGCTGATAGTAATTTACTTTTAAATTTGTTGAAGAGTGCTAGAAATTTCTGATATATTAGAGAAGGAAATAAATTGATTTCTTTTTTATTGTGGACAATATGAATAATACAATTGGAGATAATGCAAATACTATTACTAATACAATACCTAATGATTTTAATTCTGTTTCTCAAACTCCAGTGGCTGATACGCCAAACTTAGTTGAAGATCTGTCGGGTATGCCCGCAGTTAGACAGAGTAATGCTCCGGTAGAGGAGTTTCCTCAACAGCAAGCATCTTCTATGGATATTCCAGTTATTGATAATACTCAATCCAATTTTGATACAGTGCAAACTCCACAGGGGGATAACTCCTTCCAGTCTGTTCCGGATATGATGGAACAGGTACCTAATACACCTTCAGTAATGGAGAGTACTCCTGTACAGGGAGGTTTTACCCCTTCACCTATGTCTCAGATTGATGTTGCTAATGTTGATTCTGCACAACCTGTTGTCCAAACACCTTCAGTCCCTATGGAAGGGGTTGATTCTCAGGCGCCTTCATTTGGAGGTACGCCCGTAATGACTGAGTCTACACTACCAGAAGGTTTACCGACTGATACTGCGATTCCTACCGTTGAGACATCTTCCTCTCCAGTTCAACCTACAATGGATACTTCGTCTAATCTAGAATCCTTAATGCCACAAGGGGAGCAGATATCTGATATCTCTCAGCCACAACCCTTGTCTGAAGTTCCTACTGCCCCTGAGGTATCAGTTGCAGAGCCTGAAGCCGTTATACCTGCTCCATTACCTACTGTTGAGACTACACCTGTAGATATCCCTTTGGAGAGTACTCCAGTTGCTCAACCTGAATCTTCTCCTGTAGACCTATCTCAGCCTATGCCAGAGTTTGCTCCTGATCAACAAACCGCTATGCCAGCATTTAATGAGTCTGAGATTGTAAATACATTAGGGGATGAAAAGAAAGATGGAAAAGGTGGTACAGTAGTCGTAATTGTATTGATAGTTGTAATAGTTGCACTACTTGCTGCAATTGGGTATTTCTTTTTCAAGATATTTGTAACCTAGTTAATTTGACTTCCATAGTCCATGGATATTACAGTACTCAAGTGCTGATATATTTGTATACTCCTTTGGTAATTTAAATTCTACTACAGTTATATCTCCGGGCTTAAGGTATTTTGTATATATTAGGTCATCTACAATCAGTTGAACAAATTCAATGTAATGAGTATCTTCCATTGGGTGAGGTATATCCCCTACCTTAACCTTCGCAATATCATCAGTAATCTCAATTAGGGGTACATGTTTTTCCAAGCCCTGGTCTTTAGATTTCTCTTCCATTTCTACCATCTCTTTGCCACAGCATACTAGTGAGCCTGCTCCCTGATGGAGTACCTCTACAATATTCCCACAGATTTCACACCTGTATATTTTTCTAATCTTAGCCATATTTTTGTTTAAAAAATTATATTAATTATACCCATCTTAGTTGATATATCTCAAATAATTTAATAGGATGTTAAATAACTTTGAAAAAAACAAAGTCTTGATTGAAAGTAGTACAGAATTAAAATATGTGTATGAGAATCCTCAACAGAGTCCTTTGCAAGAGAATTGGAGAGAGTTAAAAAGCGAGATTCTTGCTTTAACAGACTTTAGAATGGAAACCACAAAGGATATGTGGTATTACAACGAATACAAATCACTCAGATGTGAGATTGAAAGTTTTGTTCCCAAATATCCTTTTGATATTAATCTTTTACCAAGGGGTATTCTTGCTGAGGTACTCTTTCTAGATGCATGTAGGAGACGTGAGGTTAATTGTTGCCCAACTTTAGGGCAAGAGGATGTCCTTGGTGCTGACTTCAAAGTCTCTAAGGGACGTGAGACTAGATTCTTTGATGTTTCTGTTAATACATCCATAGAGGGTATTACAGGAAAGATTAGAGGTGGGACATTTCCTACAATTTTTCTTCCTTGGAATGAGCCTGGTAAGGGGTTTAGAAGGAGTTACGCAGAATCATTATTAAGAAAGGGGACTTACAATTGTAATGAGTATTTTAAAAATATTTTTACATCAAACTACTCTATACTAGAGAAATTAAAGAGGGTGTACCAAAAAAAACAAAGAATTGAGATATTTGGGTGTGAGAATCTTGATTTAAGTGGTGCGGGGATATTGTATATAAAGGACTTAGAGGGTGTTCTAGATCTAATTAGAAATAGTTTGTGTTAATTCTCTATCCCTAATTGTTGTTTTGCAAATGCAGTAAGGTTCTTTCTTTTTGACCAAGTTCTTTCTGTTTCAGTAAGTAACTTTTTTCTAAGTCTAATATTTTTAGGAGTAATCTCAATTAACTCATCATCATTTATGAAGGAGAGAGCATACTCAATGGTAAGTGGTATTGTAGGTTTTAGATTAACTAAGGTAAGTTCACTTCTAAGCATTCTTACATTGGTCTTGTGTCTAGCTTTACAAGGATTAACTACTAAATCCTGTTCATGGTTATTTATACCAATAATCATACCCTCATATACTGTTTCAGATGGTCCTACAAAGAGAGAGCCTCTGTCTTGTATTGTAGTTAAAGAAAATCCTAAGGTAGTACCACTATCTTGAGAAATTATTACACCCTTTCTAAAGAGTGGTTCCTGAGGTATATATTCGATGTAATCTGAGACAAAGTTATTTACAATGGCAGTACCCTTAGTAGCATTCATCAATACTCTATGTAATCCGATTAAATTCCTAGTAAGTATTCTGTATGTAAATCTTGTTTGTAGATCTTCTGATTCAATATTGATCATCTCTCCTTTTCTGTTACTAACCTCTTCAGTAATGGTACTAAGGTATTGTGTAGGGCAATCAATAATTAATTCTTCAACTGGCTCAAATGGTTTACCCTCTCTTTCAATTAATACAACCTCGGGTTTACCTAGTTGGAATTCATATCCTTCTCTTCGTAACTGTTCTACTAGTATTGCTAATTGTAACTCTCCTCTTCCAGCAACAGAGTATGAGGAACCAGATATTTTAGATATTTTTAAACTAATATTTAAATCTTTTTCCTGTTCTAATCTTTGTTCTAGTTGTTTAGCAGTAACATACTTACCTTCTTTTCCTGCTAAGGGTGAAGTATTTGCTTCAAACTTTACCTGTACTGCTGGGGGAGTAATATGTATATCCTCCAAAGCCTGTGGGCTATCTAGAGCGCATAGTGTTGCCCCTATGGCTGTTGACTCTATCCCAGCTATTGCTACTATCTCTCCAGCATTAGCACTGTCTACAGAGACCCATTCTAATCCTTCCTTAACAAATACCTCCCTTACTCTTCCTTGGACTTTCTTTTCTTTTTCAAGAAGTATTACAGGGTTATTCTTTTTAATACTTCCTCTATTAATCTTTCCTACTAAGTACCTACCTAAATGGGCATCATACTCTAATGTGGTAATCTGCATTTGGAATGGCTCATTCTCATCTCCTTTAGGTGGTGGACTATATTCAATAATTTCATCAAGTAGTGCAGAGAGATCTCCTTGGGCGTTGTCTAGATTACCAGTGGGTAATTCCTTCCATGTTTTCCCTTCTCTTGCAATTGCATAGTATATGGGGAAATCTAATTGGTCAGTATTGGTTGCTAATGTCAAGAAAAGGTCTTGTACTTTCTCTACTGTCTTTTTTACATTAGCTAATTTCTTGTCTATTTTGTTTACTAAGACTAGAGCCTTAAGATTCATCTCTAAGGCTTTTTTAAGTACAAACTTTGTTTGTGGCATTACTCCTTCTTGAGCGTCTACCAAAAGTAAGCAAGAGTCTGCCATATTAAGGGTTCTTTCTACCTCTCCTCCAAAATCAGAGTGTCCTGGTGTATCTATGATATTTATTTTGTATCCTTTGTATCTTACAGATATATTCTTAGCTTTAATGGTAATACCTTTCTCTTTTTCTAAATCTCCACTATCTAGTATTCTTGTTTGAGTCATCTCTTCCTGATTGTCTCTAAAGAGATGGGTTTGTTTCATGAAAGCATCAACTAGGGTTGTTTTCCCATGGTCTACATGGGCTATGATAGCGATATTCCTAATATTTTCCTTTTTAATGGGGATATATTCCATAACAAGTGGATATTCTATCACAAAAGGGAAGTTTTACCTATTCAATATGTATTAATACAAACTTAAAAGGAAGTAAAAGAAGAGTAGGGCTGCACACATTATTACGACTACTAGTATTAAGGAGTTTAATTCTTTCTTCTCTTCGTATACTCTTGATCTTTCTGGCATATATATTTCTAAGTATGTAAATATGCAAATATGGCGTATGCTAATAGAAGGAAAGGTATTGCAAGAACTGTAGATATCAATATCTTTACTCTAAGTCTTTTTCTAAAGATGAATGAAGAGAGGAATGTAAGTAGAGAGTAAACAATATATATGGAGAGGAGTATTAGAGATATTCCCGCAATTTTGTCTAACATTCCTTCAATATTTAGGTAAGAACTTTCTGAAAGAGTCTCTTTTAATTTGTCTAACTGTTTCTCAACAGGGGAGAAAAAGATACCAAAGATACTGTTTAAAAAGGTATTTCCTAATACAAATGTATGTATGGTATTAAACATATCATATTGTAGATTAAAATGGGTAGAGAATGCAACTGAGAGACTCCTCTGTGTGTTTAATTCGAAGGAAATGGTATAATGACAATATATTTGCATATTAAGGAAATACAATGAGTAAGAGTTCTGTTTTGGCAGTAGGTATAAATATCTCTGTTGAAGATAGGGGTTTAATACAAAAGAAGTTAGGATTGAAGAATATCACACTAGATTTTGCATCTATCAAAGATATTATCTTTACCATAATTGATGGAGTAATTGAAGTTGAGATTAAAGGAAAGGATTTAAAAAGGTATGATCATGTATGGATACAGTCTGGATGGAAGACAACACAGTTAGCATATCTTTTACATCTGTATCTTAAATCTCAAAATATCCCACATAACAGGACTTCTAAACAGAGTACTAAACTATCAGATATGTTTTCACTAGCTTCTAAGGGTATTCCTGTTCCAAACACTTTTTTTCATAATGGGTTAAAGATTGATAGTGGGAATGTCTTAGATATTGAAAAGATTTGTAAATTACCTTGTATATACAAAACATTGTTTGGTTCCCTAGGTTCAAATGTTTTTTTAATAGATAGAGAAGAGGATATTAAACAGACTATTAGAGAGAACAAGAAGTACAATAGGTATCTTTTTCAGGAGTATATTCCTAATGATTTTGATTTTAGAGTAGTAATAGCTAATGGTAAATCATCCTCTGTATGTAAGAGAACTAGAGTAGAGGACAGATTTAGAAATAATGTGTCATTGGGTGCAAAGGAGGAATTTATTAAGGTAAAGGATGTTTCAAATGATATTTTAGATTTAGCTATTAGAGCAGCTAAGGCTCTAAAATTAAATTGGGCGGGTGTAGATATTGTTACAGACAAGGATACAGGGTTAAACTATGTGCTGGAGGTTAACAGAAGGCCTGGTTTAACTGGTAAATCTAGTGAGATTTCTGCTGCATACAAATATATTTTAGGGTTAGTAGGGAAATAGGGGGTAGTTTTAAGATAGTTATTCATTTTCAAATATGTAGGTTCTTCCAGGACTTTCCTGTACTATATCAAAGGGGTCATATTTAAAGAAGAGATTCACAGAGAGTAGTAATACCTCAATTATCAATGTATACATTATTATTCTCTTAATACTTTTCATCTTGTCTACCTTCTTACCCTTCCTTACCTTAAGTATTAAAGATATTACAAGATAGAGGGTTACTAGTATTGCTAGTATTAAGAGGAGATCTAGAACTAATTGTATTATTGCTCCTGTATAGTATGTTACTTGCATAGTAGATATTAGTAGATATATTTAGAGATGTAAATACATTCATATTGTTTAGTACCATTTCCAAAAGAATATGAGAGTGTCTTCATACAGAGTGTTTGTAAGATTTTGGGTAGTGAATATCATCTGATTACAATTTACTTGATTAGATGGTAGTAACCATATCTTTCCACCTGTGGTGCCATCTTCATATGTAGTAGTTTGAGTGTGGGCATTAATGTCTGAATTGAAGGGTATGGAGGTAATATGTATTTGATCTTCTTTAATGTTTAATTGTCCTCCATCATTACTTACTCCTTCTCCAATACATATTAATCCTATGGGTTTTTCAGGGTAGTATATGAGGTTGTATTTTGTATTTGGTAAGAGGTTGTGAGCATTGAGGACATATTCAAAGTACTGACCTGCTCTGTTGTATATCATTTTCCCAAATTCATTGTTTTGCCCATACAGGTACAGGGTTGCTTTAAGTGATGTTCCTGAGGGTTTACTTAATCCCTCTGCACTACTTTTAAATACAGGGGAAAGGGTTAGGAGTATTACTCCTACTAATATCCCAATGAGTATATTTTTCATATATACATATTTAAAAAATTATATATGTATATATTTTAGTAATATGGTATTAAATATGTTTGAACAGGATATTATTATTATGAAATATATTGTACTATCTAAATAGTTAAATGAGTAATATGTGGGTTTGTAAATTTATGTTGATGTAAATATGATATTACTAATTACTTTGTTAGAGCGATATATAATCCCGTTATTGGCTGGAGTTTGTTTAGAGTCTTTTTGTTATGTTATGTATTATCTTTTTAAAAAGGATTTTAGTAAGTTAGAGAGTTCCTTGAAGTTGTTAGTTATATCTTTTTTTGGGTATGTTTCTATTAAATTAGGGTATGGGGTTGGTGTTTCTTCTTCTTTTTTAGAGGGGTTTTATGATTTTATTGAGTATTCTCCTTCATTTTTTGGTTATTCTCTTTATGGATTGGGTATGTATATGGTTTTACATACTCCTTTATTACTGTATTTATATATTAAAAAGAAGAGAGAGAGGTATGATTTAATTATGAAGAGGGTATATATTTTAATATTGTTATTTATATTAAATAGTATATTTGTTTATTTAATATATTGGATATAGGGGGTAGTATATGAAAAAGGGGAGTGGAGTATTACTGATAGTGAATATACAGAAAGGAAGAACAGCTACCAAGGAGAGGTAAAGAAAATCCAAAGAAAGATTGAGCAACTTAGCAAAGCAGATGAAGAGTATTATATCCTTGCAGAATCAATACTATCTTTAGCCCAAAGAGCAGGGGAGTTGTTTGAAAGTTCTGAAATGGAACAAAAGAGACAAATTATCAATCTTACACTTCAGAACCTTACACTAGATGAGAAAAAGCTAAGCTATGACTTGATAAAGCCCTTTGATGTAATACTTAAATCACAGGATAGTCATGATTGGCTCCGCGACCAGGACTCGAACCTGGAACCAAACGGTTAACAGCCGTTCGCTCTACCATTGAGCTATCGCGGAATAAGATATTATATATCCCTAACTCTTGTTCTTGCAACTAATAATATGCTTTCCTTCTATCTAACGTCTCCATTATATATCTAGAATTTTCTACAGGAGGGGGCATATAGTTAAGATTAAGTTTTAATCCATACTCTGGTATTTCAACGGGAGAAGTAATCGGTTTGTCCAACATTGTATATCTAACCTTTGAAACAATAATTGCTCTATGTACAACATCAATTACTTTAGGGTCTGAGAAAGCTAATCTCCATACATTAGAAGAGTCACTTGTTAATGTATATACTCTTTCAGTGGTAAGTACAAATCGTTCTTTCTCTTTCTCTGGATCTATTCCTATAGGGGATGATTCATATGCTATTGGTGGTTTGTTAGGATTATCATTATCGATATGTTGAACTTCAAACTGCTTTCCGTATTTATCAATTATCTATTGTGGTGTAGTTACTGTTTCATATTGCTCTGGATTTATTAACCAGTCAGTTTTAGAAGATGGTTCCATATTTCTAATGTTAGAAGTTATTCCTTTATTATTTCAAAATGAATGCCTATTGTAAAGAATGGTGACCCTTCAATTTCTCGTTAAGATGAAACCTAAGTAATTTGTATGCTTTTTCGTTTTTGTATGGAAGTATTTCAAGAAAATACTGTCCAAAATCAAAGAGAGCACTTTTAGTAGCATATGCCATAGGATGGTCTTTATTTTCAAATGAAGCACACTCAATCTCTGTAATTAATTCTTGGTATTTATCAATACTAAGAGGATTAAGTTGAACATCCCAGATGGAATCACCTTTATATGATATTACTGATACAGCACCATACTCTGTTAAAAAAAATCTAGGATCTTGATATTTAGTATCCTCAATCTGTTTTTCAAAACATATTCCTACATTAGTATCATCATCTAAGAAAGGATTGATGAAAAGTTCTCCATAGTTAACTATTACTGCTTCCCTATTAAGTAGTGCTCCTTGTTCTTCTTTTTCTATCATAGTCATAATAGATAATGTTATGGGGCTATTGTATACTTAATGGTTTTAAATGTAAAGATTTAGATTTGTATGTTTTTAATGTAGAATATTGGTATATATAAATTTATATATCTTTAAGATGACCATAGAAGATATACAGATTACTTTTGTAGGTATGAAGCCTACACAGGCTTTAAAGAATTACATTGTAGAGAAGGTAGATAAGTATGAACATCTATGGAGTGAGGCTACAGGTATAGAGGTTGTTTTAAAGGAGTATGTTACTCGTAGGGGGGTAAAAGATGATTTTAGAGTAGATATTAATGTTAAATTACCTAGAAGTATTGTTAGAGTAGAGGAAAATGGAGAGAATATGTATGCTATTATTGATACTGCAACAGATACCCTAGCTAGGAGATTAAAAAGATATCAAGGAAGGAAGGAGTATTGGGAAGGAGTTACTCCATGGAAGGTCCTTGAAGCGGATGCCCATTTAGAGAGTGTTGAGAATCAATCGCCCAATGATCAGTATTCTGACTATACCCCGACTATTGCGACTAGAAAAAGAATTGATGATATGACTCCCCTAGAAGAAGGGGAGGCTATTGAGAAAATGGAACTGCTGGGATATGACCAATTCCTTTTTCGGAACAAAAGTACTGGTAAGATATCAATGCTTTACAGAAGATTTAAAGGAGGTTACGGTTTGGTAGAGCCCTCTGACTCTGGGGTATAGAAGAAAAAAGGGGGAATTGATTCTCCCCCTTTTTAATAATCGTAGATATATGATTACTCTTCTACCTCTATCTCATTACTATTTGCATTATCAAAATAGTTTTTAAAGATATTTATTGTTGCTTTTAATACACCATATGTAGGTTTAATAGATGAGTTATCCTGAATCTTGTACTCTGTCTTTAGTCCTTCTAACCATGTAGCCTCACTATTGTAAACCTCTTGCTCAACATATCTCTTCTCAGACTCTTCCTTAAATAGTTCATAGTCTAATTTTTCACCCTCTTCTAACTCTGCTGTTTCTGTTGGGAATAGTACAGCGCTATACTGTTCAAAGAATGCTTTTACATCATCCTCAGTATATTCCAAGGTAGGGGTTAGAATCTTTCTGGAAAGAATATCTAACTCAATCTGAGATTTTAAATCTTCCTCAGTAATATTATTCTGCTCCAAGGCCTGAAGATATGATTCCTGTCCTCCCACACTCTCAATAATTTCATTTAGTTGCTCATCTATCTCTTCCTTAGTGACATCAACATCAGCCTTCTGAGCTTCAATTTTAATTAATTGCTCATCAATTAACTGTTGAGCAATAGTAGAGCCGTACGATGCTTCCAATCTTTTGTGATACTCTGTTTTAGATATCCTTTTACCATCTACTACAGCAATGCTGTATCCATTATTTAAATACTGAACAAGAAGATCTATTAAGATGAATATTACAATACTACCCAATACTATTAAGAAGGTTCTAAAGCCATCGCTGGAAATTACCTTTTTAAAATTAGGCTTACCAAGTTTGATATTTGGTTTTTTTATTGTAATGGTTTTCTTTGGGGCTTTAGAGGATTTACTCTTCTTTTTAACTTTTACTTTTGCCATCTAGCAATATATTAATAAATTAAAATAAACTTATAGTTAACATTAAAGAGTTTATCAGAAAAATTTACATTTAGCAAAGGGCTTATTTAAGGTGTAAATAGAAGGATTTATTACCATCATCATGGACTAGTAATGCGTATTTACAAGGATATTGGGGTAGGTTAGTAGAATAAAGTCCATAATATATTGTTCCACTTGTGATGGACCTAACAGTTGCACCCTCACCGGTTAGATATGCCCAGTTTCTTCCTGTACTCTTAATATAGTTGTCTACATTGGTACATATACCAGTAGGGACTGTGTATGTAGAACCATTTTGGATACCTTCAGAGAGACTAACCATATCCCATGCCCTATGAGACCATGTCTTGTATACCTGGGTTATTCTTGCTCCCCTAAGAGGTGCTTGATATATCTTTGATGATACTAATGACCAGTATGTTCCTCCATTTAAATATATTGAGGGATCTTGTTTTACATTGTTTTTATCCCTAATCTCAAAATGTAGGTGTGAACCGAATGAACAACCAGTATGTCCCTGATATCCAATGGGAATACCAGCAGCAACCTTAGTTCCATTCCCAAGACCTCCAGAATTAAAGAGTGCAATAACTAGGTCAGAGATTTTCTCATCCATATCAGAAATCATTGCAGTAGTTTCTGCTAATTCCCTCCTATACTCCTCTTCTCTTCTTTTAGATTCAGCCAATAGAATATTCTTTTCTGCTTTCTGTTGGTCTAAATATATCCTCTCTTCCACTAATCTATCTTTTTCTAACTCAATCTCATTTCTTTTCTTTTGTAGATCTGCTTTCTGTACAGCAAGTATTTGTTCTTCTTGTACAAGAAGATCCTTTTTGTTTGAATAGTTTGCTAATGAGTCCTTATCATTATTTCTAGCCTCCAGAAGATATTTAACCTTCCTAATTACATTATCTAGATTCTTAAAATCTAAAAACAACTCAAAAGGACCAACATACGAGAACTTGTAAGACTGTGTAACTCTCTCATTTACTGTTCTTTCCAAAACCTTTATCTCTTGGTTTAATATGCTAATATCATCCTCCTTAAGAGAGATCTCTTCTGAAAGTAGTAATATTTCAATATCTTGAGCAGTTATTTCAAATCCTAGGACTTCGATGACCTTTTCAGTTTGTTCAATTTGAGTAGTAATATATTGTAATTTTTCATTTAGTGATAGCTGTTGGTAATCTTCATTTTTAAGTTTCTTTTGTAAAGAGCCTTGAGTACTCTCAAGTTTGGTCAATTCACTTTGTAAACATACATATCTCTCCTGTGGGGGCATAGTATCAGGACACTTTTCAGCAGAAGATACTACCCTAGAAAATGTTAGGAGTGAAATAAAAGTAAATAATATTGTAAATAGTATCTTGATATCTCTTTTCATGCTTACTCTCTTAAATACTTTTTAACTGAACTTAAACTACTGAAGAACCCAATTACTGATCCAACAATCATATGAATGAGTAAAAATACAAGTATGAATGTAAAGTTTGGTCTCAAGACAAAGGAAAGATTAATATCTTTAAACATCTCTGTAATCCATGTAGCAAACTCTGTACCAGTAGAGTATATATTTGCTGAATACCAAGGTAGCAGTACAATTAGAGCTGCTAGAAAACCACCTGTTAAGCCGTAGAATGTACCTTCTAATATGAAGGGGGTTCTTATGAACTTATCTGAACTTCCAACAAGATGCATAATCTCTATTTCTTCTTGATGGAGTTTAATGTTGAACCCAATAGTAACTCGAATTAATGCAATTGTAACTAAAATCATTGCAGATATTAATGCTGTACCTCCAATATTAATGATTCTAGAGAGTGTTCTAATATTGTTAACAACATCTTTAAAATACATAACCTCATCTACATTAGGATTTGTTTCTTTTAACTTATTAATATTATCAATGACACCTAAAAGACCATCAATACTCTTTGCTCTAAGTTCTAAACTAGGGGGTAGGGAATCTGCAGTAATGGTAGATATTAATTCCGGATTATCTGCAAAATCCTCTTTGTAAACCTCTAACGCTTGTTCCTGGGATATATATATTATTTCTTCTACTACCTCAGGGTCATTAATGATATCTTTAAATCTAAATATTTCCTCTTGGGAAGTACCTTTTTTAAAAAATACAATTACCTGTGCTCTTTGTTCATAGTAATCAACTGTTTTGGATATCAATATTGATATTGATACAAATACTGATGTAAGAGTAAATACAATGGCTGAAACTAATATTGTGGATATTGTTAACCATTTATTCCTCTTAATATTTTTACTTGTTACTGAAAATACTCTTGTACTATTCATTGTTCTTTTTACTTAAATATTTTTTAACAAAGGTGGCTAACTCCTTGTTCTCTTTCTTACTTAATTTCATATTTTTTAACTCCTGGGTAGTAATATTGAGTAAGACATCAGGAGTTTTAATAGCGTATTGTATTAATTTTTCTTTTAGCGATTTTGTTAGGGAATCAAAATCAGAAGACAATTTAACCTCTTTAATATCCTCCTTTTTAACTTCAACCTTCTTCTCTTCTTCTTTAATATCCTGCTTAGGAATATCTTTCGGTTTGGAATCAGAGTTTAATTTTCCATCCTTAAGATTAATTGTTCTGTCACTTGTTTTACTAATTAGATTTAAGTCGTGTGATATGACCATAACGGTAGTACCACTCTTATTTATTGTTTTAAGAATCTCCAAAATCTGTAATGCATTCTCTGAATCAAGATTCCCTGTGGGTTCATCTGCTATGAAGAAATCTGGTTTATTTGCAAGTGCTCTAGCAATTGCACCTCTTTGCTGTTCTCCTCCTGATAGTTCCTCAGGAAAGAGTGTTCTTCTATCCCTTAATCCTACTAAATCTAGTAGATAGTCAGTGGTATCCTTTATCTCTTTATTACTTTTGTCTAATATCTCTAATGCAAAAGCAATATTTTCTTCTAAGGTTTTACCTGTAAGTAATTTAATATCTTGAAATACAACTCCTAATTTCTGCCTATATGCTGGAAGAAGTCTTCTATTTAACTTAGGGACCTCAATATCATTAAAGAAAATACTACCAGAAGTAGGTACTTCCTCTCTAATGAGTAATTTCATAATTGTGGATTTACCAGCACCAGAGGGTCCAATTACAAAGCAGAACTCTCCAGGATCTATCCTGAAAGAAACATCTTGGAGTGCAGTAATATCCTCTTTGTATTTCTTTGTTACTGTATCAAATATTATCATGAGCAGATTTATGCAGTTTAAGTTACTGTATATATTACTGTATTCTTAACTGGGCTTCAAGAAATTCATCAATATTACCATCTAGTATGCTTTCAGGGTTACTACTTTCTACATTAGTTCTCAAGTCTTTTACAAGTTTGTACGGGTGTAATATGTAATTCCTAATTTGATTTCCCCATCCTGCCACCTTGTAGTCACCTTTAATTTCGGATATTTCTTTTAATCGGTTTTCTTCTAATATTCTCCATAGTTTAGCTTTTAGTATTTGCATGGCTTTCTCTCTGTTTTGTAATTGACTTCTTTCCTGAGAACAATTTACTACGATCCCTGTAGGTAAATGAGTAATTTGTACAGCAGTTGAGGTCTTGTTTACGTTCTGTCCCCCAGGGCCCCCAGACTTAGTTGCTTTGAATTCAATATCCTCCTCTGAAACAGATATCTCATTTCCTAACTCTTCCAATATGGGTATTACCTCTACTCCAGCAAATGATGTTTGGCGAAGATTTTGAGAATTGAATGGAGAGAGCCTAACTAGACGATGAGTACCATGTTCTCTTTTTAACAATCCGTATACATATTTCCCAGTAATATCTAGTGTAACAGTTGAGATACCTACCTCTGAGCCTTGTAAAATATTCGTGATATTGTATTTCCAACCCTTCTTCTCGATATACATGGTATACATTCTCAGTAACATCTCTGCCCAGTCTTGAGCCTCTGTACCTCCTTGTCCAGCGTGAATAGACAGTTGAGCATTGCAACCGTCATATTTTCCTGAGAGGAATTTTAGAGATTCAAATGTAGAGAGTTCCCTCAATATCTCATTCATATTCTCCTTGAGATATTCATCATTGTTGTGTTGATTGCCTTCGAGTAGCGATTGGAGTGAATGGATGTCTTCCTTTATTTTTTCAATCTTTTGTATTTCTTGGGTAATATCTGAAATCTGTATCATTACCTCTTGGGCATGCTTCTGGTTGTTCCAAAACTCTTTGCCTGAACTTTCCTGCTCGAGTATTTTAAGTACCTCTCTTTTAGAGTCAATACCTAGAGATTTCTCAATATCTAATACTTTCTCATATAATTTTTGAATATCTTTTTTACTAATCTCTTCCATTCTTGTATATTATACTATTCCAATTTAAAAATCACTGATATATGTTTGGTCTATTTGAAAAGAAGAATCCAAAAGAGGTTGTTACAACAGAAAATGTCCAAGCTAGTAAGTTTGTAGTACTCTTAATACTTGATGGATTTGGAATACATCCCGATTCTGAAGGAAATGCAGTATTGGGAGCTAAGACCCCATTTCTGGATACTGCCTGGACATATGGGAGATCAACCTTAATTAATGCCTCTGGAACGTATGTAGGCCTACCATCAGAAGAGGCTGGTAACTCTGAAGTAGGACATTTAAATTTAGGCGCGGGTCAGGTTGTATACCAATCTTTACCTATGATTAATGATGCAATATCTACTCATGAGTTAGATAGTAACCTAACTATGAGGGATGCTTTTGCTGAGGTTAAAAAGAGGGGCTCTAACTTCCATCTAGCTGGAGTATTAAGTGCTGCAGGTGTTCATGGACATATTAAGCATCTTTTCTCATTAATGGATATCTGCAAGGCCAATGGTGTTAACCCATATATTCATATTATGTTTGATGGTAGAGATACTCCTGCTAAAGACGGTTTTTTGTATCTAAACAAATTAAACGAAAAGATTAGAGAGAGTGGAGTGGGAGTCATAGCTTCAATGCAAGGAAGATTCTTTGGTATGGACAGGGATAACAGGTGGGAGAGAATTAAACTTGCATACGATGCAATGGTTGGTTTGGCTCCTGAGGGTTTTCTAGATCCTACTGTAGCATTACAAAAGGCATATGCGAAAAACGAGACTGATGAATTTGTTAAACCGATGATGAGGGTAGATAGTTCTGGTAACCCCATAGGTCCTGTTAAGCCCAACGACATATTACTGTTTTGGAACTTTAGGGAGGATCGTGCTAGACAGATTAGTAAGGCTTTCATATCTTCTGAGTTTGAACATTTTGTTAGAAGAAACTATCCTCAAAACCTGTATCTTGTGACAATGACAGGTTACGAGGAGGGTATTCATGCCCATGTCATATTTCCTCCTAAAAAGATTAAGCAACCAATGGCCGAGTATATATCATCTTCAGGATTTAATCAGTTACATATATCTGAGACTGAAAAGAATATGCATGTAACATATTTCTTTAATGGTGGTGTAGAACAACCCCATGTGGGTGAGGATTTTTTCAATATTCCTTCCCCTAGAGTAGAAAATTACGCTACTATTCCTCAAATGAGTTCATCAATTATTAGGGATGAGGTTGTAAAAAGAATTAAGGCATATGATACATACAAGTACAAGTTTGTAGTAATTAATTTTGCAAATCCTGATATGTTGGGTCATACAGGCGATCTAGGAGCAACTATTAGGGGAAACGAGATAGTGGACTCTCTTACTGCTGATATATCAAAAGTTGCTCTTTCAATGGGAGGTTCTATGATTATTACTGCAGACCATGGTAACTGTGAGACAATGATAAATAGGGTGACTAAAGAGAAAGATATTGCCCATACTAATAACCCTGTACCATTGATGATACTTTCAAGTATGAATGATATTACCCCTAAGGCAGGTACTCATCTTGTTAAGGTAGGTACTGGAGCACATGCACAGGTCACAGGTTTGCTTGCTGATGTATCTCCAACATGTTTAGGTTTAGTTGGTATGGATATTCCAGATAGTATGACAGGGGTTGATTTGAGGAATGTATTTTAGTAGATCTCAATTACTACAATTACAATACCTAATACCACTCTGTAAATACCAAAGAGAGTTAGCCAATTCTTTTTACTAAATTTCTTTAAGAGTAGTAGTCCTAAGTACGAGAATATCCCTGCAACTAATACTCCTAGAATATCATACATATTTAATACTCTCTGAGGATATTCTTTGACTATTTCAAATATGGGTACTGCTAAAAGGATGGGTATACCCATTAAGAAAGAGTAGGAGATGGCAGTATATTTATTCAACCCGGTAAGCATACCCATTAATGTTGAGATTCCAGATCTAGAGCCTCCTGGGATGAGAGCAAATATCTGACTAATACCCATTAGAAGGGATTGTTTCCAAGTAATATCTTTAAATTCAATCTCCTTGGGCTCATTCCTTCTTTCAATTAATATCATAGCAATACCCCATACTATCAGGGAGATAGCGATTGTTATGTTTCCTCTAAGGGAGGACTCAATTGTAGACTCAAAAAGTAATCCAACTATTCCCACAGGTAGTATGGAGGCAAAGATTTTAAGGTAGAGGGATATTTTTTCCTTCCCAAAGATATCCTTAAAAAGGAAGTGAAAGTAGAAAAGTATCAATGCCAATGTTGTACCTAGATGAAGAATTGAAAGTAGGTATGTGTCCATCTCAATATCAAGTAACTGGGATGTGAGTAGAAGATGTGCACTACTTGATATGGGGAGTAACTCTGTAATACCTTGTTGTATACCTAATATTACTACTTTAAATATGTCCATGTTTCATATATGCTATATTAATTACATATGGTATATTCTACTTATATGAGAAGAAAAAAACTAGGGGTTATATCTCTTTCTGTTTTAATATTGTTACTCTCATTTATGGGAGTACATGCTTTAGAGCCATCCCTTTCTTTCTATCCTTCAAGTGGAGTGATATCAAATATTGAGGAGGGATTTACTATTGATATCCTAATTGACTCTGGTGGATATGAGGTAGACAAGGTCAGAGCTGTGGTTAAATTTGATCCAGCTGTTTTACAACTTAGAAGAGCACTTAGAGATAACTCCCTATTTGAGTTATGGCCAGATGACCAACAGAGTACGGATAATACAGAGGGAATTGTGATGTTAACAGGAGTTATCCAAACAGAGGGTACCCCCCTTTATGTAACACAGGATTTACCTGAGGTATTGGCTAGGTTAGAGTTTGATGTAATTACGCAAGAGAAACAGGATGTGGTATTTGAATTTGAACATTCAGGATTAGATGAGGAGTTAAAGTCCGTAATTATTGATGGGACATCCTCATTAAATATCCTTACTACCAAGCCTTCCTCTGCAACATTCTATTTAGATATTGAGGATATACCTGAGACAGGTATAGATATGAATAGTTTAGGCATTATAGTAGGGATAGTTTTAATACTTGTGGGAGCTTTTGTAAGAAGTAGTAGGGTTGAGATACTTCCAACTAGACGTGGTACTGTAGTACTATCCGAATAGATATTGATTAGGAGTTGGATATTTGATATCATTTTTTACCATATATTGCCGAGATAGCTCAGTTGGTAGAGCATCTGTCTGAAGAACAGAGGGTCCCCAGTTCAAATCTGGGTCTCGGCACCATGCGAGAGTAGTTCAGTTGGCTAGAACGACACATTGCCAATGTGTAGGTCGCGGGTTCGAACCCCGTCTCTCGCTCCATTATTTCAATGTAATGATATTTACCTATTCCTAATATACTGTTTAAATTTGTTTATCCACTTTGCTATCCTTTTTCTATGCTTAAGCCCCACAGAGAGAACAATATACAGGAGAGTAAAGAACAGGATCCATTTATCAAAGAGATTAATATACTTGGTAATAGTTTCTAAATCTCCTCCGACTCTGTATCCCATATATGCGATTAACAAGGAGTATATATATGATCCTAGAAATACTGTTAAGGAAAATAATATTAGATTTAACTCCAATACCCCAGAGGCCAAGCTCGAGACAACTCTTAGATATGGTACAAAGCGAGTAAAGAAGATATATATGTAACTTCTTTTTACAACCCTTTTTTTGTTCCTATCCAGTTTCTTTCTATCAATATTTAGGAATCTTCCCTTACCATCTATCCAATCATATATTTTGTCGCCAGTAAGAACCTTCCCAATTAAGTATACTGGGTATCCACCAACCATTTCTCCTAAACCTGAAGCAAGTGCAATCATCCATATATTTGATTCCTTTTCTGCTCCTAGTATTGCCATAATGATCTCAGTTGGGAATATCCCTATAGCAGAGAGGAATACTCCCCAATTACCCATCCTAATTAGTATTTCCAAGAGTTTTGTAAGTAAAAGGTTTATCATTTTTAATAACTAAATGTTAGCAGAAAAAAGAAAAAGTTAAAAATCTCTTTCAAATTTATCATATATAGTTTACACTTTGTATATGGTAAGAGTAGCACAAAAACAGAATATTGTATTAAACAGGGTAAAGAGAGTTCCAGTTGTAGTTTTTTTAAGAAAAATTCTTCCATTCATATTATTTCTTCTTTTTGTATTGATATCCTTTTTAATTGGGGTATGGGATATCAAAAGGTTTGAATATACTAATTCTGAATTAGTAAATGTAACTCCTAAGGGATTAGATTCATACCTTAGCCAATATATTGGGAAAAATATTTTCAGTATTAAACCTCTTGATGTAAAGAATCTTTTAATGGAGAAGGATGGATATATTAGGGATGTTGTTGTTAAAAAGATTTTACCAAATACATTGGAGATTTCCATTGAAGAGTTCCCTCCTATGTATGTAGGGTATTCTTCAGAAAGATGTTTACTTTTTGCGGATACAGGGGAGTTGATATTAGAGGTCTGTAGTGAGTGCATACAGGAGTGTACTAACTATACTAATGAGAACACCTTAGTATTTATATCATCTTCGAGTCTGTTAGAAAGTGGTCGTAAGTTAATATATTTTGAAGAGATATATATGGTTGAGGTTGTACTATCTGAGTTTAACTATCAAATTACTACCTTAGATATTTCAAATGGTGTTGCAACATTTAAGGATATTGAGAATCATACCTTCACATTTGATCTTTCTGCTGATTTAGATATACAACTTGCAAGAATGTATTTAGTTGGTGAAAAGATAGATAGGGATATGATAAAATATACTAGTTTAGATTTACGATTTGAGAGGCCAGTAATGAAATTGTAGTTGACAATATTGGAATACTTTGTGAAAATTGTATTGCTCCTTGCTAAGTGTGTTTTTTTTGACTATATTATATACAACGTAGTTTTAATTTTAAGTAATATTTGACTGCCCTTAAACATATGGCACGTAAAACAATAACAGCAATAGATGTAGGATCTTGTAAGATTACTACAGTAATATCCTCAGCAGAGGATAACGAGACACCATCAGTAATTGGAGTATGCTCCTACCCTAGTAAGGGTATTAAAAAGGGTGTAGTAGTAAATATTGATGATGCAACTAATGCAATATCTGAGAGTGTAACAGCTGCAGAACGTATGGCAGGAGTTACAGTTTCAGATGTGTATGTTTCCATTAATGGTGAATTGGTTACTAGTTTGAACAACAAAGGGGTTGTTGCTGTAGCTGGTTCAGAGATTACTGTAGATGATACATACAGAGCTATTGAGAATGCACGTACACTTTCCTTACCAGATAATCTTAATCCAATCCACATTATTCCTAGAGAGTTTGTTGTAGATAATCAAGGGGGTATTAGATATCCAATTGGTATGTCAGGAAACAGGTTAGAGGTTGAGACCCACATCATTACTACTCCTAATTCATACTGGCAAAACTTAAAGAAATGTGTTGAGCAGTTAGGATTAAATGTTTTTGATGTAGTCTTTGCTGGTTGGGCATCCTCTCTTTCTGTTCTTACTGATACAGAGAAAGAATTAGGTGTTACTCTTCTAGACATTGGTGCTGGTACTACCTGTATATCCATTTTTGAAGAGGGTTCTGTAATATATAGTGGAACAATTCCATTGGGTGGTATTAATATAACTAGTGATATCGCTATTGGATTGCAAGTGTCTCTTGAGGATGCTGAAAAGATTAAGGTCCATATGAATGATTTGTTAGAGAACAAGAGTAAGGCTAAAAAACTGTCTTCAGATTCTACGCCTGCATTGTTAAGAAAGTTAGAGGAAGAAGAGCCAAAATTAAAGAGAGGAGATGAGATTGATCTTTCAGTTTTGGATATTCCTGGTAAAAAAGTATCTAAAGAAATGCTTAAAAATATCATTGAGGCTAGACTAGAGGAGATATTTGAAATGGCTAGAGAAAATGTCGAAAAAGCAGGTTTCAAGATTAATATGCCTGCTGGTATAGTACTCTCTGGTGGTTCTGCTTTACTTAAGGATCTCTCAAAGTTTACTCAGGGGGTATTTGGTGTTGCTGCTAGAATAGGATATCCTTCTGGTCTTACAGGAATGATTGAGGAGATTTCAGATCCATCTTTTGCATGTGCTCAGGGCTTGATTAATTACGCTATTGATGATGAAGTTGATGCTGAATCTGCTAAGGTAAAAAACAGTGGAACTTTTAAGAAGAGAGTAGTAGAATGGTTTAAATCTTTGATACCTTAAACTGCCCAGAATATTAATTTTAAGTTAATTTAGAGTTATGCCATTAATTACAACAAATGTAGACCCAGTAGCAAAAATAAAAGTGATTGGAGTTGGTGGTGGAGGATGTAATGCAATTAATACAATGATGACTGATTACGATATTCCTGGTGTAGAGTTCATGGCCTTTAATACTGATGCTCAGACCTTGAAGCTTTCTAAGGCACCTGTGACACTTCAACTAGGTGAAACTTTAACGAAGGGGTTAGGGGTTGGAGGGAATCAAGAGTTAGGTGCCCAATCTGCTGAGGAAAGTTTAGATCAAATTCAGGAGCATTTAGAGGGTGCAGATATGGTCTTTATTACTGCGGGTATGGGTGGTGGTACTGGTACAGGTGCTGCTCCAATTATTGCAGGGGTAGCTAAAAACATGGGAGCATTAACTGTTGCTGTTGTAACCAAACCTTTTGATTTTGAAGGTAACAGAAGAAGAGAGATTGCAGAGGAGGGTATTAGTACCTTAAGAGACAAGGTAGACACATTAATAGTGGTCCCTAATCAGAGACTTTTAGAAATTGCAGATGCGAACATTTCCTTTATTGAAGCGATGAAGATGGTTGATTCTGTTTTGGCTGAGGGTGTAAATAGTATATCTACTTTAATTAGTCAGACAGGATATATTAATGCCGACTTTAATGATGCTAAATCAGTAATGCAAAATGCAGGTACTGCATTAATGGGCATTGGTAGAGCAAGTGGAGAAAAGAGAGCGGAATTAGCTGCACGAGCAGCTACTACAAGTCCTCTTCTGGATATGTCTATTGAGGGAGCAACAGGTGTTCTCTACAACATTGTTGGTGCGGATTTGACACTTCCTGAGATTAGTATGGTATCAGAATTAATACAAGAGGCTGTAGATCCTGCTGCAAATATTAAATTCGGAGCGCAAATTGATCCTTCCTTGGGAGAAGAGATAGTTATTACAATTGTTGCTACTGGTTTTGATGAGAACAAACAGGTATTTACTAAGAAACAAAAAGGTGATGAAGATGATGTAGATGTATTTGGTTTGGGAGATGTTTCTGGAAAGATTAAAAACTTTGCAGTAGAAGACGAAGATGAGATTAATGACAATACGGTGTTTGATGCTACGGAGGATGATACAGATATCTCTGATACTAATGAGGAGGAGGTGTACAAAGGAGCCACTCCAAAGATTGATGAATCTTCTATCTCTGATGATTTTGAAGACCCCTTAGACAAACCCGCTTTTATGAGAAAAATGTTTTCGGGCAAGAAAAAGTAGTAACTGTGATTATTAAAGTTAAGGTTAAAACATTTTCTAAAAGTAGCTCGGTAGTAAAAGTAAACAATATATACTTAGTTTCTCTAAAAAGTAAGCCAATTAAAAACAAAGCCAATAATGAATTGATTGATACTCTTTCTAATTATTTCCATATTCCTAAATCCTCTGTTAATATTATTCATGGTATGAAGAGTAAGAGTAAATTAGTTGAGATTAATGTTGATGAAGATAGGTAGTAAGAAGTTAAATACATTGAAGATTGATTTTCTTCAATTTATCCCCACATTTTTAATATCTGTAATTGGGGTAATAACCTTACTCTCTACTACGATTGAAAGCAGTGGAGAATTTGGGGACTTTGATATTGTTAGGAAGCAGATATTATTTTTAGTATTTGGATTTGTAATATATTTTGTTACTACCATTATAGATATATCTCTGTTTAAATACCTTCAACTGATTATTCCTGTATATATTTTTACGATACTCCTTCTAATATCTGTGTATCTGTTTGGACCAGTAATTAACAATGTTCAAAGATGGTTAGTTATTGGGAATATCCAGATACAGCCTTCTGAGATTGCAAAAATTACTGTAATACTTACCACAGCTGCAATCTTTTCATTCAAAGAAAGATACAATCAGTGGGTACTATTCCTAATTTCTTTCTTAGCAGTATTACCAATTTTCTTGCTAATCTATTTTGAACCTGCCGGGAGTATGTCTTTTCTAGTACTCATACTATGGTTTTTAGTAGCATTTACTGGATTAAGTAATCAATTGAGAAATAGTATATCTCTCTTAATTGTAGGGTTAATATCCTCTTCCTTCTTCCTAGTTAGTTTTAGTGATAATTGGATATATATATTACTTTCGGTTTTAGCAATTGTTCTATCAATATTTGCATATTACTACAAAGATAGTTGGAAATTACTAATTGTAGTCAGTGCTGTTGTAGGTATATTTCTAGGTGCAACTTCTGTGGTAATGTACAAGAATGTACTTAAGGAGTATCAAAAGCAAAGAATTGAAGCATTTTTAAATCCTACACAAAGTACTCAAGATATCGGATTTAATGTTAATCAAGCTAGAATTGCTATTGGTTCAGGGCAGATATTTGGTAAGGGGTTTGGAAATGGTACTCAGAGTAAAAGAGATTTTCTTCCTGAGCACCAGACAGACTTCATATTTGCTTCTTTTGCAGAAGAGTATGGCTTAGTTGGTTCCTTGTTACTTCTCTCTCTTTTTGCAATTATCATTGTTAAGATCTTTGTTGGATCAATTGATATATCTAATGATGTATTCTCCTCAATTATCGTTATTGGTATTGCTATGAAAATACTTCTAGAAGTTTTTGTTAATGTAGGTACTAATCTGGGGGTTGTACCAGCTACAGGTATTCCCCTACCTTTAGTTAGTGCAGGGGGGACCATTACTGTTGTTACTCTCTTTTCATTAGGAGTAGTTCAAAGTATAATGAATAGAAGTAGTAGTCATAGGGGTAGTAAGAGTATAATTGACAATTATTGAATAATAACTTAAAATCCTTGGGTCATGAGTAAAAATGAAAATATTGAAAAATTTGCAGTTATCAAAATATCTGGTACACAATTAAAGGTGTATGAAGGTAAAGAGTATGAGGTAAACAAGATAGAAGGGAATAAGGGGGATAAGGTTGAGATTACAGATGTCTTGCTTGTTTTTGATGGTAAAGATATTAAACTGGGTGCTCCTTTGGTAGAGGGTAGTAAGGTCACATTAGAGATTACTTCTCAGAAGAAGGATAAGAAAGTAGATGTTTTTAAATACAAAGCAAAGTCAAGATATACAAGGAGTATGGGTCATAGAGCATTAATTAGTAGAGTATTAGTAAAGAAGATAGTCTAATGCGATATTTTTTTGAGTGTGGTAATTTTTTTGAAATTTCCCTTGCAGAACTTAGTTTAGTTTTTGAATCTTTTGGTATATCAAAAGATTGTATTAAGCATGTTAGTAATACGATTCTTTTTGTAGAGAGTAACACTATTTCTCATGAGCAGTTAAATACCATATTCAAAAAACTTGGAGGCTTTATCCGTTATGGTGAAGTCATCGAGGATTTGGATTCATTTCTTACTCCTTTTTTTAATAGTAAAAAAGTTGTATATGGTATATCGGTATTAGGAGAGAGTGATATATTAATTAAGGATATCCAAAGGTTAGCTAATGAAATTAAGAGAGGCTTTAAATCTCAGAGTGTATCAACTAGATTCATTCTTCCTAAAAAACGAGAGTTAAACGCAGCACAGGTAATTAATAATGGTATCCTACAAGATGGCTTTGAGTTATGTATATTTGAAAGCAATATGGGTAAAGTATATGGATCTACAATGGGCATTCAAGATATTGAGGCATTTGTTAGTAGAGATATTGATAAGCCAGGGGTTGATTTTGATATGGGAGTATTACCTCAAAAGTTAGCTAGAATAATGTGTAATCTTACAGGGCTTAGTGAGGGTGTAATATGGGATCCATTTTGTGGTAGTGGTACTATCCTTATGGAGGCTGCTGTTTTGGGTTTTGATATATTAGGTTCTGATATTGATTTAGGAGCACTCGAGATTGCAAACAAGAATATTAAGTGGCTTTCTGACAGGGGTTTGATACATAATACTAAATACAATATTTTTCAATTGGATATACATAATGTCGAAAGGAGAGTAATTAAGGATTTGAAGAAAACGAATATCAATGCAATTGTATGTGAACCCTTTATGGGTCCAGTACAAAGAAGAGTAGTGAGTATGTACAAGGCACAGGAATTGCTTAATGATATTAGAAAGTTGTATATATCCTTTTTTAATATTGTGAATCAGATTTCAAGTAAAGGTTTTAGATTAGTACTAATACTTCCTTCATACAAAACAAATAAGGGGTGGGTAACTATTAATATATCTGAGTTAATAGATAAAAGATGGAGTGTTTTAAATAGAAAATATTCAAAAGGGGACTTGAAATGGAAGAGGATAAATAGTATTATTGCAAGGAATATTTTCATACTCGAAAAGAGATAGTTAAATTTAAATATACAGAGCAATGTCACATGTTGTAGGAGCAGGTAGCGTTACAATGGGAGGCCATGTTGCAGGTAAGAGACTAGGTGTAAAAAAGTTTGAGGGTGAGAGAGTACAATCTGGTAATATCATTGTTAAGCAGAGAGGCTCTGTATATCATCCTGGTAAAAATACATACTCTTCTAAGGATTACTCTATTCATGCTAAAAGTGATGGTTTTGTTAAATTTAGGAGAATGAGTGGCTTTAAAAGAGGTCAATACTACATAGATGTGGTAGAATCTCTATAATAGAGATGAGTAAAGAAAGATTTATCCAAATTGAAAGTAAGAATGCACTATTAGAACTACTAAGAGAGGGTAGGGATTTTGAGCGTATATATTTAGCAAGTAGCGCATATAGAGATGAGAAGACCAAAGAGATTGTTCAATTGGCAGAGGATCATAAAATTCCCATAATTAGAGTGCCTAAAAAAACCTTAATGAGAAGACTAAGGGCATCTACTTCTGAGAGTGTTGTTGGTATGATGTTTTCTCAAAATCAATGGGACTTAGATGAACTTCTAGAAAGTATATACAAGGAAAATAAAATACCCTTCTTTTTAATATTGGATGATATTAAATATACTCAAAATATTGCAGCTATTATGAGAACTGCATTTGCAACTGGTGTTAATGGCATAATATCTCATCCTAGTGATGTAAATTTAATTACTGATGAGACTATTAGGATATCAATGGGTGCTGCTGAAAGAATTCCTTTAGTAGAAATGAATCTGTTTGCGGCTGTTAAAAGACTATCAAAGGAAGGTATTAAAATTTTTGGTGTACATATGGAAGGGGATACTTACTTTGATACAGATTTAACGGGTCCTGTTGCCTTTGTATTAGGAGCAGAAGATACTGGTATATCAACGGGTATGCTAGAAAGAGTAGATAAGAAGGTATCTATCCCTATGAGAGAGGGTATTGGATCTCTTAATGTTAGTGTTAGTGCTGGTGTATTAATGTATGAGAAACTTAGACAGGAAGTTTCCTAGACTTCATCAAAGTTGTCTAACCCTAGTTTCTTTAACAGCTCTTCTAAATCACTCTTACTCATAAACCTAATAATTACTCTTCCTCCTTTGCTAAGTCTTCTTACGCTAGTACTGAATCCAATCTTTTTAGTTAACATTTCACCATATCTAAGTAAATCAGGATATTCAGTTTGAATACTTTTGTATTTTGCACTCTTACCATAGTTAATCTTTCTTACAAGAGATTCTGTTTGTCTAACACTTAAGCCTCTCTTAATTACAATATCAGTTGCCGCTATTAGGGACTCGTCCTCTTTAATGCCTAGTAAGGCTCTAGCGTGACCCTCAGATATTGTTTCATTTAGAACTACCTCTTTAACAGGATCGGGTAATTTCAAAAGTCTCATCTTGTTTGATATTGTAACTCTGTTAAGTCCAACCTTAGTAGCAATTTCATCCTGTGGTAGTCCAAACTCATCTTGTAATTGTACAAAAGCATATGCCTCTTCAATTGGATTAAGATCTTGTCTTTGGATATTCTCAATGAGTGCCAACTCAAGCATTTGTTGAGGTGAAGACTCCTTAATGACTATGGGTATATACTTCAATCCAGCTAGTTGTGCTGCCCTAAATCTTCTTTCTCCAGCAATAATTAGGTATTTGTCTGAGTTCTTGTCCTTAGTTACAATGAGAGGTTGTATAACGCCACTTTCCCTAATTGAATCTGCTAATCCGATTAATTCGTCTGGTT
Source organism: uncultured Candidatus Saccharibacteria bacterium (assembly GCA_964655705.1). GTDB lineage: Bacteria > Patescibacteriota > Dojkabacteria > SC72 > SC72 > UBA2259. The sequence continues at coordinate 44,990 of CAZZPP010000003.1, read as the reverse complement.
CAATATGCATTCTTGGTTGAAAGGGATTAGGCAATATTTTTGTAATATCAAATTTTTCTCTGTATGAACTTGAGGAATTGTCTATTTCTTTTGAATCAATTAATGCTGCTAAACCTTTACCTAATCTTTTCTCTTCCATAGTAATATATTTAAAAATTAAAGAAATCTTTTAATAAACTCTTTAGCTAAATTGTTGTATGCTATAGCCCCGGTTGATTTAGAATCGTATTGGAATATTGTTTTACCATATGAAGGAGCCTCAGAGAGTCTTACATTTCTTGGTACAATTGATTCAAAGGCTAACTCTTTAAAGAAGTCTTGAACATCGTTTACAACATTAGAAGAAAGTTTTGTTCTACTATCATACATAGTAAGAATAACACCACCTAGTTTAAGTGAAGAGTTAATACCTTTAATTAATTTCATTGTATTAATTAATTGTCCTAGACCTTCTAGTGCAAAGTATTCACACTGTATTGGGATTAAGAGGTTATCTGCAGCACTTAGTGCATTAATTGTAAGTAGGCCTAAAGAGGGTGGACAATCAATAATGACTGCATCAAAATCACCTTTAACTTCATCTATAGCCTTTTTTAAAAGAGTTTCTCTAGAAATCATACTTACCATCTCTATCTCTGCACCTGCAAGAGATAGGTGGGAGGGAATTAAAAAGAGATTAGGTGTAGATGTAGATACAAAAACAGAGCGTATTGGTACAGAGTTAATTAGTACATCATATATATTTTTGTATGGTGCTTGTTGATTGGTATCCCAACTATCTTTGTCAAACTGTTGAGTAAATCCTATTCCAGAGGAGAGATTTGCCTGAGGATCTAAATCAATTAGCAATATTTTCTTTCCTCTTTTGGCAATTCCTGCACCTAGATTAAGTGTAGTAGTAGTTTTTCCTACACCACCTTTTTGATTAGCAATTACAAAAATTTCCATATTGATAATCTATCATGTTTCACAGACATAGTCCAATGTTAGTATGTTTGATGTTTAACAACTCTGAATTCTGTAAAGGGGAAGTATACTATCCATGCCTTACCCTTGATTGCATCCATCTGAATAGGTCCAAAATCTCTAGAATCAGAACTATTTGTTCTGTTATCTCCAGATACAAAGTATTGCCCATCACCAATAGTTATCGTTTGTCCCTCATGTAAATATGATCCTCCATTAGTTATAACTGAGGAGTCAAGATAGTCAGATTCATCAAGTAGTTCTCCATTAATATATATCTTCCCATCCTTAATCATAACTTCGTCACCTGGAGTACCTATTACTCTTTTTATGAAGTCTTGTGATTCTGAAAACTTAAAGATTATTACATCACCTCTTTGAGGATCTGATACCTTGTATGAGATTTTGTTTGCCATTAGGAATTCTCCATTCTTGTAAGTAGGGTACATTGAGTTTCCTACAACTTCATGGGGAGTCATTATGAAAAGGTACAGTACAATGGCTAAAACTAATGCAACGAGTATTGTCTCAATCAAGGAGTATATGGCTTTACCAATAGATCCTAGAAACTGAGTGGCTTTTGCTTGATTACTTAGCTCTTTTGTTGATACTTCGTACATTAATTTGGGGCATTAAATTATATTTACCGCTACGGGGAATCGAACCCCGGTTTACAGGATGAAAACCTGTCGTCCTAGTCCACTAGACGATAGCGGCATACATCTAGTGATTCTACTACAACAAAGGTTTTTTGTTAAGGTCTCTTAAGAACTGTTGCTCTTCTGCAATAGTTGCTCTTTGGTACTCATTAAACTCCTTATTATATACATATCTTCGTTTACATTTACACTCTACTAACTCTCTTCTTTCAGATAGTTTGCCTAATTTTTTGGCTTTGTCCAATGAAGCAGTACATCCTACGCACAATCTTTTTTGAAGTAAGACTTTTTGAAAAGGTGATATGATTTTTATTCCCATGTTTAATTGACTAAATATATATATGCCGAGAAGAGGACTCGAACCTCCAAGGGATATTATTCCCACTTGCTCCTAAGGCAAGCGTGTCTGCCAGTTTCACCATCTCGGCTAAGAATACATTATATTTTACTAAAAAAGATGTTATTATACAAAGAGATTAGCTTTCTTCAATACTCCCGAATATCTTTCCATATACCTTTACATAACCATTCTCTTTGTGATTAGCATTACGCAGTACTTCCTCTTGAGAGAGGCTATCCCCTGGGGTATCTTCTCTAAGAGAATTAAAGGGTAGATGTCTTTTCATAGGGGAAACATTTGTTGTATCTACTTCTTGTAATTTTTTAGCACTATCTAATATGGTTTCCATTTGAGGAGTAAACTCTTCTAACTCCCTATCTGTAAGAGATATTCTAGAAAGCTCTGAGATATGTTTAAGAGTTTTACTATCCATTTAATTTTTCTATTAAAACTGATTTAGCCTCATTAGGATCTGCTGTACCTTTTGTCTGTTTCATTACTTGCCCTATTAGAAAACCAATAGTAGTTTGTTTTCCTGATTTGTAATCTTGTATTGCTTTAGGATTGTTAGAAATAACTGTATCTACAATATCACCTAAGTTACTTGAACTCTTTATGCTTTCTGTTAAGGCATTCTCTATTAGTTCATTTAGGTGCTTGTCATTTCCTAGAGACTCTCTCAGTAACTCTTCAGCTTTACTTCTTGTTAATCTGTTCTCTTCGAATACCCTAATTAAGTGTACCAAATCAGCCTTCGGAATATTCTCTTCGTTAATATCTATCTTTCTATCATTGGCTATTGAGAAGATTGCACCTGTAATCCAATTAGAAGCAGATTTAGCAACCTTTTTAATATCATTACCCTCTGAGAGAAGATTAAGAACATCCTCGAAGTATTTTGATATATCTCTATCAGCTGTAAGTACATTACAATCGTAATCTGAAAGGTCGTACTCTTGATGATATCTCTCTATTTTCTCACTTGGTAGTTCTACTAACTCTTTACTAATTTTTTCAATATCCTCTACAGATATATTAATTAGGGGGATATCAGGATCAGGCATATATCTGTAATCATCTGCAGTTTCTTTAGATCTTTGGAATTCTGTTATACCTTTATCAGCATTCCATCCTCTTGTTTGTTGTATTAAAGTTTTACCTGTCTCTAATTCTTTAATCATTCTTTGAACTTCATAGTCGATTGATTTTTCAACAGCAGATATTGAACCAATATTTTTTATTTCGGACTTTAAATTTAGTATGTAATTGTCAACAGGTAGAATTTTTCCATCCTTGTATTCCCACTTTCTTTTTTCTTGGATGGAGATGTTTGGTTCGCATCTCATTTGACCTTTCTCCATGTCAGCATCCGAGATATTTAGATATCTTACAATCTGTCTTACTTTATTTGCATACTCCCTAGCTTGATATGCACTTCTAATATTTGGCTTACTTACAATTTCAATTAGAGGAACTCCTGATTTGTTGTAATCAATTAGTGAGTACTCTAATCCAGTAGAGGATTCTTTGTGGTGTGTTGATTTCGCTACATCTTCTTCTTGGTGAATTCTTTCAATCCCAATGGTATACTTTTTGCCATCTTCATCCTTAATATCAATATATCCATCAGAGCATATGGGTCTTTTGTATTGACTAATCTGATATCCTTTAGGTAAATCGGGATAGAAGTAATGTTTCCTGTCAAAGTGAATCTCTGAATCAATATCACAATTAGTAGCTAAACCCAGAAGTATGCACAATTCAATAGCTCTTCTGTTTGGGACAGGTAATGCCCCTGGTAATCCTAAGCATACGGGGCATACATGTGTATTTGGCTCTTTTTCAAAGTAATGGGTTGGACATGAGCAAAACATTTTAGAGTCTGTTTTACTCTGTATATGTATCTCTAAGCCAATAATTATGTCATATTTAGATGTATCAATCATATTAAAAATGATATCAGTTATATATTACAATCGCAATTTAGGTAAAAAGTTTAATTTCTCTTTCAACTCTTTCTTGTTCTTGGGTATCTTGATCAGGTATGAAGTAGTATGTACCTCTTCCTTGTCCCTTCTGAGAGATATATTCCTTGGATATTAGGTCTTGTAAGTCTCTGTAAGAAGTCATGAATGACACCCCCATCATTTTGGAGTAAGCGTTTCTAGTTACACTGGGATTACTATTTAGGTATTCAATAATTTTAATCTGTCTTTGATTTAAATCTTTACTAAGGCCTTTCCTTATGTTTAGTTTAGTATCATACTCCTGTGTTACTCTTTTAGAAGTATCAATTACAGTAAGAGAAAGGGTATACAGTATTGCTTCAATGAAGATTGTTAGATCTCTTTTACCTTTGGATATTTTAAATGCCGATTGTATATCTTCACTAATTGTAAAGAGAGCCTTTGAAAAAGGAACGATATTATGGGGATTAAGGCCATATATTTTACTTAGTATTTTTAATGTAGCTATTGCAGTAATTTGGTTACCACTAAAAAATGGCGCCTTATCAATATATTCGTAAAGAAGTATACACAACTGTATTAACTTATGTGTTCCAGTGGAGGAATTAGTTATCCAATTAAAAAGATCGTTAAAGTGATATCTTGAATCAATATTGGGGTAGTAATCACGAAGGGGATACCATGAGTCAAAAAGGTCAAAGGGTTTTTCTGAAAAGTTTTTCAATCTTCCTTGATCCCATGGTTCTACAATATCCTTCATTAATATTTTGTTTAGATGTGTAGAGAGTTCAATTGAGGGTTTAAGATTACTTTTAATGGTATACGAGTCAATGAAGTCTTGAACATTTTTGAAATTTGTAAATATCTTTAATTTAGTTTTGTAAGATGGAGTAACCTGTCCTCTTTGTACAGTTAAAGATTTGTTGTATCCAATTGGATATGCAATTAACTCACCTAACTTATCTATCTCCTCTGTTCTTAACTTCTCAGTAACTTCAAAAAGCAAGGGACTAGGAATAACGGTATTATTAATGGTCTGAATAGCTAGTTCATACTTAACAATATAGTTAAGGATTAGATTTGTAATTGTATATTTGTGTGTATCCATGTGTATATGAGTAAGCTGGTGGGCGGGATCGAACCGTCGACCTATCCCTTACGAAGGGAATGCTCTACCAACTGAGCTACACCAGCAATCGTAACATGATTGTAACAGAGGGGTGGGATTTAATCAATAATTATTATATTTTCTTTACTACTAATTCATCAAAACCAGTTTCACTATCATGCTCCCTCTTAAACTCAAGGTTAGGAATTTCTCCTATTACTATTTCTGCTGTAATTCTAACAATGCATCCATTATTAAGATGTCCTCCATATGTTCCTCCATCTTTGTCAGAAAAGGATATATGTAAGTGATTGTTAGATGTAGAGATTGTTCCTGTAATTGATACAATTTCAAACCCCCATTGATCCTTATAGCTTTTTATAATATTCTCATTTGCAAGTCTGATAGTTGCTGTGCCAATATTGCCAACGGCAGAAAGAATAACTCCAGCTTTAATCTTCTTTCTTTTTACATAGTTATCAAGTTTAACTTTGATATCATCGCCTGGTTTTAATCTAAATGCGTGGATAATCATGAGTCATTATACAACATAAAAAGTCTCAAGGTCTGATTTAGTAAGTAATATTTTCTTCTTACTTTTTGCACTCATTGCAAAACTTGGACGATGATTAAAACCTACATATTCAACAGATTTGTTTCTCAGTTGAACCTGTTCTACAGCTGGGAGAATATCTGTGTCAGAAGACAAAAGTATTGCGACATCAAATTCGTCATCTACAGCACCTAATACTAAATCAAGAGCTAACTTAACATCCACTCCTTTCTCGTGATGCTTACCTTTTGATCTTAATAGATAACCTTTATTGATTTTCCAGCCATTTTTCTTAAGGTATGAGAAAAAACTCATTTGTTTTGCCATCATTTTGAGTGCTTTAGGATCATTTGGTTTTGCTCGAATTGCACCAATATAGTAGGTTTTTCCTACTAACTTTCTGTTCTTTAGAAGATATTTAACAAGTTTTTCAAAATCAAATTTAGGATATGAAGGTATACCAATTTCTTTACAGTAAAAAAAGAAATTACTCCCATCTATAAAAAGTTTTATTCTTTGGGTTTTAGGCATTTTGAGTGAAAATAAGAGCCTGCACTGTCAGAATAAATCTGGTGCAGGCGTTTATTGCTTTGATTATATCATCAGATATTTTATATCACAAGGAAATTCATAATTTTTTTCAAAAGCGAGAGACGGGGCTCGAACCCGCAACCTTCTCCTTGGGAAGGAGACATTCTACCAATTGAACTACTCTCGCAATTGCGTGATTGTATTATTTATTCATCCTAAAAACAATATCTTAAAGCAATGCTTCCTTCATATCATTCCAATCATCACTAAGTCTCATACCAATCTTTTTAGCAGTATCTGAGGTTACATCAGTATCATTTTTTAACTCATCTACTACTTGCATAACTAATTTCTTGTAAGCATCAAAATCTATCTTCTTACCTGCCATTTTAACTTCCTTAATCTTCTTTTCAACCTTCTTTCTAGCTGAAAGGTAGAGGTCGTTGGCCCTATCTCCCATTTCTAATGTTAACTTCTTAATATCCTCTCTTGTTTTTGCACCAGATTGTGGAGCTAAGAGAATACCTGCTGTTGCACCAATAACGGCACCGAAAAGTAGGCCTTTGAAAAAATCATCTCCTGAGGTACTCATGGTTAAAAATATTTTAATTTATATATTTTTTAAAATATACAGGAATATTGAGGAAATTACAATTTCAACTTCTTGATTAACAAATAGCCTAAAAGTATGAAAGAGAGAGGTGCAAGCAGGGAGAGAGTTACTTCAAAGAAAGATAAAGAAGGATATATTTGCTCATTCTCAATCTCTGTTAATTCATTATCATCAGCTAGTGTATCAACCTCTTCAAGAATAATTGGTGTACCACTTTCACTTTCAATCTCTTCTTGTGCATGTACAACAGGGACAGAGAGAAAGGAAAGGGTTAAAACGAGATATATTGATAATATGAAGGATTTCATAGTAGTATGATACATATTTAAATGAATATTTACAATATTAATGATATTTCCTGATATTGAATTAGAAAAGAAACTTTGGGGGAAGGGATTTAAGTATGTAGTAGGTATTGATGAAGCAGGGAGAGGTCCTCTAGCAGGTCCTGTATGTGCTGGGGCTGTAGCTATTAATGAGGGTAGTATTCTTTCTCCACTGGTTAGAGATAGTAAGAAGATGAGTGAGAAGCAAAGGGAGGAGTCCTACAACTTCATTCTAGCCAATAGTCTAGCCTTTGGGGTATGTATGGTAGATTCAAGGAAAATAGATGAGTATGGTATCCAACAGGCTGTTAAAATGGCCATGAAGGGTGCACTCATTGAAGTAGAGAGTATGTTAGGCAAGAGAGCAGAATATCTAATAATTGATGGAACAAATATTGAGTCTATTGAGGGATATAGTATGGAAAAGATTAAAGGGGGAGATATATATCACTATTCAATATCTGCAGCCTCTATTTTAGCAAAGGTAACTAGAGACAGGTATATGAAGAGGATCGCATTAACATATCCCCAATGGGGTTTTGAACATCATGTAGGGTATGGTACTAGAATGCATATTTATGCAATTAAGAAGTATGGTATTTGTCCAATACATAGGAGATCTTTCTCTCCAATTAAGGAAATGACAAATTGACCTTGTAAAAATATGTACTAGGGGGGTATAATCATATCCATTGGGTCGCTAGCTCATCAGGTTAGAGCAACTGCCTTTTAAGCAGTAGGTGCTGGGTTCGAGTCCCAGGCGACTCACTTTTTCTTCCCTTCCATTTCACATATTGTAAATAATATATGATTAGGTATACTATATGTATAGTGCTATTAATATATAAGGGGATATCATTATGAAGAATACTTTGTTAATTGTGGGGATTGCCTTTCTCACTGTATTAATTGTAGGTCTAGCATATATTTCCCAAAATAAGGATCTATGTTGTAAATATGAACTCTGTTCAAATATTCTAAATATATGTGATGATGATGATTCAGATGAAGTACAAGGGGCTCAATTGGAATCGAACAAAGGAGACATACTTGTATTAGATAATATTAAGGATGGTGATACTGTAGAGGTTACATACAAGATTGAGGGAAGTGCATTAGGTAGTTGGTACTATGAAGGGGTCTTTCCTGTTAGAGTATTAAATCAACAAGGAGAGGCTATTGGTACTGTAATGGCAACAGCTTCTTCGGATTGGATGACAGATGGAATGGTTCCTTTTACCTGTGTATTAGATGTAGATCTAGAACAAGAGAGTATAGTTGTAATTAGGTTTGACAAGGGTAATCCCTCCGGCTTACCAGATAATGAGGACTCTGCTAAAATTACTGTTACTTTGAAGCCATACCAAAGTGAATCTGAAAAAGACACTATATCTCTTAAGGTTTTCTTTGGAAACACTAAATTTAATCCTGAGGTATCTGACTGTTCCTTAGTATATCCAGTAACTAGAGAGGTTGATGAAACTGTCGCTGTTGGTCGAGCAGCATTAGAGGAACTTTTCAAGGGGCCATTACCCGTGGAGTTAGAGCAGGAGTATTACACTACAATTAATGAGGGTGTTGAGATACTTAGTTTGTCAATTGAGGATGGTATTGCACAAGTTGATTTAAGTTCTCAACTACAGGAGGGTGTTGGTGGTAGTTGTATGGTTACAACAATTAGGGCTCAGATTGAGGAGACTCTTAAACAGTTTCCTACTGTTGATTCAGTAATTATTTCTGTTGATGGTAATAGCCAGGATATATTGCAGCCTTAAGAGAGACCTTCTTCTAATGCTTTTGCCCCGTTAAGTATTGTTTGTTCATCCATTGATTTACCAATGAATTGTATAGCAGTAGGCAATTCGTTTACGAAGCCATTAGGTATGGAGATTCCCGGTAATCCTGCCTCAGAACTGCCTTCTGCTAATATATCAGCCATTTCACCAAAGAGTGGGTTATCCGCATCTTCATCTTTAAGGGCTACTGTTGGCGTAGTTGGTGATATGATGCAGTCATATGATTTTAGTATCTTTTCTAAATCTTCTTTAATCAACTGTCTAACCTGTTCTGATTTTTTGAAATATTCATCTGAATATCCAGCTGAAAGAGAATATGTCCCAGTCATTACTCTCCTTTTAGGTTCCTGACCAAAACCTTCTCCTCTAGTAGATTGGAAGTAGGCTTTTACGGATGATTTGTCTTTTCCTTCTAAACCAAATCTTGTACCATCATATCTTGCTAGATTAGAGGACACTTCACTTCTACATGTAATTGTATATACTGACATAGCATATTGTGGATTTAAAATGGAAACGTAATCAATATTTGCTCCTAATTTTTTTAGTACTTCAACACTTTTAAGGAAGTTCTCTAATACACCCTTTTCAATTTTTAAATCTAAATACTCCTTAGGAATACATATTCTCATACCTTTGATCTTAGAGGAATCAATATTATGTAGGAAGTCAGGAGTAGGTATATCATATGATGAGAAATCATTCTTGTCATAGCCAGCAATTACGGAAAGAATTAAAGCACTGTCTTGTACAGTTTTAGTTATTGGACCAGGGCAATCAAGAGAAGACCCCATTGCTAAAACTCCATATCTAGAAACTCTTCCATATGTGGGCTTAAGACCAACTGTACCACACCAACTTGAAGGTTGTCTGAGGGATCCAGCAGTTTCTGTACCTAGTGCCCCTGCACACATATCTGCGGCAACAGCAGCAGCTGAACCACCAGATGATCCACCTGGTAGCCTTTCAATATTATGCGGGTTTCTAGTAGGTCCATAGTAGGATGTTACTGTTGATGATCCATGGCAGAATTGATCTAGATTAGTTTTACCTAAAAGCACAGCTCCTTCGATTAATATCTTTTGTGTAACTGTAGATTCATATACTGGGGTATATCCATCTAGAATATGTGATGCACATGTGGTTAAGATATCTTTAGTAGAAAATACATCCTTAACAGCTATTGGTACTCCTGCAAGTTTCTTGTCTTTCTCTTTCTCAAAATTGTTATCAAAGTATTTAGCACTATCTAGGGCTTTCTCTTTGGAGATTGAAATAAAGGAATTAATCTTTTCATTCTCACGTTCAATTCTTCCTAGGTAGTATCTAGTAATCTCCTCGGAAGAAAAATCCTTGTTAAGGAGTTTCTCTCTAATTTGTAAGATTGTTAAATTCTCCAATATATATTTAAAAACATATTATGTTCTGATTCTATCAGAAAACAGAGAAGGAGAGAACAACAAGAATGCAAAAGATGGAAAGTAATGTTCCTCCCAATACCTGTTTAAATGAATGTTTTCTTAACTGTAACCTAGACCATCCAATTAGTGGTAGGAGGATGAATAACGAGTATAGTTGCGGTACTTTAAATAGGTAACAAATGAAGAAGATGAATAGTGTTGATACAATCATATGGAAACTAATCTTCCAAAAGTAGGTAATGAAGGTTCCTAAGACAAAAGTAAGATTGAGTACGGAGTATATCTCGATTAAGAGGGGGTTCTTAATATATATTGATATGCCTAGTGACACAAGAAAGAAGCTAAGGAATGTTAAAAAGAGTTTTGGTCTCTCTTCACGCTTACTTATCGTTAAATCAGAGGTTAAATCAAGGAGTTTAAAAAGAAGAATTGAAAGAATGGGGAGTATGAATGTAAAAAGTATGAGGAGTATCTGATATATGGGGTTAATTTCAATATGTAGTAAAACTGTAAATGAAGCAAAAAGTGAGAGTAAAAACATCAGAGATTGAGAAAAGAATTTTGCAAGTTTACTTTTGTTTTTCATATGGGTAATCAAGATTATTATACCAGTAACTAAAAAGAAAAGAGAAATTAAATTAGAGGTTTCGATATTGAAAAGGTACTCCTTGTCTATACGTAGGGTGTTTAGTAGAAGTCTAATTATACTGTAATTAACTAAGTAGAGAGCTGTAATTATCCCTTTACTTTTTGTTTTTTTACTAACGACGTAAAGTAGAGAGAAGTTAAATATATTTAAAATGGATTCATATATGAATACCGGGTGAAAGTAAGAGTACTGTGTATAGTTAGTTAATCTGTATTCCTGTGGGATATATATTGCCCAAGGCAAGTTTGTTGGCTTACCGTAAAGTTCATAATTAAAGAAATTCCCTATTCTCCCAATTGAATGAACAAGGGGAAGGAAGAGAAGTATTGAATCCGAAAGTACAAAGAATTTACTCTTTTTGTATCTGGATACTATGTATATACCAATTAAGAGACCAATTATTCCTCCGTAGAATGCTACTCCTCCATCCCATATTGCATAGGGAAGGATAGTCCCATCACTAATTTCTTTTAGATTATGTAATACAAAAAGGGACCTTGCACCAATTAGTGTAGAAAGAAGTATGGACAGAATGTCTTTGTAGGAGATATTCTTACTCTTTCTTGTTACTAACTCAATACCTATTACAATTCCAATACCAATTAGTAAGCCGTACATATTCATATGCCTATTATATTAGTAGAGGGGAGTTATTGCTATTCTGTATAATAATTAATCTATGCAATGCCCTTGTAATTGCTACATACATTAGTCTTGTAGATAATTGAGTATCTGGATATGTATTACTGTTAACATCTAATAGTATTACTGTATCAAATTCCAAACCTTTTGCATTTTCAACTGGTAGAACAAGTAAACCTGTTTTGTAATCTTCCTTAGAAAAATCCAAGATATCTTTCCCGATATCATCCTGATATATTAAGATTATTTCAAAGACTTTCTGAGCGTACTCCTTATTTGGACAAACTAAAGCACATGTAATACTACCTTTTTCAAACTCTTCCTTTACTATATCGATTAACTCCTTAATCTCTGAGGGTTTAGAGTTAAAGATGTCATTGGAAGAGTTAATTATTTTAATCTCTTCTCCATGTCTTAATACTGCCTCTGGTAATTGATATGTCTTAGGAAATCTGTCTCTAAATATTTTGTTAGAAAACTCAATTATCTCAAGAGTAGTTCTGTAGCATCTGTTAAGTTGATGATATGAGTACAAGCTATTAGGGAATTTCTGAAAAAGATTAATTACACTTTCCCAATCCTTTATGTAAAAGGGTGGTACTATTGATTGAGCTAAATCTCCTGCTATCGTTATATTTTGATTTTTGGAGATTTGTATTAATGTTAAAATCTGTATTAAACTTAGGTCTTGTGCCTCATCTAACATAACGTATTCTCTTTCATGTTCCTTGTGTCCATGAATTTTAAGATGTAGATACAGAATCGGAGCTAAATCTTCAATTCTGTATGTTTTTTTCTTTCCTGATCTTACTACTCCCTCAAGTGTATACTTAGAGATTTTTTTACTTACATAACCTTTCTTAAACATTCCTCTGTAGACTTCTATGGGTAGTGTCATTTTAGTAAAATATCTTGATATCTCTTTCTTCTTTTCAACTTCAAAATCACCCCTTTTACCCCAGTTACCAGCTACTTTGGATTTGAATTGTTTCTGAACAAAAGAGTATTCTAAAGAGAGTAATAATCGTTCATCCATAGTAATAAAGGGATGTGTCTCTTTTAATTCATAATACCTATTTCGTATTATATCCTTATGGATATATGGAATGTTATCTAAAAGCTCTGACTCAAATTCTTCAAAGTAGGAATCGAGTATATCTATGAACCCTTGAGACCCTTTGTACTCTTTAATTTCTAAGTCTTCTTTAGGATATATGATATATGAATCATCCCAACTAAGGATATTTTTTGCCCAAAACATATATGTATTAGTTTCAACACTCTCTATACCAAGGCTAGGAAGAACATCAGAGATATAGTCAAGAAAGACCTTGTTTGGACCAATAATGAGAGATTTGTTAGGATGGATATTATCTTTGTATGTATAGAAGAGGAAGGCTAATCTATGTAGTAATATTGTTGTTTTTCCACTTCCAGCAACACCTTGTATTACTACTGGTTTGTTAATTTCTTCCCTAATTATTTTGTTTTGTTGCTCTTGTATTGTAGCTACAATATCTTTAAGTTTCTGACCCAATCTTTCAGTTAATTGTGCTAAAAGAAATTCATCAGCTGCAGCGTTACCACTTTTAGCATCGTAGATGTGATTAAAACGAGCCTCAGAGATGGTAAATTGCCTTTTTTGTACTAAATCTCCCTGCTTAATACCGATAGGAGACTCATATTGTAGGTCTTTAGTAGGTCCAGAATTTTCATAATACAGATTTGCAATTGGTGCTCTCCAATCACTAATTAGGGGTTGATATGTTTCAGGGTCCATTAGAGCAAACTTCCCTATGTATATTGAAAGGTCCTTTATTTCATCACGGACATTAGTTCTAAAGAGAATTTTACCAAAGTATGGTGTATCAACCTTAATGAGTTCCCTGTTAATCCTATCAATACATTCCATGATGCTATTTAAAATCTTGTTGTATATACCAACCGCATCTTTTTTGGAATCAAGATCTGTTTCCATTTGTATAATTTTGGCTTGTTGCTCAAGTTCGACTTCTAGATCATGGAGTTTCTTAATAACTTTTTTAGAAACAGCAATATTTATATTAGTAACTTTTTGTAAATGGGGATATTCTTCTCTTTCAAGATTATCTTTAGGGATTATATCTGAGGTATCTGCTAGGGTATCTAACCTTGTGTGTAAAGGGTTTAGATATTTTTCAAAGGTTTGCATGTTATTTGAAATGCAAATTTATGGCGTAGGCATTTTACAATATATATATATTTATGTCTATTTTTTAATATTAAATATTTCTGATATACTTAGTATATTTATATTATAGTGATTAAATAATGAAATTTACTTATAACAAGGGGGATATAAGAAAGTATATTAAGAGATTAAATATATCTTTCGGGATTTTACTATTATTTTCTACAATAGTAATAATCCTACTTCTTTTTTTTATAAATAAACAAAATGATACGATAGTAGATTTGAGAAGTTTAGTAAATTCAACAGCAAATAAATATACAAAAGAGAAGTATTCTGAAATATCGGATGTTGAGAGAGAGTTAAATGCGACATACGAACCAATTGTTAAAGCTTTAATCCAATGGGGGGATATTGTTCAGGAGAAAGAATATCTTGGTACAAAATATTATGCATATGCACAAGAGCGTGGAAATTTAAATACATTAAAATATGGGCTTAAAGAAGAAGATATTCCAGAAAACATCGTTAAGATTTTGGATGAAGAAGAATATTATTATCCTTCATTTACACGAGTATACTTCCTAGGTTATTTCGATAATTCAGAGGTTTTCATCCCTCTGCTTGTTTCAAGTTACGGGTCGGACTTATCCTATGAGGGTCTTTTTGATATCTTTGATGAGAAACTTTATGTTACTAACTATTTTTCGCAGTCCCTAGATATTTATGAAATACTTCCTGAGGCAGAAGGTCAATATGGCCCAAAAGTAAAATATTTTGATAGTATTACTTTTCCATTTCTTTGGTCTGATTTTTCGGGGAATGCTGAATTTTGTGATATTTCTTGTGATTTGAAAGATGTCTGTCAAATAAGCTTTGGGATTGCTTATTATTGTGACCCGACTACTTTCGAAGTTAATACCAAAACCAATAAGGTCTCGAATATAGAAGTCGGAGAATGTGATTAGTATCTTATTATACTGATTAAATCTATGAATACCCAAATTAAAATTCTAGTCTACATTTTACTAGTTGGAGGAATGTTGTATTACATTCAGTATAGGTATGAAATATTTGATATCTCATTAGATAAGCCAATTACAAAAGAGGAAGGTATTGATAATAGTATAATGATACTTAATAGTGAGGGAAAGGATATATTTATTGAGATTGATTTAGCAGATACCCCGCAATTAAGACAACAGGGTCTTTCAAACAGGGAGGAATTGGGTGATTATCAAGGGATGTTATTTGTATTTGATAGTAAGGGTACGTATCCCTTCTGGATGAAAGATATGTACCTTTCTCTAGATATTATATATATTGATGAGAATTATTATATTGTAGATATTCTTGAAGATATTATGCCCTGTACTGATAATGAGTGTGTTTCTTTTACACCCTCCCAAGCATTTAAATATGTTTTGGAGGTTAATAGTGGATTTGCAAACATTAATAGGGTAAATATCGGAAATGCTGTAATATTTGATACTCCATCTTTAAAGTAATTTGATATTTATTTATTATGATTCAAGCAATTATTGATTGGTTAGTAAATACGATATCCATACTTGGATATCCGGGTGTATTTATTTCTGTTTTTTTGGAGAGTTTTATTGCACCAATACCAAGTGAAATTATACTCCCATTTTCTGGGTTTGTTGCATCTACAGGCCAGATGAATATCATACTAGTTATACTTGTTGCAACAGTAGCTGCATATCTTGGTTCTCTTCCTTTTTTTCTAATTGGTAATTGGGGAGAAAAGCCCCTGTTAAAGTTCATTGATAAGTATGGTAAGTATTTTTTCATTCAGAAGGATGATTTAGACAAAGTGTTTAATGTATTTGAGAAATATGGCAATGGGGTAGTACTATTAGGAAGATTAATTCCAATTATACGTACTCTAATTTCTTTTCCTGCAGGTGTAGCTAAGATGAATTTTATTAAGTTTAGTATATATACGTTAATTGGATCATTACTTTGGAATATTCTTCTATCATATACAGGATATATACTAGGAGACCATTGGGATACTGTTGGGATATGGGTTTCTAAATATGAAAACATCATATTGTCAATTGGGATTTTGGTTGTACTTCTATACGTAGGTAGGGGAATTAAAGGAATTCTGAGAAACAGAGTAAAGAAGTGAGGAACCTGTCATTTCAGAGGGTATTGGTATACCCATGATTTGGAGTATTGTTGGGGCAATATCTTTAAGAGAACCATACTTAAGTTTGTTTGTTGAACTAGTTAAACCTGCTACAATGAAAGGTACAGGATTATATGAATGCTCTGTGTCCATTTCATTAGTATCAATATTGATCAACTCCTCACTGTTACCATGATCAGAGGTTAACACTACGACTCCACCTCTTGCAGTAAATTCTCTAACTAATTTGTCTACACAGTAATCAATGGTAGAGATAGCTTTAATAGTGGCGGGTATGTTACCAGTATGTCCTACCATATCGGGATTAGCAAAATTAACAACAACAAAATCATATATATTTTTCTGGAATCGTTCTACTAAAATATCTGTTACTTTTAGGGCACTCATTTCAGGTTGTAAATCATACGTAGGAACGCTGGGAGATGGAATTTCAATTCTATCTTCTCCATGGTATTTAACAGCTGTTCCTCCATTAAAGAAGTAGGTAACATGAGGGAACTTTTCTGATTCAGCAACTCTTAATTGTCTTAGTCCATATGTAGATATGATATTACCAAGTGGTAGATTAACGTATTGTTTAGGAAAGAGGACCTTATTAGGAAAATCCTTCTTGTATTCAACCATAGATGCAAAGAATATTGGATTGATATCTACTCTTGGGAATTGATTAAAACTTTCATCAAACAAAGCCTGAGATAATTGTAAGGCTCTATCAGGTCTAAAGTTTAGAAATATTACCACATCATTTTTTCTAATATTACTATCCCTAACCAAAAGAGTAGGTTGTACAAACTCATCAGAGATATTCTTAGAATATGAATGTAAAAGACATTGGGAGTAAGATCCACATGTATCACCAATATTTTGAGTTAGTAAATCATACGCTTTTTTAGTTCTTTCCCACTTTCTGTTCCTGTCCATAGCCCATGCTCGTCCACAAAGTGTAGCAATCTGACCTATGCCGTTTTCATCAATACACTTTTGAATAATATCCAGATTTCTAGTCGCATCATTAACAGGAGAGTCTCTACCATCAGTAAATGCATGTACAAGTAGATTACCTTGGAAGTTATTTTTAGAAAAGAATTCAATAGTAGTAGTAATGTGTCTTGTATCTCCATGGACACCACCTTGACTAGCAAGTGCTAGTAGATGGATTCTAGAGTTATTCTTTGTAGCATAATCTAGTGCCTCTTTAAGTATATTATTATTTAAGTACAAACCCTTTTGTATTGACTTGTTTATTCTAGGTAATGTTTGAACAATGGTTCTTCCACTTCCAATATTCATGTGACCAACCTCGCTATTACCCTTAACATTTCTAGGGAGACCTACTGATTCTCCAGAAGCAAGTAGATATGTGTGTGGGGATGTAGTCCAAAGGGAAGAGAGATATTGGGGATTTGCCAATACTACTGCGTTACCATTACTTGCTGGTGCAGCTCCTAGTCCATCCATAATTATTAGTAATACTTTTTTCTTCTCGTTCATGGCAGTTTTATATTATATATATTCTGGCATATTTTAGGAATTTATTCTATAATACGAAGCCATTAATTATTAAATATTACCAATACCGTTATGAATAACGAGATTTTAGAAAAAATTGAAAATGATCAATACAAGAAAAGACCAGATGTTAAAGTAGGTGATACAGTTAAGTTGCACCTAAAAATTAAAGAAGGAAGCAAAGAGAGGATTCAAGTATTTCAGGGTGTAGTTATTGGTATTAAGGGAGTAGGTACAGCAAAGACATTAACAGTAAGGAAGATTTCATATGGGGTTGGAGTAGAAAAGATTGTTCCTTTACATTCTACAATGTTAGAGAAAATTGAAATAATTAAGAGAGGTAGCGTAAGGAAGTCTAAGCTGAACTATCTTAGAGGTAGAGTTGGTAGAAGAGCTTTGAAGGTTAGTAAAGTAAAGGATATGTACGAGAGTGATGAGGTTGAAGTACCCCAGGAGGGTGAACAGGAGCCTGAGGTTGCTCAAGAAGAGAGTAAAGAGTAAAATCTAGGTAAGCGGGAGTAGTTCAACGGTTAGAATGTCTGTTTTCCAAACAGAGGGTTGCGGGTTCGAATCCCGTCTCCCGCTTTTACTGTTTTTTCACACTGTTTGTTGTATAATTGGGAATGTTAACAGGAGAAGATTTCTTCAAAGACAAAAGTGATGATTTTTCATCTTCTAATTCTACGCAATCTATGGGTATACCTATTGGTGACAGGGTAGAGACGATTGAGAGGGTGTTTAATGAGGTACTAGGTAGAAAACCAAGTAGTAGGGAGCTTGCGTATTACAAATATGGGGTTTTAAAAGAGGAAGGTATACGAAGTAAGTTAGTTAAATCTCAAGAACACAAGGATATTGTTGAAAACGCTTTAAAATTACCAGGCGTTCAGGATGAATTAAAAAGTGTAAGGCTCTCTGAAAAGAAACTTCAACAGAGGGTAGATGATATTAATCAGGAGATTTTAACTTCTAAAAGGTTACTCGAAGAGAAAAACAACCTTATTAATGATTTAAGGGAGAGAGTAAACAATCCATATGATATACCTAATCAGTTAGAGAGATTTCAAGAGGGATTTGATGTATATACTTCTAGAGAGAGTTCTAAAAAATATACTAAGATTGAGAGTCAAGGATTTAAAGAGAAGCTAATTGATTTTATAGAGAGGCTATTTTAATGAGTATGGAGTTATTTAACAAAAAATTAAAAGAGGCAAGGATTCAAAAGGGTCTATCTCAAAGAGGATTAGGATTAGCTCTTGGTCTTTCAGATAAAACAATTAGTTCATATGAGTCAAATAGGTCATACCCTAATTTAGAGATATTAGACAAAATATCTGAGATACTAGATAAACCAATTGAGTACTTCATTTCTTCTTCAAAAAAGACATCAATAATTGAGTTACTTAAACAGATTGAAAAAAATCAAGAAGAGATTACTAAAGAAATAATTAGCATTAGAGAGTTTGTTAATAGGGAGGAGTAAGCCAAGCCTTAACTTTCTTAGAAGCGTGTTTTATCAATTTCATAACAATATATACTAGTAATGCACTACCTCCTAAAATTGCTAAAATAATTAACAATATATATACATAGTACATAGGATCTACAGGTTGAACTACAAGGTTATCACCTATGGAGATATTGTAATTAGCGCTATTTGATTTATTTGAATCGAATTGCCATGATATTATATTTACAGAAATGTCATATGATCCACTCCTCTCTGGTTTGAATGTAGAGGTAAAGGAGTAGGTTTGATCTTTTTGTAAAGATACAAATTCAGGGTGTCTCAAATCTACCTCAAATATAGTTGGTACATTCCAAAGTATTTGTGTTTTGGAAGAATCAATTTTAGGTGTAATATACACAGTAAAAGGGATTTTCTTATTTAGAGGATTTTGAGTACCTCTTTTCAATTCTAATATAAAATACTGGTTAACACTTGTTACAGTATGTGTCTGTTCATCCTCCGTTTGAACTGATTCTGAAATTTGCGTGTCATCTATTAAAGGGTTCTCCTGCGCAAATAGTGGGGAAGGGAATAAAGATAACAGTAGTAATATGTAGAAAAATTTTCTCATTTTAGAATATGCTTAATACCTAATTTATATACTCTATATATTTCTGTTGCTTCTATTTCTGAAATTTCCCTATCATCATGTACAATTTGATTCCTAATCTTATGTACATCCCATATCTCTTGATACAGTTTCTTGTCAAATATCCTTTTAGAGAGTTTAAGGTTATCTCCACATGGACTACTGTTAGAGTAACGTATATTTAGTGCCTTTGATAACAGATTGTCTAATTTAATAACGGCATCTCTTCTTGCATAGTCATCTGGGCTCTTAATTTGGGTGTGTAATTCTTCTAACTTCTCAAATACTTTCTCCTTTTTTTTGATTGGAATCTTCTTGCTATTGATATATGTTACTAGAAAGAGGGTTGATATTAGAATCAAGATTGCAATTGTTATTAATGTTTGGTTATCCATTCTTTTTAGATTTTACCTTTTTTGAAAAAAAATATATACCTAGTAAAAAAGTAATATATATTAATACTGAAAGTAATTTTGAGAAGATATTGAGTTCCCTGAGAGTATGGATAAGGCCAACCTCTTTTTCAATGTAAATATCTTTAATTTCATCTGTTCCAGCAACGGCATTCATTACTACAAACATACTATCCTCAATATCATCATAGGGGATGTTAAATTTAATATCATATGATTGGTTAGGAAGAAGAATAATGTTAGAGTTATTTTCAATATAGTCAATGTATTTTGTTAAATCAGGTTTGGAACTTGAAATATTGAATGTGTCTAAAATTGTATTTCCTGTGTTTTCAATTGTAATATATCCAGTTAGGTAGGGCTCTGAGAGTTTGTAGGGAGAAAACAATATATCTAGCTTAAAACTATTTCTATACTCAATATCCTCCTTTACTAGTTCAACATTAAACTCGTCCTGAGTGTAAAAGGGAAGTTTAGGAGTATATGGATTACGGTACCTAATTATTAATGCAATATGGTCTTTCATATCCTTCTTCCATAATGGGGTTCTTGAAAAGTCTTCGAAGAATGGTTCTATTGGTATCCAGTCGTTAGTATCACTATTGAAATATTCTCCCCAGTAATGAAATATTCCATTAGAGTCGTAATTTGAGATGTTACTTAAATAGCCTATTACAAATCTCGCAGGTATGTTGTAATACCTATACAATGATATTATTGAGTCAATATAGTCTTCGCTAGTGGATATATCCTGTTTAAGAAGTATTTCTTCTCCTCCTAGTCTATCAGTTCCAGATAATGATCCAATTGATGTTGTATTGGGCACTAGATTCTCAATAACATATTTGTAAAGGGATTCATAAAGTAATTCCTTCTGCTCAATAGTTTCAAGTGTATCAATATCATTAAAAGTTTCTGGGATATCTAGTCCATACTCTTTAATATATCTATTTGTGTGTCTAATCAAGGAAGTATTAGAGATTTTCCAAAGGGAGGTATTTTCATATTCAGGATTCAATGGGTATGGGTATGGATGAGGATCCATAAGGATATTCCCTTCAATATTTACATCCACAATGCTTTGGGGTGCAATACCATATTGTAATATATAGTTACCATCTAAATCTTTGTAGGCTTTGTCAGGTAGGGGGGTAATGTCTGATATTGTAACACGTTGTTGACTATTATTAATGGGTAAAGTGACTTCAGATATTATAATCTCAGTTCCTGGGTTACTAAGGGTTTTCTTAATTGTATAGTGATATATTACTCTGCTTCCGAATGTAATCTTGACTGTATCTGTGTTAGGGATTTCTGTTGTTATTTCTAAATTATTTCCTTTCCCATCAATACTTAATATTGTAGCAGAAGACCATGATATTTGACCTATGGATGAAGGATATGTAAATACAAATTCATCGGTTTGGGTGTTTCTAATATTAGAGACTAAGGATATGGAGTCTCCTGATAGAGGTTTTGAATATGTAATTTTTAATATGATTGGTTTCTCGGGATATATTGGTGAATTCTCTAAATCAATAACTAGATCTGTTCCATATTCACCTTTATGTATTGTAGGTTCAAGTTTGGTATCTCTACTAATCGAGTATACCTCAGGGGATATTGAGGTCTCAGGTATTGTAACAGTGTAATATGTTACAACAGTAGAGGATGATTGAGTAGAGAGGGTAAGATATATAGTTGTATCTACAATTTGTCCATCCCAGTCATGATGAAAGGAGGATTGGACTGTTAAATCATCAGCTGCAAGTACAATATGTTTAAAAGGGAAAAAGAACAATAGTAGGCTAAATATTAACAGAATCTTGTTGAAAAAGCCATTTAAATTTCTCATATTTCCTCATTATTTGTTTAACAATTGGAGTTTGATCTTTTACCCCATATTTTGAAAGGATGCTATCAATATCAAATTTCTCAGGATCTCCTACCATCTTGTATTCAGGATTACGTACCGTTTCCTGTTTAGCATTCTTTCTAATAATATAATAGGACATTCCTCTCCTGTCATCAAGGACAATTCTAGGCTTAGCTTTTCTAGAATGCATCTCTAATACAATTAATGTTGAATTCTGTCTTGAATTAATAATGGAACATGTATATCCCGCAGGTACAATAATCTTCTGACCTTTTTTAACTAGTATCTTGAATACTCTGTTATTTGTAGTTGATTCATACTTTTGAAGAAGTATAATACCTCCTCCGTATGATACTTCAAATATCCTGGGATATCTTTTACACTTGGTAGCAAAGGTTTTAGCATACTCAATTCCTGCCAGATTAGAATATATTAAATACATATTAATTCTAATATCCTTTTCTTTAAATACAAAATCTTTATCAATATCCTTGTACTTTTTGTAGAATATTGCAGGACAATTTAAGTCTTCATTAAGTAATTGAGGACGAATATCATCAATACATACTGTTGATACTTCTGTGATACTCAATCCTTGGGGCAAAAGATCTTCTCCACTGTAATATACGGGCAATCCACTGGATTGCCTTAAGTCAATTTTTGCCATATTCCTGCTATTATATCACAAAGGGATTAATCTGTCTTCTTAAGGGTTTTAGCAAGTTCAGAGATTATGAATCCAACTATTGAGAAGAAGATTAAGGAAACAATTGGGGTTAATTCAATTCTAAACTTGTCTAAATACAATTCTTTAGCAACAATACCCTCAAAAGGAGATATGAATATGTCTGAGGTGGCAAATACCCAACTGACAAAACTGTGAGATTCATTCGCACCAATAATGGACATTACTATTCTAAAAATGATGAGTGTTTCAATTAATGAGATTAATACGTAAAGTAGCTTAAAAAAGATCCTCATAGATATATTTAGTTAAGATTATCTGAATAATATTTTAATTCTCTCATAAATCTTGTAACTCCATTAGCCCATGCATGAGCAGGATTAGCCCAACATGGAGGACAGTAATACTGTTCAATTTGATAGGGGGTCATATCAATACCATATCCTTGAGAAAGTCCTCTAGTTACTTCTGCAATACCAGCATTCCAGTCTTCAAATTGACTCCAACCTTCAGGATTTTTGTTAATACCTCTCCATCCCCAGGCGTTATGAGTTCCTCTAGGTATGATGTTTCCGAATGAAGATTCTACCCCTGAGATGGAGGCAACTAATCTCCAATCTAGACCATACTTGTCAGCTTCTGTAATAAAGGTTCTTGAGTAGGGGTACATAGGGGAGTTGTAATCAAAAAGAAATTTTTGCATAGCTATTACCCTTGTATCTTCTGTTTGAATACTCCCTTTTTCAGTAATATCCCTAGTAATATCTGCATTTACTAGTGTATTAATTGAGTAATCACTTGTATATATTTCTTGTCCATAGAGTGGAGTTAGATAATTAAGAGTTACACTCTTGGATTTTCTTAAATAACCTAGTAAGGAGTTACTAATTCCCTTCTCAATTAAGGGAGAGAACAGGAAGAAATATATTAGGGTTGTGATAACAAATAGAGATATTCTAAATGTATGAGATTTTAAAAAAGGCTTTCTAGTTCTAACTTTTTTAGACATACTTGAAAAGTAGGGGTCTTTCATAATAATCTAGTATATCAGAACTAGATGAGCTATAAAATAAATGTTTACCCATTTACATCTCCACTCAGAGTATTCTCTGTTGGATGCTACAATTAGATTACCAGAATTAGCCCAAAAACTTGAGCAATCCGGTATGAAATCCTGTGCACTTACTGACCATGGGAATATGCATGGAGCAATCAAATTCAAAAATATTTTGAAGGATGCTGGTATTAAGCCCATACTTGGTTGTGAGATATATATTGCTCCTAGAGGTATGGATCAGAAAGATTTTGGAATTGATAATAAGTATTTCCATCTTGTACTCTTAGCTAAGAATTTAAAGGGGTACAACAATCTTGTAAAAATTGTATCCATTGCCCATATGGAGGGCTTCTACTATAGACCTAGGATAGATTTTGAAACACTTTCTAAATATACTGATGGCCTCATTGCTCTCTCCGCATGTCTTGCTGGCCCAATATCTACTCCACTACTTACTGGTAACTATGATAGAGCTCTTGAGAGTGCAAAAAGGTATGCAACTATTTTTAAGGATAATTTCTTTCTTGAGATACAAAGGAATGGTATGGAAGAGCAGGAGGTAGTTAATGAAGGGTTGTTAAAAATTTCGAAGGAACTTTCCTTACCAATTGTAGCAACATGTGATGCACACTATCTTGATAAACAGGATGCTCAGATACAGGAGGTACTCTGGTGTATTAATGATGGAAAGACATGGGATGATCCCCAAAGAAGAAGAATGCCGACTAACGAGTTCTTTGTAAAGACTTCACAAGAGATGGAAGAGCTTTTCAAAGATCTTCCCGAGGCCATACAAAATACCCAGGTAATATCTGACAGTATTGAGGAGTATGATATTACCTTTAGCAGAGTCGAGCCACATTTTCTTGACTTACCTGAGAAAGAGACATCACAAACATATCTTGAAAAACTTACTTACCAAGGAGCAAGAAAGAAATATGGTAGGGTGACTAAAGCACTTAGAGAAAGAATTGAATATGAGTTAGAGATAATTAATAGTAAGATGTACAATGACTATTTCCTTGTAGTTAGAGATTTTGTAATGTTTTGTAGAGACAATGGAATAGTAGTAGGCATGAGGGGATCTGGTTGTGGCTCTGTTGTTGCGTACTGTGTAGACATTACTGATTTAGAACCCATAGCATGGGAGTTGTATTTTGAGAGATTTCTCAATCCTGAACGAGATTCTCCTCCAGATTTTGATATTGACATTGCTGATCAAAGAAGGGATGAACTCTTGGAATATACAATCCAAAAGTACGGGGTTGAAAATGTTAAACAGATTGGTACATTTAGTAAATTACAAACAAGACAAGCAATAAAAGATGTTGGGAGAGTACTGGGTATTGAGCTTCCTGTTACAGATAAGTTAGCCAAAATGGTCGAGATTCTTTTTGGTAAGTCTAAAGATATTGACTATATGATTGAGCATAACCCTGAATTTAGAGAAATAATATATTCTTCTGAGACCACCAAGAGGTTAGCAGAGATAGTTAGAAAGGTTTCCGGGATATGCAGAGGGGTGTCAACTCATGCTTGTGGAATCATTGTTACCCCTCATCCTGTAGTTGATTACTGCCCAATACAAAGGGATGCACATGGGGGTGGAATGGGTATGACTCAATTTGAGATGACAGACATCGAACATGTAGGATTAATGAAATTTGATTTCCTAGGTTTAAGAAATCTTAACGTAATTGGTGAGGCTATTACTAAAATTGGGGTAAACAAAGGAGAGAATATTGAAGTGCATAGACTCCCACCAGATGATGAGCCTACATTTGAGTTAATTAGGAGTGGACATACTGTAGGGGTATTTCAACTAGAGAGCGAAGGTATGCGAAGATCAATTAAATCCTTAGAACCCCATACACTTGAAGATATCTGCTATCTCCTTGCAGCGTATAGACCAGGCCCTATGCAATACATATCGGAGTATGTAGCTGTTAAAAATGGTAAACAAAGCCCTGACTACATCTTTCCTGAACTTGAACCAGTCCTTTCAATCACATATGGTGTAATTACATATCAGGAGCAGGTAATGAAAATTGCCCAGGTAATTGCAGGTTACTCTCTAGGATCTGCAGATCTACTTCGAAGAGCTATGGGTAAGAAGAAGATGGATATTATGGATAAGGAGAAGCCAAAATTTCTGAAAGGTGCTAAAAAGAATGGCTTTGATGAGAAAGAGACTGAAAGGTTGTGGAGCAAGTTAATACAATTTGCAAACTATGGTTTTAACAAAGCACATAGTGCTTCATATGCCACTATCGCATACTGGACGGCATACTTAAAAGCCCACTATCCTCTGGAATTCATGGCTGCACTACTTGAGGGAGATTTAGACAACTTTGAGAGGGTAATTAAGGATTTAAATGAGTGTGAAAGACTTGGTATAGATGTACTTCCTCCTACGATAAATAAAAGTAAGGTTTTCTTTTCAATTGAAGGAGATAGTAGTATACGATTTGGATTAGGTGGTATTAAAAATGTAGGTAGTGATATTGTTAAAAGTATTGTAGATGAGCGAAAGAAGAATGGAGAGTTTAAGAGTATGGATGACTTCATAGGGCGCATGTATATTAGAGGTATTCAGAAAAGAGTTATTGAATACCTAGTTATGTCTGGTTGTATGGATGAGTTTGGGGAAAGAAACTCTCTTTTGGCATTAGTTCCCATCCTCTTTGATAGAGAGAAAAAGAGCAGTTCAGTTAAGAGTATTGGTCAAATAGATATATTCTCTCTTAGTCAAAACAACCTAGATATGAATATTACTACTATCACACCTCTTCCTGAAATAGATAAAGCATTGAAATATCAAGTTTTACAATGGGAAAAAGATCTTTTAGGAATATATTTCTCTAGTCATCCATTAGACAACCTACAAACATTTCTTGATTCTAAAAAGGTAGTACCCATCTCGGAGGCATTAGAAAGAAAGAATAACAAGATTGTTTTACTTGGTGCAATGGTTAACAAAGTAAGAAAGATTACTACCAAGAAAAACGAAGTAATGGCTTTTCTTAGCATTGAAGATAAATCAGGATTAACTGAGGTTATTGTTTTTCCTAGAACATATCAAGAAGTAAAAGACCAACTAGAGGAGGGCAAGCCAATGTTACTGGCAGTAAGGGTATCTGTTAAGGGAGATGAAAAAAGTTTGATTATGGAAAAGGGCCAATATATTGATGAATCAAAGTATGGGGATGATTTTGAGGGAGTAACTTTTAGAATTAGGGAAAGTCATAAAGAAGATGATATTAAAGAGTTAAAAGCCTACATATCTAGATCTGAAGGAGATACACCTGTAAGAATTATTGTAAATAATGGGAGTGAGAGTAAAAGTGTTGTTTTAGAAAAAAAGATATGTATGAATGCTGATACAAAGAGGTGGTTAAGGAAATTCTAGGGTATAATACAGTGTGAATAACAAGCTTGAACTAAAACTCAATACATTGCCAAGTGTCTCAGGTATATACAAGTTCCTAGATAAAGATGGGAATATCCTTTACATTGGTAAAGCCCTGAATCTAAATAAAAGAGTACTTTCATATTTTAAAAACGAATCAATAAAGAGACCCAGAATAAAATTAATGATGCCCTTAGTTAAGGATTTTGAAGTTATTGAAACTAATAATGAAATTGAAGCTCTCATCTTAGAATCTGCACTAATAAAGAAGTATCAACCCCCATATAATACAGATCTTAAAGATGATAAATCATATGCTTGGATATATATCACTACTAAAGATGAATTTCCTACTGTAATGATTGTTAGATCGCTTAAGAAAGGAGAATACACAGATGGGAGACTTTTTGGACCGTATCCTAGTGGTTATGCAATTAAAAGAGTATATTCATATTTAAGAAAACTGTATCCATTTTGTACATGTAAAAACCATGATTGTAAATCTTCTCTTTACTATCATATTGGTCTATGCCCGGGCCCCTATGTCGGAGATATCTCAATAGATGAGTATAGGGATAACATTAATAATATTATTAAATTTCTCTCTGGAAAACAGCAAAATCATATTAAAAGGTTAGAACGTGAGATGAGAATGTACTCTGACAACCAAGATTATGAAAAAGCTTCTGCATTAAGGGATAGAATTAAGGATTTAAAGTATATTGGTCAGGATATTGATTATACATATTTTGACCAGGAACAATCATATGAGAGTAAGAGGGCCATTTCTAGAAAGAGTAGTTTTGAGTATTTAAAACTGGAATTAGGTATTAAGAATTTGCATAGAATTGAATGCTATGACATATCAAACTTGCAAGGTAAAAATGCGTACGGTTCCATGGTAGTAGCAATTGATGGGAAAATAGATAGATCTAAATACAGGATATTTCGAATTAAGGGGTTGAGTACCCTCAATGACTATTTAATGTTAAGAGAGGTATTAGTTAGAAGGTTTAGAGACAAAGAAGACCTACCTGAATTCATCTTAATTGATGGTGGTAAGGGACAACTTAGCTCGGTTAGAGATGTCGTTCCTAGAAACATACTTTTAATGGGTATATCCAAGGGTAAGCATCTAAAAAGAAGAGGTGAATCAACCATAGATGAATACTGGATATCCATTAACTCTGAAATCTTAAGGATAGAGGTATTAAGCCCTGAGATATTAATTGATTTAAGAAATGAAGCCCATAGATTTGCAATATCGTATTACAGAAGAAGAAGTATTAAGGAATCTAAAAATTCAGTATTAGACAAAATAGAGGGAGTAGGTGACAAAAGGAAAAGGGAATTAATGAAGAGCTTTGGTAGTATTGAAATGATTAAGAGTGCTAAATATGAGGATATATATAAGGTAATTAGAAATGAGAAAGTTACTCAACGCTTAATTAAGGAACTTTCTAATCTTTAACACCCATAGGTTTGATATTTTCAATAACGTATCCAAGTAGCGGAGAATCAACCTGAGAAGAACTAATAACATAAACTATAGAATTAAAGGTGTTTGCAATAGTATATGCTGTTACATTGTCTGAATTAATCTGAATAGTAGACTTAAGTCCTAAGGTGTCTCGATATGAGATTGGGACACTGTTTAAAATCCCATATTTAACATCCTGTGTACTCTTTAGATTACAGTATTCAAAAAGGAATGCATCTAAATCCCTCTCCTTCCATTTCCCTACTGGATGTATCTCTACAATTTCTGAGCTACCAATCTTTTGAAATGATACACCTCTTAATTCACCCATTTGGCTTGGTGAATATTTAATCAGATACTCTTTAGGTATTTCAATCTTCCAAGGATAATCAGGAAGCAAACTCTGTTTATCTGTACTAGCCATTAACATTTCTCGTTCAATTTCGTCTTGAACTAATCTACTTAAAGCACTCCTAGCATCTTCCTCTGTAATACTCTCATACCAAACATCATTGTATTTAGAATATATCCGAAGTCCCTTACCATCTTTAACCCAGTATTGTCCATACTTCTTGTCTGGTGTCCCAATTGAAACTGTTTGAATATGTTCCCAACCTAGTTTCTTGAGTTTTTCTAGATAGTATTCCTCTACATACTTAGTAGATATATCCTTAGGGAGTTTGTATACAGAGTTCCCCCCAGAAAGATACTCCTTAACAACAGAATCATCCATATTCTGTTCAAAAAGAAAATATGACCCTCCTACCGTAGGGACATCCTCTAGACCAACTACCTGACCTATCTCATACTCTTTTTCACCATAGGCATTTTCCCTTAAGAGTAAGACATATCTGATGGAGAGATAAAGGATCCCGAATACAAAGAGAAAAATAATTGGTAGTAAAATATACTTTGTATTTTTACTAATGTTTCTTCTCTTAGAATAGGGGTTATTCTTTTTCCTTCTAAAAATGTTTCTTAAATCAAAGTTTTTCTTCTTTCTCCTTGTATTAATACTCTTTACAGGAGGTTTAGGCATCTTAATTGGGTTATGTTCTCTTTTTACTTTCTTTCTTCTCATATATCTACAAGATTAATATGAATGGATAAATATTTCAATGATATATTTTGTATAGTATAATGATTGGTCAATGCGGGATCGTCTAATGGTAGGACACCGGCCTTTGAAGCCGAGAATCATAGTTCGAATCTATGTCCCGCAACTTACTTCCTAAACCTATGTGATATCTCTATTCTTCTTTGAAGAAAATCACTCTTGTTTAAAAACCCAATCTTTATTTCACTTCCCTTTTTTAGTATTAAATTATCACCTTTCTTTAAAGTAATAGGGTTGTCATTAGTAAGATATATTTTAGGACCATTTGATTTAATACAAATTTTGTTAAAAGGTACAATATCATTTAAATACCGATTACATACAATTCCAGTTATTGAAAGTAAATCAGAATCCAAGGGTAATATCCTTCCCCCATTATTGTAATTAAAGGCTGTAGATCCAATTGAAGTACTAATACATATACCACAACCTTTAACCTCAAAATTCTCTAAATCATTCTCTTGAGTAGATATAGTAAACGAAAAGTAATCATATATACTATTTCCGATAATAACATCATTAACAGCTTCTCCAATATTTTTACGATTTAAATATGCTCTAATTGTATTAGTTTTAAATGTATCAATAGGTATCTTGTCATATATTAAACCCTTTAAAACATTCATATCATCTTCTATGTAATTCATCAGGAAATTAAAAGTACCAAGAGCTTTACCAAGATAGGGGATATGGGAATCAATATTATCATGGATAGCGTGTAACATTGCTCCATCTCCACCAGCAACAAGAAAAATGTCTGGCCACTTCTCATCTAGGAAAGTAGGGAAGTTGTCCTTAATTAGGTTGTTAAAATCATCCACCCTAGGGTCTTTGTTTACTAAATATTTAATCCTCATTGGATAGAGTATATCAAATTTGTATATTGCATTTTAAAAATCTATGGTATAATGAAAAGTCTATGTTAAGAAAGGTGTTAAGTTATTAATGCCCTGTGTAGGTTACCTTTAATAGTGTGCTTATCCGTAGCGTATTTATTTTTTATTTATACATAAATGCAGAACAAACTTTTTGTTGGGAACCTTTCATGGGAGACCACAGACGAATCTTTGTCAGCATTCTTCGCCACAGTTGGTGAAGTAACTGAAGCAAAGGTTATTGTAGACAAGTTCAAAGGCAGATCCAAAGGATTTGGTTTTGTTACTATGGCTACAGACGAGTTAGCAACCGAGGCTATTGACCAGTTAAATGGTAAAGAGCTTGATGGTAGAGCTATTAACGTTTCTGTTGCTAGACCTCCTAGAGAGGATGGTGATAGAGCACCTAGAAGAGACAACTTCTACAGATAATTACACAGTTATTATCGAAATTTTAAGGGCTGAGTTAAATACTCAGCTCTTTTATTTTGTCTCTTAACAGTGCGGCTCTTTCAAACTGTAAGTTGTCTGCAGCTAGTAGCATTTTTGCCCTTAAATCTTTGATTAGCATTTTTTCCTGTTTCTCACTTAGCTTCTCAACCTCAATATCCAATTTCTTCTTCTCCATATCTTCTTTTTCAACTAAAGAATCTCTAATATCTTTCTTGATACTTGTAGGGGTAATTCCGTTCTCTTTGTTGTATTTCTCTTGATATAGCCTTCTCCTAGTTGTTTCACTAATGGCGTATCTCATACTTTCAGTAACAATGTCTGCATACATAATAACTCTCCCATTAACATGCCTTGCAGCCCTACCAATGGTTTGTACAAGACTAGTTTTTGATCTCAGAAAACCCTCCTTGTCAGAATCCAAGATAATAACTAGAGAAACCTCTGGTAGATCAATACCCTCTCTAAGAAGATTAATACCCACTAGTACATCAAACTCCCCAAGTCTTAAGTTCCTTAGTATCTCTACCCTTTCTACAGTATCAATATCTGAGTGTAGATATGCTACCTTAATATCAAAATCTTTTAGATAGGTTGTTAAATCCTCAGCCATTCTTTTTGTTAAGGTAGTAATTAGGACTCTTTCACCCTTCTCTACATTTCTTCTTACTTCATAAATGACATCATCAATTTGATTCTCTGTTTTTCTTACATCAATCATAGGGTCTAGAAGCCCAGTAGGTCTTGTTAAAAGCTCTACAACATTTTCCCTACTATCTTGTATCTCCCAATCGTCAGGGGTAGCTGAGAAATATATTGAATTTTTTTGTTTTTTTCTAAACTCATTAAAATTCAATGGCCTATTATCATAAGCTGTTGGTAATCTAAATCCATGTTCAATTAGATTTGTCTTTCTAGTCCTGTCCCCGTTATACATCCCTCCTACTTGAGGAATTGTAATATGTGATTCATCAACAAACAAAAGATAATCTTCAGGGAAATAATCTAGAAGTGTGTAGGGTGGTTGTCCAACCTTTCTACCATCAAAATATATGGAGTAGTTTTCCATACTTTTACAAAATCCAATCTGTGTCATCATTTCAATATCATACCTAGTTTTCTGCTCTAATCTATGTGCCTCTAACTCTTTCCCCATATTCTTCAGAAATTTAACTCTTAGTATTAAATCTCTCTCAATATTAGTAACAGCTCGAGCCATTGTATCTGCGTCATATACCAATGGTGTCGCAGGAAATATATCTATGTTGTCTACTGTATTAAGTTTCTTGTTAGATATTGGTTCAATATATGTAATACTCTCAATGACATCCCCCCAGAATTCGACTCTAAGAGGAAAGTCTTCATACGGAGGATACAAATCAATGGTGTCACCTCTAACTATGAAAGAGCCAGATATCAGGTCACTAGCTTCTCTCTCGTATCTTAAGAAAGTTAACTCAGAAGTTAATTTACCAATCCCAATATCTTGACCTATACGTATTTCAATTGATTTGTTCTCATAGTTTTCTGGGCTCCCAATATTGTAAATACATGATACTGAAGCCACAACAATAGTATCTCTTCTTGTTCTAGCAGCATTCATAGCACTAAGTCTTAATTTTTCAATCTCCTCGTTTACTTCCGACTCCTTCTCGATGTATATATCTCTTGCAGGGATATATGCTTCTGGTTGATAGTAATCATAGTAGGATACAAAATACTTGACAGCATTTTGAGGAAAAAATTCCTTAAACTCTTCATACAGTTGCGCAGCTAATGTTTTGTTATGTGAAAGTACAAGAGTAGGTCTTTGAAGCTGAGTAATGATATTTGCCATTACAAAAGTCTTACCTGATCCTGTAACACCTAGGAGTACCTGTTTTTCCTTTCCCTCTCTTAAGTTGTTACTTAACTCTGATATGGCATTAAGTTGATCTTTAGATGGTGTGTAGTTTGTTCTTAGAAGAAATTCTTCTTTCATTTAGTCAATTTTAGCAGATTAATTCATATCTGTGTTAAAATATGGTATATGGGAAAATACAACCTTAATACCCTTCCACAAGATATTGTTAATCAGATTGCAGCAGGTGAGGTAATTGAAAGGCCTAGTTCTGTAGTAAAGGAGTTAATTGATAACAGTATTGATGCAAAGGCCACCAAAATACAGATTAAGATTACTAATGGAGGTATCGATCTGATTGAGGTAAGTGATAATGGGGTGGGTATTCCCCATGAGAGTCTAGAAGGTATTTTCAAACCACATACTACTAGCAAGATATCCTCACTTGAGGATTTAAACACACTGCTTACAATGGGATTTAGAGGGGAGGCTCTTTCTTCAATACTCTCTGTTTCAGAGGTCTCTATGGATTCCAAATATGAGGCCTTAGATTCTGCGTATTCAATTCAATTTAAATCATATGATAGTTTTACTATCAAGAAAGTAGCTAGAGAATCAGGTACAGTAATTTCTGTAAAAAATCTGTTTGGTAATATTCCAGCAAGAAGGAAATTTCTTAAAACTCCTCTGACTGAGTACAAGAAGATTGTTGATATACTGTATCCATACTTCCTAATATATCCTAATATACATTTTACATTGATTAAGGATTCTAAAGTAGTAATTGAATTACCTAAGATCATAGACTCTAATTCAAGAAGTATTGTTTCAGAGAGAGTGAAAGATGTTTTGAAAGATGACTTTGTTGAAAGAATGATTAAGGTTTTCTTCAATGGTAATGGAATTAAGATTTCTGGGTTTGTTGCACATCCTTCCGATCATCAGAAGAGATCAATGCATCAATATTCTTTTGTAAATGGTAGGCCTATATGGGATAGTGGGATTGCGCGAGGAGTACTTTCTGCATATGACCGATATATACCATCTGGACAGAGAGTACCATATATTCTTCTGATTGATATTGATCCCAATCAAATTGATGTTAATGTGCATCCTAGAAAAGAAGAGATACGCTTTCTTAATCCATTTCGGGTATATGCATCAATTGAGCAGGCAATTAGCAGGGCTGTTCTTTCAGTTACTTCGTACAAAGGTAACTTAGAGGAAGTTAAATATTCTAAGAGCATATTTACTCCAATTGAGAAATCCGTAGGTCGGAATGAATATACAAGTAGGGATATTACCTTTAAAGACCCTCACACTTCTTCTGTAAGAGATAGTCTCCTGTTTAGTAAAGAGGCATTGGATGGTGGGTACAAAAAAGATGATTTTGAGGTCAATGAAACTGAGAGTAATGGAATTAGAAATATGTTCCAAATTTTTAAAAAATATATCGTTATGGAATTCGAAAACGATTCTCTCTGGATTTTTGATCAACACGCTGCTGCAGAAAGGGTTACATTTGAGAAATTGATTAAAGCAGGTGAGAATAATATTAATATACAGAATTTACTTGTACCTGTTGTTTTGAAGTATTCTTCAAGTGATATATTGATCTTTAGGAAATTGAAAGAGTTCTTTTCTCAGATTGGATTTAAATACGATATTGAGAAAGACAGTATTAAGATTGCCTCTGTACCTGTAGAATTTGTAGACGCTGATTTGAGAATCCTTTTTGACGAAATATTAGTATATGGGGATGAGGATATTGATATATCAAAAGAAATTAAGAAGTTAAGAGAGAATATATTAGCTACCATATCGTGTCATACAAGTATTAGGAGTGGTCAGATATTACATAGAGAGGAGATGTTTGATCTTTACCACAAGTTAATCAAGTGTGAGAACCCATATAGCTGCCCTCATGGACGACCAGTTGTATGGAAGATGAAGTTAAGTGAAGTTGATTCTAATTTTGAAAGAACATATTAATGAGAAATACAGGTACAATATATTTAATACCTACATCCTTAAGTAAGAGAACCTTAAAGGAGGAATTAAAACCTAAGGATTTAGATATTGTCAGAGCTCTCTCATACTTCATTGTAGAGACTCCTAAAATTGCTAGAGCATCTCTTAAGGATATGGGTATGATTCTGCAACAACTTGAAATGGCAATACTAGATGAGCATAGTAAATTAAAGGATATACCTTTTCTCTTAGAACCACTAATCCATGGTCATGATATTGGATTAATGACAGATGCAGGATGCCCAGGGGTAGGTGATCCTGGGAGTTTGGTTGTAAGAGAGTGCCATAGGCTAGGTATTAGGGTCGTACCCTTGGTAGGCCCTTCATCAATACTTCTTTCCTTAATGGCTTCGGGATTAAATGGCCAGAATTTTAGTTTCCTTGGGTATCTTCCAAAAGACCCTGAATCAAGAAAGAGGAAATTGAAGAGTATTGAAAGACAATCAATTAGGAATTCTCAGTCCCAAATCTTCATTGAAGCACCTTACAGAAACAAATCCCTTTTCAGAGACATCATACAGGTATGTAATCCCAATACAGACCTTACAATTGCTCTAGATCTCACAGGAGCTAATGAATATATCAATACGATGAGTATTAAGGAGTGGAGGAAGAGTAAAAGTATTAATATGTTAGATATCCCAAGCATATATATATTACTTGGTAAAAGATGATTAATGTGTTTAAAAAGTTGCCCAAAATTCATAAAGAGATACTCAAATTAATATATACTACGATTGTATTGTTTTTTGTTACAATATTTTTGTATTTCCAATTCCTCAAACATCAAGAGTATGTAAAAGCTTCTCCTTTTGATGTAATTCTTTCAAATATACATGGTGGATCTGTTACAATATCCTGGAAAACACAGTTAGATACTCCCACCTATGTACGAATATTACCTAATGAAGAGGTATTGGGGAATCCAGAGGTATCCAAATTCCATAGTATTACAATTTCGAATTTAAAAGAGCAATTCCCATATCAATTTGTCATCTCTGATGGAAAGAGGGAATGGAAGAGACCACATTTAAAAAACAGTAAACAGTTGTATGGATTCCTAAATAACAGCTTCTCATTTACAACAGGAGCAAATCTTAACAAAATATATCTTCCTAGTGTTAAAGAGATTAATGTATTACCTGACGAATTACTCTATCTTACTCTCTATGACAAAAGAAATAACGAATATATGGGTACGAGATCATATATGGCAAATAAATTCGGTGGTGTAGCACTGGATATCAATTCCTTTGATCCAACACTTAGTGAAGATGAGTATGATATTAAGATACTTGACTATTTCTCATCAGATTCTATATATACTTCTTTAAATCCAGTATATGCATTTGATATTAATTGTAATCAATCTCTTCCTAATCAAGTGATTGATGGTGTTACAAAAGAACAGTTTGCTAACTTTGCTACAAGATGGGTTAATGGAAGAGGAAAAAACTATGCATATGAGTGCTTTAATGATGTAGTATATAGTTCTAAAATGGCAGGGGTAGATCCAGCATTCAGCCTTGCCATATGGTTAAATGAATCAGCAGCCAGTAACTATACACAAAATAGTAGACAGATTGGATATATTGAAGATTTTGGAATTCACGGCAACCCTTCTGTTCCTCCCCATAATTTTAAAGCCCAACTAAATCATTTCCTTTCTAGAAACCATATTAATGACTGTCCTGGTTTGAATCAATGGGAATCCTGGGGGAATATATATCGGTATGGAACCTGTAATCAGAAAGATCCAATACAAAGACAAAACGGAATTGACTATTACAAACGAATTGAATCATTGTATACATGGATTACAAATGGAAGGAAGTTACCTTCTAAGGTTACCAATTTACCAATACCTGTTGATGCGGGTATTGATTCAGGTAATTGGAGTGGAGTAGCAAATCCCCTCTGTTGTGGATTAAAGTATACCAATGATGACACATTCTATGGTATGTATACAGATGATGCTATTTCAAAAGCTTGTAATGATATATATATCAAGGGTATGAGTATGGAAAAGGGGGAGTTAGAATATGCTGTAGAGGTTGAGAACATGAAGGGTGTAAATTGTACTAAAGAGTATGAGGGAGTTTGCTGCAGACTCCCTAATGATATTTCATGGTATCCACAGAGTTCTTGTGAATATCCTCTAGAGGGGGTATCTTCTTCAAAGGATTGTATTGATTATGCTCAAGAGAAAGCCTGTTTTTTTAGGGATTACTATTTTCAATGGTTACCCATACATATTGGTATGGATTTTGTTAAGGATGTTACTAATCAAAAGGATTGTATATCTAGAAACCAGGTATATGAATATGATATTCAAATTAAAAATGGTGTGAACCTCATTAGTTTTGATTTTAATCCCTCATTTAATACAGATGTCCTCTATGCATCTAGACTTCTTAATATGTATCCTCAGGTCTCTCTAATTGGGAGTTTTTCAAACAACCAGTGGAGTAACTTAATACAAAGATCAGAGTCTTCACCATATGTAGGGCAAGATTTTTACTTTCAACATGGTAAGGGCTATTTAGTCATCTCTACTCAAGATATTCTTGTAACACTAGATGGTTGGGAAAAAGAAATATATGATTCTCCTAAACTCACTAAAGGATGGAATTTAGTAGGAGGAGAAATATTTCTTACAGCTAGAAAATCTTCTAAACTGATTACAGAACTTAAAAAAGAAATTGAGAATATACAAGGGGTAGGAGTATGGTCAAATGAATTAGAGAGTTTAATATACAAATATGAAGATGAACTCCCCCTGTATGATGATATATCCCTAGAATCAAATCAGGCTGTATTTGTGAAGAGGTAAATATCGGGGAAACAGGACTTGAACCTGCGACCTCTGCGTCCCAAACGCAGCGTTCTAGCCATCTGAACTATTCCCCGATTGGGTTAAATTCTATCATACAAAAGGAAAACAGGAAAGAGAATGATTAATCTAATCTAATACCAGACATCTGGAGACCATTAAAATATTGATGATTCATTGAGTCAACAAATGAACCTGTGGTAGACCACTCACTTACATTACTATCTGTATCCCAGAATCTAATTCTCCAGTAATATGTAGTGCCTGAGGAACCAGTAAGGGCAGTACCCGCGTATGTAATATCTGGACATCTATTTCCAGATGTAGTAGATGTCATTGAAGATTTGCCTGAGGCCCACATTACTGTTCCTGTAAAGAGATTATTACTGTTAACATCAATTTCATAGTAGTTAGCACTATCTGTATTCGGATCAGTATGTAGTGCTGAGAATTTTGGATATATGGAGGCAATAAATGAGGGATTAGTCATATTATCAGTAGTTAGATTACTAGGAGCAAATGGATTCCCATCCATTGTAAAAGATGATGTTGAGGACCAGGGACTAGCTAAATCCCCATTATCCCAAAATTTGATTCTCCAATAGTATGTATTACCATTTAGAGAAAGAGTAACTGGAGTTCCTACGACACCGTAGGCGATATCAGATGATCTAGCACCATTAGTAATTGTTGTAATAGATTGTTTCCCGCTATCCCACATAGATGTACCTAAGAAATCAGATTGGGTATTTACATTAATTTGATAGGATACTCCTGTATCACCTGTATCAGAATCAGAAAAAACTGCACTAAATTCTGGGGTAGTATCAGTAACCTTTAGGGGGGTTGATACACCTTCAGCCAGAAGAGAGGATGGAGCATTCGGTTGTGCATTTAAGGATTCTTCTGTTTGTAGTGTCGTAGTTTGAGAAGTCTTACGTTGAATGAAGAGAACGGAGTAATCTGGAGGGATATTGGATGCAGGACTTGATGTAGCGTCAGCAGAATGATAATGTGATGAACTAGCTAGATCCAACCCCGAAGTTCCATAATAACTAGTTGTAGAAGAAGGGGTGTCAGTGTAGAGAGTTACTGAGTGGGTATGACTTGTAGCTCCCCCAATATCACCAAAAGAACTTGCACCTCTCCCGAATCTGTCGTTTAAATCAGTAAATATTGACCACCCCATGGGGGGTAAAACATCTGTAATGAGAATATAGCTAGAATCTGGGTATAAGCCATTTATGTTTGATTTAGCATATAAGATATTAATAAATGGAGGTAACGTCGTGGTGGTTGATGTGATTGATAAGGAGTTTGTTTGATGGGTATGGGACGAGGTTGCGATAGATCCATCTGCAGGGGGATATGAATATCTAATGATGAGAATACCGGAACCTCCACTTCCTCCGTTTCTAGCTGACCCCCCTCCACCTCCTCCACCTCCTCTACCATTAGTTCCATTTTCTCCCAAACCAGTTCCAACTTCCTTTACACCTCCATCACCTCCTCCCCCAGTACCTCCAAGTCCTGCAGTTAAGCCCGATCCGCCGCCACCGCCTCCAGAATATGTTACAGATGCACCAGAAATAGAAGAGGTATACCCATTCCCTCCATCGCCCGCGTCTTTCCAGCCAGGGGCAGTCTGTCCTATTTGCCCACCACCACCACCTCCACCACCTGCTAAATATTGACCGGAATTCCCTCCATTATACCCTTGAGAACCAGTACCACCAATACGTGTACCAGAAGTAGTCCACCAACCTCCAGCTCCTCCGCCAGATCCTCCCGCTCCCCCATTATTCTCAAGTGCTCCTCCAAGTCCACCACGTGTAGCAGTAATAGAAGAAAAATAAGTTGATTGGTAACTTCCACCAATATCAACAGAAATATTTCCAGTAGAGAGGGAAAATGATGATGTATAGACATATCCACCACCACCTCCTCCACCACCACAATCAGGCCCACCCGGACCTCCACCACCAACAGCAAGTACTTGAGCAGTCCCCCCTGTTGAAACAGATAAAGTCCCATCAGATGTGAAAGTATGAATTTTATCTGTACCTGAATAAGTAACAGTACCACCTGTGGCTTGGATGGGTGTGAATAGTTTCACAAGGGATTGATTAGGAGAGGTTGTGGCTCCAGTATTAAAAGTGTGAGTGTGACCTCCACTGCCACCTGTCTCACCATAAGAAAGCGCTACTCTTGGGAACTTACCATCCAAAGTACTAAAACGAGTCCAGTTTACAGGTGTTACAGAATTAAATCCAGAGATTAACCCAGATGCAATATTGAATGAACTGCTATTAGCTGAACATAAAATTAAATCCAAATAAGGGGGTAATGTATATGTCGGGTACGACATGGAAGCATAAAGTTGATGTTGATGATTCCTAGGGGCTCCGTTTAGTATTCCACTTATTAAACCAACTGGAGAAGAAGGAGAGATAGTAGTGTCTGAAGTAGCAGTTATACCACTATGCGTATAAATTTTACTTCCAGACGATGAACCAAAATCAGAGCCTCCATATAAAAATTTGTCTTCAAGTGAAACCTGAGACCAACCAGCTGGACAGGTTGAATCAGAATAAAGCATTGGAGAACCATCCCAAGTCAAACCAGTAGAAGAGGGGCTCGAATTCCCGTAATATACATATATTGATTTTCCCCCATTTGGAATAGAAGGAATTCTTACCCATATCTGTGTTGAGGAAGTGTTACATCCATCTTCAATCCAATATGAAAGAGTTGTTACATTATCAGTTTCAAGAAATCTAATATCATCACAATCACTTTGCATTTTACCTGCAGTAATAAGGGTTTGAGTATCAATTTGCACTAACACATCCTCGTTAATAAGCGTACTTCCTGTACTATTACCAACCTCAATCTCATTCCTATACAACCAACTAGTGCTATACCAAGCACTACTTTCTTTTGAGAAAAATGAATAGAAAAAGAATGAGACTATAATTAGAATAATAACGACTGAAAGTAGGAGATAGATATGTTTAATCTTGTTTGGCTTCTTTTTCTTCTTAGACATTCTTAAATTCTAACAATATAGTAGATACAAATACAAGGTATATATCATACGTATATTGACATACATCTTAATATACATTAAATTAAAGTAATTAATATATCATCTATTATTATGGATATTAGTAATACAATTAAAGAGAAGTATAGGTTAAAAAAGGTTTTAAAGATATCAGTCCTAAGCCTTTTTTTGTTTTTAGTATGTATATTAATATATGAATATGTACGTACAAAACCATATGATATACATTTCTCAAATATATCATCATCCTCTGTAACAGTAAGTTGGAATACAAAAAGTCCTACTTCTGCAACAGTCATACCATTTGAAGGAAAGAGTATTTTACCAATTAGGTTATTATGTTTGTTTAGAGAAAAGTTCTTTGATACAAGGGATGTATCTAAAGCCGAATTAGAAGCTTCTAAGCGAACAATGAAAGATATTTCGAAGAGAGAGGGAATTGCAGTAACTATGAATGATGTCCATTCTGAAGTTAAACTGCAGAATAGAGAAAGATATTATACACATCATGTTAAAGTAAATAATCTTTCTCCTGAAAAAACATATTCCTTTGTAATAGGAGATTCTCTTCTTTTTCGAATAATTGAAAGCGTTGATGGCTTTTCTACTATTAAGACCTTGAATAGTGAAGAAAATATCTCCACACCAGTCCCTGCTTATGGATCTGTGAAAGATGCTAATAACAATCAAGATATCGTATATTCAGAGCTTAGACCAGTTAAAGATGGAGTAATATATTTAAACTTCTTTGATACAACTTCTGGTAAATCAAGTAATCTATTTTCTTCTCCACTAAATGAAACTGGGAATTGGTATGTTGATGTTTCATTGGCTAGAGATTCTGAAGGAAATAATTTTTTAGAAACATATGATTCCGATGATAAGAATATTAAATTACAAATAAAATTGGATGCAGGCCCTTCGGGAAATTGGGAAAAATATCAAAATGGATATACTATTGCCCCTACCTCAGATACAGTAATAAATATGCCTAATGCGGTTGATGACAATACAGTAGAAGAAGCTGTTATTAAGATTGAATCAAGTAAATCTCAAGATGTAAAAGGAACTATGATAGCTTTAGGACGAACCTGTGAGTGTACAAATCCTCATGATTGTCCTGCAGGATATGATTTTAATTGTGACCCTGGTTGGAATTGTACAACAAGAAATTCTGTTTGCACTAAATATGACAGTGATACAGGAGATTACTGTGGAACAGAATCTGGGCCAACTTGTTATAAAGAAGTTAGCAAAATTGAAAATTGTACTCCTTGTACGTGTACTCCTACCTGCCCTAGTGGTTTCGAATGGAATTGTCCCGATGGAAAGGAATGTACAACAACGAAATCTTCTTGTACTCCAAAATGTGATGGAGAAATTTGTGGAGATAAAATCGAAGGTTCGACATGTTACAAGCCAAAAGCTGACGCACCTCCTCCTACCACATGTAAAGACCGAGTAATAGCACCCTATGCTACTAGATCGAGCTGCATTTATTATTTGTCTTTTAGTTGTACTGCTCCTTGCTACTTTGTTGATTCATGTGATTCACAAGGAGATCCTCATTATGTAAAGTGTGCTCAAACTTTTTGTGATAATACAGGAATTCCAGGATTAGATTGTAGAAAAGAGCCTCCTCAAGAAGATCTTAAATGCCAGAACACTTCAATTAAAGTCGGAACATTTGGATACGATCCTCTTAACAAATGTAAAAAATGTGAGTGGACAACAATTAATAGCTATGGGGGGTATGGTCTTAAGTTAACAAATGCAGAAGATTCAAATTGTACTCCTTCACCTTCGTGTGGATATAACAATGGAAAAAGTTTTGATAAGGAAACTGGATTAACCTCAAACCTTTGTAAAACTGGAATTCCCTCACCATCAACAGTATATTCAAAGAAGAACAATTTTAATTGGACATGCATATCTGGCAATGAATCAACAAATTGTTCTGCAAATGTAAATCAGGAAATAGCAGAACCCATTGTTCCTCCCCAAGCCAATTGTAAAGAGGGTGAATTTAGTACGCCCATAAATAACAGATTGAGAGTCTGTAATGGTGTAGCACAAATTGTGTATGTTGGGGAATACTGTAATAAAGTTGTTGATAATCAAATCTATGAATGGGATTTTTCTGGAAAATGTTCTCCATCATCTAAATGTCTTTCATCAAATTACTGTCCTGCTCCCAAAGACTGTTCAAAAAGTTATATATTTGATCCCAAAACAAAAAAATGTGTTGATATAAATACGCCTATTAAATATCCTGTCTTACCAATTCAAGAGCCATTAACCGAGGGAGAAACAAAATGTTGGGAATCTGGAATTGGTACAAAGTTATATAAAGCGGATCTAAATAACACATATGCTTGCCAAAATGGTACGTGGAAACAATTGTCTAATTTAGCTCTTGATTCTAAATCATGTAAAGAGTTAGTCATTGGAGCAAATAATACTTGTAATTTCACCGGGTCTTTTTGTTATAACACTAGTGATGGTATTACATATAAATGTCAGCAATCTCCTGTCCCAGCTTATAGTTTTTGGGTTCCAGTAAATAACTTGCCTAACCAAATTAACAATCCCATAGTTGCAGTAGAATTGAAGCCTATTCATTCTGGGGAAAAGTGTGAGTATATCCCTGTAAATACCCCCCAAAATATGGGAATCTCAGAAAGATGTTATTGTCTTGATGGGAAAGATGCTGGTGATTCTATTAGTGATGGAGAGTGGTGTAGAGATGTAGGAGGGGATTACGGATGTTCTGTGAGCGAGAGTGATCAAATAATTTGTGACAGAGATGGGACTACATGTTCTGAAGAAGAGAATTATACTGATATTCCAGGGGAAAGAATAATCACCAACTATTGGTATTGTAGAGGACCAAAAAAGGCAATGATAAAAGATAACAAACTTCATAAGAT
This sequence comes from uncultured Candidatus Saccharibacteria bacterium, assembly GCA_964655705.1. GTDB lineage: Bacteria > Patescibacteriota > Dojkabacteria > SC72 > SC72 > UBA2259. Next base: position 1,402 of record CAZZPP010000003.1, on the reverse strand, counting down.
TTTCGCTAACACAATTAAAAATTCATTTAAATTAGCTTCCGCCAATGAACCAACAGGGTCAATTCTAGGTGAATACATTATAGATTCTACAACTGGATTATTTACTAATATTCAAGACGGATCTTACACTTTTGAATACAATGGTGTTTACTACGCTTTCAATATTAATCATGGAATTGCACCAAATCAATCAGAGACGTATATGGTGTTTATAGATAGCAACAATAATGGTACTTTTGACGATGGAGATATTAATGTTACTACATTAGCTTCTACAATCGATATTGTTCCAACTGTACAAAAATATGAATATCAATTGTCAACTGGTTTTAATTTCATATCCTTACCTTTCTTAATTAAAGATCCAGAATATAGAACAGCTGCCAGTTTACTAAAAAAGTTAAACGAAGTTTATGGAGATCGATTATATTCAATAGCAAAGTATGATTCATCATGGAAAGTTGTTACTCAAAATATAGAAATTTATGATAATAGTGATTTCCAGCTTCTTCCAGGTCAGGGATACATTATTAAAGCTAAAGAGGATCTTACAATTAGTCTAATGGGACAACCAATTAAGTTTGAATCTTCATCCGATAATGCTCCAGTAACTCTTTATCCAGGATGGAACTTAATAGGGGTCTATGGTTCTAAGGCTAAGGTGTATACTGCAAAGACTCTATTACAAGGAATTAACTCATTTGAAGAAATAGATTTTACATCTGATATAGTCAATGGTTGGGATCAAGATGCTCAAAGCTATGAAGGATTTGTATTAGAAAATACAAATGGAATCGAATCAGAGTATGGATTTGATTTCCCAATCAATACTCTTAAATCTTACTTTGTCAGAGTTGCAGACGGTAAGGGTAATTGGCAACCAAGTTTAGCCGAATAGGTTTTAGAGAATAACAAAAGGGGGAGTAAATCCCCCTTTTTATTTACAACAAATATATTTTCTATTACCCAATCATACCCATTACCTTAAGAGCGTATTCTGAAATATATGGAATATCAAATCTCTGCCCTTGAGAAGTTTTAAATAAACCAATTATAAACAGTATTGTAGATAGTAAACTTGCTATACCACCTAGAAACAATCCAATAAAGGGAAGAGCATAAAGAAGATAGATTAGTACAAAAAATGCAAATTGAGTAGCATGATATCTTACAAATAGATCTTTCTTTTCAACAAACATAAGTATTAAACCCACAGGAGGAATACATGCAATAACACCCATTGCCATGTTATCTGGATTGTATTTAATCTCCTCTAAGGTATAGACTTTGTTTGCCTTTTTATTTACTTCAGCCATATATTAAATAATAAACTTAATAACTAAGTATATATTATTTTTCTTAATACATACAACTGTATACTATGAGTAGTTGAAAGGTATAC
>CAZZPP010000002.1:0-124928 GCA_964655705.1 uncultured Candidatus Saccharibacteria bacterium | reverse complement strand
AGCATCACATTGACATTGTGGAGGTCACAGGTTCGAGTCCCGTATCGCCCACCATCCATCTTTTTCTGCCTGTAACTTAGACTCAGGTGATAGTGAGAAAAGTAAGTCTCCAAGCATCTCTGAAGGTATTTTTAGTACAATCTTAAGTTTATATGGAATCATCTGTCCTTCTTTCTTAGGACCAGAAATACTGTCTGATTTTCTCTTAGGTCTAGAAAATACAATAATTTCATGGATCATCATATGGATTAAACCATACAGGTAATCTATGTTCTTGTTATTAAGATAATCCTTCATTGCTTCTTCATACTTTTCCTGAAATATTTCAAATGCTTTAAAGTATTCCTCTGTATTTGAGAATATAGATAATTCAGATTCTAGTATTTCCTTCTCCTTAAGATTCCTTCTATACTGAGCATCCAATTCCTCAAGCTCTTTGATCTTTCTTTCTCTAGTGTAGTCTCCATCTCTATACATAATTTCAACCCTTCTTTTTGCACTCTCAGTACTATTTAATAACTGTTTTACAATTTTTAATCTATCTTTCTTTGCTCTAACATCAGCCTTCTTAGATTGGAGATTCTGTTGATATTCAAATACAACTCTTGGATTATTCAGTAATTCCCTTACAAACTCTATGACATGCCTTTCTAGTGGTAGAGCAGGGAGAGGAATAGTCTTACAATCAATATTTCTTCTTTCTTTTTTATTACTATTCTTTGAACTACATTGGTAGTAATAGACTTTTTCACCTGTAGATTTGACCTTCTTAGGGAAACCATTCCAAGCATAAGGTTCTGTATGAATAGTAGGGTTGTAACAGTTTGCACACTTAAGAAGACCTTGTAGAAGATATAATCTACTTTCTTTTTGAACTCTCTTATATCTAGTAGTACTAGCTGAAATATATTCTTGAGCTTTCTTAAAGAGCTCTTTGTCTATAAAGTCTTGGTCATGATAATAAACTCCCCATTTTTCCTTAGGTACTTTTTTCCCTTCTACTGTTTTATTGTAATATTGTGTACCAATATACAACTCATTTGTTAGGATGTTCCTTACAGCACTTGGATCCCAAGCATATGGTCCTCCTGTACTTATTTTCCTTCTACCTTTCTCCTCTTTGTTATGTTCATATCTGTATGCCTGAGGTGTCTTTACCTTATGTTCTTTCAAGTATCTTGCTATATCATTAACATTTCTTCCTTCTCTAACAAACATATTAAATATTAACTCTACAACTTTTCTTTCTTCTTCTTGGATTAGAATCTTTCCATCATTACCCTTTATATATCCCAATGGTGGAGTATTCATGTATGTACCTTGTTCTGCAGATGCTTTTCTTCCACTGGATGTCCTTTCTTTGATGTTCTCCATTTCTAATTCTGCAATTACACCAATGATTCCTAACATTGCTCTTCCAAATGGAGTAGAGGTGTCTATACTTTCATTAGCAGAGAGAAACTCTATTTTCTCCTCACCTTTATCAAATATATCTAATATCTCTAAAAGAATCTTCAATCTTCTTGCAAACCTGTCTATCTTGTATACAGCAACTACATCAAAAGGTCTTTTAGAGGATCTTGAGATGTCTTCTAAAAGCCTTCTAAATTCAGGTCTATCCATTGGCTCTGTAGTGCCACTAACACCTTCATCTATGTAAACATACTGATCACCTGCAAACTCTAGATTGTTTCCCTTAGAGGCTATTAAGCCCATCAGAGAGCTTCTCTGTAGGTCAACACCGTACATCTCTACCTGTTCTTCTGTAGAAACCCTTATATACAATGCTACTTTTTTCTTTACTTTTTCTTCTTCCATTAAATAAGGAGACACAACATGGAACTTAAATATTACTTCTTATCTCTTGCCTTAGTATATAGTTCATGTAGAAGTTGGTCATTTTCTTGATCTATATCTGTTACAACAATTTCTAACTCTCTTTTTATCTTACTGTCTTCAATAACCCATTTCTTTGGAAGTTGTAGCGAAATGAACTGAGGTTTTGAGCCTTCATTTTGAACATAAGAATAGCCTTCAATGTCAGCATTAAAGATTCTTTCTTTTACTTTGTAATCATAAGGGGATTGAAGATACTCATATACACGCATTTCATTCTTATTTCTTAACAAGATCCAGCGTTCTTTATTATCATCCTTTATAGGCAAAGCACACAGGTAACCAGCTTTGTTAAATTCATCTACGGTAGGGAGTTTGTCAACAACTAAGAAATATTCTTTCAATTGAGGTGTGGTCATACTGAATTATATCAGAAACTATAGTAGTATTAATAAAACAAATCCTACCTCTTATTGTACATAGTAACAAAAGCATTTACCCATTCCTCCCCATATACTTCCTTTACTTTTAAAATTAGCTCTCTTGGAGCTTCTGATTCTATTTTATCTAAATAATCCAAAAACTCTTTAAAATTGCTCTGAGAATAGAATTTGTTATAAATATCCAATCCCAGATGCTTTTCGCCTTGTTTTATAGTTTCTCTGAATGCATTGTCAATAAATAAAGCATCACAATAGGGGGTATATGTTGCAATCATAGTTAGATCATTATGAGTACCTTGGTTTGGAGGTTGAGTTCTTCCTCCATTTGCAGTCTGATTTGCTAAGGCTGCATCCAGCATGGAAAACAACTGTACATAAGGGATTTCCTTTACTTGTTCAGATTTAAAGAAATGGTGTAGTTTTACAAGGATTTCTTTTTCATTCTCTAAACCATCCCTTCTCAGTATATTACTTAATTCTGTCATCAATACCGATTGTTGAGATGTTGTATAATTCATTAGTTCAATTACATCATCTGATAAAGCTAATCTGCAATAAGCTTCCCAATAAGCTTCTCCAAATGAATTTATTTCTCTTTGGAACCAAGTATCAAACTTCTTACCTTTTTCCTTCTTCCAATAGTTGAAAAGATGTACAAGGCCCCAGGAAAGGATATCCCTATGCCTTGTTACATCCTTTACATAATCTCTGTTTTCATCCTTCTTAAGGTTAACAGAGACTCTAATTCTACTTTGCCATTCGTTTATATCGCCACGCACAATATCTCCAACAGTGATATCTTCAATGTCCTTATTTAACCATTTCATGAAAGCAATATATAACTGGAACCTTATCACAACATCGGAGCTATAGAAAGAAACACCGTTAGATAGGTGCTGATACATTTGTCTTAAATCCTTATAAACTGTTGTAACAACAGATTCTTCCTCATGAATAGGGGAATAGGGACAAACAATCAACTGCAGTTTTACAAGCCGATCTAATTTCTCAAACAATAGCTTCCACTTTCCAAGATCACCTTTTGCAGATGATGATGAATTGATCGCATTCATCATATTGCTAATTGCCATCTGATCCAGATAAATAACCTTTTTCTGAAGGAGAGGTAATACATAACTTTCTGAGAACATACAATTGTTACATCTTCTTACATAACTATTACTATTAATCATTAAAACTCCGAACTGATTCTCCTTCTCACATTTAGGACAACTTATAAAAGGTTTTGATACAAAATCTTGAGGTCTAATAACAAACCTTCTTTCTTCTTGATTACCTTTTAATTTCTTCTTATTCATACAATTTTATTATTATACAATGTTGTTATATAATAAATCACAATTGAATAGCCTAAACTTATTAGTTTTTAATTAATAGGCATGGCAACCAAACCACACCAATGCAGGGACGGTCTTCTGTCTCACTAGCCATTGGTGTGGTCGTAAGCCGAAAGGTTTATGGATAGATTCCGAAAGGGCTATCGGTGAGCGGGAGACCATTTTTGTTCTCTAACTCACAACCATAATTTAAAAACCACACCAATGGAAAAAGTAAAGAAACTGCTAACAGGATTGTCTATCTATATACTATTACTTCTTGTAATAACAATAATTAATTGGTTCTTTGTTAACCCTACTTTTGCCTCAGAGCAACTACCAAACTATTTCTCTAGTGTAGTGGAGATTATCGTTATCTCTTGGATCGCATCTTTGTTCTTTAGGAAGAAACCACATTCTTTATTACCAATAATGATAGGTATCTTAGGAAGCACTTTATTGGAGATTCCCTCTTTGATAAATAATATTTCCTTATATAATACTCAACAAGAATTGGCTACTTCAATTGTAAACCAACCACTTACTTTAGATGATTTTCCAGATGGATATTTTATATCAAGTTACTTCTTAAATAATACAACTCTCGCAAGTAGTATTTATGAATGGGTCTTATCAAGTGAAGTCCCAGCAATACTTATTAACGGCATATTTCTTCTTGGGTATAAAGAAGCATCTATAAAAGGTTTGAAATGGTATAAGAAGATCTCTTATTTGTTGGTCAAGTTTGTTCCAGTTTATATTATGGCAATACTTAACATTTTCTTGTCTATTTTGTTTCCAGAAGGAACATTGCATGAGTATGCAGTTATTAATTTTGTGACTCTTTTTCTTATCATTATTGTTCTTTTAGTTATGAAATTAGGAAAAAGAATATTTAAGAAGCGTTCTTCTTAGATAATATCTTTAGGTATATCATGAAAGACAAGAAAGAACTTACAGGTACACAAGGATTAATAGGTGGTGTTATTTTTACAATCGTTCTTTTATCAACCCTTGGACTTATCAAGCTACCACAGGATGATATTTCCTTGGGTATTAGGTATGCAGAAGAGAATTATGTAAAAGATATAGAAATATGCGAATACAAATTTGATGATAATGACATAGCTAGGGAATCATGCCAAGAGTATGTCCGATCTAAACACCCTTCTGAAGAAGAAGTTAATCTTCCTTTAAAAGAGTAACTAATTCTTCTAAATTATCTTTTACTTTTATCAAACAATGTTCCTTTCCAATACTTTCCAAGAAGTTATACTCAGCTTGAAATATAACATCATCAAACCATAGAAAATCACTATTTACATCAATACCTTCTGTTTTTAGAGTATTCCATTTAGTGTTTTTAATGCCTTTAATCATTTCAAAGATATCCTTATCTAATTCCTCTTCTAAGTGGTATAAGGCGACATCACTTTCTCCATGTTTAGTATGTGTGCTTAACCAATATACTTCTCCTTTTGAAATATCAAAAACTGTAGTAAGAAATTCTTTTAAATAGGGCATCTGCTTATACTCCTTTGTATCTAACAGTACACCATCTATGTCTAAATATATCTTCATAATTAGCTATATTTTAACAGAAAAAGAGTACTTGTATAGAAAAAACATATAAAACGAGATGTGATAAAATATCTATATAGCAAGGTTTTTAAATTTAACAAATTACGAACCTTAATTATTTAGGTCATAAATTTTGAAAATATGAATGGAATAGTAGAGGAGTGCCAATATATAACAGCTGTGAAAGGTAGTAGAAGACATATCTTCTTATATGGTGATCGTGTTGTTAATAATGGTTGGTATGTATACTCAGATTTTGGAATAGAAACAGTTGATACTAAGTGTAATTACGGTGGTTATAGGGAGTGGTTAATATGTCCGATATGTGGGAAGAAAAGATTGACTCTTTATTATGTGAACGATGGTTTTAAGTGTAGGGTATGTGGGAAATTACTTTATGATAAGCAAAGAGAATCAAAGAAGGGCCGTATTTCTTATGCAATTATTATAGATGCTACTAAATTAAAATATAGGAAAAAAATCTTAACTAGACCTTATTACAATGGCGTTCTAACAAAGAAAGCCCAGAAATTAATAGCAGATTGTCAGAGGGTTATGGCTATAACCAAATTAATCTAAATGGAATATTTACATTTTATTAATCCTTTGGATTGAAGTATACTTGATAACCAATATGAACAAAGCAAATAGACACAAAACTACAACTGGCAGTGAATACACATTCATAGATCTTTTTGCTGGTATTGGTGGCTTCCATATTGCATTGCATAATCTAGGTTCAAGATGTGTCTTCATAAGCGAGTTTGATAAATATGCAAGACAAACTTATGAACATAATTTCAGTAAGATAGTACCTGATCTTATATCGTCTGATAATTTTGCAGGGGATATAACGAAAATTAATGCTAAAGATATTCCAGAGTTTGATATTTTATGTGCAGGTTTTCCATGTCAACCTTTCAGTGTTGCTGGTTATAAAAAGGGGTTTGATGATACAAGAGGCACTCTGTTTTTTGACATTGCAAGGATAATAAAAGAGAAAAAGCCTCAAGCATTTATTCTTGAAAATGTGAAAGGCCTATTTCTTCATAATAATGGTCAAACACTTTTAAGAATGAAAGAAGTATTAGAAAACTTGGGTTACTCTTTCTTCTACAAAATATTGAAAGCTGATGATTATGGGGTTCCTCAAAATAGACAAAGATTACTCATGGTCGGATTTAGAGATAAGGAAATTAAATATGAATTTCCCAAACCATTTCCATTAAAAACAACAATGTCAGACATACTCGGTGGGAATTGTCCAAAAACAGTTGGTTATACTTTGAGAGTAGGCGGAAGAGGTTCTGGGATGGGAGATAGAAGAAACTGGGACACATATTTAGTAGATGAAAAAGAAGTCAGATTAAAACCACAACATGCTTTAAAGATGCAGGGCTTCCCTGATGATTTTCATTTCCCTGTAAGTGAGGCGCAAGCAATGAAACAGTTGGGTAACAGTGTTGCAATACCAATGATTCAAGCTGTTGCCGAACAAGTATTTATAAGTTTAAATAATAAAAATAGTGATAACAGCAAATAAGGGAGAATGGTCAGAATTTTATGCTTTACTAAAATTACTTATAGAAAAAGGTTTCAATGGTGTAGACTCAGATTTAAAACAGATCCCAGGTCTCTTTTTCTCTGTACTTCAGGTTCATGGTAATGACGACAATCTTATTTACGAATTATCTGATAGAAATAATATCTTAATTACTTCCACGAGCAATTCAAAGTTGATAGATAATAAGGTAGTTAAGGAGAAATTGGATAGTATTCTTAATACGATAGTGAATACAGAAGAAAGGACTTTTGCCATTCCAGAAGCTGAGGAGCTAATGAAAGAAATTCTATGTAAGAAAATAAAGTCAAGCTCTTCGGAAAAAGGGGATATAAAGCTGGTCTTTGAAGAACCTCGGACTAAACAAATCCTGACTGATTATTTTAGCATTAAGTCTTTTTTGGCTGGAAAACCTACACTCCTAAATGCATCAGCCCACACTATATTTACATATAATGTACTAGATCTTTCATCAAAACAGATTGAAATAATTAATAACATATTTAACAGCAGGGGAAGTATTGATCTTACAAAAAGAATTGAAAAGATATATGAGTATGGAGGAAATCTCCAACTTAAGAACCTTCCTTCAAAAACCATGGAGAAAAACCTTAAGAAAATTGACTCTCTATTTCATCTGGAAATGGGAAGAATACTAAGAGATTCTTACCTATATAAGAAAAAAAGAATTATTGATCTCATACACGGCTCTGAACTTGAGGATATTCAAAGAAAAATGGGAACATTCCTTGAAGCCACTCTAAAAGGTATGATGCCTGGAATAGAATGGGATCTCCTTAATATTGCCAATGGGTTGATATTAGTTGTAAATGAAGGAGATATTGTAGGATTCCATATATGCAATAAAAAGGAGTTGATAGAATATCTCTTAAAGGATACATATCTTGATACCCCAAGTACCTCTAGGCATAAAATAGGTAAGATATACTCGGAAGGATCTGAATACCTTTTAGATCTATCATTACAGATACGACTAAAATAAACAATTTATAAATGAAATTATGACACTAGGGCATATAAGCAACGAGTTGATTCCTCACTCCACTTCTTTTGTTTTTTTTAAACAGAGTTGTCTATACCTAGAAGAATATTTAAGAATAATATTTCAAATTGAAGATATAGAGTTATTAGAAAAAGAAATATCAGAAGTTAATGGCCCTTCTCTCTCTGCTAAACAACTAGCTTATCTGCTTACTGGTACTATGCTTATTAATAGGGTCTTTACACTTGCAGACAGTTACTTTGAGACCTTAGCATATGAAATGGAATTATTATCAAAGGGTAATTTCCAATATATTCCATATGAGGAACAAGTTGGGAGGAAAAGTACAAAGGCTATAGGGATAGCAACAGAAGATCACGAAATTACCTTCCATAGATTACATCTATCCGACAAGAAATATCTTTTTAAATATGTAGAAGAGTATAAAGAATTAATTGAATTATACCTTAACACATATTCTGAAATAAGGAATCCAACTACACACAATGCTTCTCATTTGACTGCTTTTCTTGATTTGCTGAAATCTCTAGTTCTTTCTATTTCCTACATAGATATTTCTTTTTCAAATAGTTGGAAGAACAATCTAGAATTTACAGGCATAATAGATATGTTAATGTATGAATATTTTATAGAGGTTACTACTACAAGTCTAAAGTCCAAACAAAAAATTATGCAAAAGATCCCTGATCTAAAGACTTTACATGAGTATGACAATATAATTTCTAAAGTAGGAGAAGAAAAGATTAAAGAATATGAACCTTTATATGACAAACTTTTTAATTTTGCAGGAGGTTCACAGTTCAGTTTGTTACTACTTTGATTCAAGGAACATTTTCATCTAGTAGATCCTCCTAAGTTACAATTCAAATAAGCAACAACATTTTAGTTTTATGCCTGAAGTGTAATCCATGGAGGGAAGTGGAAGTAAAAAATCATATTGTAATACTTCTTTTGTGAATATATAATACACCATGTCAGAACAAATAATCGTTAGTGGTAATTGTCCATCATGCAAGGCAATGTTAAATTTTGATGACAATGACAGAGAGTATAAAATCCTTAAATGTCCCAGATGTAGTAATGTTTTCCAACTAGAAAAAGCTCTTAATCTGCAATATGGATCTTCGGAAATAAAAGATTTAGATAGTTTAAAAGACGAGAAGGAAGATAATCATATTTCCCTAAAATATGATGCTCTAAGGTATAAGAATGGAGGAATAAGGAGTTATTACTGCTATATTACTCACCTGGAATTAAATGAGACAAAGAAAGTTGTAGCCGATACTCCAGATCTTTTAACTCTTAAAATAGAACAACAAGCAAACTATTTGGAAAGTAAGTTTCAACAACTTAAAAAGATAGAAGATGCCAAATTTTCTTCAATAAATGCTGAAAAAGACATAGAAAAGCATGAGAACCTATTAATTACCTCTTTAAAGAAAGTAGTCCGAATCAAGTGGTCTGATTACAAGAAGGAAGGTGAATATGAAGTGGAAGAGCCACTCTTCAAGATTCCAGAACCATCTGGAAAGGATGCTCTACCAAAAAACAATTTGTGGGAATCTCTTTTCAAAAACTATAAAGCTAAAAGAGAGATAGAAAGGAAGGCATATTTGGAATCTTTAAACAAAGGATGGCTAACGGCAAAGGAGCTCTTTGAAAAGAATCACAAAAATTGGGAGAAAGAGAAGCAAGGATTTGAAAAGAAGCAAAAAGATTGGAACAATGCCTTAGATAAACAAACGGAGTTGTATGAGAAAGGTAAAAAAGAAGGAATTGAGACATTCTACAGTTATCTATTGATAGCCTCTGATTACCCACCTAATTTCCCTGAAAATGTATTATTAGAATACAAAGAAGAGGACAAATTATTATTAGTGGAATATGAACTTCCAGATCTAGAAGACATGCCGAAATACAAAGGTGAAAAATATTCTAGAACCACAGGCAGGACTGAGAAAATTGAACTGTCTCAAAATGCAAGGGAATCTCTTTATGACAAGGTCCTATATATGATACCAATAAGAACCTTACAGGAAATTTTCAAAAATGATGAATTTAACAATATTGAGAGTGTTGGTTTTAACGGTTTTGTTAATACTCTTGATAAATCTACAGGTAAGAAGAAAATTGTTTATATTCTTTCTCTCTTTGTGAAGAAAGTAGACTTTTTAGAATTGAATCTATCACAGATAGATCCAAGGTCTTGTTTTAGAGGCCTGAAGGGCATTGCAAGCAACAAGTTAAGTCAATTGGCTCCAATAGCTCCTATTATGAATATTAGTAGAGAAGATAAGAGGTTCAGAGAGGGGAGAGAAGTTATGGAAAATGTAGATACAACAATCAATGTTGCTTCCATGGACTGGGAGGAATTTGAACATCTCGTTAGAGAGATATTCTCTAAGGAATTTGGTACTGCAGGAATGGAAGTTAAAGTTACTCAATCAAGTAGGGATCTTGGTGTAGATGCAGTTGCTTTTGACCCAGATCCTCTTAGGGGAGGAAAAATTATTATTCAAGCCAAAAGATATACAAATACTGTCAAGGTAGAGTCAGTTAGAGCTTTATATGGAATTATGCAAGATGAAGGTGCAATGAAAGGCATTATAGTTACAACTTCAGACTATGGCCCAGATGCATACAAGTTTGCACAGGGGAAACCGATAACTCTTATAAATGGTAACAACCTTTTGTCTATGCTTGAGAAATATGGGCATAAAGCTAAAATAGATCTTAAAGAAGCTAAGAAGCTCCTAAATGATAATTAAATTATTAACTTCTTAACCTTGGACTTAAAATTGAATAAAAAACTTTTCATAATAGTTGGAATTATAGCTCTATTGTTTCTCTCAGGCCTAGCAACAATTGTTTACATGTCAAATAACCGTATTACATCAATCCCAGCACCTGTTATAAAAAACTTACCTAGTACCTTAGGGGGAAGAGTAATGTTGCAGGGTGTTGGCTATCCAGAATCAAAAGTTCTTATATTTTATAATGATTCACTTATTGACGAAACAACAGTTGATTATAGTGGGAACTTTTCTAAGAATATTATTATCACAAATGAAGGGGAAGCTACTTTTAAAGTGAAATTAATGTACAAAGACCTTGAAAGTGATTTTAGCAACAGCATAATAAGTCTTATAGATTTAACATCCCCAGATCCCACAACATTTAAGATGTCCTCTACGATACCATCTCAACAAAATCAAAACACTGTTACCCTAAATGGTACTATATCTGCAGGTGACAAACTTTTGATAAACGGGAAGGGTTATCCTGTTGAAGAAAATGGATCCTTTAATATCATTTACACACTAACAGAAGGAAACAATACTCTGGGTTTCCAAATGGTTGATTCCTATGGTAATAAAACTTCTGAATTACTACGGAGTGAAATATATGTTGATACAATAAAACCAGAAATTAGTAGCAGTATCTTTGGGGATTGTGATACTAAAACAACTCCTACCAAAGAAATTGTCCAGATAAGAATTGGGGAGTGGAGTGGGTATTTAGATTCTACAAACTCCGTAGCAATAGTGGGCTGTATTGGTGGAAATGTAAAATCTATTACAGTAGATGGCAAAAAAATAAATTGGGATGAGAACAATGAAATATATCAAAGGGTGAATCTATATATACGAGGAGGGTTAAACAAATATAAAACCGTGGTTACGGATAAAGCTGGAAACATAGCCACTGGCTATGTAGAAACTACTGCAGTCAAAGACAAAGACAGTATTGATGTAAACTTGAATTATTAAGTATACAAGATTAGAGATACTCTACTTTTAAGTTCCATGCCAGAAAGTGTAGCCCACCATTAAAAACATTTCTCCATCTCTATATGTAATATAAGACCATCTTTATTTGGTATTTCCTTTAGATCTTTACAACCCATATGTCTATAAAAATCATGTGCTATTAAACTAGACCATAACCAAATTCTTTCATATCCGTTTCCTTTTATAGTTTCTTCTGCAATATCAACCAATTTTCTTCCTAATCCTTTTCCGATATAAGTAGGTAATACATATAGAGATCTCATCTTATCTTCTTTTGCTAAAACACAACCAACTATTTCGTTATTCTCTTCTGCCACAAAATAATCATGATTAGTAATATATTTAGATAGTTTTTCTACAGTATAGTTATTAAAAGTCTCTTCCATATCCTCTTCTGGATATAGATCTTTATGAGTAGCAAGAATAGATTCTTTTATAACTCTCTTAATAGAATCTATATCTTTTATTTTAGCTTTCCTAATTTTCATCGTTACTATCTTATATTTTAGTATATAATTATATTATTAAATAACTGACTTTTATATATAAAAGAATATAAAAGTTTTAGAAAGAAAAATCATAACAATCTTATTCTTAAGTCCCATGCTATCCAACACATCCCACCATTTTCTAAACAATTTCATATATACTTAAATATATGGATAAACTATTAATAGTTGATGGTCATAACTACTTATATCGTGCATATTACGGTGTTCCCAGTGTTGCTAAACTTAAAAATGGTTTGCAAGTAAATGCTTTCTATGGATTCCTCTCCTACCTAAGAAAGAACATCTTACATCTTCAACCAAACAAGGTTATAGTCGTTTTTGATACTGAGACAGGAATACAAGGGAAATTGGAACAAGATGAAGAATACAAACAGAATAGGGATTATACAGGCACATCTATGTTTGAACAATTACCAATTATAAAAAGTGCACTAGAACACCTTGGTATTACCTACATAGAAGATCCCAATAATGAGGGAGATGATGTTATAGCTAGTATTGCAAACAAGAAATCTAAAGATGTGGAATCTATTATCTCAAGCCAAGATAAAGATTTTTTCCAAGTTATTAAGGATAATATTTATGTATTAAGGGATGAAAAGGTAAAAGATGGTGCTAAATATAGTTATAACAAAATTACATATACAGAAGAAAAGTTTATTGAACGATGGGATTTTTCTCCCAAATATTATTTAGATTATCTCTCTTTAAAGGGGGATCCCTCAGATAATATCAAGGGAGTGAAAGGTATTGGAAAGATTCGTGCCTCTAGACTTGTAAGAGAATATGGTGATATAGAAGATGTTATTAAGAATTCAAAAGAGAGCAGAATTTTAGGCAATGAGAATTTAATGAGAAAGAACAAAGATTTTTTAAAAATAAAAACAGATGTAGATATTAATTGTAAGTTGAAGGATATAGATAAAAGTAAAGTCTTTTCTTCTTCTAATGAAATTCTTAAAATACTAAACTACTTTGACTAAAACTATCCTGCTTCTAAGTTCCAAGCTCTCCAACACATCCCACCACACCCCCATAGTGTTTACTTCTTTCTTTGTGTATATTAAAATATAGTGTTATGTAGCTCTTTTGAAAACACAAAATAAGGAGTAAAACTCATGAGCAACTTGCAATGGAAACAGATTCACCCAAACATCTTTTTTGTATATCAAGATGGAGTTGGTGTTGTACATGCTCCCTTGCTTGGTAAATTCTTTTCAGTGCCAGCAGAAGCTATGGGAATAGTTTGGGATTACCTGGATTCAGGCAAACCAGAAACGCACTATTTCCATCAACACCTTGTATCGGAAGGCTTCTTTGAAGAAGCTACAATGCCTCGCATAGCAAAAGATGGACCGTTTAACAGTAGAGAGGTTACTATTTCTGTGACTTCTGCCTGTAATCTACGGTGTATTTATTGTTATGCCTGTGCAGGTATTAACTTCTGCGATCTTCCTTGGGAATTGATTGAGAAATCTATTCAGCAATTGTATGTGTACGCCAACGAGCGTAATGATACTGATGTTGAATTAAGTTTCCATGGAACAGGAGAGACCCTTGTGCGATGGCAAGTTATGGTTAAGGCTGTGAACTATGCCATGGAACTCTTGCCAGAGGATTGGACTATTAGTTTTTCGTTAGTGACAAACGGAACTCTGATAGATGATAAAAAAGCCAAATTCTTAAAGGAACACAATTTCTCCGTTGTTTTATCAATGGATGGAATTGAGGAGATTCAGAACGTGCTTCGTCCAAAAGCCGATGGAACTGGTTCTTTTAATGATGTGTTGACTGGAATGAAAGCTTTGGTTGAAAATGAAGTGTCTTTTGCAGTTCGGACCACAGTCACTGGTTTGAATCAAGATACCATGCTTGAATTCCTGGAACTCTGTGCATCTAATGGATGTAAAGAAATTAGTGCAGCACCTTTCTCTGCGACAGGAAGGGGAGAAGAGGGTGTTGATGATGTTGATCCAGACATCTTCATCAAAAACTATCTCTCAGCCAAGAAACGAGCAACCGAGCTTGGGATGACCTTTATTACACCTTCAGACTGTTTAGATAACGTAAGTTTACGTTATTGTAATGCTGATGGTGAATCCATGGCAGTAATGCCAGAGGGGATCATCTCTTGTTGTACTCGTGTTACAAAGAAATCTGATCCGTTGGTTGATGTGTTTGTGATCGGACAAGTAACCGAGGATGGTGTAGAAATTGATCAAGACCAAGTTGAAAAACTTAAGGGATTGAATTTACTTAACTATCCAGAATGCCAGGATTGTTTCGTAAAATACACCTGTTCGGGTGGCTGTCATCATACCAGATTTTTAAATGGGGGCAATCAGCCAGCTTCATATTGCAAGATTATGCGTGCTGTTGTCTGGAACACACTTAAAAACGCTGCTTTTAAAGCGTAATCTTGTAGTTTTATTAAGAAACCCTTATAATGTGTAACCTTTTAGAAAGGAGGTGTGCCATGTTCGGTAAGACTGTAGCCGTTAAGGTTCAGACGAACGCCTGTGCTTGCAAAGGTGACAAACAATGCGCATGCAAGAGTAGTGCTTGATGCTTGAAGTCCTTTTGTGATCACAAAAGCTGGGGATGGTTGCTTTATTTGCAACATAATATTGTCAATCATCTCCAGCTCGGTTTCTTCTATAAAATCTTTGATAAGTATTCCGTTTGTGTGTCTTTACCCTGTATTAGATCTTGAATTCGTGTAGGAACAATATGTGTAGGTTTAAAAGTTTCTCCTAATTTGTAACCATTGAATCTGAAGATCTTTGAAGAGGTAAATATTTTAAGTTGAGAGTTAGGAAGTATGAAGCTCTCAACTTCTCCATAGTGAGTTGGATTACCATGAGGTACTTCTCCAACTGAAATGGTACTAGGCAAATTAGAAAGCTCTAGCAAATTTATTATCGCAGATGAATAAGTGTCTGCACCTGTTATGGTAACCACCTTATATTTGTTTTTATATTCTTTCAGGAATCTCTTTAGGGGATTTAAAACATCAGAATCGCCACCCTTATTATTCCTTAAGTCAATGATTAGGTTGGGTAAATTGGATTTTTCAAAAGCTTCTACTATTTCAGTTATAGTTAAGTCTTCCTTCTCAATACATTCATTAAATTGAAAGTAGAAGGCACTTAAATTGGCTATTTCTTCAAACCAGTAAGTATCTTGTACAGTGATGGTATTAGTTATATTCGGAATCCTTTCAAAAATAGAGACCATTTTATTTTTACAATCTTCAGGTTCTATGTCTACGGATACTGTTCTTCCTCCCTTTTCTAATTTGAGTTTGATACTTTTACCATCTTTTATATTTAAAGATTCAAGAATAACAGGCTCCATAAGTTTGGATGGCAAGTAATAGCTTAAAGAAGTTTCATTCTCCTTGGGTATTAGAGTGGCGAATGAAGTTTCTATATCTTGGATTGTATGGTCATTTATACCTATTAATTTTGAACCTAAATAATCAGATAAGGTTTCCGAAGATTTTATTAGGTAGTACCCATCGTTCAAAAATCTAAATTTGAACATAAAACTATTGGTTCCGAAAACTTCATAAGAAAGGTCTAAATAGGTATGTCCATCGTTCAGTTTTGCAAGAATAGTCATAATTGCGAGACCTAAATCCTGTATATTATTAACACTCTCTGTATTTTTAGTTAACAAGGTACTGAAATCTTTTTGGGAAATATATTTATATGGATTAGGATGGATTTCTTCCAACTTCTTTTGCAGTTCTTTTATATCTTGTTGTATTGCCTGTGTAGATAGTGTTTTCATTTAAACTATTATATACTATCTTCAAGTGGGAGATAAGACTATGAACTTAAGCGAAGAATAATAGTTAATGGGGTTTTAAGTTCCATGCTATCCAATACATCCCACCATTCGTTTTTCAGTTGAATTTCTCTTTTCCAAAATATATAATTTATTGTTATGAAGAATCTGTTAAGGAAAAACTGGATGCTTGGTTTCCTAGGGTTATTTAGTCTGTTAGGATTAAGATATTTACAAACAGGAGAATGTTTATACTTAACATGGTTTAGTTGGATCATTTGGTTTTTCTATTTTATACCAACAAAAGAAATAACAAGAAAATAACCCTGTTATTCAATTCCATGCAAAGAAGTGTAGTCTACCATTTTGAATTTCAGTTATAATATTATTGTAGGTTGGTTGTGAGTTGGTAGAAGCTCACATTGCAAGTTCCTGCTTATACGCTGTTAAAGGCGAAGATAAGATGGGGCGTTTAGCATTCTAGCGGTGCAAGTCCGACGACCTACAGATCCATATACAATGTGATAGACTTTTTAAGTTCCATGCCTGAAAGTGTAGCCCACCATTCTCTGAATTTACTGTATAATTACTATATGAAATATATTTTCTTCCCGGGCAATAATTTCTCTAACAAAGAGTGGATTTATACTCTGTCTAAGAAATTCCTTTCCGAAGATAGGACAATCCTTAATTATAGTCACTGGGAAACAGGAGAGAGACAGATAGATTTTAATAAAGAGCTAGAAAAAATAAAGGTCTTAAATATCCAAGAAGATTGCATTGCAATATGCAAAAGTGCAGGATGTTATTTATCATATCTATCTTCTAAGAATAATTATCTCAATATTAAGAAATTTATATTTATCGGATATCCATATCTCTGGTTAGAAAATCTTAATTTCAATCCAATAGAAGCTTTAGAATATTCAAATGAGAGACTTTTAATAATTCAGAAAGAGAATGATCCTGTTATTGGGTATGCAGATTTGACTAAGATTTTGGAAGAGAAAGGTATTAAAGCGGATATTATAAAGTATAAAAAAATAGGGGAGGATTATAATACACATGACTATGAGGATACAAAGTATTTGATGGAGGAAATAGAGAAATATCTAAATTAAGAGTACTAAGTCAATTCTATTTTTAAGTTCCATGCCTGAAAGTGTATCCCACCATTGCTTCTATCCTAGAGATTCCTTAAATTTGTTAATATCTTCCCAAGTACTAAGACTTATCGTTTTTTCTGAATATTCAGATATTAATTCTTTTACAGATGGTTTTCCCTTGTTTCCTTTTCCTAATTTGTATCTCTTTAGTATTGTTGTAAAACACAAATCAAAGAATGGCCAAAAATTCTCTTTCTTTTGATAACTTCTTTTTGATATACAGATTAATTGGTCCAGAAGATTCTCAAACCACATGTATATTATTACATCTGCATCTCCCATACATATACTTGCCATGTCCCTTGTTGTACCCTCTATTATCCACTCATTCTTTTCTTTAAGAAAATCTCTAACCATTTTTAATTGCTCTGATTTTTCTCTCTTCATTGTGAATTTCTTTTCCCAAAAGAAATCATCTAAATCCTGATGTTTAAGATTTAACCTTTTACTTAAGAAATCTGCCATTGTACTCTTTCCGCGACCAGAATCACCAACTATTAAAATTCTTTTACACTCTTTTATTTTTTTCATGATTAGGGATATTTTACCTTAAAAAAGAGTAAAGCAAAATTTTATATTTAAGTTCCATGCCTGAAAGTGTAGCCCACCATTGCAAATTTCCTGTATAATTATCAAATGATTATTGATTCACACTTACATTTGCCTGTTAGAAATTATTTATTATCTCTTGAAACACAGAGGCAAGGACTTCTAAGCGAATTAGAAAATCATAAGATTAGCAGAGGCATTGTAATCCCTGATAATATTGATCATTCTCCAATCGGAAACCTTAAACAATGTATACAACTTTTTAATAATATCCCCAATATTTATATTCTAGGAACTGTGAATATATTAGAAGATAATCTTGAGGATAATATTTCTGAATTAAGAGAATATTTCTTATTTAACAAAATAGTTGGACTAAAGATTTTCCCAGGTCATGATGATCATTATCCAAATGATGAAAGATTAGAACCATTCTTCAAATTATGTATTGAATATGACAAGCCCTTGGTAATACACACAGGAGAGAATAGTGGAGATAAGGAATGTTCAAAATATAATGATCCTAAGTATATTGTTGACATTGCAAGAAGTTTCCCATCTTTGAAAATCATCATAAGTCATTTATTCTGGCCTAAGGTAGAATACTGTGTTGAAGTTACTAAAGATTTTACCAACATAAGCTATGACACCTCCGCCTTGGCAGATAAAGAAGTTGTTTTTAAAACAGGGAGAGAAAAGATTAAATACTCTTTAGAGATGCTCATTAAGAAATATAATAAAAAAATTCTTTATGGAAGTGATTACGGGATGTGTAATCTCCAGGATCATATATCGCTAATAAACAATCTAGACATATCAGACAAGCAGAGAGAGGAAATTTTCTATAAAAATTCGGTGTTACTATTTGGGCTATAGTCTAAGTTCTAAAAATATTCTGTTTTTAAGTTCCATGCCAGAAAGTGTAGCCCACCATTTAAAAATCATTTCGGGGCATACTAATCATTTTGAATAATGCAGAGTTTTCTGTATTCTCTAGCTCCACTCGTCCCCCTCTCTCCAATTTGAATCTTCTTTATCTTCAACTGGTTCCTCAACTTCATCTCTAATAGATTCCAATTCTTTTTCATATTCTCTCAATCTTTCCAGTTGTGTAGTATACCATTCAATAGAAAGACGATTTAACATTGAGCTGTCTAAATGTGTTTCCCTCTCTAACTCACCTGGGGCGACACATACATTTTTTGCATAAGCTTCAACATAACAATCATCCAACTCTTTTAGAAATTCTTCTTTTCTTTCATCAGAAAAATTCTTATAGAAATTCTCATTTAATGTAAAAGAGTGTTCAGTAGAATTGTATACTCCCTTTATGAACTCTGGTCTTAGCTTGTAACCACTTTCTTCATTTCCGATATAAAATTGCTCATATGCATCAACGAAGAAAGAACGAACCTCTGATTCAGTAAAAAGATACTGTTTAGGTAAAGATATAATAACAATATTTTCAGATTCTCTATGTGGCCAATTGTTTAGCTCCTCCCTCACATTATCAAATAAGCCATCATTACCAATACCAAGAGGGTTCGTAGTACTATTAACACCTTCTAAATGAAATCCATATCCCCGAACAAACTCTGGATCCTTAACTTTAAGTCCTGATTGAAATATTGAATTTATTACAGATGCATCCCCTTGAGTACCATGACCTAAATATAGCATCTCTTTATCATTAAAAACTTCTTTTAATTGACCCTCTGAGGTAATAACTTGCCCAACTTTCCCAGGTGTTATTGAAACAGTTTTACTTTCACCCCGCTCACGATCAATTCTTCTAAACACTTCTTCTTTATATTTTTCTGGAATATCTGTTTCGCTACCAATATAATAATCAGGGATCTTTATTGTTGGCATTAAAATTAATTCAATTATAAATTATTTCACACATATTTATGATAGGGGAAGATTTAAGAAAAAACAAGATTAACGGAAAAGGTCTTTACTAGTTAAATAAACAGATAAATTACAACTCCATTTTTAAGTTCCATGCCTGAAAGTGTATCCCACCATTATAAACATTATTCTAAAAGGATTACTTTTTTATCTAAACATCTCTTCCGTCAGTACATCTTCTATCCTGCTATTAGGAAAATATTTCTTTGGTAAATCAAAGTACTCCTTATTCTCATATGCCTTACCAGCAGAACGAAGAGTAAGATAAATCTGGCCAACTCTATCCTCAGGAATAGGTGATTTTTCTGGCTCAGGAAGATTCTTAACAAAGTATTCAAAAGCTTTTTTTATCCCCCCGCCTTGAATAGGAGTATATTCCCATAAATCAATATTATGTTTTTTGCTAATTGAAGCTAATCTTGAATACCCATCCAACAGATACAACTGATGCCCATAGGAATCTTTTCTCTTTGCCTCTAATGGCATCTCTCCATTTGGAGCAATCTGTTTTTCAATTCTCTGTTTTGTTCTTTGTAATGACTCTTCAATAAGATTGTTTTTGTCTTCAACAAAATCCGCAATCTGAGCTACCTGAAGATCATAGAAAACACCATGGTTATTCTCCATATTTTTTTCTTTTAAGCCCTTTTCACTAGTAGTTAGCCACACAAGGTACTTACTATACCAATCCTTAATACCAGATAGAACACTTTCATCTATTAAACCGTGTTCTTTTAATTGCTCTACCTGTTCAAGCACTAAAAGAAAGTCTGTACCTTCAATAATACCAAAATACTGACCAGTATCCTCCCCATTTATCATCTGTGCATATTCCAAATTTGGTGACATCCTTGTATTGTCATCAACAAACCATCTTGCAAGAGCAGTGTTTATATAGCCTTGATAAGCTTTGGTATCCTCACCCTTAGCTTTTGCTTCAATAGCTCTAGTACTAACATAGAAGATTTTAGTTTTGAATTCTTCAACCTTTTTAATATCTGAATATTTTTCTGACTCTGGATTTGGGACTCCATCATCCCAATCTAAACCTCCATTCTCTGTCCTCCACATATGATACCTCGTTACAGAAGCATAATCATGAGGGTCTCCAGAGGGAGCTTTGTTTTGCTTCTCTGTAATTACAGGGGTTTTCCCGTTAACTACAAAGTCTTCAACAATTCTATCTGCTATTACTTTTATTTCTTTTGAAACTATTTCTTCACTAGTTTCTACTTTATTATCTTGGTCTAAGGGCATTTCTATATCACTCATATAGGTTTTGTAACAATTTGTTATAAATATATTAACAGAATTCCCTTATCACTTACAATTAATACCTTTTACAATACAAATTTAGAGTTATTCTATTGTTAATTTCCATGCCTTCTAATGTAGCCCACCATTTTCCCCTCTGAAATGATTTTTCTAAATTATCAGAACTTTTGTACCTATCTCTAAAGATTTATGAGAATGTATATCTTTTAAAAAAGGATTATTTGCTAAAAGATTGTTTTTCCCCTCTTCACTACCATAATATTTAATTGCCAAGTCTATTATTGCCTCATTATGATTACATATGTATTCAAATTCTGTTTTATACTGAACTGGGAAATCCTCTTTGAACTCAGGCTTAAAAGGTCTTTCTTTAACTTCCCAAATAGACAGATCTCTTATTTCAAAATGTAAATGCGGTACAGTCCAACATACAGTATCTCCGCTTCTTGCAATTAACTCTCCTTCTTTTACAATATCTCCAAACTCCTTATTAAAACTATCTAAATGCCCATATATGTGTAATAAATTGCCAGTTCTAATTCTCAATACTTTTCCCATACCACGATGATATTCAATACTTACAACAATACCTCCTAAGGATGCATATATGGGTGTACCAATTGGTAAGGCAATATCAATTCCAGGATGTTTCTTATCAAAAAAACTGTATATTTCTTCCCCTCTTAATTCTGTTATGTCTGTAATACCATAATCTTGTGTTATTGGATATTTTTTATCAGTAGGATATGTCATTATTTGAATATTTTACACTAGAAATACAATCAATGTAATTCTCTTCTTTAGTTCCATGCCTGAAAGTGTAGCCCACCATTACAAATTATTTTCATCAGTGTTTTGTTTGTTTAATGTGTATACTAGATTCTGTTATAATAAATATATGAACAACTTAGATACTGGGCCAGACTCAAACAATGATAGCTCAATTATAGAAGAAGATTTACAAATCACTGGAGAGTCGGACAAAGTAATTGATAGAATCAGTAATGTAGTTGGAGTAGAAAAAATAAAAGGCTTTATGGAAGAAGTTGGAAAATCTGTACAAACGAGAAGAGCATTTAGCGAAATAGATAATACAAAAAGAAGTTCGGAAGATATATGGAATGCGAAATTTCTTGAGTACAGAGATATCGTTAGAAAAGAAGAGGACCTAACTTTAAAAGAATACCTCCGATGGGTATATTCTCAAACAAAGGAAAAGGGGAAGATGGGAAGTATTGGGTTAGATACAGCTACTCTGTGGCATACCCCAGATATACTGACTTCATCAATAGTCCACGATTATTTTTACAACAGTTTCGTTTATAATCCTCTTAGTAAGTCAGAAACAGAAACACAGGAATTTAGAGATATCCAAGAAAGATACCAGATGAGAATTCTTAGCCTTGCAAAAGATTATCCTAGTAATACAATACATCTACAAAGTCTTGGTAAAACGGGTAACACCGTAGAAGAATTGGAAAGGTACCACAATTCCCCCTATGATGATTTCTTACATTTTAATTCAGACAAATTTAAAGACGAAGATACTATTAGGTGTTATATATCATTCAACGCAACTGCTGCCCCAGATGAAGGGATAAAGGTATGGCAAAAAGCTTTAGAGGAATCTGGTCTAAAAGACAATTTATATTTTAAAGTATGTACAAAAATAAACGATAAACCAAGGAGAGATAATATTGTAATATATAAGAACAAATCCATTCCCGATGATAAATTCAAAGATTTATTAGAAAGATTTACTAATGAATGCAGTGCACATAAAAATGAGAATGGAAGTGTACTCGCTGGTGACAACCAAATGTTACCTTATACAAAAAAAATTGCGCAAGGGATTTCCATTGCAGCCGAACCTTCTTCCATGAATCTTTATTTAAAAGTAGCGAATAAAAACAATGAAGGGCAACACTCTTATGGTACTTTTATTGACAGAATGCTTCAATTAAGCATTGTTGTTGCACACAAGAGATTACTTTCAGAAAAGGGCGGACATAAACCTGAGACAAAAAAGGCATTTAAAGAATTTATGGTGTTGGCTGGGATTAATCCAGATACAATGATGCCTACAAAATATGGGAATAAACTGCCAAGTTGGGCAAATTTGGAAAACAAGTAATATACTTCATACAAGATGGGCAGTACTTAGCTTTGAATTGTATTTAGATGATTAGATGAAGCACAATGTTATTTTTAAGTTCCATACCTGAAAGTGTAGCCCACCATTACACATCTCTTCTTGATATAATCAAATATGTGGCAATGCCCAAAATGTAAAAGAGAATTTCAAAAGAAGAATCAATCTCATTCCTGTGTTATTTATCCAATTGAAAAGCATTTTACAAATAGAGACTATTCTAGAAGCCTCTTTGAGAAACTTGTCAAAATGATAGAAATAAATATTGGTAAGATTAAGATAGAATCCTTACCATGCTGTATACACTTAGTAAGTAGCTATACTTTTAGTGGAGTATGGTTATCAAAAGATAAACTTAAGATGGATTTTAGAGTAGATTATCAAATTGATAGTGAAAGGATAATAAAACAAGAGAAGTTGTCTACTAACAGAGATTTGTATTATGTTGAGGTAAAAGATGAGGAAGATATAGATAAAGAATTGCTCAAATGGATAAGGGACTCATATTTTTTAAATCAATAGAATCATAATTATTCTGTTTTTAAGTTCCATGCTTAAAAGTGTATCCAACCCTTATTCTAAAATCTTCATTACAGCTTCATACTTATCTCTTACTATCTCCTTACCCTCTGGAATCATCTTGTTAAAACTTCTTTCAAATTTATCCTTAACCATCTGTTTACCCTTTTCGGAAGACTCCTTTAAATCGTGA
The DNA here is from genome assembly GCA_964655705.1 of uncultured Candidatus Saccharibacteria bacterium. Lineage (GTDB taxonomy): Bacteria > Patescibacteriota > Dojkabacteria > SC72 > SC72 > UBA2259. The sequence continues at coordinate 101,286 of CAZZPP010000002.1, read as the reverse complement.
TATACGAAATAGAACATATCAGAGATATTTCTAAAATGAGCCATAGCATCTGCACTCGCAACACACTCGGCCTCTTTTGTTTCTCTAGGTATTGAAAGACTACCTCTGTGAGCAAATATACAATGTTTTACTCTATTAATTTTCTCTATTGGATACCCTAATGTCTGAAGATATTCTTCTGCATACTGGGCACCAATTATATGATGATTCTCTTTCGTGCTATTTAATCTCCCAATATCATGTAATAGTGCAGATATTTCTACTATCTCAATATCAGCATAAAGTTTTTTAGCTAATTGCTTTGCATACTCTACAACATATTTAACATGAATATCATACAAATTCATACCATCATCCCTTTCGTCTTCATGGTATTTCTCGTATACATGTTTTCTAACCTCTTCTACAATATCCATATTACTATTCTAGTGTATTTTAAGATATTTTCCCATTACTCTTTTAACTCTAATCATTTTACTGTAAAACCTAATACTACTAACATAGCTCCAACTAGAATAAAGATTATGGGAAGAATCCATAAATTAAATACTGTTCTAACTTCCGCAGATTCAGGTTTTTCCTTTGTAAATATTATATTAATCATTCCTCCTACCTTATACTTTCTTGAATTGCTAACACCAATATTTGATTCCTTACTGTACTCCTTTCCCTCAAATGTATATTTATATACTGGATAATACATATCCGTTTTACTTGAATAGCCATCACTATCTGTACTGTAATCAACCTTCTTTCTTACTTCAATTATTTCTGCTTCCATTTTTATTCCATGCTTTGCAAGTTTTACATTTTTAAAAACCTTGTATACACCAAATACTAATATCGCTAACCCCATTATAGGTAAGAAGATATTCATACTCTAAATTGTAAAAATTTAAATTATCTCTTTTTGTTAAGTACTCTCTCTTTAACCATCCTTTTTCTAAATTCAATAGTAGGGATAGGGAATTTGTACTTCTCTTCATCGGAAAGAGTATCATAGAATTTCCGAAAGTAGACAGTTGGATATATCTGCTTACTCCTTAATTCACAAGGCTGTCCATGATATTTGTAATTAATTAAATGCCCTGGGTCCTCCACAAAACTCTTGGCAGATGTAGTTACTGCCTTAAATCTCTCTTCCTGACCATTACTGTCTTTGAAAGAATGAAGTACAAACAGAAAGTGAAAATTAGGAACATACCTCCTAGTACTCTCTGGGGTAAGAACATTTGCAGGATTAAATACCTCTTTCCAGAAATCTTTCTCACTTTGGTTAGTGGGATCCTCATCTAACTGCTGATACTTCGTTTTGGGAAGCATTACTACTAATGGCCAATTAGCAGCCTCCCATTGGAATTCTTGTATTGAACTTAAAGCAGAAATTACTTCTGCAGAGTATATCCCTTCCTTTGTATCTTTACTCTCTTCTACCATATTTTTAATTAGTAAATTTAACAAACTTAATCTGGTCCATTCTCAATTTCCCTAAACCCATATACATTCCATATATCTCTTTTGATGTAATCTCTTTGTCTAGTAACTCAATACATATATTTACCACCCCTTTTTCCAATTGTATGGGAATTAATACAACTGCATTAGATGCTGTCTCAACAAAATATATCTTAGTAGAATTGTATTCTACAGATGTAATATTACAATGGTTACATACACTCTCAAAAATCTCTTGGTTGTTAATCTCTTTACTCCTAATTCTAGTTAAAGGGAATGGTAAATCTTGATCATGTTTAACCTTTTCCATATATTCATCAATTTGTTCTAACGTTACATCAAAGAGAATAGCGTCTACTCGAGAACTCTTGTCAACCCCATACTCAAGTACCGTTGTTAACTGTGAGATTAAAAAATCAGAAGGTTGTTGATTCGCCTCTTGCTCTTCATACTCCAAAGGTATTGGCATATCTCTAATTAAATATATTAATACCCCATTATACTAGAAATCTCCCTAAATCTGAAAAGAGTAGGGGAACTAAACAATTAATCTCTCAACTTTAGAAAGTAACTCCTTGATACTTTCTGTTTTTAACAAATCGTCCCTAATATTCTGAGAACCAGTAAACCCAAATATATATGACTTAATATATTTCTTCAAAATATTGAAATCTTTCTTTTCACCCCATACCCTCTCAAAAAGGAGAATATGCTCTCTGAACTTCTCGTATGACTCGGAGATTGATACACTCTCTGTATCACTAAATACCCAAGGATTGTTAATAGCAGCTCTACCAATCATAATACCATCTAAGTGATATCTCTTTGCATGCTTTTTAGCATCTGTTAACGACTGAATTCCTCCATTACCAAATATCAAGGTGTTCTTCTTCATCTGGTCTCTCAAATCAACACAAGGTACTATCTTAGTCCAGAGTAACTTCTTAGATCTAAAACCCGTAGCTGTTCTACAATGGATTGTAATTGCATCTAAATCCTGTTCAAGTAAGAAACGTATCCACTCTAAATCGTAATCTGTCCAACCTAATCTAGTTTTAACAGAAACAGGTAAACCCTGTGCACCCTCTTTAACGCTCTGGATAATTTCTTTTACTAAGCCCCTATCTGCAATCATCATACCACTACCATTGTATTTAGATACTACCTTTTTTACAGAACACCCCATATTAATATCAATACCATCAAATCCCAAGCTGTATGCAAATCTAGAAGCATAGTAGTAGTTATCAGGATTCTCTCCCCACAACTGTACAACTAAAGGTCTCTCTACCTCACTGTACTCCAACCTCTGCATTACTCGATCTCTTCCCTGGCTATATATTCCATTTACATTAACAAACTCTGTATACATAATATCTGGTTTCTTGATTGAACATACGATTTGTCTAAATACAGTGTCAGTTACATCCTCCATTGGAGCAAGAGATATTACTGGTTTTTTCAAACTCCCATAGAAATTCATATATATAATTCTACCATATGAGTAGCATCTTGAAAAAATATCTAAATTACAATAGACTTAGGGTGAATTACTGTCCAAAATATGACACAACAAAATATATTAACAAATAGTGGTGCACAACAGCTACTAGATCAAAGTAAGGTAGATAATATCCTTAATATTGTTAAACATATATTTAAAGAATTCTTGCATTGGTGGTACATAAAGATGAGTATATGGCATCTTAGGATGTTAGGGAGAATATCTTTAATTCTAGATGACAATCTCTCAATATCTCTTCTACTTAGAAATTTCTTTCTTCCTTGGCACAGGGATTTCTCCCTAATTGGATATGTCTTTGGTGTAAGTATCAAGATTCTCTTTCTTCCAATCGCGATTTTTACATATCTTTTGTTTACCCTGATTTACATCCTAGCTATACTCCTTTGGCTTGTACTACCACCTGTTACTCTTTTCTTCATTTTTAAATCATTAATGGGAATATAGATGGCAATAGATTACGGTTGGCAAAATAGAACAGTAATAGGGCACCACGAAAAGGATAGTAACAGAATTGGCCTCATTGAAAGAGAGTTACCCATACTTACTAAAGAGTCCGATGCTCTTTTTCTGGTTACTAGGGATCAATTCTTTACAATATCAACACCACAAATTTCTAATGTACTCTCCAACTATCTTAAATACAAAAGAGTAAATAACCAATTAAGAATAGTTGCAAATATACTACTCATGCCGGGTCTCTTCATAGCATTGGGATATCTTCTAAGACAGTTTGGAGTATGGGAGAAGGTACCAATTGTTACTGATTTTCTCTCTAGTAATATATCTGATCTCCTCTTTGGTATCTCCATATTTAATGTTTTCTTACTTTGGTATGACTACTTCAAAGACAAAAGCCATCCTGTAAGATTACCTAAGGCAGAGAAGATATCTTTAAGTGATTTAGAAGAGATTAAGAATACTGGTTTTAAATTCGGTAGATATGCACATCTAGAAGCAATTAAATTTGTAAATGAGTTTACACTAGATATCCTTTGTAACAATACTAACAATAACGAGATTGATATCTCCAATGTCTTTACTGATTTAGTAATCCTTCCACAAGCCCAAGAGATATTTAAAAGGGCTAACATATCCATAACTGAAGATATTTTCAAAGAGAATGGGGTTACAAAAGAGACACTACCTAAATACTCATATACCGCAATTAGGAGCTTGCTCATTTACTCTCTTAACGAGGCTTTGCTAAGCGCTTCTACAGAAATACAACCTAAACACTTACTCCTGTCTCTTTTTAACGTATTCCCTGTATTAAAACAGGTCTTACTTTCCCAAAACTCCTCAATTGATATATTAAGGGAGGTAGTAAGATACCAATCATATGAACAAGAAAAAAGAAAGAGAGCTAGTTACTTTAATCCTAATGTAATCTACTTTAGGAAAGGTGGTATAGCAAAGGATTGGATATATGGGTATACATATATACTTAGTCATTTTACTAAGAATCTGAATGAACAAATAATCTCAGACAGAGATGTATACGGGATTGGACATGATGATGAAATAGAGGCATTAATATCAGTACTTGGTAAAGTCTCAAATAGAAATGCCCTCTTCATTGGAGAGCCTGGAGTAGGAAAATCTAGTATTGTCCTGGGTATTGCTCAGAGAATTAACTCAGGGAATGTACCTGTGCAAATTAAAGACAAAAGAGTTCTGAAGTTTGATATTAACGGGTTAATTGCTCAATCTTCTAAGGAACAGAATATGGAACTACTCATATCTAAGGCAATGAAGGAATTAGAAAATGCTCAGGATGTAATCCTGTATATTGATGAGATGCAAGAGTTAATTCCTTCCAAAGCAAATGAGAGTGGTCACTCATTGGCAGGTATTTTACTTCCATATATATTAAACAGTAAGTTCCCAATACTAGGGACTGTAAACTATGCTGATTACAAAAAATACTTCTACAGTATGGAGTCCCTTAGACAGTCATTTACAAATATTGAGATCAAAGAGATTTCTGCTGTTGATGCTCTTCAAATACTAGAGACTAAGGTATCACAGTTAGAGAGAAACTTCGGAATATATGTTACCTTTCCAGCACTCATTAGTGCTGTTGAACTTGCACAAAGATATAGTAGGGAGAGGAAGCTACCAAGTAGTGCAGTACAGTTAATTGAGGAAGCCTGTTCTTGGGGTCAAACTAGTGGAGTAACAATTTTAACAGGAGAGCATGTATCTAAAGTTCTCTCTAATCAAAAGGGTATTCCCATTGGTAGTGTAGATGCTGAAAAGAGTACACACCTAATGAAGCTAGAAGAGAATATGAAAAGGAAGATAGTAGGCCAGCAAGAACCCATACAGGCCCTTGTAGAGGCATTGCGAAGGGCACATGTAGATATTAGGAATCCAGACAAACCAATTGGAACTTTTCTCTTCATGGGACCTACTGGAGTAGGTAAGACACATATCTCTAAGGTACTTGCAGAAGAGTATTTTGGTAGTGCATCCAACATGGTAAGAGTAGATATGTCAGAGTACAAAGAAATTGATAGTGTTGAAAAATTTTTAGGAGGTAGTACAGATAGTAGTTTACTAAGTAAATCATCCATCTCCTTAATTGACAAAATTAAGAGTAATCCATATACAGTTGTCCTCTTTGATGAGATGGAGAAGGCCCATCCACAAATACTAGATCTTTTCTTACAGATATTTGATGAAGGGAGATTAACAAGTACACTTGGTGAGACAGTTGATTTTACACACAGCATAATCATATGTACAAGCAATATTGGTAGTAGTATGTTACTCGACTCTTTGTCAAATCATAATTTAACATGGGAGGAGGTTAAAGACAGGGCATTAATCGAACTTAGACAAGCCATTAAACCAGAACTCCTAAACAGATTTGACAAGGTCTTAGTATTCCATCCCCATGATATACAAAATCTCTCAGAAATATCAGAACTACTACTAAGAGAGTTAGCTCAAAGACTCTCTGAAAAAAGTATTACTCTCAAATGGGGAAGTATTATACCTCAAATAATTGCAAGTAAAGCGAATGAACCAGGCTTAGGAGCTAGACCAATTAAAAGATATATACAAGACAATATTGAGGGTAATATTGCAAAAGAAATGGTTGAAGGAAAGATTACATCTGGACAAGAAATCGATATCAAAGAGGGATGGATAGTATAATGTTGTTGCAAGAATTAAGATATTAAAATATAATACAAGGTTTAATCTTGTATAAATAGTTATGGGAGCATTACCAAAAAGAAAAATATCAAAGGGTAGAAAGAACAGAAGAAGGTCTCAGGACTTTCTAATTAAACCTCAGATGTCCAAATGTCCTAAGTGCGGTAAGAGTAAAAGACCTCACTTTGTATGTGAATTCTGTGGTTACTACGGAGATGGAAAAGATCTTAAGAGTAATAAATAGTAATAGAGTATTAAATGAAGAAATCAACTGACCCTAGACATCTTTCAAGAGAGTTAGCGTTACAAAATCTTTTCTCTACAGACTTCAATATCAATAATGATAGTATTTTAGATTTTGAAATTTCTGAACTTTCCCTGCTAGATGAAATAGATACATACAATGAAGAGTTGTATAATACCCTAATTGATGGTGTAAAAGAGAATAAGCTGGAGATTGATAAATTGATAAGTCAGTATGCACCTCAATGGCCAATATCTCAGATGAAGTTAGTTGATTTACAGATTCTTAGAATGTCCATATATGAGGGTTTCATTTCTAAAATTACTCCTCCTAAAGTAGCCATAGATGAAGCTATTGAATTAGCTAAAGAGTTTGGGGGAGAGAGTAATAGTAAATTTGTAAATGGAGTATTAGGAGCAATCTATGAAAAGCATAAAACAGAATAAAATTGAAGAAATTGAACAGAAGATAGGTATTACTTTTGTAAATAAACAGTACCTCATAGATGCTCTTACCCATAGGTCCTTTTTGAATGAACATAAGGAGTGTAAAACACATAATGAGAGGTTAGAGTTTTTAGGAGATGCCGTATTGGAATTAATTGTTTCTTTTTACCTCTATCAAAAATATCCTAATAGACCTGAGGGAGAATTAACTAGTTTTAGATCTGCACTTGTTAAAACAGATAGTTTAGCAGAAACAAGTAAGCAGTTAGGCCTAGGAGAGTATCTCTTACTTTCTAAAGGAGAGGAAGATACTGGAGGGAGGACTAAGAACTTTTTACTAGCAAATACCTTTGAAGCAGTGATTGGGGGTATATATCTAGATCAGGGATACGAAAAGAGTAAAGAGTTTGTACATATGCATCTCATCGAGAAGTTAAACTCCATAGTTAAGAATAGATTAGATATTGATAGCAAGACTAAAATACAAGAAATAGCTCAAGCTAAGTATAAGGTAACCCCCATATACGACGTTAAGGATGAACAGGGTCCTGATCATGACAAGCAGTTTACAGTAGTAGTAAAAATTAATAACAAAATAATAGGGGAGGGGACAGGTAGTAGTAAACAGAGAGCAGAAGAGGATGCTGCTTCTAAGGGGATTGAGTATATACAAAAAGATAAAGAATAACTTGAATATTAATATATCATCTGTTAAAATACCTTTGCTATGTTAAAAATAAGATTAAAAAGAACGGGTAGAGCAGGGCAACCACATTACAGAATAGTAGTTATGGAGTCTAGTTCTCCAAGAGATGGAAAGAGTGTAGAAGAGATAGGGTATTACAATCCTAGAACTAAACCAACTACATTCGAAGTAGATAAAGAATTAGCTTCTAAATGGCTTTCAGTAGGTGCACAGCCTTCAGATACCATTGCCCAGTATTTTGTTAAATTAGGTCTAATCAAATCTCTTAAGAGAGGTTCTACTAAACCTAATACTACAAAAAAAGAGAAGAAGAAAGAGTAATTTCCCAAAGAATTCACACTCCTAGTAAATTCCCTTTAAGAGGGGTATAATTATTTGAATAATCTTAATTTATATTTCTTTAAGATGAGAGAATTACTAGAGCATATTGTAAAATCAATTGTTAACTATCCTGATGATGTTTCAATTGAAGAAAGAGAGAGTGTTGATTTTCCTGGACTAACTATTCTCACTATTAATGTAAATGAGAATGACAAAGGGGTAATAATTGGTAGAAAGGGAAGAACAATTAATTCTATTAGAGATATTATTACCATTAGCGCCGTAAGGAGTAACAAGAGAGTAAGGGTAATACTTAAGGATGATAGGGTAGCACATGACAGTGAGAGTGAACAGGATGAAGATATGTTAGCAGACGAAATCTAATTAACTATTTTAATTTGTTCGCTGCCTTTACTTTAAATATTTCAACAATATCATCGTACTCAGTATATAACTGGAAGTTAGCATATATATTTGGCTCTTCTTTTTCATCTGCCATATAGTAACCACTTACCCTTAATTCAATATTCCATGTATCTACTTCTTCCTCATTAGCCCTACGACTAACCTCAACATTTTCTAACCTAAGCATATATGGAGATACATTCTGAGCCTCATCAAGAAAAGATAGTACATTGTTATACTCCCCTTCATACCCAACTGGTCCAGATACAGAATTTAAGGAATCCGAAGAAGAGAGTTTAGAGATCTCTAAGTTAAGAGATTTTGCTAAATTATCCAAGTAATATACCAAATCAGATACAAGCAGAATAGTTGGTATAACCTCTCTAGAGGTAAGTACATCTTCATTTAATTGATTCTCTTCTAATCTGTCTAACTGCTTGTTTAATTTGTCCATTTGCTCGATCTTTCCCTGAACAACCTTAATCTCTCCAAGAAACTCAAATGCTGATTTAACCATAGGTACAAACACTGCAAAAGAAAGAATGATTAATACAGCACCTGAAGCTAAAGGAATAATTAAATCTCCCAAGGTAAGTTTACTCTTCCTTTTCTTCTCGGCTATTACATTAAACTCCTCCCTTCTTTTTTTCTCTGTTTTAGTATTAGTTAATCCCATATCTATTCGTTTTTAAAATTGTCTAAAATTAACACTCCCTCAAATGAAAAGTTGGCTCCTTGTTCAGTCTTTGAAAAACCTTCTAACATTACACTCTCAATATTCTCATTTACTCCTAGTATATACCACAATCTAGCTAACTGCTCTAAATCAGGTCCTTTACCTGAAACATTGAAAGAGAGGTTCTCTGATATCTCTATACTATCATATGTGATTCCTGCAACCCTTTTAGATATCTCAAGGAAGAATTCAATAATCTCTTTGTGAGAAAAACTATTCTCATCTACTTCCTGATATAGTTTAATCCTTTTTAATATGACATTGTTAGATGTAATCTTGTCTACCTTAGATTTAACAGTATTCTCAATCCTCTTTAAAGAATTCTGCTTAGAACTTAACTGAGACTTAGTTACAATATTGAAGCCTACAATCCCTATGGATATTGTTACAAATACAATAATACTAAGTATTGATCCAATATTTAAGGTATTCTTCTTCTTAACTTGAGTCTTCTGTTCTTTGGTTAAAGAAGGTATCAAGTTAACACCCTCCGCAACTTGGTTACTTTGAGGCTCAGCTAGTGTAGGAGCATTTGGAGGAGGAGGAGGGGTGGGTTGCACAGGCTGTTGTGGGTTAACAGGAGGCTGTTTCATCTGAGTGCTATTCTGTTGTTGGGTATCTTGGTTACTCATCTTTTAATGCTAATCCTATTGCTACAGAGTATGATGACCCTGTCTTGGCTAATGTATTTTTAAATCTATTATCCATAGCTATATTATTCCATGGATTTGCAATTTGTGCACTGACCCCTAGTGATTTAGAAACATACTCCATTAATCCTGGGAGTAGGGCACCATCACCATTCAGCAAATACTCCATTGGAGGGGAACTCATTGTTTTGTTTTTGTAGAATTCTACTCCTCTTCTTACCTCAATCATTATGGATTCAACTATTGGTAAAAGTGCTCCATATATCTTCCCTTCCAATACAGTTGGTAGCAACCCATAGTTTCTCTTGAATTGTTCAGCTCTGTTGTAATCAAAATTGAACTTGTTAATTATTGCCTGTGTTAAAGAATCAGACCCAATGGGAATACTTTGGGAGAATACTAGGGCACCGTTTGTCATAATACTCATATCTGTACTGTTAGCACCAAAATCAAGCATTACACAATCCTTTTTTCTCATAGATCTAAACATGGCTCTACCCATAGCCACAGATTCTGTCTCTATTGCAATGAGGTCTAGATTAGCAAAATTAGCTACATTCATATATATCTCAATTATCTTTTTAGGAGCTGCAACTAACAATACTCTGGCAGCATTTTTCTCTTGATTAAAACCAATAACTACATAACTCATTTGTACATCCTCAATTGGTACTGGTATATACTGCTTAGCTTCATAGTATACAGCTTGTTTTAATTCATCTTGTTTAACTCCAGGGAATTCCAAAAATCGAGTAAATACCGAAAACTCAGGTAATGCCATTACTACATTAACGTTTTTAAACCTAGAATTAGCATAGAGAAGTTTAAGGGCTTCTGCTAATTTCTTTTGGTCTTGTCTCTCTTCACTATTTATGACTCCTTTTGGGGTAAGTTGTACACCCAAATTAACTAATTGGGGAGTTGAAAGAATATTCTTTAATTCAACGGCTTTTACAGTATGTGTTCCAAAGTCTATGCCTACATGATCTGGCAATTTAGCCATATTAATGGACAGTTAAATTATGACTACTAATATAATAGCAGATATTTAACAATCTTTAAAATCAATTACATACTATGGCTTTGGACCTACCTCAACAGGCTGCATTACATAATCATAGCCAAAAAATATACCTCCCAATACTCCATACTTTGGATGATAGTCTATAGCTAGTACTGGAAAGTCTAATCTCTGTTTTAACCATAGATATCTATCCACTTTAATACTTAAATCCCCAATATACGAAGAGTTCAGTCCTCCATTAATATATAGTCCATCCATTATTGTTGCATTTGTATCTTCCCCTTCAATAGTAATCTGACCATCTGCAAGTATATATGCATGTACCTTGTCATATCCAAGATTAGTATTGTCAGAAACCTGTCCTCCAGGATTAATTGATACATCTCCTTCTACCAAGAATATACAGCCATTTGAGGAGTGGATAGCATCTGGGGATGCACTTAATATGGGGGGATTTAGTTTTAGATTTCCTTTTACTGTAATTAAGGTTGGTTTGTTACATACAAAATTAGAATTGACTGTTAGGTCTCCAGTATAATGGAGAGCACAGTATGTAGTAACTTCAGAAGCAAGAGAGGAAAGAGAGGACGGAGGATCAAAAGTTTGTTCATATAACTGGTCCTCTATCTTACTCTTGTTCTGTTCATATGCTTTCATTAATGTAAAGTAGTATCCTAGGTTTAATCCATTACCTCTGTAATTAGTGATATTGTAACTAGAAGAAAGACTCTTAACTGGTGCTGACAAAGTATCTATTAAAGTTCCCCAAAGTTCACTTGAGGAATCTGCAGTGTCTTGGGTCAGACCAGGGTTAACTGGGGTAGTGTAGGGTGGAAAGAGCCCACCGAAAGCTACACCTTCTTTTGTTGAAAACAAAGAGCCGTCCTCAGAGTAAGCCAAACCTCCTGCTGTAGCAAACCAATCTGCAAGATTAAAATCTACTTGAGAAAAATGAGTAGTATTCCCGGCATCATCAAATACTGTTAGGTAGAAAGAGAATATTCCTGATGTGTTCTCACCAATATCAACCTCTACAATACCACTGTTTATTGAAGAGTTAATATTTGGGTTAACTCTAAAAGACCAGTAGCCATTGATGAGACCAATCACATCATCGGATACTCCTACAGGGACAAAGGTTTCCTTTACTGATATACCCAAGTCTTTCGGTGACAGAGTTATCTGCCTTGCAAGTGATCCTGAAGATGAGAAGATATTCCCAACAACAGTATAGAGGTTTCCTGGGTTATTACTCTGAATATTATCATGGACTTGCCATTTTATCTTCAATTTATTACCCTCAACATCAGCTTTTTCTACTACGAAATTGTCTATTACAGGTGGCGTCCTATCTATTACCCAATTCTCTCCTGTATCTTTCCATGCTCTAGCGTATGTTTGGGCTGGGGTTGGGGTTGCTCTGTATCTTAATTGGTCAGACTTCCAGAAAGGACTAAAATCAGTGTATGAATCATACAGATAGCCTGTTGACCAGTAGTCTGCAAAGTTCCATCCTGCACCTGATGGGGGATAGTTATCATATGGAGTAAAACTGAATTTGTCTAATCCTAGTAGTAGTATGTTGTAATCTCCTTCTCCTACAGCATCCGTAAATAACGAACCCTCAGAATTAGAAAATGCTAAACTGAATGTCATTGTTACATCATTAAGACCAATGACTGGATCGTCCAGAATTGTAACTTGAACCATCCTATTCCCATCAGAACCAGCAATGTAAAATTTCTTGAAATAGGTGGCTGGGTCTTCTAAGGCTGCTGGTGTCCAATGTGGTTCTAGGTTTGGATTAGAAGGTCTAAAGGAGGGGACATATGGTACCCAATCGGCACCAACTCTTCTGAGCATAAAACCCCAACTATTATTTGTTGGTGCTTGTGGTGTTTTACCTGTATTAATATATATGGGGGAGTTTAATGTTGTACCATCATATTCTTTTTCCCTAAACCATACAAACATCCCTTCTATATCACTTGCTCCATTACTATCTGTAAATTTAGCTTCCATTTTAATTGGGAGTAGGGGGTCATTTAGATTCCCAACTTTACTACCTAAACTCAGGCGATCTCCTGTGTGAGTTAGGCTTAAGAAGTTGTACCCATTTGGATTAGGAGCAGGGCCATCTGTCACTATACTGAAGATTCCTTCAGGTTGAGGAGATGGTGCTTCATAACAGTCATCAATTGATTCGTCAGGTTTAACATCACAATCATTAGTACATTCCCTAAAACTTTCTAATATGAGGTTAGGGAGAGGTGAAAGAGACTGGGATGTATTATACAGACCTAAAGGGCAATTCTTTAGACAGGATGTACAGTAACAAGTCCTATATGTTTTGGAACAATTAGCAGTTTGATTTGCAACGGGTAAGCCCTCTCCGTTTCTACAGCTTGCTGTTTTACCATATGGGACTTCTCCTTGGTAATCGTTTAGATCGTCATACTGCTTTGCAGAAAAATAATTAACTTCCTCACAGGTAGGAGGCAAACATATATCACAGTAACAATCCCTATCATTGGATTTATTACAATAGTTAGTACAACTCGGAGAAGAATAATAGTCAGAACTACCAGATGGTACAGAATACATTGGAGAAACAGGTGTTGATGCAGTTCCTGAAGTCCCATCTGGACATGAGGGAGGAGTACAATTACTTTGACAGTAACAGTTGTCATATGCTGTTCCTCCACACCCATCACCACAACTTATACCAAAGGACCCATAACCTGTAGAACTGTTTGTATATGGGGATGAGCATGAACAGGTTGTAGATGGGTCACAACAACTCTCAGTACAATCGCAGTCCTGAGTACAGGTCCCACCCCAGTCAACTGAACCGGCGGTACAACACTCGGCACTTTGATAATATTTTTTACCCCCACAGAAATCACTTGTGTCACAATTATCTGGATAACAATCTTGTACACAGGAGGACATGCAAGCCTCGGGAAAGCACGTCCCAGGAGTAAACCCTTCCACACACATGCCTTTTGAACAATATGGATATGCATATACACTAGTTGTAGCTGATACCGAAAAAAGAAGTACAGACAAAAAAAATAGTAAAAGCGGATACCTAATCCTAGTATGCATCATAGAGAATATTAAGTTTAATTTCTAAGCATTCTTCGCTTCCACAGGAAGAATCAAGAAGAAGAAGGTAGTAGTCTCGAGATTCCCCTTCCCAATTTTCATAGAAGGTGTCTAATAAATCAAGAAGGAAGAAAGGAATGTACTCTCCCATAAATAGGACCTTATCTCTTGATTCGAATTCGGATTTTTCAAGCAAATTTGCCATGAATTCTTCATACTCAAGAAGCATATAATCATTCTCAAATGTACTTGTATTCAAAGAGTTAAGACCTCTAATTAATATCCCAACACTTGAGTAAATTAACTTCTTATTCTCAAAATCAAACTCAGGATTGTCATTAAAATCCTCTATAATTGAATAGGGGATTGATTGTTTCCTTTCCCAAAATGAGCACATATCCTTCGAGATGCTACAAGTATAATCAAAATCCGAGTATTTCATCGGAAAGAGAATGTTGTATTCCTTTCCTACATATCCATCCATTTCGGCCTTATAATCATCAGAGGAGAGATCCCCTTTAGACATCTGAATATTTCTTAACTGGCCCAAATTATATGCATCTACATGCCTTACACCACCGACCTCTTTACTAAATTCATCTTGAGCATTAACTAATTCTGTATACCACTTTTCAAATAATTCATCTCTATCTACAGAATATTCTCTTAATGATTTCTCACTAAATTCAAATATATAAAAACCACTAGGAAGGAGTTGAACATCAGGGTATGCGCCTAAGAAATCTGCTTTGTAAAATCCTTGATTCTTAACTTTAAAACACATATTACTAAACCCTTCGACATTGATTAGGCAACCCACTAGAGGAGGGTACTTTGAGACTTCGTCATAGAGTACAAAATCTCCAAAAAGGGCATACCCCTCGACCTGTTCTTTCTTTCTTTTTGTAATATCAATAAGTAGACTGGATACCAACACCAAAGAAACTAAAAGAATCAAGACCAATATAAACATTAATTTTTTAGAGATTTTAAAAGGACTTTTCATAATTCTTCTAAATTAATATATATTCTTAATACCCAGTAACACCTACCTCTACCTCTTGCATCTGTGACTCAGAACCAAATACCCTACCACCTAGTAATCCATATTTAGAATGATGATTAACTACTAAAGCAGGATATCTTAATCTGTTTGCAACCTGAAGTGTTCTTTTCATTTCCAAAGCCATAGTACCATCTGCTTCTTGCATAAGAGTATGTACACCTCCACTAATGTATAGACCATCATAGACTGTACCCCCTGTTGCCTTCTGAATAGTTATCTTCCCATCAGTTAGTAAATACATATTAATAACATCATAACCAAAAGTACTATCTCCAGGTTCATCTTTAATAGTAACATCACCTTTTACAATGAAAATACATGCATCTTTGTTCTCTTTACCATTTGAAATTTTATCATCAACAATTAGATTCCCAGCAACAAAGAATATACCTTGTCCATTACATTCAAAATTCTTGTCTACAGTTAAATCCCCTTGAGATTCTCCCACAGCAATCTTCCCTTCATCTGTGTTTAAAGAATTCTCGAGTGAAGCGATATTTCCTAAATCCTGAATATCTAGTGAATCCTTTCTCCTGTCAAAGAGTATTTTGTATGTAGTATAGTAGCCATCATCAGGATTTACTACTTCAAAAGGTTTTATAAGGTAGGATCCAATACTCGAACTCTTTAAAGAGTATACAGAAGAGTTACTTCCAATACCTGCTAACTCTGTACTTATATCTACACTCTCTTTAGATATTCTATTCAGATAGTTGATACCACTCCATGTGCCAACGATTTCTTTGTCTGTATCTACTTTAATATCATTTGCCTTAAGTAATCCCCCTTGAGTAATCATCCAGTCTCTTAAATCTAACTCAACTTGGCTTTGAGCGTTAATATTACCCCCCTTGTCAAAAGCAGTTACATAGAAATACAATGAACCCTGTCCTACATCATTTCCCAAATCTAGATTAACTGAACCATCTCCAGTACCTCCACTTATTTTAAAGAGATAGTTGCTTTCAGTAGCATTAAGATGCCCAATAGTGTCAGCAGATTGATCCCCTTTTAATTCAAAATTACTATTCAAATACGTTGTACCACCATTTGTAGAAAAAGCACCTAAATCATCACTTCTAATATCCCCTATATTTAAATCTGGGCTTTTATACATATTTAAAACCATATCGCTAAAATCATTATCTAGATAATCCCATGTAAGTTTAACTTTTGTAGTTCCCTCAGGAGAGGTTCCAAAGTTTATACCAGGTGAAAGAAAGTTTAGATTCCATTTATCACCATTAGTGATCCATTGATTATAATATCTTATTTTCTCATCATTTATCCACCTAACATTCACCTTCTGTACTACAATGGCTGCAGCGGGTGGAGATTTATAGTAATTGTATGGAGTAAAACCAAATGTATCATTTGCCATTAACCATATATTGTACTGACCCTCTGCAGGTCTATTACTTAGTAGATCTCCTGTTGTATCATTTTTAAAACTAACACTAAATTCCATTGTTAGAGTCTTTCCATCATTACTTGGTACAACAGAGTAGAGTAGGATATTGGCCATTGAACTGGTATTGTCATATGGTAAAGAAAAGATTGTTATCCCATCTCTAGTAGTTGAATTTAGAGGCTTATCCCAAGTTCCTTGGGCGAATACATATGGTTTTACTTCTCCATTATTTGCAAGATTACGATGGATCATGAAACCGAATTGATTATCAGTACCGTAGCCATAACTTGAAGGTGTTGTATCATTTAAGAAATCAAATAGCTGTGGAGTAGCAGGTTTGGTAGCTGATTGGTTAAACCATATATATGCTGCTTCTATTGGGTTATCTAAATCTGTATATATGGCTGTAATATAGAAGAGATCCTCTTTTGCAGAATATCTTACAGTTGAATATGCATAGAAATCATTGACTGTATCATCCTTATCTTCAGTATATCTTCCTCCTCCTGTATAGTAGTCAGAGGTGAAACCTAATGAAGTTTTAATTTTTTCAGGATGGATATTAAGGGAAGGATCGGGTTGAGGACTCATGGGTTCATAACATGTTTTGTAAGATTTTGCCTCAGCACAATTAGTATTATTACAAGAACCTATTTTTTCATACTTATACAAATCTGGGCTATCAGGAGGATTAACTGGTGGGGTACCACGAAATGGGGAAGGACAGGTGGGAGTACATAATACACAGGGTGGGGTATCAGGTTTACACCATGTCGGGCTACAGCATTGTTGTGTGCCATTTCTGCAAACTCCTACTTCAGGGACGGGGATTTCTAAGCAATCACACCCAGCATCATGAGACCCACATTCACATCCGGTATCCCTATAACTCACGTTTGGACTTCCACAAGATGCTACCCATTCTGGATAACTAGCATCCCCATCATTACAACAAACCTGATTACACGCATAAACTCGATTTCTAAATATTAATGACAAAGGTATTAATGAAAGAAAAAGGATTAGAATTGGGATACTATATAGCACTCTTTTTGTTATTTTCATATTTGTATATATTTATTTATTATATAATCTCAATCTCCCATTTACTTAAATCTCTCTCTATTACACATATACCCTTACCATACTTCCCCTCTTTTCCAAAAAATTCTCTTAATGTACATAAAGAGTACTCAACAAAATATTTGAAATTATTCTCTACCCTATACATACGAGTTAAATATACTGGCTGCATCCACTCTAATTGAGTAAAATCAAACTCTCCTTTCTCTTTCTCTAGAGAGTATCTAAACTTAGCATTCTCTACATCTTCAAAATACTCTTCAAAATTTACTGCTAAAGTACTTAATACATACTCATCTTTCTCAAAGGAGATATCAAAGAAAGAAACAGGATATTTGTATAATATATATTTACCCTCCTTCGTAGTAGATTCTGGTAGTACCTTTTTCGCAAATATGTCCTCTTCTAAATCAATCTCTGTCTTAAGATGGGGAGTATTACTCTTCATTGAAAAGAAAGATCTTGCTAACCATACGGCTACTAAAAGGAATAGTAATCCAAAGAATACTGAAAGTATTCTTACGATCATTTTCTTAGAAAGAATCATCTTTTTTCCCACAAGATTACTATTTAAAATTTAATATTAACCAAAGAATTTACTCAATTCTTTAACTAACCCCTCATAATCTAAATCTGTTTTTACTAAGTAAGAGGTTGCACCAATATTGAAGGCCTCTTTAACAACTGATTCACTAGTCATATTTGTTAATACAACTATTGGCATCTTCCCATATTTCTCTTCATTGTTCTTAATTGTTTTTAATACTTCCAATCCATCTACACCAGGCATCATTAAATCAAGAAGCACTAAATCAATCTGATCTAAGTTGTTTGTTAGCAAATCTAAAGCCTGATATCCATCAGAGGCTTTCATAGGGACATATCCTGCTGTTTCTACTAATTCAGCATATGAGTCTAAGAGAGCTACTTCATCCTCTACTATCAATATTTTTTTACTATCTGCCATGTTATGTATATATTTAAAAATTAGAATAATTAAATTTACTGATTAAATGGAGTTAATGTTCCATTAGCATTGTATATTGTGTAATCAAAGAGAGCAGGGTATCCAATATTTACAGCATTTGGAATAACTACTTCCATTGTTCTTTCCTGATTTGTACATGTAGCTGATGCGGTAACAAGATAGTTGTTAAGATAGTCACCACAATATTCATTTCCATCCACTGCTATCTTAATATCTCCTTTTAAAGGAAGTACTCTAATTTCATAGATATTAGTTAAAGAATCAAAATTATATGAGAGAGTACCAGTATTACCGAAATTAGCTTCTATTGAGACCTCTGGAGAAACAATATCTGTACAAGGTTGGTTAATACAATACAGTAGCATGTCATCTAATTCATATGGCTCTACAGCTTTACTCGTGCGATCCATATATACTTTCTTCACAGTAAATAGTTGTGAACCCCCAGAAGCCCCTGAGAAATTAAGGGCTGCAACACATCCACCAGGAGGTGGATTGTCAGGTTCAATGTGTATAGCCATTACCTGTCCAACCCCATATACAATACCGTCTTGTTCCCCTGCATAGGTAATTGAAACAGTAGGCTCAGAACATGAAGTATAGTTTTGGGTTACCTCATCTAAGCTAACAGCGTTAACAGGAGTAAGGAAGGATTCAATTTCACCATAATTAATCAAATCAATTCTATTAAGGTCAGCACCCTTCAACTCTCCCGCTAGATGCCCTTGGAGTAGTGGTATATCTGAAGTAATGAACGCATCTAGGACATTTCCAGATAACTCAAGTGCCATCTGTGATTCTCTAGTATCTACAACCTCCCCTTTGTTTCTAATCATCCTAGAATACAAGGATGCTCCTATTACTGCTGCTACTACTAATACAACCATAATAATGGCAATTGCTTGACCTGAGTATTTTTTCATATTATTTCAATAATAAAATATATTATATAACTAACATTTCCCTAATATCTTGTCAATGCTCTAGTAGATACAACTAACTGTCTAGAAACACCTCTGGTTACTAAATCAAAGGTACTTCTCATGGGCCAGTATAAAGGAGTAAATTGTGCATTAATAATAAACATCTTGTTCTCCTCATCGCCAATATCAATGTAACTAAGAGAGAAATCCTCTACATCAATAGCATATGAATGGAGTAGAGTAATAATGGCATACTCATCAAAACAGGTTGAGGGGTAATTATCTAAATCAGCAGTAGTCGATGTTTTTACAATATATCCATACCCTTTATCATCCTCAAAATACCCAATACATGTCCACGTAGGAACACCGTAAAGTTTAACATGAACTTCATTCCCCGCCTGTCCATCAAGCAACTCTGCAAGAGGGTCATATCTTGGAGCCGGATCTACCAATGAATCAGTTTGTATAACTGGAAGATGACTCCTTGCAAAACCAAATGTCCTAAAAGTACTAGAATCATACATATGTATATCATCTAATCTTGCATTGCTTAGTAGTCTGTCATATGTCTCCATGACATAGTTAATATTACTCCGTGCTAAATTCTTACTATTTGCTGTATGTGATGTTCTAATTACAGTATTTAGGGTAGTGGAAACAAGTAACATCACTATGGATAGTATTACTATGGTAAATAGTGTTTCAACTAAACTAAAGCCTTCATATTTTTTTCTTTTCTTTCTCATAACGCAATAATTACTAAATATCTAAAATCTCTAATATCCTTGTTTGTAGTAAATTCACCAGCCATATTGGTTACACCAACAATAACTTCAACTACAGCTCTCTTCTCTTCAATTCGTACAACACGAAGTACCCTAAAGTAGTCAGTTTCGTCATAGTTATCATCACCATCAATATCTTTGTCTGAAAGAATTTTTGTAAAATTTTCTCTGCTAGCACCTTCCTCTCCGGGACATGTAACTGAAGAATCAGTATTTAAACGAACAGAGTAATCTCCTGGACTTGGCGTGGTATCTGAATTCTGTTCGATATTGTAACAGAAATTTTCAACCAATGTCGTAATGTCAAACTGCCTTTCATCTTTTTCCAAAGTCATATCTTGAATTGCAATTTTTTGTAAATCTACAGATGTAGAAACCGCATACTTAGCAATTGTATCCTCAATATCTAACTGTGCTAATTCTCTTAATGTTGAAGCAGATATTTGCATTAATACTATCCCAACCATTCCAGCAATCATTAAGGCTATGAGACTTTCTGCGAAACCCATACCCAAATATTTTGTTACATTCTTTTCCATATTTAATCCCTGTATGATTTAATCTCTTCTTCAATACCATATCTGTTGTAAGTATTGCCTTCAAAGCGGATACAGTCAAGTCCACCTCGACCGGGTGGGCAACTGTTATCAGTATTCAAGTCACTACTACTGTATACATGATGGATAATTTCTCCAGAAAGTGGATATATGGTAATCATATCAAACTTCTCACTCCTAATTCTTGGAAGAATGATATCAACTGGAGTAAAACTGTCTGAAGTAAAATTAAGTGCAAAATCATAGTTAAGAGGTATCCCATTATCATCATATATTATTGTCCTACCCGTAAGAGATTCAAAAAAGAGGAAAGATGGTATAAAGTCAAAATCCCCCTTATCATCTCTAGTAGTATATATCTGCAATTGTTCTTCTTCTCTGTCTAAGAGAGTAAGTCCCTCTCCAACTATTGATACAAGACTAGTACTTCCTGCCTGACAACTATCTATATAGCCATCATTACCACAGTCAAAGGGTATTCTTCCATTCATATAAGGGTCGATAGCTTCATAGCATTGTGATACGCCATTAATTTCAACGCCTAAATTGATACCAGTATAATAATTAGGTAATACTCCTCCTGTTAGGTTATAGTCTGTCCCTGCTAGATCCATACTCTGCTTGTATTCTGATACTGGAGCACACCATTTAAACATTCTGTAATCTCCAACAGAAGTCAAACCATTCTTTCGCGCATAATTCCAATCTGCATTCCTAAAATCTATTCCAAAGCCATATATCCAATTAGATTCATCACCTCTTTCCATATTCATTGCTTTTAATCTAGCAGATCTAATATCTTGAATGATTAATTCAACATTTTCTTTAGCTATGAATGTTTCTCTAATTGCTAAAAACCCATTAAATCCAATAGCAGAGAGTATGATGAATATGGATAGGACAACAAGAACTTCTACTAGGGTAAATGCATGGAATACTTTCTTTACTTTTTTCATGGACAGTTCTTCTAAAGTATAACTATATATAATTTAACAAAATTTTACTAACTACTCAATAGAGAAGAATACTTAAAAGTAAAATACCTTTAAGAAAATATCTATAACTACTTTGTTAAGAAGAAATAGTAAGGACAGAGAGATATACATAAAGGGAAGTAGGGCAATGGATGATTTAGTAGTTCTTTTCTTAGATATAATTGTAACTAAGGAATATACACTAGATAGTATTAAGAAGATATATATATACCCAATGTAAAGTTTAAGACTTAATACAATACTTAATCCCAAAAGAACTAGTATATCACCCATACCGAAGGGTTTCTTCATAATCTTTCCAACAATTAGAATAAATACAGAAAACCCCATACCTACTAATATGGCGTTTGGGGGTATTGAGTGTGTAGAGAGGATATTAAAAAAAAGATATATGACAGAGAATATGAGATAGATGTTTACTAGGGATTGGGGTACCCCTTTGTATATCCTGTCGTAATATGAGAAAGAGAAGAAGAAGAGTAATACAATGTATAGGATAGGGGATAGAGAGTAGTAATATATACTTGCCATACCAATACCTAACATTAATTCAGAGATAGGGTAATATAGTGGTATTTTGTATTTACATACAGGGCATTTACCTTTAAATATGAAATATGATATTACTGGTATTAATTCGTATGTTTTAAGTAACTTACCACATTTCTCACAGTGAGATCCTTTAATAAAGATATCTGGATATTTATATCCGTTATCTATTCTATACAGCAGTGCATTTAAAAAACTTGCTATTACTAATCCAAAGAGAAATATTATGAATGTAAAATATATATGCATATACCCATTATATATATTTTTATGAAATATGAAAGGAAAACCCCCTCAAAAGGAGGGGGTTATCAGTTTTTAATGATTTAGGGATTATTATTTTTATTCCCAGGTATCACCATCCCAATCTGACTCGTCATCTAAAGCATCAAAACCTGCCCAGGCAGGATCGTCATCTCTTGTTTCCTTTGTTGCTACTGTAAAACCCGTCCCAGTACCCACTCCAGTGAAATCCATAGCTATTCCGAAGCCGTTTCCAGAACAATATACAATACCATCATTTCTGGTGGTGTCGAAATTTCCCTCATAGTTTCCTCTCATTGAAACACATGCTAATACTGCTTGATTGCCACTATCTCCACCAATACCATAGTAATATGTGGCTTCACTACCTCCATCAAAAGCATCTTGGTCAATATATGGTACTAAGAAGCAATCTGTTTTAGTCCCTAAGGGGTCAGCACATGTTGTACCAGAAACTAAATTTTGGATAGTACATCCACCCGCACCACAAATAGACTCATCTGGATACTGCCTTTCATCTGTATAGAATGCTTGAAGGGAAGTATAAAGTTGGTCAACAGCATTTTGATGTGCTAC
The DNA here is from genome assembly GCA_964655705.1 of uncultured Candidatus Saccharibacteria bacterium. Classification (GTDB taxonomy): domain Bacteria; phylum Patescibacteriota; class Dojkabacteria; order SC72; family SC72; genus UBA2259. Next base: position 78,304 of record CAZZPP010000002.1, on the reverse strand, counting down.
ATCATTTGCTCTATTGATAGCAAATCTACCAGCAGTGATACCAACTACCATAAGGATAATGATAATACCCATTACGATAAGCATCTCTACTAGTGTAAAACCTGAATATTTTCTATTCATTAGTTTATATAAAATAAAAAATTATTTAATTAATATATATAACTTATACAATTAAACTAACAAAGTCAACTACCATACCCATAACCTCTGAAAGTTGGAACATAGGTGTATATACTCCCAGTGCTATGAAAGCTACAGCAATACCCATAATTACAAGGAAAATAGGCTCTAGTAAAGAAGACATATTCTCTGTAGCCTGATCAACCTCCTCTTTGTAATACTGAGATACTTTAGACAATACTGTATCTAACTCACCAGTCTCTTCACCAACTGCAATCATACTACTAACAATGAGAGGGTAGTAATCACTCCTAGCAATTGGAAGAGCTAAAGAGCCACCCTTTTCTACCTCATCTCTTGCTTCTAGTACTACCTCTTTAAACATTACATTACTAAGTGACATAGCTGTAAGTTCTAATGCCCTAATAATGGACAGACCACTACTTAGTAAAAGACCCAATATTCTAGTAAACTGTGCAATTTGCATCTTACTAACAATTACACCCATAATTGGAATCTTAAGGATAATCTTGTTCCAACTCCTCTTACCATTAGGAGTATCTACCCAAACTTTAAATCCAATTATTAATCCTAAAAGAGCTACAAGCAATGCCCACCAGTAATTTATGAAGAAATCACTCATAGCAACCATTATCCTTGTTATTGTTGGTAACTCTCCTCCAAACTCACCATATATATCACTCATTGCAGGAACTAACACTAACATCATTAATACCATAACTCCAACAATTATGACTAAAAGAATAACTGGATAGGTAAGTGCTCCCTTAAGTTTACCTTGTAATTTTTTACCCTCTTCTAACTCAATGGCTAACTTATTCAATATCTCATCTAAATTACCACTAGACTCACCAGCCTCAATGAGGTTAATAGTAATATCATCAAATACCTCATCTGACTGCCTAAAAGAATCAGCTAAACTCTTACCAGCCTCTACCGAAGCCTTTACCTGAGTAATTACTTTTTTAAACATTGGGTTAGCAATCTGTTGCTCTAATACTTGTAAACCCCTTGTAAGAGGTAAACCAGCACCTACCATAGTTGCAAGCTGTCTCATAAAGACAACCTTGTCCTTCATTGGAACTCCACCAATATTTATGCTACCCAACTCTTCTAAATCTATTGATGCCCTCTCTTTAACATTAACAACAACCAGCCCCTTATCCTGAAGTATCTCAACAACTGCCTGTGCATCTCTGGCCTCTAACTTTCCCTTTAACTCTTTTCCTTTGCTATCTCTAGCTGAGTATGTAAAATTTGGCATATTATTTAACTTTTAAGTAATCTTAAAACTTCCTCAGGAAATACAGCATACTCCTGAGCTTTTTGGACAGATATTACACCCTCCCTTACAAGAGAAACTAAAGATCTCTCTAAGGAAACCATTCCAATATCTGCACTCGTTCGAATAACGTTATCAATCTGATGTGTCTTAGCCTCTCTAATCATATTCCTAACTGCAGGATTAGCAATCATAATCTCACATACAGCTCTTCTACCACCCTTGTCTAATGGTATTAATCTCTGAGCTACAATAGCTTCTAAGATATTTGATAGCTGTAACCTTATCTGTGGTTGTTGATTATGTGGAAATACATCAATCATCCTATCTACTGTTTGTGCTGCACTATTAGTATGTAGTGTAGCAAATACTAAGTGCCCTGTTTCTGCAAGTGTAATAGCTGAAGCAATTGTTTCATAGTCTCTCATCTCTCCTACAAGTATTACATCTGGATCCTGCCTTAGTGCACTTCTAAGTGCAATTGGCCAAGAGTGGGTATCATCGTTCATCTCTCTTTGATCAATCAATGATTTCTTACCCTCAAAAACATACTCTATTGGGTCTTCAATGGTAACAATATGTGCAAATCTAGTCATATTAATCTCTTCTAGTATTGCTGCTAAAGTAGTACTCTTACCATGTCCTGTAGGACCCGTTACTAATATGAATCCCTGTTTAAGTTGAGCAAACTGATGATATATATTTGGAAGAAACAACTCATCAATCTTTCTTACCCTAGAAGGAATTAACCTGAATGCAGCTGCCATATTTTTCATTGTATAGTAGGCATTTATCCTGAACCTTGCTTGACTCTCACCCTGATGGAAGTAGGCTAAATCCACTTCTCTGTTTACTTCTAGAAGCTCCCTTTTCTCTTCACTTAATACTGGTAATATTAAACTCTCTGCTTCCTCAGGTGTAATTACTGCTTCACTAATTTCCATTAATTCCCCATCAATCCTAACAATTGGGGGATACCCAGCAGTAATGTGTAAATCAGAAGCATTATGTTGTATTGCATACCTTAAAAGTTCATCAATTTTGGAAGTATCAGACAGTTTAGGAAGGACATCAGAACGAAGTTCATCTGCATCCAAAGGCTTCGAAAGATTATCCCTTTTAGGATCTCTTTTTAAAGCCTTAGGCACCTTCTCATCTGGGATAATATCTTGTAACTCATTCTCAACAACTCCCTTAAGTGGAACCTCCTTGTTTAAATCATTAATTGGCAAAGCCTCGTTAATATTGATTAACTCTTCTTCAGCTGGTTGCAAAGTAGGGGCTGGAGGAGATACTTGTGTCGTAGGAGGTGGTGTAGTAGGAATTACAGGAATAGGTATATCTGACACCCCAGGTGTCTGCGAGGTAAAATCTCCAACTGGAGGTTGAGTCTGAATTGGTGTAGTAGCCTGAGATAAGTCAGGGTATTGTACCGTACTATTCTGGGCAGTATTGTCTTCCATTGTTTTTCATTATATCCTAAATTTATTCTTTTGACACTCTTAGGACTTCCTCAATACTAGTAATTCCTTCGAGTACCTTTAAAAAGCCATCTTGAGTCATCGTAATCATACCATTACTCTTTGCCTCGTTCTCAATATCTTGAGCTGTAACATTCTCCATTACCATTCTACTAATTTTTTCAGTAACATCCAATACCTCAAAAATACCAATACGACTAGAATACCCAGAACCACCACACCTGTCACAACCAGAACCCTCATACACATATATTATCGGTTGCCCATCAGCACCAATCTCAGGAGCTTTCAAGACTGCAGAACCTTCCTCTCCCTTTGCCTTCTTAGCACTAATTACCTGTGTAAGATATTTAATTAAATCAAAATTTTTAATTCCAGACAAAGAATCCGTAATCTCACGTACCTCCCCAGGAGTAGCAGGTACTGCTTTAATACATCTAGTACATATTTTTCTTGGTAAACGTTGAGCAACAAGAACACGAATTGTAGAAGCCAAAAGATATGGCTCCATACCCATATCTAAAAGCCTTGGTATTGCTGCAGCAGCACTGTTAGTGTGTAATGTAGAAAGAACTAAGTGACCTGTTAGAGATGCCTGTATAGCTAGCTCCGCTGTCTCCTGGTCTCTAATCTCTCCAACCATAACAATATCAGGGTCTTGTCTTAATACAGACCTCAAACCATTAGCAAATGTAAGTCCAACATCAGGATTAATTTGAACTTGAGTAACACCTGGGACTCTAATTTCAACAGGATTTTCTAAAGAGATGATATTTACTCCTGGATCATTGACCTTAATTAAGGAACATGCCAAAGTCCTAGTCTTACCAGAACCAGTAGGACCGGTAACCAATACAATACCATTGGTAACAGTTAGAGCATCTAAAAATATCTTGTAAGCATTCCCCCTCATACCAGTAGACTCTAAAGTAATACCTGAGGTATCAGACTCAAGTAAACGCATAACTACTTTCTCACCATGAATCATAGGCATAACAGAAACACGAATATCAACCTTAATATTTTTAACTTTAATCTGGAATCTACCATCCTGAGGGACCCTTTTCTCATCAATTTTAAGATTGGACATAATCTTTATACGAGACACTATTGCAGGAGCTAAAGTCTTAGGAAGGGAAAGTCTTTCGGTCATTACTCCATGGATTCTAAATCTAATCCTTAGTCTTGTTTCCATAGGTTCAACATGGATATCTGAAGTCTTAGATGTAACAGCATATTGCATAATCGAATTCACTATTCTAGCAACAGGAGCATTCTTTAAATCAATACTATCAATTAGGTTAGGATCTTCATCAATCTCTTGAACAGGTACATCCACATCCTCAAGTGCCTGTGTAACCTCAGAACTCATTACATCACCAATTCTCCTGTCTAGTACAAAGTTTAAGCCATCTTCTGTAGTAATATATACAATTATCTTCGTATTGGGAGGATATCTTCTTTGCAGTGCCTGTGTTGCCTGAACATCAAAAGGATCTAACATTGCCAATTTAACAAAATTCTCTCCTCTTTCAAAAGGAACAGCCCTATACTTTTTCAAATTATCTATTGGTACCTCAGCAATTACACTCTCAGGTACATCATTCTCGATTAAATCAACATAGGGGATATTGAAAAGATATGACTTAGCTTTAGCAATTGACAACTCATCTGCAAGACCCATCTCCCTAATAATGGACTCTTCACTTTTAGGAGAGCGACTTCTCTCAACCTGTACTTTAACAGCGTCAGCAGAATTGATTACACCCTGTCTTTGTAAATATGTAAGAAGTGTCTCTTGGGCCACAAAAATTAGGCAGTCAAATTTAGTATTAGATAATGATAACAGGAGAATAGGTTCATTGCACGACCTATAACTAGAATTGAGATATTACTGGTTGGAATCTTTAAATATCAACATTTTAGGCACCTTCTTTACGGGTAATCTTTCCCTAAATATGGTAAAATATATATAGTTATGACATATCTCATTGTAGGAAATAATACAAGAAATATTAATGAGCAAATCACCTCATTACTCTCCCAGTTATGGGAAAGAGAAGTCACCCAAGATATCTCCTGTTTAATATCTCCTGACCTACATATGATTGAGAGTAGCAATATTAATAGTATTGGAATTGATGATGTTAAAAAACTTCAAAAAGAGATGGTATATACCCCTTACAGTGAATCTGTTCAAGTAGCCCTAATATATAATGCAGAAAAACTAACCACTCAAGCCCAAAACTCCTTTCTTAAGACATTGGAGGACAGTAGTAACACAACTGCATACATATTAGTAACATCAAATGAGAGGAATTTACTTCCGACAATTCTCTCTAGGTCAATGAAGATATATACCAAACAAGTTAGACAGGAGAATGAGGATAAAGGGATTCCAAGTATTTTAGGTAAAGACTTGGTAGAGGCATTCAATGATATTGAAAAAATCTCTAAGGAAATGGATAGTACAAAACAACTACTTAATCAGATTGAGTCCTACTATCAAGAACTTTTAGAAAGTGATGAGCAATCAAAACAGATATATGATAATATTCTACAGATTTCAAAAACTAGAAAGAGAATAGAAGCGAATGGTAACAGGAGATTACTCCTAGAAAACCTTTTCCTTGTATTAACAAGCTAATTAGCCTCTTAACATTTAGCCCCATAATATATTAGAATAGAGGTTGGCTTTGGGAATTGAATTGAGAATTACTAATTTAAAAAATATAGATAATGCCAAAGAAGAGTGATTACAAAGCATCCAATATTCAGGTCTTACAAGGACTTGAGGCAGTAAGAAAAAGACCTGCAATGTACATTGGATCTACTGATAGGAATGGTTTACACCATATATTTACTGAGATTTTAGACAACTCTGTTGATGAAGCCATAGCAGGATACTGTGACAGGATATGGGTAACACTACATAAAGATGGCTCTCTTTCTGTTAAAGATAATGGTAGGGGAATACCAGTAGAAATTCACTCTCAGACAAAGGTTTCTACACTAGAAACTGTAATGACTAATCTACATGCAGGTGGGAAGTTTGAAGAGGGTGCATACAAAGTTTCTGGAGGTCTTCATGGTGTCGGTATGAAATGTACTAATGCTCTCTCAGAATGGATGATTACCACTGTACGAAGAGATGGTGGAGTGTATCAACAAGAGTACCAAAGAGGTATCCCGAAAGCACCTGTTAAAAAGGTTGGGAGTGTTGAGAATGAAACTGGTACAGAACATAGATTTATGCCAGATAGTCAGATATTTACGCAAACAGATTTTGATTTCAAAGAGTTAGTTAAAAAATGTAGACAACATGCATATCTAACAGCAGGACTACGAATATCCCTTCTTGATGAAAGAGTAGAGGAGGGTAAGGATCCTAAGATCTTTGATGTGTATTTTGAGGATGGTATTAAGTCATATGTCCTGTTTATGAACATAGACGAGAAACTCGTAAATGATATCCCCTTCTATGTTAAAAAAGACCAAGATGGAATTATTGTAGAATCTGCGATTCAATACACTAATGGAATGGATGAAAATGTCCGCTGCTATACTAACAACATCATAAATCCAGAGGGTGGTACCCATCTTTCAGGTTTTAGAACTGCTCTTACAAGTGCAATTAATTCGTATGCTCAGAAATCCGATCTCCTTAAAGGTTTAACAACCTCTTTAAATGGAGATGATGTTAGAGAGGGTTTAACTGCAGTAGTATCTGTTAAAGTAGCAAATCCTCAATTTGAGGGTCAAACAAAAATAAAGTTAAATAATCCAGAGGTTAAAAATGCTGTAGCTAAAGTAATTAGAGATGAACTACTAGTATACTTAGATGAACATCCTAAGGAGGCAAAATCCATTTTAGACAAAGCAATACTTTCTTACAAAGCAAAAGCTGCTGCTAAAGCAGCAAGAGATGCAGTCATTAGAAAGAGTGCATTAGAGAGTACTACTTTACCAGGTAAATTAGCAGATTGTATTAGCAATGATCCTAAAGATTCTGAACTGTATATTGTGGAAGGCGATAGTGCCGGTGGATGTTTTTCTGGAGATACAAGAGTGTCTCTTGCAGATGGGAGGTCTTTGACTTTCTTAGAATTAATTGAAGAGCAGAAGAAAGGTAAACAGAACTACTGCTATACAATTACAGATAGTAGAAAGGTATCAATTTCAGAAATCCAAAACGTAAGAAGAACAAAAAGAAATACTCCAGTTATTAAAGTTACTTTAGATAACAGAGAGGAAATTGTATGTACACCTGACCACAAATTCATGCTTAGAGATGGGTCATACAAGAAAGCTAAAGATCTCTCCAAGCATGACTCCCTTATGCCTTTGTACAAGAAATTGTCAGAGAAAAAAGGAAGAATCACAATAGAAGGCTATGAGATGGTATTAAATCCCTCCAGTTCAAAATGGGTGTTTACACATGTATTGTCAGATGAATATAACTTGGGACATAATGTATACAAAAACTTCGAGGGTACCTACAAACATCATAAAGATTTTAATAAGTTAAATAATAATCCAAACAATATTGTTAGATTAAGCAAGGAAGACCATCTCGTAATACATCAGAAACATATAGCAAAGACCCTCCATACTAAGCAAGTATATGAGAAACTTAGAGTATTAAGAAGCAGCCCTGAGTTTAAGGAGAAGATGAGAAACTCAATGCTTAAACCATCAACAAGGTCTCTTCTTAGTAAGAATGCTAAGAAACAGTGGGAGAACGAGGAGTACAAGGAATATATGAAGAATAAATTCCTTGCCTTCTATTTCACCAATGAAGAATATCAAAAAGAAAACAATCGAAGACTAAATCTTCTCCAAAAAGAGTATTGGAGTAAAAAAGAGAATCGTTTTAAACAATCTAAAAAAGTCTCTCAATATCTAAAAAACAACCCAGAGGCTTTAGAGAAATTATCCATTTCTGCCAAGAAGCAGTGGAGTAATGTGGAACTTCTTAAATGGCGCTCTGAAAAAACTAAAGAGCAGTGGACTGAAGAATTTATACTTAAAAGAAAAAAAGCGTACAACAGGACATATCTTGACAGGAGTCTAAAAGTCCTTAGATCTGTCTACGATACTTTCGGTGAGGTTTCTGTTGAAGCATATAACAAGGTAAGAAGAGATTTAAACAACAAAACTCTACTCAAAGTCCCCACACTATGTAGTAGATTTTTTGATAATGATATGGCGAGATTAGAAGATGCTGTTAAACACTTTAATCATAAAATTGTATCAATAGAATATTTGAAAGAAAAAATAGATGTATTTGATTTGGAAGTACCAAAAACACATAACTTTGCCCTTGCAAGTGGGGTCTTTGTCCATAATAGTGCTAAACAAGGTAGAGATAGGCATACTCAAGCTGTACTTCCTCTAAGAGGTAAGATAATCAATACAAACAAATATAGGGTAGATAGGGTCCTGGGAAACAATGAGTTTAAAGATATTACCACAGCATTAGGGGTGGGAATTGGTACAACACTTGATATAAGCAAGCTAAGGTATCATAAAGTAATAATAATGAGTGACGCAGATGTAGATGGATTACATATAACTACATTGGTACTTACACTCCTTTTTAGATTCTTTAAGCCTTTAATAGAGCAAGGATATATTTACGTTGCACAACCACCTCTTCACAAAGTAGAAATTGGTAAGAAGAAATACTACTTCCTAAATGATAACGAGAAGGATGCTTTTGTTAAGAAAGCTAAAAACGCTGGTAAAACACCTGTAGCAAACAGATTTAAGGGATTAGGAGAAATGAACCCGGATCAGTTATGGGAAACCACTATGAATCCAGAAAACAGGGCCCTAAAGAGAGTACATATTGAAGATGCAGAGGAAGCTGAAAAAACTTTTGAGATGTTAATGGGAAGTGAAGTACCTCCTAGAAGAAGATTCATTCAAAGATATGCTAAGAAAGCTAATTTAGACGTTTAAAGTAATGCCAGACAAAGAAGATATAATTAAGAAAGCAGAAGAGACAATTGAAATTGAAAATCAAGAACCAGTAGAATCTGCTCCTTCTGTAGAAGATTCTGATCTTGATTTTGATTTAACTTTTAAACCAGGAGAGGTAACTCAAAGATCAATAGTAGATGAGATGAAATCCAACTATATTGATTACTCCATGTCTGTAATTGTTGCTCGTGCACTACCAGAGGTAAAAGATGGACTTAAGCCTTCGCAAAGAAGAGTACTGGTTGCAATGAACGACCTTTCGCTAAGTCCTACCTCTCATTTTAGGAAATGTGCAAAGATTGCAGGTGACACCTCTGGTAACTACCACCCCCATGGAGAGAGTGTAGTATACCCGACATTAGTGAAACTCGCTCAAGAGTTCTCTACAAGATATATCCTTGTACAAGGACAGGGTAACTTCGGATCCATAGATGGAGACCCTGCAGCAGCAATGAGATACACCGAAGCCAGACTAGGTAAGATTGCTCCTGAACTTCTTAAAGATTTAAACAAAGGAACAGTTACTTTTGTTCCTAACTATGATGGTACTAGGTTAGAGCCAACTGTATTACCTGCACTTTTCCCTAATCTTTTGGCAAATGGTAGCCAAGGTATTGCAGTAGGTATGGCAACACAAATACCTCCACATAATATTGGGGAACTAGTAGACGCACTGTCTGAAATGATTAAGAGAAAGAACAGATGGGAAGGAGTTGCAATATACAATGAGTTAAGAAAGAGTAAAGAGAAAGACGAGATAATACCTCAGACCTTAAACGCAAGACCTGAGCAATACTTAGAAAACTATGTAGATACAAAATCCCTAGAATATGCTATTCAGATTCAAGAGATAGTAGACAGGATTGAGAAAAGTGGTGAGGTAATATATCCTGACTTCAAATCAGATATAACCCCAGAAGAGTTAATTGAAATTATTCCTGGCCCAGATTTCCCAACAGGAGGAACAATATATGATAGGGATGAGATATTAAATGCATATGCAACAGGAAGAGGAAAGATTTTACAAAGAGCTCAAGCCTCAATAGTTGAGGGTAAAAATGGAAGATACCAAATTGTAGTAACAGAGATCCCATATCAAGTAAACAAGGCATATATGATAGAGAAGGTTGCTGACCTTGTGCGTGACAAAAAGATTACAGGAATAGCAGATATTAGAGATGAATCAAACAAGGATGGTATAAGGGTGGTAATCGTTCTAAAAAAGGATGCACAACCTAAAACAGTTCTGAACAAACTGTATAAATATACTGAGATGCAAAAAACCTTTAATGCAAATATGATTGCATTAGTAGAGCAAGAACCAATTACCCTTTCCATAAAGAGAATGTTAGAACTATTCCTCTCCTTTAGAATTACAGTAACAATTAGGAGATATGAGTATGATCTAGCAGAGGCAAGATATCATGCACATATCTTAGAGGGACTTCTAAAGGCCTTAGATTTCCTTGATGAAGTAATCGCAACTATCAGGGGTTCTAAAACTCAAGAAACTGCCAAAACAAACTTAATGGACAAATTCAAATTCACAGAAGTTCAAGCTCAAGCAATTTTAGATATGCAACTTCGAAGACTAGCAGCACTAGAGAGGATGAAGTTAGAAAATGATTACAAAGAAACAAAGCAAAATATCATTGAATACAACAATATTTTAGATAGTCAGGATAGGATACTTGAGATAGTTGATAATGATTTGAAGGCAATAAAAGAGGCTTACGGAGATAAAAGAAGAACAAAGGTAGTAAAAGGGAAGATAAATGAAATATCAGAGGAAGATATGATTGCACAGGAAGAAACATTAATAACCATAACTCACTCAGGATATGTAAAAAGAGTACCTCCTTCAACCTATCAAACACAGCACAGAGGAGGAAAGGGTATATCCGGTGGTGATACCAAAGAGGGTGATTTCATAGAGCATGTACTACTTTGTAATACCCACGATGAATTACTTCTATTTACTAATAAAGGCCGTGTATTTAGTACTAGAATATTTGAAATCCCAGAGTATGGGAGAACCGCTAAGGGTATTCCTTTAATAAATCTTGTACAACTTGATCAGAATGAAATAATTACTTCCATATTAACTAGAGATCCTAAAGGTGGTGTAATGGGCTCAGAGGAAATACAAGAGAACCAAGATTTAAATGGAGTAGTTGAGAAAAGGGATTTTAAATACTTCTTAATGGTAACCAAAGGTGGAATAGTTAAAAAGACAGATCTTTCTCAGTTTGAGAAGATTAGAGCAAACGGATTAACAGCAATTAAATTAGAAACCAATGATGAGCTTACGTGGGTAAAACCAACTACTGGAGACGATGAGATAATATTGGTAACTGCCGAAGGGAAATCTATTAGGTTTACTGAAAAAGATGTAAGACCCTTAGGTAGAAGTACCAGAGGAGTAACGGCTATGAAATTTAAAACAGAAACTGACTTCATAGTAGGTATGGGAGTAATTAGAGCAAATGAAAATAGAATATTTACTCTCTCTGAAAACGGATACGGTAAAATGACAAAACTATCTGAATATACTAAACAGAAAAGAGGTGGTACAGGTATATTTACTTTTAGAGTAACACCTAAGACAGGAAAAGTTGCAGTAGCAAGAATACTTGATCACCCTGAGGCCGAGATAGTTGTAATATCAGAAAAATCGAAAGTTATAAGATCTTCAATAGACGCGATACCTACATTAGGAAGACAAACAAGTGGAGTAAAGGTAATGAATATCGGAGAAGGTGACAAAGTAGCTACAATGGCACTTATGTAATCTAGTTATCTAAATAGGAAACTATCTTAATATCATTCATGTCATAGGTATGATTGTATTTGATACTATCTTGCTCAATCTTTTCTAATACCCTCTTTATCCTCTGATCATTTTGAGATATTTTGTTACCCAGTATTCTAAAATTCTCTTCTATTGAAATCCTTAATTGTTCTAACTCCATATCTCTTTTAATCATATTAATATATTTAATATTTTATTAATCTATTCTTACACACCCCCATATATATTTCCTGACCTAATATCCAATATCAATCACTTCTATTTTTCTCACTATACCTTTTTGGGTTATTTTACTACTCATGGACCTTTTTCATTATCATATATATATGATAATGTATAAATGTATGAAAAAAGGTAAACAATATGAGAAATTGTTAAAAATATATCAAACAATAGGTTTTCTCTTCATCTTGATTACTCTAGTATTAATAGCTATACCAACAGCCCCATATATCTGGTATAGACTTAACCCAGACGCAGTAGAAATAGATGAAGAAAAGATCTCCAAAGATATTGTTGATGACAAGGAAGAAATCGAGGAGAAGGAACCCATTGAAGAAAATAAGGTCCCTCCATTTGATCCCAATTTACCAGAAGGCTATTTTGTATTAATCCCAAGTGTAGGTATAAACTCTCCAATTACGCCTACTAAAGATTACAGGAAAGCTCTCACTAAAGGTACTTGGATAGTAGATGATTTTGGGACACCAGAAAATGATAGCTTGCCAATAATACTAGCGGCACACAGATTCGGATACTCAAGTTGGAGTACTTCGAAAAGAAATTTAATCTCCTTTTACAAACTCCCAGATACTAAATCAGGAACAAGAGTCAGTATATACTGGAATCAAAGAGAATATATATATGAAATATATGATGGAGATATTGGTACATACATTACCGACTACAGTGCAGACCTAATCCTGTATACCTGTAAATACTACAGTACCCCTGAAAGGATATTTAGATATGCAAATAGGGTTAAAGAGTAACCTTTCTTCCTTATACCAAATATTGTAAAATATGCACTATGAAAAAGGCTTTAATCTACTCAATTCTTTTAATTTTAACCTTCTTCCTTCCCGCTAAAACAGTAGATCTAATCCTAAAGAAAGATACTGAGAACAACAATATACAAGAGGTAGAGTGGATTGAGAATCCCTCAACTGATACATTTAAGATTGAGAAAGTTAAAGAAGTAACAGAAAAGATGAATACCACTACAGAAAATAGTAACTGGTGGGAATACCCAACTGAAATACTTACTACAAAAAGAAGTGGGAATGATTTACTTGTATTAGTAAACAAACAGTATAACTTACCAAGTACATACGCTCCATCGGATTTAGTTAAAGCAAGTAATTCTGGTATTAGAAGAGGGGACGGATACTACCTACGAAATATTTTAATCCCTGATTTAAGAAGACTAGTCACTGATTCTAAGGCTGCAGGAGTGGATTTAAGCATTGTATCAGCATACAGATCATATCAAACGCAGGTAAGTACATATAACTACTGGTTAAGTAAAAACAATAATAATGTAGCACTAGTAGATACATTCTCTGCAAGACCAGGACATAGTCAACATCAACTTGGTACAGCAATAGATTTTAGTAGTAATGAAATAGGAGATAGGCTAGGGGATGAGTTTGCAAATACCAAGGCAAGTAAATGGTTAATTAATAATGCATATAAATATGGATTTGTAATTTCATTTCCCAAAGGATATGAAGATATTACAGGCTACAAATTTGAGAGTTGGCATTACAGATACTTAGGGGTCGAGTACGCACAAGAGATGGTTAACAGTAACAAAATATTAGAATTGTATTTGAGAGGATACAACCCATAGTATAGACTTCTAGGGCTAGTTGTAGTATAATGATACTGCATTTAATTTAACTAGCCCTTTAAATATGAGGAAGTTATTCGCAATAGTTTTAGCTGTAGCAACTACTTTCTTAATAAATGTTTCAACTGTATTTGCAGATGGTAATCCATACGGGCCTTATAACCCTTACGGACATGAACCTATTCCAACAGGTTTTGAAGATACCTCAATATTCTACATTGCAGCTGGAGTAACATTTATTACAGGAATGATTATATTGTCTACAGTTAAACGCCTTAAGGAAGAGCAATCTCTTGCCTAATAGTAAGAGATTGCCCCTTTGGGGCATTTTTTTTAAATGCACATATTTATTTCATATCTTTATACATATTTAAATGAAAATATCTTTGGTTTTACCAACATACAAAAAACAAAGAGAAGTATTGGATCAATTAGAAAGACTCTACGGATATCTTTCTAGAGTAAATCCTGACTTTGAACTCATCTTCGTAATTGATGGGTATGTTGATAATACTAAGGATATATTAGAGCAGTATATTAAAGAAAACAGACTTAAAAAGGCATTTGTATATGGATACAAAGAGAACAAAGGTAAGGGTTACGCTGTAAGATACGGAATGAGAAAAGCTTCAGGAGATGTAATAGGATTCATTGATGCAGATACAGATATCCAAATAAGATCTATAGCTTCTGCTATTCGCGAGATTAAAAAAGACTATGTTATGGCTGTTATACCTTCTAAACTACATAAAGATTCTAATATTGAAATGACATTTGGAAGAAAAATCTTCTCTTACGGTTTAATTGCTGTAAACAAATTACTATTAAGACTTCCTAAAAATATTACAGATGTAGGTTGTGGACTAAAACTCTTTAAAAGAGATTTGATAAAAAGAATATTACCTAATTTAAAGGTAAATAGATTTGCTATTGACTCAGAGATATTAAATGAGATAGGTAAGGTAGGATATGACGTATCTGTAGTACCTTTCTATTTAAACAAGAATAGATCTGATTCTACATCTGCAAATATTAAAGATATTAGTAGAATGCTTAAAGATATCTTTATGATATCTATGAAAGAGAGTAGGGTGTTTAGTACAAATATCTTAAAGGAATATAGATAACTAATAGAGGAGGGAAGCCTCCTCTTTTTTTTGATATAATAATGGTATGAATACATTTTCAATTTTGTTAAAGAGAGAATCTATAAGAAATAGCAAGATATTTTGGGATATCCCTAAAGAAAAGATTGCTAAACTAAGCGAACTAGCCATTCTTGAAAGAATTCTTAACTATGGTGACATGAACCAGCTAAGGGAGGTGTTAAAAGAAAAAGAAGATTTTCAAAAAGAATATTTTAAACTGAGAAACAAAAAAAGGTCAAACTTGTCTCCTTTAGTTATTAATTATATCGATCTATATTTAAAGAGAAATGCATAAATACATACTAAATCCAAAACAGATTGAAGTATTTAATATCGTAGAACATTTCTCGCAAAAAGGGTTTTACTTAGCTGGAGGAACTGCACTTGCTCTTCAACTTGGTCATAGAGAATCTCTAGATTTTGATTTGTTTTCTTACAAAGGATTTAAAAATGAAGATATTTTGAAAGAGTTAATTGATTTAGGATATAGGGATATAGAGAGTGTAATTGATAAATTAGATGAATATACAATATTCATAAATTCTGTTAAGATTACATTTCTAAGATATCCTTTCAAAGTAAAAGGCATAGAGAAAAAAGAGAAGATTTCTATTGCATCTCCACTTACAATAGGAGCAATGAAGGCATATACACTAGGTAGAAGAGGAAAATGGAAAGACTATGTAGATATGTATATATTGCTAAAGGAGTACTCCATAAAAGATATTATTAAAGAGGCCAAGGATATATATGGTACTATATTTTCAGAAAGAATGTTTTTACAACAGTTGTGCTATTTTGAAGATATTGATTATTCAGAAGAGGTAATATGGAGAATTGATAACCCTCCTTCAGATAAAGAGATAGAAAACTTTCTTATAGATATTTCCGTTAAGTAATATGTAAAATGTTGTCCTGAGATACCGTTTAGAAAGAAATACAATATGCGAATTACCATAACTGGACTAATCTAAGGTTTCGACCGACCGTAAATGCCACTTTTTCTTATTCTACACTCCTACATTGTTCATAAATATCTTCTTGAATATTAGTAATCTTTAGATTATACTTAAACACTAGACCTCGGGAGGACCTTCCTATATGGGCGATCCTCCCATTTTTATTCTTTAATTACTTCTTTAATTCTAGAGAAATCTATAAAGTTCCCTTGGTATCTATCCTTATAATTCTTGCTGTATTGTCACTGTTTGCTATTACTACAATAGTCTTCCCTTTTTCTCTTAGATATCCAAGAAGTATTTCAAAATCACCATCATCTGAAAGCAGTATAAAAGTGTCATACTCTTTCTCCAATCTAATAGCATCAAGAGTTAAATCAACATCACAATTAGACTTACTCTTTATCCTACCTTTGAAATCTCTTAAATGTTTAATTGGTTTTAATCTAAGAGTATAGCCAAACTCTTCTATCTTTCTTAAAAACTTCGCCCTAGAGATATCTTTCTGGAGGGATTCTTTTTCTTCTCTATCTGCTTTCTTAAACTCCTCTTGGAGATATTTGTATAAACTCTCTACTGGATATCTCTCTAACGATAAAAGTAGAGGTTCAAAACCATGAGCTTCTACTCCTGAATAATAGAAGATCTCTCTCATCCTATATCTTCTTTTTAGATATTTAAATAACTTAAGATAGTCTACTCTCCATCCCAATCTTCTCTTCCCTCCATAGAAGAGATTAGATGAATCAATGAATACATAGCATGATTTAGATACCATATCTCAATGCTAACAAAAGAGTATTAAATATTTATGAAGAGTAGGAAATATTGAAAAATTGCTAAACTTATAGTATAATATATGTATCTTAATAATTAATTGCTCATTAAGAAATAAACCTGACCTAACCTATTTCAAGTATTGATATTTATTCCAACCTATAGTATAATATAAGTAGTTAATTGTTAATAAAGTCTGCTCTTTAATAATAAATTTTCATTCAAATACACATAAGTATTCATAGAGAGATATTCTCTTTAAATATCTTTTATGAGTTCTTATGAACTCTAAGTTCTTTAAAAAGTTTTAAGTATATTATATAGACTTATGTCTTATATATTTAAAACAAAATAGCGTGTGATGAATAAGTAGAGTCTATTTCTTCCTTTAGCATCCAAGTGGTATGCATTATATTTCTAATATATTTATTGGAGATAGAATGCATACCAAATGGTATTGCTGAAAATAAATGATTTTTATTTCCTTAAAGGAGGAAAAATGAATAAGATTGTCGTTTTGTTTGTCGTATTGGCCCTTTGCTTAAGCGCATGTTGCTTGGCGAAGAAGGATTTCTCAGAGGACTATGTCGCAGCTTGCTACGACATTGGAGGATTGATGGCTTCAGATGGATGCCAAATTGCTCCATGCCAAGAGTGTCCTACATGTGAACAAACTGTAACCACAGTTGAACCAGCTCCAGGAGAAGTTAATACTGGCTGGTGTCAGGCTGAAATCGTAGGGATTCCTGTAAAGGAAGATGGTAGTTGTACTTTTTGTACAATCAACTATGTCTATGATCCAAAAGGATTAAATCCCGGCGATGTCTATGTTGTAAAAGGGACTCCTATGGAGTATACAGCAGGTGCATATGTGTACCAATATCAAGAAGCTCGATTTCTTGAATGCATTGCTGCACAGCCTTTCACCACGGACCCCGGCTACAAGCCTGTTTACAAGTAATTTCAAATCGACTCTAGCCGGTTGCTGGGATTATCTTTTTAACACTTAATTGTTGTTAAAAAACCCCAAAAACCAATCATCACACGCTAGAGTCTTCTAGGATTAATATCTAATAAATATATATCCTACTGATGAGTCTAAAGATATTGAAAAATATTAAGGACGAAAAGACAAAAATATTACATTGAATTTTTATTCTAGCAAGTTCTTTTAAAAGTTTTTAAGTATATTATATAGACTTATGTCTTATATATTTAAAACAAAATAGTGTGTGATGAAATACTAAAGTATTTTTCTTCTTTTAAGCATCCAAATAGTATGCATTATGTTTCTAATATATTTATTGGAGATAGAATGCATACCAAGTGGTATTGCTGAAAATAAAAATTATGTTCCTTTTAAAAGGAGGAAGAAATGAAAATAAAAGAAATTAGGAATAATTACTTCCTAAAACAAAATAAACTCTAGCCGTTTTCTGGGATAATCCTTTTTTCTGACTTCGATCATTAAAAAACCCCAAAAAACAATCATCACACGCTAGAGTCTTCTAGGATTAAATATTTATTAAAAATATATATCCTACTGATGAGTCTAAAAATATTGAAAAATATTAAAGACGAAAAGACAAAAAATATTACATTGAGGACATCTTAGGATGTCCTCTTTTTTTACTTAAACAGTTTTCTAAACAATTCAAATGACTTCATAAAAAGAGTAGAAGGAAGAATACTTAAAACCCTAACACCTATCTTTTGCATATTCCATATTACATACTCTCTAACAGTAGGTTTAATATTTAACTCCTTAATAGCCCATTTGCGTATCTCATTAGTTTTTTTAAAATGATCTAACATCTTAGATTGACTCTCTGTTTTAAAAGTCATCCTATACTTAAGTACAGTATCCTCAAGATTATGATACTCCCCCTTAGTACTTAGAATTAAGAAAAATTTAACATCCTCAACCTTCCACATATTCTCAGGATACAAACCAATATCTTCTACAGTACTTTTTCTTAAAGTTACTGCTGGATGTGCAAAAGGTTGAAAAAGAAATCTATTCTTTTTAATATCTCTATCCTCAATAGCGTACTCTCTATGACCAGTTACTTTACTAATCTCATCAATAATATCTATCTGACCACCAATAGCTACACAATTAGGATTAGACTCTAAATACTCTATCTGTTTCTCTATACGAGTAGGATACATAACATCATCTGCATCCATTCTAGCTATGTATTTGCCCTTAGAGTTTCTTATCCCAATATTTATTACATTACCTAAACCATTCTGTTTTTCAACAGGTATTACCTTAATTCTATCCTTGTACCCCTTTAATATCTCTAAAGTCCTGTCCTCTGACTTATCATCTACAACAATAATCTCAATATTCTTGTATGTCTGATCTAAACAACTATCTATACTTTCATTAATATATTTTTCTCCATTATGTACAGGTATAACTATTGATACCAAAGGATTACTTTTTTCCATTTTTTCTTTCCTGTATGAACTTAATTGATAAGTATGTACCTGTTAATAATATTAAAATATATCCAAGGTATGAGAGTAGATTAGGCCAATAGAGGACAGAAATTGAATCAAACTCAACATTTGATATATCCCAGCCTTGCTTCCACCCCTTTATACTTACACGAGTATCATTTCCTAAAGTAGACAACCAGAAACCATTTCTAGCAATTGCTACCCATCCTGTACTAGAAGCTTGGGGTATTGAGATTATGACATTGTCTGTATCTGCTAAATCCTCCCTTTGTATTTTGTAATATGTTGAATTAAAGGAGTTAAAAACTGACTTCATCTCTTTTTGTTCAAACTCACTATCTGTTTCTTGGATATACTCTAGATTTTTCCAGGAGGATGGGAATTGCATTAGTAGAAATTCTTTCAATACATTCTGGCTTATTAGTTTATGGCTATTACTAGAATATATTACATTTAAGAGTCTCTCTGTATTTTTGACATTTATGACATTAAGGTACGAGGAGGTAGTATCACTAAGTAACATATCACTAAACCAACATTTCTCTTCTTTGTCATAGATTAGGCATATGGAGGAAGGAATATTGGATATATTCACTCCTTTCCAATACACTAGATACTTAGAATTAGGGTTAGTAATGAAAAGATTGGCTGTTTGATTAATGTAATCATCTTGAACTATTTGATATTGACCATCATTAGCATAAACATCAAAAATCTCACTTTGAGAATCCGATCTGTTTGGCTGCCATATTAAATATTGTGAATCCAATCCTTGGTAGAGATATCCCGCATTACCAAGGACAATTGGGATATGTACTGTATATATATTCCCATCATCTAGAAAAATATCCTTTGGTTCCCATATATCTGAAGAGGACACTAACTGTAATGGTGTCTTAAGAGGGGCAAATTTAATATTTACACTCCTAAACAATACCTCTGATATACTGTCATTTGATTTGTTTGAAGCATACAATATGAGAGACACTCTCTCATCTGGTTGTAAAAGTGTATCTAAAAGGTACTCTACATCTCCATACGGACTTTGAGAAGAGAGAAATTTCTCCTTGTTGAGACATTTGTTCTGCGTATTTGAAAATATACAGAACCCGGGGAAGTTACCCATATCTGCTTCCCAATTTATCCTAATTTCCAAAATTCCTCCTCTAGACGTATCTATGGGGATTCCAGTATATACACAAGGAGAATCAGAACTACCTCTTAAATTGAATCCTGAGGACACTTCCTGTGGTTCAACAAAAGTGTTTTCAATTACATTTCCTCCCGAGCAATCACTCCCTTTAGTAAGAAACAGAAGGGGATTCATATCTACAGATACAAAGTCCCTCTCAGAAAAACCATATACTGAATTCTTGGCATTAAACTCCTCTTGAACCGTAATGCCCCCTTTTAGTTCATCCTTTCTTACTACTCTTTGGCCTAAAGAGAAATACTCATAACTACCATCGTACTGCTTAAATGGTTTTACTGAAATATCACCCTTAACATACGGGTAGGATGGATAGACAAATATATTACCATTAGAATAGATTACCCTTGAGGGTAAACTATTTAATGATTCAGGTAGTAAGTTTGAATACATATATGTACTAAACCCTCTATACTCGAAATCTCCCACTATTTCACCATCCGAAATTCTTACATTGTCTAACTGCATATCCAAAGGAGAGAGGGTAGGGTATCTTGGGATATCTTTAACAAAAACCTCTTTAGAATCCATTTCTGATAATGATTCAGAATATTTAGCCTCTTGAGTAAGTGGAATTTTGTAAAGCACTAAATCCTCTTTTGACCAAACAACCTCCAAATCTGCAAACAATTCCTTTACCTTCTCTTCCTCTAATTCAAAAGCATATCCCTCCATATCAATACTCCCATCAAAAAGAACGTACCTAACATCATATCTATTCATTAATGAAAGGAACTCGTCCTTCTTTTCTGAACGAACTACATTAGATATCCTAAGCATAGCATCCTCGCCGACATCTGATCCTACTGCAGAAGAAATATCCATTACAGGGTTTGGAAGAATATATGAGATGAATTGGGAACCCCAAAATCCCCATTCATACTCTCTAAAGTAATTATTATTCGATGGAGGAGCGTAATATATCCTACCTGTAGGGTCATTTTCTTTGAGATATTCATTCAATTCAAAATATCTCTTCGGGACATCAACCATTGCCCTGTCTGCAAAGGTATCTCCTCTAAACATATACTCAGAATATATTAATTGCATAATACACATTGATACAAAACTAACCAGTATAAAGGTTCTCTTCAAGAATTTCTTCTCTATGAATGAAGCAAAGAATCTTGTTAAATATATATACCCAAAAGTAGAAAGAACTGTAATACAGATTAGATATATTTGTCCTAATTTAGAAAATGGCCATCTAAAAACCTGCTTAAAGAGAGGAACACTCTCTTGTAACCATCTAAATACTTCTCCAAAGGGGGGATTGTGTACTTTAATTAAAAAAAGGGATACAAGACCAATTACACCCCAAAAGAGTAATTTAAAGTTCTTTTTAGTTAACCCAAATATCAAAGCAATAATTGAAAATATAGCAGGAAAAAGACCTAATACCTTGTAAAAATCATATGTAAGATACAAATCAGACATAACAAAGAGATCTCTCTCTCCGTCTTTCTCAAAAAGAGACCTGTTGTAAAACCTAGCTGAATTAATTAAGGTCTGAGAATCACTCTCCAAATCAATTACATTAGAAGTAATACTCCTGTTGGTATATGAATTGATAATGTCCGAGCTATTTGTAAAAGTATAATGAATAAAAGGAAGTATCCAGAATAATTGGGTTAACAAGAAAATCACAATTGTAATTAATATGTTTTTCATCTCTCTTCTTCTCCCATATCGAGATGTAAAATTAACAAATATTGTAAAAGAGAAAATAAATATGAAATCAATAATGAAAAGGGTCGCAATGACAAAAGTCGGAGTTAAGAGTATGCAGGAAAGCAAAATTAGTATTAAATATTTTGCATTATCCTGTCGAGAGTACCGATATACAAAAAGCAAGAGTAGTGGGAGAAATCCGAAATTAACAATATATGGAGCCATGTTCTGGTAAAAGAGCCACATACTCCAAAGTGTAGTAAAATATGTAATACCACCTAATAGATAACCCCAGTTTGAATATCTCTTTAATTTACTCTTCTTAACTAAGGCTCTAAGTAATGTCGCTATACATATTGAGCCAACGACTAATGAAACAAAATAAAAGAGTTGGCTAATTAACCAAGAAGGAAGAAATAAGTTGAAAACTACATAGAACAAAGATCTAAACACATCTGCCTGTTCACTCTCAGATGCAAAACCCAGTACCCTGTACCCTCTCCATGCTGGAGATTCTAAGTATCTTGATACTGATAGGGTAGGGTTAAGTTCAGGAGAGTAGTTATCATTAGATAATAGATATTTACCTGGTTGAATAGAGAGTATACATATTAATAGTAAGAGTAATATTAAGAGTATTTCAGGGAATCTTCTTTCAAGGAACTTTGATATTTGTTCAAACTTTACTCTCTTACTCTTTCTTAATTTCATATTAATACATAGTATATCAAAAAAATATATATTTCTATCCCAAAATTTTCCTTGACTTTAATTGTATAAAATATTATCCTTTTAATAGTAATCTGCCTATCATAATTTCCCAAGAATAGGCATTAGGAAGATATAATATTAGTACCTAAAACAATGTCTTTTAACGAATTCGGTGAAATTGTTCAAGATGACAACAATAACAACATTACTATTAATTCTCAAGGTGATGTTAAGGATGTTTCTAATGGCGAAATACAAAATTCAAATAACGACCTAATTATCAACTCCCAAGGTCATGTTAAGGATGTCTCTAGTGGGGAAATACCAAATTCAAATAACGACCTAATTATCAATTCTCAAGGTGATGTTAAGGATACTCTTACTGGTAAGGTAACCCCCCAAGAGCCAACTACTAATGATATTGATTTAAGTGAATATGATGAGACACTTAATCCTTTAGAGGGATCCATTTACGAGAAATTAGCAAATGAACAGAGAACTGAAAGTATTGTCGTAGCTACACATAAGGATGAAAAGATTGAATCTCTTACTCCAGAACAACAAAAGATGGAAGAAACTAGAGCACAAGTCATATATGACGCCACTCATGGCTCTGACAGAGCTACTTTTAGAGATGAAAATATGAAATTTACTGGTAGTCAACAACCTGGTGCTCGTTTACACTTTACCCAAAATCAAATAGAGAGTGCAAGAAAAGAAATGGAGAAGGCGGAACTTGTCAATTTAAATATTCGGATACAAAAATATTTAGAAGAGAGAGATCCTAATAAATCCCCTGAAGAACAATTGATTGAGTTAAGTACCCTCATGAATGAGCGAAATAAGATAGAAATCGGTTTTTTCCAACAACTAGTAAATAAGGATCAGGAGAACCAAAAAACTTCCTCTGAGTCAGTAACACAACCACAACCTGAACAATCTCAAGATATTACTGATTCTACAGTAGAACAACCTCCTGAACCTGAAACAGAAGCGACTCAAGAGGAACATGACACCGAACCCACTAACTTTACTGTAGACCAACCCATACCTTCTGATTTCACAACCAATGAGTCTACAACACAACAACCTGAACAACCCATTCAACCTGATGAAATATTAACTCCACAACCAGAACAGACCCACGAACCTGTTCAACCACAAGAACCAGTAATCATTGATGTAGAGTCAGTATCTATTCCTGAAAATAATAGTGGACAATCAACAAGTACTACAACTTCTACCCCTGAATCTACTCCAATGCCAAATCCTGTATCAAGTGATGCAGAAGCAATTCGAGATCTTCAAGAAAGGGTAAGGGAACTCTCTGGAGAAAATACTCCTGAGCAAAGATCCCTTGCATTGAATAACGAATTAGTTGCTCTCGAATCGAAACTTACTTCTGGAGGCCTTACCGATGCTCAAAAGATCAGATATTTTGATATATTAAAACAAAAAGAAACGATAGATAAACAGATACAGACTGCTACTCAGGAAAGTGAAAGAAAAAGGAAAACGAAGGAGAAATACATCACAGGAGTTGCAGTATTAGCAGGCATTGGAGTTGCAGTGGCTACACCAGCAGTAACAGCAGCAGCAGCGGTAGCTATTACATTGGGTGGTAGAATCGTAGGCAAACATGTATTCCAATCCCTAGGAGACAAAATGAGAGCAAAATCTAACTCAATGAAATATGAACCTAGAACTGGGAAAACAGCTGCCGAACTATTTGAAATGGACCAAAAACAGAAACGAACTCAATGGTGGGCAAACAGGTTTGGTGAAGTAGGAGCCATTTTTATAGGAGGATCAACAGGATATGGTATAGGGACTCTGTTTGAAGGGATAATTGGAAAGGATATATATATTGGGATGAACAAACCAGTTCCTAATGTCCCAATTGGTCCTGAAGCTACTCTTTCTCAAGCAAGTGCAGAAACAACACAACCCATTTCTGATGTAACCCCAAATCCAGAAGTTAACCTTAATCAAGGTCTAGAAGCAACATTAAATCAACCTTCAATCGAGAATTGGATTCCTGAAGAAACATTTAATGCATCTGATTTCGGATGGAATTTCAATGATATGGGATGGCTTGGAGACAAAGTATATTTAACTAATGCGGGAGGAGGAAGTGGAGAGTTACAAGGTGACTTCTTTAGAGAACTTGCAAAATTAGTTCCAAAGGAAAAACTGATGGGACAAAGTAGTGGGAATATTGTAAATGAATTTCTAAGAGCAGCGTATGGGAATATGAATCCAGCACAGGCTGCACAGAAAGCAGCAGAGATGCTACAAAAATAGTTAATATTAATATTTAGAGTAAATGAAAGAAGAGATAATCAAAAGAATAATCGAAGTGGGTCTACCCCAACAAGAAGCTGAAGACTTTTACAATCTTCTCTCTGAGCAGATTCTGGACCTTCTGTTCCAAGATTTAGCAGAAAAACTAAGTAATGAGGAATTGATAGTAATTGAGAATAGAATAAAAGAGGCGAAATCTCCTGAACATTTTGAAACCATTATAAAAGAGATTGCATTTACTACATATGGAGATGAAGCACCAACTGAAATTAATAATATGTATCTAGACTTAGTAGATACATTTGAAAAGAATGTACAAGATACAAAAGCCCTATTAGAAAGAGCTAATGCAGGAGATCCTGATGCTCAACAGCTTTTAGAAAGAGCAAAAGAAACTGATATTTACAAAAGTATGACTCCTCAATCTGAGGAATAGACTCCTATTTTAAGGGATGATTCTTTCTAACCGTATCTTCTGCAAATTTCTCACTAGCATGAACATACTTAGTAGTTGTATTTAAACTCTCATGACCTAAAAGAATCTGTAATGCTACTGCACTAGCACCATCCTCTGCCATATATGTTGCAAAACCATGCCTTAAACTATGCGCTGATGTAGGAATTTGAATACCTAATCTTTTTCTGTAATCAGCAATTTTTTCTTGGAAATAGTTAGTAGATATCCTAGAATTCGGTTTTTTACTCCTAATACCAACGAAAGGTATGAATAGGGCAGGGGAGTTGAATTTCTCTAGGAACTTACTCTTCCTATACTCTTCTATTAATTTAATATATTTCCTGTTCTCTGTATCAAAAACTTCTAAATTCAAACCCTTGGAGATTGTCTCATCAGAAGATGTTTCACGAGGTTTCATGGCTTGAGATTCAACTCCTAAATCTGAGAACACCTTTTCAATACTTCCTGGCTGCTCCTCTTTTTCTCTATCCGAAAAGGCGTACTCTAATCTCAACTTTAAATATTTGTTTAACCATCCTAAAGATCTCTGAGTCATATATACTGCCCTTTCTTTTTTGCCCTTACCAGTTACATATATCTTACCCTCTACATTTAACTGCTCCATATTTAATCCAATCAACTCCGATATTCTCATACCAGTAGCAAACAACATCTCTAGCATACATCTATTACGAAGTGCTACACGCTCATCTTTTTCGAACTCCATTGGTGATTCAATTAGACTAACTAGTTCCTCTAAAGATGCAACTTTCTTAACCTTTTTATCAGTTCTTACCATCTTTATACTATCCGGAGGAATTGGAATATCCAAATCAAATTCAATTCTAAATTTAAGATACGATCTTAAAGCAGACAACATCCGGTTAATACTTCTAGCATCCAAACCATTTTTACTTCTAGCTCTAGAATTAAGAGGCCTCTCCAATATACCAAGTGAACCATAGACCTTACCATAGACTTTACACAAGAAGTCCTCCTCATATACCTGTGGAGAACGACTTAAGCTATTTTCTTCCTTTCCCCCATTCTCCACAGGTCCAATCATACCACTAGTTTTTTTTGATGCCCTTGTTGAGGCGCTAAGAGCCTCGCTTCCTGTTTGTATTGATTTAAAGCCACTTTCTACACATTTCTCCCTTATTCTATCCAAATCTCTTAAATGATTCCCACTACTTAGGTATCCTTTGTAATTTAAAACGTCTTGTTTAGAAAGATTTTTAAATTGGATATTATTAAAGTGTAAATATACACTAAAGATAGACAAATCCC
Organism: uncultured Candidatus Saccharibacteria bacterium; assembly: GCA_964655705.1. Lineage (GTDB taxonomy): Bacteria > Patescibacteriota > Dojkabacteria > SC72 > SC72 > UBA2259. The sequence continues at coordinate 51,755 of CAZZPP010000002.1, read as the reverse complement.
TTGCATAACTAATTATGGTTTGGTAACTGTAAGCATCATTTTGAAGACTTAGAAAATATGTATCTTGATCAGGAAGCTTAGGTATACTACTTAGTAAATATGTTTTCTTCATATGTATATATTATCTTTTTAAAATTTAAAATCAAAGTAGGGGACCTAAATTATGAAATGAGGAAGAGTAAACGTAGTTAAGAGAAATTTAATAAATGAAATTAATAAATTAAAAATATATTTCAGTAAGTTAATCATTAATAAATAATATTAAAAATATATAGTCACATACTCCTCCTAGGACTCTCCTGGCTTAGGACCGCATATAAGGATGATTATACTCGGTTACATATTACTAAAAATCATAACATATATCAAGTATAGGGGATGGTATATCCACCACCCATGAACACACTAGTCCCTCACTTACTACTAACTACCCTCATATATAGATATCAATATATTTAATTCAACCTATTAACACAAAGTTATCCACATTGATAATTACTATGGGACATGTGAAACTATGGGCTCTTTTTTGCTATTAGCCCTACTCCCCTACTTCTTGCTATCTATGAGAAAATATTTAATACAAAATTAAGAATAATTACACCAATTAATGCAAGAATATATAATATATACTCTAAACTATTCTTAGAACTATCCCTCTTAATATTGGCTATCCCAATACCTACAAAGTACCCTACCGTTGGGGCAAGTGCACAAACCTCATGAATAATTCCAGATAGAAAGGAACTTAAAAACATAATAAACACAATTAAGGAAACCAATACTGTTTTACGAGTAAGTACAAAACCCTCGTATCCTAAATTACTCAAATGAATATATACAAAGAATATACTTATACCTAATTGTATAGGAAGAAGAATATATATTGGGAGTTGAATTGAGAGTAAGCTAAAAGTTAAAAAGAAGATTGATAGTGTTGAAATTATATATGAGGTCGTTCTACCAACATTGGCAAGAGGAATACTCTTGTACAGATTAACATTAAAGACATTAGCCATTAAAAATGAAATGTATGAACCTATTGATACCAATGCAACTAATATTAATAACAGAATACCTTCATATATACGACTAAATTTCTCAACAAAGAATAACTGTATAAAGAGATATTCAGACATTACAAACAGAGAACTATGCAAAAGAAAAGGCAATGATTTGATCTTAACTTGAAAATCAAATGCCCATACTAATCCAGCAAAGGAAAGAAGAAGATATATTATTGATGTAATTAATGTCCTAGCAATTGTTACATCCTGGGTTTTGATTAATGTTTGTACAAACATAGATAGCCCTATTAACAAAGCTAGGGCTATTAACTTCCCCCTTTTTACAGAATCTTCTGTTTTGATAACATCTCCCTCTATTGCCATATACTCTCTACATATTTTATACCCTTTGGAGTAAGTACTCTACCCCTAGATGTCCTCTTAATCAATCCGCACTTCATAAGGTAGGGCTCATGTACATCTAAAAGTGTAGAGACCTCCTCGGAGATACTTGCAGCTAATGTTGAAACACCTACAGGACCACCATCAAAATTGAAATATATTACCCTAAGTATTTCCCTATCAAGATTTTCTAACCCAATATCATCAATTCCCAAAAGTTTCATTGTAGAGTTAACAACCTCTGGAGATACTATCTTAACATTATTACTCTGAGCAAAGTCTCTCGTCCTCCTCAAAAGCCTTAAGCCTACTCTTGCAGTACCTCTAGAAGCAATGGAAAGGAGTTTAAGTGCTTCCTCCTCTATTTGTATCTCCCAGAGTTTACATGCTCTCTTTAATATTTCAATCATATCCTCATCCTCGAAAAAATCTAACCTCTGAATTAATCCAAACCTATCCCTCATGGGAGCACTAATCTTCCCTATCTGTGTAGTAGCACCAATCAGGGTAAAAGGTTCAAGACTTAATCTAATTGTTTTAGCAGAAGGTCCCTTACCCATTACAATATCCAGAGCCCTATCCTCCATTGCAGGATACAAAATCTCTTCAACTACTCTAGATAGACGATGGATCTCATCCACAAAGAGAATATCATTAGCCTTAAGATTAGTTAATATAGCAGCCAAATCCCCTTGCCTTTCAATTGCAGGTCCAGATGTAATTCTAATTGAAGAACCTACCTCATTAGCAATAGCTAGAGCAAAAGTAGTCTTACCAAGTCCAGGAGGACCATAAAAAAGAATATGATCTACTACCTCTCCCCTCTTCTTCGCAGAATCTACCATCATCCTAATAGTTTTCTTTTCCTGCTTCCTACCAATCATCTCATCAAGCTTAGATGGACGAATTTTCTGCTCAGCCTCCTCTACCTCTATACTACTAACTACTACCCTACTCTTTGTTCCGGGATTCTTTTCTCCTGTTTTTTTACTTGATTTAATCATTTGTATTCTGTAAAACTCTCTTAATTAGTATTTCAATATCAACATCTCCCTTCCTTAATTCCTTCTCTCCCCTCTTAACTCCATCCTCTAAATCTTTCCCCTTGAATCCCAAAACCCTAAGAGCATCTTTTAATTCCGTTAATTTCTGATTCTCCTCAACCTGTTGATCTTCCCTATGGAAATCAATCTTACCCCTTAATTCAAGTATTACTTTTTGTGCACCCTTAAGACCTAAGTTAGGAGTCTTGCTCAGAAGTTTAGAATCACCCTCTAAAATGATATCTTTGACCCTATCCAAAGTATATGTAGAAAGAATCGAAAGAGCAGTTCTTGGCCCTATCCCTGAAACAGAGAGTAACTCCTCAAAGAAGTCTCTCTCCTCTTGAGTATTAAAACCATAAAGCATTTGACTATCCTCCCTAACCTGGAAACTAGTATATACTGCAACGTCTTCCCCCTTTTCAGAAAAATGAAATTGAGATGTTACAAATACCCTATACCCTACCCCACAAGAAATAAGTATATCAAGATATGGTGTTTTCCCTATACTTGTTTTGTGTATTTTACCTGATATATATGAAATCATTCTTACATTATACAGGATAACTTAAAGGAGTGATTAAATAATACCAATCCTTAACCTCTAAGTTAATCAGTATCTTTAACTTTAGGATGAGATATGATATATGACTTCCTTCTTTCTTCCCTAGCAATTTGATATTCCAATCTCCTAAGATAATTCCAGAATTCCAAATTCTTTATCTTAAATGTTCGCATAGAGAAAATCCCTGAATCGATAGCAAGAATACCCCTCCTGTTTAATAGAAATAACCTATGATATGGTTCTGCTTGATAAAAAGCACCCTTAGTTATTTTTCCCCACTCCTTTTGTACTAAATCCTCATTAGGGTCCCTAACGAGAAGTAGTTTTTCTTGCATCATCCATTTAAGACAATTAACCCAAGAGCTCTCATGTAAATAACCCGAGCCAATAATTTCAGTTAATTGCTCTGGAACAAGTGTAAGTCTGGTTTTAAAAACACCCAGACGGGGAGCTGGCTCTCCATTCACGCCTCCATAATTATATTTAACAGTTCCGATTTCTTCTATTGGTAAGGCAGTTATACTATTAAGATTTTCAACCGTCATTTTACTCAATTTCTTACCTATTTCTATATCGTTTGCAATTGTCCCACTAACAAAATCCTGAATATCAGAGATCCTTCTATCAACATTACTCTCCATATGCTCATACCCTATGCCATGAATAACTGTTTCTTTATCTACCATAATATGTAAAAATAGATATTATATAGTTAAAATGATTATACTACACCCCATAATGGACTACTATTGACTGTTAGATGCAATTGCTACTGCTATTGCATCGGCAGCATCATCTGGCTTAGGTATCTCCTCTAGATTACACAACATCTTAATATTTTCTTGAACCTGTCTTTTAGTAGCCTTACCATATCCTGTTACAGCACTTTTTACTTGCAATGGAGTAAACTCTTTTATGGGTAAATTACCTTCCTGTAAAGCCAACAGTACCACACCTCTTGCTTCTCCTACAGAAATTGCTGTTTTAAGATTATTACAGAAAATTAATGTCTCAACCCCAGCTAATTCAGGCTTGAATTTTTTGATTAGACTCTTTAAATCAACATATATCTCCTCTAATCTTGCTGACACTGTAAGACCTTTGGGGGTAAGAATAGCACCATAATCAACAGGATAAGGGTTACCCTTACTATCAAAATCTACAATAGCCCAACCCGTTGTAGCCAGTCCAGGGTCTATACCTAATATTCTCATATCTATATATCTTAATTTACTCCAAGTTACTCCATACATTCTGTACATCATCATGGTCATCCAGTTTTTCAAGACCATTATGAATTTTTTCTAATTCGTTTTTTGTAAGAGATTTTGTAACCTTAGGCTCTTTGAAAATATCTGCCTCCTCTATCAAATATCCTAAGTCTAAAATGGAATCTCTAACTTTAGCTAAATCTGCGAATTGAGTATATACTTCTATACCATCAAGATCGACTTCTTTAATATCCTCTACTCCATCAAGATCCATTAATCTAATCATTACTTCCTCCCTATTCTCTTTAACATACTCATCTACACCACCAAATTTCTCTGATTTCTTCATATGACCACTTCTGAGAACAATTAGACCTCTGACATTAAAATTCCATGATACACAACCACTCTCCCCAAGACTACCCCCAATCTCATCAAAAAGTTGTCTCAAATCTGCTACTGTTCTATTCTTGTTATCCGTTAAGGTGTCAACTAAAATCTGTACTCCATTAGGTCCAAATCCCTCATATGTAATCTCTTCATATGTAATACCATCAGAGCCCTGGCCTGTACCTTTCGATATTGCCTTTTCAATTCTGTCAATTGGGAAACCTACACTTTTAGCCTTGTCTACATACAATCTTAAATTGGGATTCATATTTACATCCCCTCCCCCTTTTCTAGCAGCATGTGTAATCTGAGTAGAGAGTTTAGAAAAAACTTTACCCTTCTTAGCATCATTTAATGCCTTCTTATGCTTAATTGTTGACCATTTAGAATGCCCTGACATAAATGCTCAGAAACATATTATATATCTGATATTTTACCACTTAACTACTATGAGAAAAAGACCCTAGTTTAAACGCTGTTGCCCTCTGATGCTTCTTCATCTTTTTTAGCAGACCTGTTACCCTTCTCACTGTAAGTTTGATTACTCCATCTTAAAATCTTGTCTTCAATTACCTCTTTTGGAGTACCATACTTCTCCCTTGATTGGGCAACTACTTGCTCCTTAAGACCGAAAGGCTCATACCTTGGAGGAAGGGATCTTGCACTAAAGGTGGTAGAAGTCATACCATCTATACATAACTTGATATACATTGAATGTGCATCTAGAGATACAAGATCTTCTGAAGAAACAGTAGGTGCAAACTCCTTTTCCAATATTGCTGCATCTGACTGACTAACAACAAATGATCCTAAAGTTCCAACATTCCCGAAGATGGCCTGCCTAACTGTTAAAGGTAATTGATCAATATATTGATTAGTCATACACAAATCTAATTTAAATTTCCTCGCCTCAGAAAGAATCTTCGCAAAGGAATCTGTAGCAAAGTTTTGGAATTCATCAACAAAAAGGTAGAAATCATTTCTTTGATCTGAAGGCATATCTACTCTCTCTAGTGCAGTAGATTGTAGTCTAGTAATAATCATTCCACCCAGAAGGGAAGCTGTTTCCTCTCCTAATTTGCCTTGAGCTAAATTAACAAGTAATATTTTCTTGTTATCCATTATCTCTCTTAAATCAATCGTGGACTTTACCTGACCAATAATATTTCTTGTTACTGCTGAAGAAATGAATCTTCCTACTTTGTTTTGTATTGGAGAAACAGACTCAGCCAAAAGTCTAGGATTTTGTGACATCTGAGCATACTCCTCATCCCAGAACTTTATCAATATGGGGTCATTAACCTGCTTAAGAATAAATTTCCTGTAGTTTTTGTCCATTAACAATCTAGTAACAGACAGAAGGGTAGTACCCTGTGCCTCTAGTGCAGTAGCAATTGTATTAGTAAGAATATATTGTAATCTAGGACCCCAAGAGGTACCAAACTGTTTATGAAATACCTCCACTACCCCATCAGCGATTAAATCTCTCTGAGACTTGTCCTTTAATTCTAATAGATTAAAACCGACAGGATACTGAGTATCAGTAGGATTAAGATATATTACATCATTTACTCTTTCGGGTGGAATAAAGTCTAAAAGTTCTTCGATTAACTCACCATGGGGATCTACCATACAAGCACCATCCCCTCGCAAGATATCAGATACAAACATATTCTTGAAAACTGTAGACTTCCCTACACCAGTTTTACCAAGTATGTAGAAATGTTTTCTTCTGTCCTCTCTTTTAATTCCAAACTCATATCTACTACCCCTGTAATCAGTCTCTGCAAAAACAGTAACACCATCCTCTCCATTTTTGGGTAGATTCATTGGAGGCTCAATCTTTTTAGATCTACTCCAAGCAATATTGGGAGTCTCTACAGATATATTAGGCATATGGTAAAGAGAAGCAAGTTCTTCAATATTGATAATATCAATAATCTCAGAAGGTAGATACCTTTTAATATAGTCGGAGTATATCTCTTTACCACTTTGGGTAGGTTTCGAATGTATAAAACTATTTAGATGAGCAGTAGTAAACTGTTTAAAACTAGCAACAATATCGCGAAGAATCTGCTCAGACTCAATCTGAGAAGAAGCCTTTGTAATAACCCTTACCTTAAACTCAAAACCTAATTTAAGCATCTTTAGCTCAATCTCGCTTAACTCTTCCTCCTGGCCCGGTTCTAATTTCACAACCTCTTTTCTTAAAACATCCTCATTACCCATATTTGAGATATTATCACCAACACCTTTGAAAATGTTTCCAATATTGAACCAGAAACCCTTACCGTAAGGATCCCTACCCTCCTTAATGTCTGTAATATATTTTTTAGAATTACTCTGCCAATAATTAGAAACAGGTCTAACTAATATCTGGATCCATGCACTCTGACCAATCTTTAAATCCGATATAGCCCCAGTAATAGCTGCTAAAGGGTCTACTTCAAAATTCCTAAAGGTTTTAATCGGGAATATGAAATCTTTCTCCAGTTCAATCTCTCCCGTAGTAACAAAAAGTTGCATACTCTTCTCCTTAAGAGGCGTATAGTCAGGTACATATTTAATGTCTGCATTAGGATACTGTGCATAAATCTGACCTTCTACAAACTTCGCAATATTTTTGGGTACAACAGCATAGAACTTAATACCATCATTTCCTGAAGATACAATTTCGAAGCTAACTAAATCCAAAGATCTTACATTATCCCCTAATATACCATGTATAGAGGCAAACATCTGCTCAGCTGCCAAAGGTGTCTTGTCATTCTCTCTGGGTACAAGAATCTGCATTACTAGTGGATTTCTCACCTCATCAAATACCTCAATCTCAGTACCTCTACTTCTTCTAATCAAAGCAATAAATGCTAAAAACAGTAATGATAGCAGGAGTAAGGCTAAAATTATGATAACGATATTCATATTCTCTATTCTACATTAGGAATGAAATATTTAGAAGATGTTAGAAGGAATATACTGTAGGGATATCCTTGCCAAGTATGATGACAACATCTCCAGTTGTCATAAAAGAGGGTCTACCCTGAACAATTTCATAGGAACCAGGAAAAAGTTCAAAGATAACCTCTAATGAATATTTAAATTCATCAGGCTTTGGTACATAGAATTGAGTCTTTTCTTGTTGTACAGGTGCATTATCATATCTGACAACCTCACACCCACTATTTCGAATTCTTCTAGCATACTGGCTAGCATAACCAGACATACCACTCCCATTATATATCTCCACTCTAACTCTTTCTCTCTCCAGCTCCCTATCTATCATATCATCTGCAAACTCTCTCCAAACTAGATCATACTCCGAGGTATTAATATAGCTAGTAATCCCTACCCCACTGGAAGCTTCTTGTTGAGAAAGATACTTACTACTACTTAAATCAATTAAGAAAGGTCTGGTAGAAAGCGTACTTGAATGAATCTGCTTTAATTTAGCAACAGTATTACCCAATGTGGGAAAGGAAGAATATATCACTGCTTCTGAATCTTTAAACTTGGATGAGGAAAGGGCAAGATTAATCCATCCTAATTTTGAAATGAAACTATTTAGAAAGAAAGCCTCTTGGTTAGAATCAAAACCATTTGTATAGTACTGAGCATATATACTATCACCAGATACCTCCCCAAGTTTGTCAGAGAAAACCTCAAAAGCATCAGAACTAATCCATATGTATTCATCAATATTACCACCTAAGAGTTGTTCAAATTGCCATATTGCATATTCAAAACCTCTACCCTGGGATAGAAACTCCCCTGCAAATTTAAAAGAAGATATTGGGATACTACTCCCAAAATCCTCCTCTACTTCAGTATATTCAACCCAACCAGGAATATATGTTAAAACAGAAATCTCCTTCTCCTTATTTTCTGAATACAGATATGCCATCGATATCTTATCCTTACCATTATATTCCTGCTCAAATACTATCAATGTCTTATCTAACTGATCCTTTCTTTTTGAGAGAAGGTAAAAATCAGAATTACTCTCTCTTAAAACATCAATACTCTTGATATTCTTGAAACCAATATATGCATATATACCATAGGTTAGAGCACCAACAATGAGGAAAAGAAAGAAAATCTTTTCAATACTGAAATGTATCTTTCTTGCTTTCTTCTTCTCTTTTTTTTGCCTATACCTATTTACTCTTGATGACATATCTATACTGTAAAAAGTAATCTTAAACCATTTTTCTTTACAAAACTAAGTAATACTGATTCTAACATTATCTCATTCCCTTTATCATTACCATACAGACTATCTCCTTTAATGTGATACCCCAAATATTTTAAAGTAGCCCTTATCTGATGCATCCTACCTGTTTCAATCTTAATTAAGGCCTCGCTATTTGAAAAAAGTATATAGTTAAGAGCATATTTTGAACCACGAAACTGGTATGTTTTAAACTCCATTCTATATCTATTTACCCTATCTCTACCAATATATCCCTCAACTTTTTGCCAATTCAACCAAGGTTGTAATTTTATGTTCATTTTTGAGACATATTTTCGTATTTCAAAATTCTGTTGTATATTTGTACTCTCTAAGAGAGTTGCATGATATATTTTAACAACTCTCTTCCTCTTAAACTCCCCCTTTAAGTACTCCTGAGTACTTTTATTTTTAGCAACAACCATTAAACCAGAAACCCCCTTATCTAATCTATGGACAATACCACTCCTATCCATTAGATTGTCATACTCTCCTTTGCTCTCAAGATAGTACCGTACATAGTTAGCAAGTGTATTCTCACTATTGCCAACACCAGGATGTACTACAAGACCTTTAGGTTTATATATTACCATTAAGTCCTCATCTTCATACCTAATATCCAACTCCCCTTCTTGAGGAAGTATATCATTACTTAAATCTAACTTCTTTTTTAACTTATCCCAATACTGAGTATCAACAGATAATAAATCTCCCTCTTTTAGCCTGTATGACCTCTTGGACTCTTTTCCATTCACCATACAACCCTTATCAATATATCTCTGTACTATACTTCGAGAAAACGATTGGTTGGTCAAAATCTCGAGCATTAATTGATCTAATCTCTTGCCAACACTTTCACCTTTAATATGTATCTCCATACATATATTCTATCATTAAGAGTAACAAAGATATATTAAGAGGTACTTACCCTTTTAAGCTCAGGAAGCAGTATTCTAAACCCTAAGTAGAATGATATTAGGAGGATGAAGAAATCAGCCAAGTTAAAAGATATTCCTAAAAGAGATATATAGTCACAAACAGCTCCAAAAAGAATTCTTACTAAAAGATTACTTAAACCTAGTAGAAAAAGAGAAAGAAAAATATATCTGAAATTCCCCTTTAAAAGAACCCCTATTACAATCAAGAGCATGAGCATAACTAAAGAGGAGAAAATTTCATACTCAATTCTCATACCAAACGCTATCCCTTTGTTAAAGATACAAAAATCTATCTTAGCAAGATATATGGAAAGAAATACATTAATTAAAGACAGGAGGAAAGAGAGAGAGAGAATTAACATATTTAATCAATCTTTACAGAACGTACAGTAGAAACACTCTGGATTCTAACCTTTGCCTTCCTTAAATCAGAGATGAAGAAAAAGGACATAACAAAGGACCATATGAGGAATATACCCACTAATATATCTTCTAACAATGAAAGATCACTAGAGATATACAGATACACAATATACAAGGAAGATATTAACACAATTAGGGTACCAATATATCCTAGAATATATTTCTCATACAAGGGGTTTTTAACAATCTTGTATATGAACTTAAATAGGAGGAAAAACAAACCAAGTATAAATATCAATCCTACTCCCCTGTATATCCAATCCTTAAATCCAGATGTAAAACCCAAATACAAAAATGAAAAACCCAACATTGTAGTAGATGAAAAATATATTGAGAAAAACATATGTTTCCATCTCCATTTTTTTACAACCAAGGAAAAGAAAGTAAGAGAGAGAATCAAAGATACAAATACAGCAACTATAACTAAGCCCCCATCCCAAATACTAAAAAATCTCCAAGGTAGTAATCTAAAAAGATAGACTTTGTCACCATATTTCTCATAGGGTAACCAATACCAAATATATGAAGAGAAGTTACTCCATTCCAAAATAATGTATACAATTCTACCTACTAGGAAACTTAAAAAACTTGAGATGAGAAATATATCGAATATTGAAGATCTGTTCTTTCTTGATTCAGCACAACCCCTCCAGAATACATAGAGGGCCAACATAAAGAGAATTACATAAACCAGTAAAGGATTAACCTTTCCAATATAATCTTTCAATGTATACATTAACTCTTTCACATCATAGCCTTAATACTTTATTCTACTTTCTCTTCTTCTTTTTCTTCTTCTTTCTTTTCTGATTATTTCCTTTAGTCTGTGTACTTACGACTCTTTTGTCACTTTGTAACTGAATACTTGGTTCTTTTGTACTCTCATCATGAACATCCTTTTCAACTTTTCTAGGAAGTAGCTTGCTTGCCTGTATCTTCTCTTTAATTTTTACACCAGAAGATATTAATGCATTACCTAATTTAACAACAAAACTATGACCTGTTTTGTATCTAGTCCTTTTTGATTCTACTGTTTGGGTAGCCTCATCTCTAGTTGCACTAATCTGTTTTTGCATAACCTGCACATCAGGATACTTCTCCTCTGTGACTGCTCTTTCTCTAATTTGGAAGCCACAAAATTCGCAATATTTATGGTCCTTATCTACTAGAACATTACACTTAGGGCATCTAACCTTAAGCCTGAAACCACAGTTTGTACAATGAACATATCCAGGAAAAAGTTGAGCACCACACTTAGGACAATCTCCTAACTCAGAGGTCTCGTATTTAAGATATCTTCTTTCTAGATCAGCCCAATATATCTCCTCTATTGTATCGCTAGGCCTTATGATTAAATATATTATTAGGCCTGGGATGTTTAAAAGTATTGAAAGTAAAAGATAGCCTACTCTTAGACTTGTTTTAGATGTCCTCTCACCAGAGTCTACCCATACCCATCCTACTATGACTAACCAAAATATCACTAGGACTACGGCTAGTAATGAACCAAACATATTAAAGTCGACATTGCCAACAAAATCAAAAAAACCAAGTACAAAATTCTCTAGTTCCATAATGTGTATATTAATATCTAAATATGGTCGAGGAGGGAGTTGAACCCTCACACTATTGCTAGCATGGGATTTTGAGTCCCACGTGTCTGCCAGTTCCACCACTCGACCTAAACTTGTGTATTATATATCAACGAAAGATATATTGTATATACTAATTCTTCTCCTTATACAAATTCCTGAAACTAGCAATCTCTTTAATAAAGGCAAGCTCTAAGATACCTGTAGGTCCATTCCTGTGTTTTGCAACAAATACCTCTGCACTTCCCTTCTTCTCAGTATCTGGATTCCATGTCTCTTCCCTATCTAAAAAGATTACAACATCTGCATCCTGTTCAATTGAACCTGACTCTCTTAGATCAGATAGCTGAGGTCTTCTACTCTGCCTTTGCTCAATTGCACGAGATAATTGAGAAAGAGCAATAACTGGAACACTTAACTCCTTTGCTAAATTCTTTAAACCCTGAGATACCTCTCCAACCTCTAAAGTCCTACTCTCCTTACTGTTACCATGCATTAGTTGTAAATAGTCTACAAAGATAATGTCTACCCCATGCTCTAAGGCTAATCTCCTAGCTTTTGTCCTAATCTGATTAATATGCTGACCTGCCATATCATCTACAAAAATATTCGCATCTGCTAACTCACCCATTGTATTAGCAAGTTTAATGACCTTTTCTTCTGTTAACTTGTTAGTCCTAATCTCCCAGAAAGGAATCCCGGATTGCATACCTAAAAGTCTGTCCATAATTTGCATATTAGACATTTCCAATGAAAAGAATGCAACATTCTTCTTTTCAATCAAAGCTGCATGTCTCATCATATCCAAAGCCAGGGATGTCTTACCAACAGAAGGCCTAGCAGCAAGTACAACTAAATCAGATTTCTGGAAACCACCTAGTAGAATGTCTAATTCTTTAAAACCAGTTGATACACCTGCATAGTCATCACTCTCTTTTGCATGAGCAGCCCTTTCATATGCATCCTTAAGTAAGTCCTTAATATGAACAAAATTACTCTTTATACCCTCCTGAGCTACATTAAAAAGCAAAGTCTCTGATCTATCTACTACCTCAGGAAGAGAAACACCCTCATCGAATGCTAACTTTGTAATCTCTGCAGAGGAAGAAATCAAGCCTCTTCTTGTTGCAGTCTCTTTAACAATATTCCCATATTCAACAGCATGAGCCGCAGTAGGTACAAAGGATGCTAATTCAGTTAAATATGCTCTACCACCCACCCTACTTAAAATCTTTTTCTTCTTTAATCTGTCTGATACTGTAACCAAATCTATGGGTAAACCACCTTCAAAAAGCTCTAATACAATCTGATATATTAAGGTATGTCTCTCATCGTAAAAATGAATTGGAAGTAACCAACCAGAAACCTCAATTAATGCATCCTTATCTAGTAGTATGGACCCTAATACTGATTTCTCAGCTTCTAAATTTTGTGGAGGTACTCTATCCATATTTATTAATTAAGAAAAATTACCTCAATATTTTTGTTTTCCTGTTCAGGCGAAGGAGATACATTTAAGTATGATTCCTCTCTAACATTTGTAAAACCAAAGTACTTTATGAAATCCTCCTTACCCTTTAACTCTTTACCAATCTTTAAAGTATCTTTCTGGTATGAACAGGGTAGTAATATTGTGGGATCAATATAGTTGAGAATCTTTTCAATCTTTTCATAATCGATGAAAAGATTACCATTTCCAATGGGTAGTATTAATACATCAACATCTCCCAAATCCTTTGTTTGAGCAACATCTAAGGTATTATCAATTAACCCCATATATACAACTCTTAAAACTGCTTCATCAATGGTATAGAAAGGACAATCAACACCCCTTCTAATCATCATTCCACCAATCTCATACTCCCCTGGAGAAGATACTTCAATTATCCTATCCCTATGCTCAGGCTCAATCTTTTTAGACAATTCATTCTCCTGAATAATATTCTCTTTACCAGAGAGCTCTTTCTCAGAAAAGAGTACAACATCTGCCCTTGTTTTAGGAAAACTTAATCCACTCTTTTTCAAAGATAGGGGGTCTGTTAATATTGTAATATCACCAGCAGTAAGTAAAAAGGATGACCATCCAAGATTTTTAATCTTCATATATACAGTAACTAATATTAACAAGGCAGTACACTACAAAAGTATATCAGATTTTTACTCTGAAAGACCTAAAGATTTTCTAATATCCTCTACAAGAGATTCCTTCATTTGCTTTTTTACTAATTCCAACTTAAGACTCTCCAAAGAAGATATTACTGCTTGAAGTTGGGTCATGACCTTGTCCTCATCTGTATTAGTAGAAATCATTCTCTTGATACCACCTACCTGCCCTTCAATCCTACTTACTCTGTTTTGAATTCTTTTAGAATATTCCATGTATATGAATAGTATATTTATTTAAATCCTAAAAATCAACACCCAACCCCTTGACACAAATTAGCACTCGGTGGTATCCTTTGCTAACCATATATATTTAAATTTTAATATTTAAAAATACTATGAAGATTGTAAAAATAAATCAAAAACCCCAAGATACACTCTACACGCCTGTGAGATCTCTAATGGATGATTTTTTTAATTATCCATTAAACAGATGGGATGATCTTTTCCTAAGAGAATTTGATAATCTCTCTGCAAATATCTGGGAAGAAGATAACAAGATATTTGTCAAAATGGCTATGCCAGGGATTAAGAAAGAAGATATCAAGATATCTGTTACAGGAGATAGTTTAAGTATTGAGGGAAACAGTAAAGAACAAAATGAAGAGAAAGAAAAGAAGTATTTCTTAAAAACTTTTCAATCTTGTTCCTACTCTCAAAGCTTTAACTTACCTTCATTGGTAAATCCAGATAGTGTGGAGGCAGTATTTGAAGATGGTGTTCTAACAGTTAAATTGCCCAAAGCAAAAGAATCTGAGACAAAACAAATATCTATTAAATAGATACTTCAAGATTCAACCCGGGTTAATCCCGGGTTTTTTGTCCTCAAAGGATATCAAAGACATAGACACACTCCTTTCCTTCTGCTATAATCCTCCTTGTTATGAAAAAAGATATACACCCAAAATACAACAAGAATCTCAAGGTAATATGTTCATGTGGTAACACATTTGTAACAGGCTCTACACTAGACATTGACACTCTAAATGTTGAGTTGTGTTCTAAGTGTCACCCCTTCTATACTGGAGAGCAAAAGATTGTTGATACTGAAAATGTTGTTAAGAAATTTGAAGAAAGAGCTAAGAAGAGTTCCCAAATGTCTTTTAAAAGTAAAAGAGAGAAGATGGCAGAGAGAAAGGCTAAAAAGACAGATTCTAAACCCTCCTCTACCCTTACCCTTAAAGATATGCTTGCTAACGCAAATATATCTAAGTAACAGTACCCCTAAATATATTTAAATGATATCATCCATAGTGTATGGACATAGAGATTTTAAAGAAAAAATATATACTAGAACCCATTAAATCTAAAAAAGAAGAGTTAGAAAAAAGGATGGAGGGTGCTCATCAAACTAATGAGAATATGTCTGAATTAAGTTCGGAATTAACCTACTACACTAAACTACATACCCATATCTCAAATATCCATGAAAATATTAATAGGTATGAACAAGCTAAACAGATTTTAGAAGAGTCAGAAGATAGTGAACTTAAAGAACTTGCCAGAATAGAACTAGATGAGGTACAGAAACATATTGAAGAGGACGAGAAAGAGGGAAGGAAAATACAGATAGAGAGGCAATTCCATGATACCGATGATAGTAGAAATGTAATACTAGAGATAAGGGCAGGGGCTGGTGGAGATGAGGCAGCTCTTTTTGCAGCAAACCTCTTTAACATGTACAAGGCATATGCAGTAAAGCAGGGCTGGGATGTTCAAATAATTGATAGTAATCTGTCTGAGTCTGGGGGATACAAAGAGGTAATTGTCCATATTAGTGGTAAGAATGTATACAAAAATCTTAAATATGAAAGTGGTGTACATAGAGTTCAGAGAGTACCCATTACTGAAGCCTCTGGTAGAATACACACTTCTACCGCTTCTGTAGCAATAATGCCAGAAGCACAAGATATTGATATTGAGATCAAATCTGAAGATTTGAGAATTGATGTAATGAGAGCATCTGGTGCAGGTGGTCAATGTGTAAACAGAACTGATTCTGCAGTAAGAATTACCCATCTCCCTACTGGTATTGTTGTTAGTTGTCAAGAGACTAAACACCAAGCACAGAACAAAGAGAAAGCAATGGCTAATCTTCGATCAAGGCTGTATGAGAAGAAGAAACAGGAGGAAGATGCAAAGAGGTCTGATATGAGATACTCTCAAATTGGTAGTGCAATGAGAGCGGAGAAAATTAGAACATACAATTTTCCCCAAAATAGGGTTACAGATCATAGGGTTAAGATTTCTTGGCATAATATTGAGTCAATAATGTTGGGATATCTTGATGAGGTCATAAACGATGTGAAAGAGGGTATTCAACTTGCCATGTTAGATAATGAAAAATAATCTTACTAAAATATTCAGGATACAAAGATTCCTTAGTGATATTAATTATCCTGATCAATACAGAATAGCTAGAGAAATCTCTAACTTTCTAGGTACCCAGAAGAAAATCTCTGAGAATGACATATTCCAAAGATTACATAAACAAGAGCCTTGGGAATATATACAAGGGTATGTAAATTTTTGTAACATCAATTTCAAGGTTACAAAAGATACCCTTATACCAAGGATTGAGACAGAGCAGTTAGTATATGAATGTAAAAATATAATTGAGAAGGAACATATCGTTAATATCATTGAGGTAGGAACAGGTAGCGGTTGTATTACTCTTTCTCTAAGATATTTGTTAAAACATCCTAGCCTTTACTCTTACTATGCAACTGAAATATCT
This sequence comes from uncultured Candidatus Saccharibacteria bacterium, assembly GCA_964655705.1. Classification (GTDB taxonomy): domain Bacteria; phylum Patescibacteriota; class Dojkabacteria; order SC72; family SC72; genus UBA2259. The sequence continues at coordinate 35,056 of CAZZPP010000002.1, read as the reverse complement.
AAAGATGCACTAGAGGTGGCTAGATGGAATGAGAAGAAGATATTTAAGGAGAAGTCCATACACTGGATTAAAACTAATCTAATTGAGAAATTACCTGACTTAAAAGGCAGTAGCATTCTAATTGCAAATCTACCATATATCCCAACAAATATGTACAAGAAACTAGATCAGAGTGTGATTGGGTATGAACCACGAATAGCCCTTGACGGAGGAGAGGATGGTCTTAAATTCTACAGAGAACTATTCCGAGATGTATCTAGTAAGAATCTTGGTATTCAGACTATGTATTTTGAAACAGAGACAAGCATCTTCGAACAGAGTAAAAAACTAGTTAAAGAGTTCTTCCCTAACTCTAAAATTAAGGGCGTTAGAGATTGTTATGGAAGAAAGAGATTTTTAAAAATTAATCTGCTTCCGTTAAAGTAACTTTTACACTCTTAATCTCTCCATCTCTCCAAAGTTCCAATGTAATCTCATCCCCTACTTTGAAGGATTGAACAATATATGCAAATGATTGCTCTACCTCTTTGTCATTTACTTTTGTAATTATATCTCCCCTTTGAATATCTATCTCTGATGCTGGACCCTGAGGATCTACATTCATAACCAGAGCTCCGGGTACTACATCTGTATAGTAAAGAGCTTGATACTCAGAAATCATTTGATACGAGATTCCGATGTAGGGTTTAATAAATTTACCATAGGTTCGGTACTCTTCTAATCTCTGCTTTACTGTATTAATTGGTAGTGCAAAAGATATATTATCTGCATTTGAGGTTGTAGCAAAATTAATACCAATTACCTTACCCTCGGTATTAATAAGGGGGCCACCCGAGTTCCCAGAATTAACAGCAGCATCTGTCTGAATAACGTTTTCATATGTTTTTGTAGTTGATCCAAACCAACCTGAAGAGGTAGTTACAGACCTATTTAACCCACTTATTACCCCTGTGGTAACACTACCTGCGTACTCTCCAAGTGGAGTACCAATGGCTATGACACTTTGTCCAACAACCAGTGCATCCGAATCTCCTAACGACAAGACTGGTAGTTGTGTTGCATCTATTTTGATTACGGCTATATCATTACTATCATCTCTTACTATCTCCACAATCTCATATTCATCACCCTCACTTGTAATTACTTTGTAAGTTGCTAGGGTATCAGATACTACGTGTTGATTAGTAACAATTATTCCATTGGGATCAACTATGAAACCAGTACCAATATTATTTACCTCATCAACCAGTCCCTCCCCTCTCTTTAGTGTAACTTGACTAATAGCAATACTAACTACAGAAGGAGAGGAATCCTTAACTACATTTATAACTACATTTTCATCTTGGGTTACAGTTATTGTAGGAGTATTTGGTCCGTCCTCGACCTGCCCATTCTCTATGAGGGTTAAATACTTAGATACAAATAGAGATACTAATAGAATACACACCAGAATACCCATTAGGGCTAATCCTAAACCAAATATACGGAAATGCTTAATATTTAATCTCTTTTTTAAAACCTTCTCCTCTTTCTTAACCTCTTCTATTTCCTCTCCCTTCTTTTTCTTCTTAATTTCTTCCATATTTGAAACATTTAAAAATTATTTATTGATTAATCAATTTTAAAGCCTCGTTATACTGATTATCAATACCTTTAACAAAATCTTCAACGGTATTTTCTATTTCAATATCAGGAACAATTGGGTTGTCATTGTTTAACCAAGTACCATCAGGAAGTAACCACTTAAGTACAGTAACATGAATACTAGCTTCTTTAGTAAGATTAATTACTTGTTGAGCAGTTCCTTTACCATATGTTTTAGTACCAATTACAGTTGCAGCATCGTTTTGTTGTAAAGCTCCTGCGAATATTTCAGAAGCTGATGCGCTACCCTCATCAACCAATATTACTACCTTCTTACCCAACAATCTCCCCCCCTTTGTTGCATCAAAAGTTTGAATTTCATCCTTACCATCCTTCTGTTGAGATATTACTTTACCAACATCTAAAAAGTCGTCAGCAGCATATACTCCAGCATCAAAGTAACCCCCAGGATTACCCCTTAAATCAATTAGCACCTTATCTACACCACTAGATGAGATGTCTTCAGCAACCTGATCCCATTTAGCCTCCCAAATCGCTAATGAGGACTCCGTAAATCTAGTAATATCAATATATGCAATATCTTTATCTTCCCCTATATATGTAAGAGTCATACTAGGAACAGTTATCTCTCCCCTAGTAATCTCTATCTTAACGGGCTCCAAATCCCCTTTATGTAAGACCTCTAATACAACCTTACTACCAGCCTCCCCCCTAATTTTTGACACTATGTCATATATGTTGTCACCACTTTTAACCTCATAGTCATCAACAGACAAGATATAGTCACCTGCTCTAATACCAGCAGCCTTAGCAGGAGACCCTTCTAGTGGAGTAACAACAATGACTGCACCATCCCTATATCCTAATTCCGCCCCTATTCCCTCAAAGTATTTACCACTGTTCAAATCATTGAAATCCTTGGTCTCTTGAGGAGTAAGAAATATGGTAGCAGGATCTTGGTATGAATCTACTAAACCCTTTACAGCACCATATACCCTGTCCTCTAAAGATACCCTGTCTTCCTCTACATAGTAGTACTCTAATGTATCCCATACTTCCCAGAAAAGACTTAAATCTGCACTTTTAGAACTACCCGAAGGAATTAATCCCTGAGAAGTTGGCACTATATTCCTTCCAAAGATTATACCTATGCAGAAAGAGATTACTGTAAGTACTAAGACTCCAAATATCTTGTTCCCATTATTTTCCATACTCATATACCTTAATATTTAAATTCAAATTCCATTATATCCTTAGAGTAAATATAATTACAAATCTACAAAATCAAGTAAGCCAATATTCATTAAAGAGGTACCCTTTTTACCAAAATCTACCATAACATTCCCACTATCCTGATCATAATCAATAACCTCACCAATATATCCATATGTAGAGGAAGCTCTAGATATTACCTTCTGTTTTAAATACTGCTTAACAAACCACCCCTTATTACTCATCTCACTCTTGGAGAGTATGAATAACTGATTCTCGGACATATCCAGTATCAAGAATTTATCTTTGAATTGAAGAAACCTTTTTAAGAATTCTAAATCACAATGAACTGGTCCAAAACCCCCTAAAAGGAGAACTGGAAGACTTGTTTCTCTAAACTCTGTATATGACATAGCGTATGTAATTATGGCTACTGCACCCCTTTCAAAGAGTTCTGTTGCCACCCTATTGTATAGATATGGACCAACCCAAACGATCTTTCCACAATAATCATCCTTAATCATATCTTCCTTAAGTATGGTATTTCCATCTCCAAGTATTTCTAATTTACCAAAAAATCTGTCCTTAGAATTACTCCCAACTACTCCATCTACACATACTGCATCAGTAGATATTACTAAACCATCAATGGGATTAATTGATTCAATATATCCACTAAAGTCACTCTTAACTTCACTCTTGCTCTCTTGTCCCAGTATATCTATATATCCCTGCTTAATCCTCTTTAAATCCAATACTCCATTTACTGGGGATTTCAATTGAGTAAGATTTAATTTCCCACTAGAAACCCTTTCTGCAATTACCTCTCCCTCTTGAATATATTCTCCATCGATTTTGAGTATATACCTATCACACTCCTCTAACTTACATCCTAAAATCTTTGGTACACTAAGGGATTTCTTGAGAGGATATTCGACCCTCTCTAACAGTATATCCCCAACTTCAATCTTACCCTGGCATGCAATTACCTTGTCCTCCTCTTTAAGAGGAATATTGAATTTGTAATCTGTATATTTTTCAAAAATCCTACTCCTTATCTCCATCACCCCAGACTTTAAATTTAACTCTGTTATTCTGTGGATTAGGACCGTAAACAATGGGTCTTAATCTTGCATCTATTACTAAGTATTCATAATATATGGAACCCTTTGTAGACATAAACTCAATACTTTTGGTATTAAGATGGGGAAATATTGTTCCATTTTTTAACTCCCCACTAATTACAACCTTTTGCCCAATCTTTGGTATTTTAAGAATCTGAAGTGATGAACCAAATGCATATATGTTATGCGCAGGAGCATCTTGAGCAAGAGCTTGTCCAGAGAAAACAACCTTGTTCTTACTCTTTTGGGGTACTTCTGGTATAACTAACTTAATTGCACTTGGGAGAAGATCTCCCTTGAGAATAGTAATATCTTGGGATTTTTCTCTCTCTATTAGGCTCTTACCATATGAGAAGAGTACACTATCTTTGTCTAAGTACAAATCGAATATCCCTTCTAATTCCAACCCATCAATCAATGAAAAAAGTAACTCCCTTTTAGTAAGTAAGTTTAAGATATTACCAGTTACAAATATCGCAGTATTACTCCCATTAATATTGCCAAACTTCTCTCTACCTTCCTGTTTAATTGAGAGTATCTGTAATGTTGTAAAACCACGTAAGAGATCATGTAGTACTGGATCCAAAAGATACTGACAGTTATGGGCAATTAGATTCCCCCATCTATTTGAGATATCTTCGGTTGAGCCATCTCCTGAGAGAAAGGCTCGTAACTTAGAACTCTTAACAAAGTCAATTAGCCCTATCTCATTACTCCATTCTATTTTAGAAGTTGAGAATTTAATCTCACTATCTTTAGTTTTACTAAATATCCCACCACCAGTACTAACTATGTTAGTTCTATATATTGAAAAATGAGAAATATCTAAATCTATCCAAATTACATCACTATATCCTAATCTATCTAAAATACCAGTAGAGAGAGTCTGAATATATTTGTCATCTAAAATCTTAAGGGAGATATCTTTAGAAAAATTCTTTAAAGAAGTAAAGATATTTTTAAAAAACGCCTGATTATCATCAACTAATACCCTTATACCAGAAACCCCAACCTCTTCCTTTTCAAAGTCTTTAATTCGAAAAACCCCCTCTAATCCCCTATCAACAATATCCCAATCAAAAATACTCTCCAAAGAATCAAAGTACTCATACCAGAAATCTTTAGTAAAAGTTAAATCATCTAATCTAAACTTAAGAGGAGAAAGATCTGTACTATCTGAAAGTAAAAAAGTCCTCTGAGCAGAATAGTTTGTATATGCTAAATTAGCATGTATGAAATTATCCTTAATTAATATACTAAGGAATGCATTCTCTTTTAACATGGGCAGTACATCCATACAAATAGTTTACCAGTTTGAGCACCATTTTAAAACAAAAGGGAGGATATATCCCCCCTTGAAATTGCACAAAACAATATATTACTCTCCAGAAGTATATGGAAGAAGAGCCATGAAGCGTGCTCTCTTAATGGATCTCTTTAACTGCTTCTGATGTCTGTGACAAGCACCTGATTTCTCAACAGATATGATCTTTCCCCTTACAGATGTAAATTTCTTTAACTGGTATACATCCTTGTAAGAGACCTCCTTAACTCCTGAATCACAAAGAGGACATGAGAGATTCTGAACAATCTTTCTCCTTCTTCTCTGTTTTTTCTTTCCACCATAGAAATCATCCCCCTCCTCTTCTGTAACACTCTTTTCATCATACACATCATCTAATGTTGGACTTCCTACCTTCTTTTCTTCCTTTAGCGCAGGAACTACAACTTTTTCCTCCTCCTTAATCTTCCCTTCTTCCATTGCAAATCATTAATACAAATTAAAATGGTAAATCTGAATCCTCTAAAGGATCCTCATTAGTAACTCCCTCTTGCTCAGTAACAGATTCCTCAGTAGGAACCTCTTCTTGAGTCTCTGGTGCATGTTCAACCTCTGAATCAAAACCAGCACCCTGCTTACCCTTACTATCTAACAGAATCATATCGTTAACTCTAACCTCAGTCTTGTATCTTGTAGACCCATCCTCTGCCTCCCATGACCTAGTAGTAAGAGAACCCTCCACATATATCTTCATACCCTTTGCAAGTAACTGCTGACATATTTCAGCCATCTTATTCCATGCAACTATATTATGGAATTCTGCAATCTCTTTAACATTCCCATCCTGGTCTTTCCAAGACTTGTTAGTTGCTAAACCAAACGTAACTACTGGAGTTCCACCAGTGGTATATCTTAACTCTGGTTCCCTAGTTAAGTTACCTATCAACTGAACCTTATTTAAAGACCTTGCTGACATTTTTGTATATATATTAATTTAACTTACCTCTATTTTAACAGCCAAATATTAAAAAAATCTAAACTAAACCTCTATCTCTTTCTTCTTTATTCCCTTCCCAATTCTATCTGTATTCTCAACCTCAATAATCATAAATCTCAAAATTTCTTGCCTCAATTGTAATAATCTTTTCATCTCATTAATATTTCCCGGGAGATGCACAAAGTTATATACAATGTAATATCCCTCATTATGGCCCTCTATCTTGTATGCAAGATATCTCTTACCCCATACATCTACATCTAATACCTCTCCACCATCCTTACTCATTAGTGCTACAAACTCTTTGTGTATACTCTTCCTTAAATCATCCGGTAATAGTGGCTTAAGAGCAACCATCAATTCATATGTTTTCATTTTCTTTTTTTCAATAGCCATTTGTATATATATTTTAAACTATTTTAACCTAGCGAATGGATTTTAGCAGAAAAAAAGAGATATATCAATCTACTAAGTATTGGCAAGAATGACAATGTAATCACCATCCTCAACGATATACTCTTTCCCATGATTTCTTACCATACCCCTCTCTTTTGCCTCACTCCATCCACCTACCTCTACTAAATTATCTACATTAACTACATCTGCAGTAATGAAGTTCTTTCCGAGATCTGTGTGAATTACACTAGCAGCACTCTTAATATCTGCTCCCTTTTCAATACTCCATGCATTACACTCCTTTTTTGAACCAGTATAGAAGGTAATTAGATTCAATCTCTTACATGCACCTAATATTACATCCTCTACAGTAAAAGGCTTCTTACCTAGTAACTCAATATACTCCCCTATCTCATCTTCCTTCATATTCGCTAAATCAGAAAGCAATTTGATATCTACCTCTAAAATATACTCCCCCTTACTGTCTTTTGAGATCTTACTTAATTCCTCTCTCCATTTAGATATACTCTCCAACTCTAACCCCTCTTTACAATTCAGAATAAATACTCTCTGTTTATTAGTAAGTAGCCATAATTCTGAAAGAACTTCTTGTTCCTCAATACTTAAGTTCATATCAATAACTGGAATACCCTCATTTAGAAGTTTTTTTACCTTTTCTAAAGTATTTAGTTCTAGAGCAATGCTCTCAGTTACTCCAGATCGAGAATTCCTCTTTACCGTATCATATTTTTTTTCTACACTCTCAATATCTTTAATAATTAACTCAGATTGAACAATCTCAAAATCATCAATAGGGTCTACCCTGTTGTATACATGTACTATTGACTCACTTTGAAAAGCCCTTAGAACATATACTATTACATCCACCTCTCTAATATGTGAAAGGAACTGATTTCCAAGACCCTCTCCCTTAGATGCACCCTTAACAAGTCCCGCTATATCTACAAAGGTCATAGCAGAGGGAACAATCTTTTCTGCTTCAAAAAACTCTGCCATCTTTTCAAGTCTTTTATCTGGTATCTGTACAACTCCTACATTCTTGTCAATTGTACAAAAAGGGTAGTTCTCTGCAGGAACAGATTTTTTAGTTAAAGCATTAAACATGGTAGATTTGCCTGAATTAGGCAATCCAACAATACCAAGTGACAGTGTATGTGATCTTGTAACACCCTCCATTATCTAAAATACTGTACATATTAATACTTTCATTATATCACTTTTCTTTATCCTCATTCTAAAGTAATATATTCCATATCTATGAAAATTGCCCAAAGAATACAAATCATAATACTTAGTCTTTTACTACTAGTTACCTCAGGTATTCATATATTTGCAGCAGATTATGACTTTGTTCTTACAAATAATGCTAAAGTCTCGTATACAACAGGACTAGACTATGTAGATGTAAATATACAATTGCTTAGGGAGGTTAAAGACAGGAATTTTTACTTCTCTACTCAAGGGGAACACTCCTTCCATATACCAGACCTCTCTTTGGAAGATACCTCCTCTATTGAAGTAGAGCGAGAGTTTAAAAAGGGATCCCTAGTTGTAACAAATGACAAAGGAAAAGCAATACCCTACTCTGTTGAAGAGTTAGAGATTGGTAGTGGGATGTATGTAAAGGTTCCTAATTACAGGGATACAACATATACACTCCCATACAGGGTAAATGTTTCTTTTAGTACACATGACTATGTTACAAGCCTGTATGATTGGGTATTAATTGAATACCCCGCATTACATGAGGATACCAAGTTTGAACAGGTACATGATGAGAGTGGTACTAAAGCACAAATTAATTACAATCTCGAAATTGAGGTTGACAAGAATATCCCAACATTAGCTAAGGTATTTCCTTCGAATTTTGAAGTTGACTCCCAATCTGAGAAAACATCTTACTCCTTTGATGCTAGTAATCGGGTTGGACAATCAGTTTCTATGGAATTTGGGACAGAGCAAGTATACAAATTTGAGCTTACCCTTAATACAATTAAAACAGATCATGTAATACCTGAGAGATACTCCTCCGCTATTAGTGCTCTCTCAACAAATATATATGAACTGGCCTTACCAAGAGAATTTTCTGGAAATAGCCAGAGAGTTAAAATCGAAAAGATATCTCCTACTCCTACAAAACTAATTACAGATTTAGAGGGTAATGTTATTGCAACGTTCGAGGTTCCCGCAAACAAAGATAGTAAAGTATATGTATCTGGATATATTCAGGTTAGTCAAAATGCGTATGATCAAAGAGTAGAAATCCCTAATCAGCCATATACCAAATATCTTGAGAGTATTAAAGAGGATGACAAATTAAGTAAGTATCTACTACCTACTATGTATTGGGAAACAAGAGATCCATATATACAACAAGAGGCAGAAAAACTTCTCTTAGATCAAACAAATATACTAGATGTAATACGTGCTGATTATGGATATATAAATGAGGTGTTAGAGTATGATAGTGTAAAAGCTCAAGATCCCAATTCTCCTAGAATAGGAGCCAAGGCTAGTCTACAAGGAGGCCCTGCAGTATGTATGGAGTATTCAGATTCGATGATTGCATTACTTAGAGCACAAGGAATACCTTCTAGAGCAGCTTTTGGGTATACAAATTTAACTAAAGAGATAACTGAGAAGGTTAGTCATCAATGGGTTCAGATATGGATTCCGCAGTACGGATGGCTCTCTGTAGATCCTTCCTTTGAAAATAGTAATATGACTATTGGCCAAAATATTCAGTACGTTTTGTGGGATACTCTCTTTGATGATAATGCAGTTGATATCAGGGCATACTCTGCAGACAATTTCGAATTTGATGCCTCAGACTACAATGTAAAGGTTTACGCAGTAAACAAGGATGATATGCCAGACGATCTGCTTTCCTACTCAGATATACAGACAAAGGACAAACAGAATGATACAAAAGATACTCTTAATTTGATAATTAAAACTACTGTAATTGGTAAAGCTATGATTATTTTACTGCCTGTATTAGTTGTATTAGTACTGCTAATACTTTTAATCTCTTTGATATTAATATTAATAAAGAGACTTAGAACTCATAAAGTTTCTCCAAATCAACAGCCTTAACACCCTCCTCCATTCTATCTTTTGCTGTTGTATATAATGTCATCAATACATCCCCCTTCTCTACCTTGTCTCCAGGCATCTTTTCAACATGAATACCCGCCTCCTTTATTGCTGGAGTACCCAGGGACCTAGCTACTTCTACAATTTCTCTTGTACAGATATTCTTTACTACTCCAGATTTTAGGGATATAACCTTGTGAACTATGTCCCCAACTTTGATATCTTCGGACTTAACAATTTTAGTAGCACCTTGGGCTTTAGCAATCTCCCAGAATTTCTTTAAAGCTTTACCTGAATCTAGTATTTCCTGAGCAAATTCTTTACCCACACCCTTCTTTGCTTTCCCTACTCCCTCAAATATCTTTGCCGCCATCTCTATGACTACCTCTTCTAAGTCTTCAGAGCGTTTCTCATCTCTTTCAAGGACTCTTAGACACTCTTTCATTTCAAGGAGAGGTCCTACCCCATTCCCATCAGGACCTTTAATCAATCTCTTGTGTGTTACACACTTGATATTGAATTTTGCGAATAGTTTCTCAAACTCTCTTGCTAAAAATTCCAGATCATCTGGTTTCTCTATTTTAGTACCCTTACCATATGGTAAATCTATTAGTACAAATGATGAACCCATAGCTATCTTTTTAGCAACAATACTAACTAGTACCTTCTGGAATTCTTGAATCCTTAATGACCTTTCAACATTGATGATTTCATCGTCAGCAGGAGCTAAATACAAGGACCCACCCCATACCATACAAGCACCTGTTTTCTCAACTACTTGGTAGACTTCTTCCTTGTTTAATGATACTGGCATAACACTCTCTAATATGTCCGTGGTACCTGCAGGAGAAGTAATTGCTCTAGTAGATGTATTAGGTACTACAAGGCCACCTGCTGCAAGTAGAGGAACCAATGTTGGAGTGATACCTTTACCCGCTGTTCCTCCTATTGAATGTTTGTCTACAACCAAATCTTTATTATTTTTAATATATTTAAACTCCAAGATATCCCCAGATTCGGCCATACCCTTAGTCATCCAGTATATCTCATCATCAGTAAAACCAGGATTAAAGAAAGTAGATACAAAAAAAGCAACCTCAGTTTCCTTAAGCCTCCTAGAGCCGATATCTTTCATAATTGCAACTAGTTCAGCCTCATTTAGTCTCCTTCCTGAGAGTTTCTTTCTAATACCATCAAGTGCTTCGCTAGTAGATGGAATATCTACTAACAACTTTCTACCATCTGGTATATGATATTCTTCATATATTTCCTCATACAGACCTACTTCTCCGTCTCTTACCTTGGTATCGGTAATTATAACTTTTACGTAAAGTTCAATATCCTTGTACCCTAGTAAAACTATAGCTCCCTCCTTGACTCCAAGCTCATCTGCGTCATTTTGATGCATCAAAATGAATAGGTCTTTACCTGCTCCTAGATCTAGTTTTTTACCCATTAAGTAGAGTGCCATATTTTTCTATTTTAATATATTAATCAAAAAGCCAAGTATACTTAGCCTTAACAATATTTGCAATCTCCTCTGGTTTAATGATACCAAATTCGGTCATAAAGCCAGTAATGAGACCTGCATCAACTATCTCAAAGGCTGGATTGAACATCTTCAACCCCTTTGGTGCCTCACTCCATAATTCACTAGACTCACGAACTTCTATGGATATCTCCCTATGATTCATCGAAGGATCTACCTTTAAAAGTGGTGAAACAACATACAATGGCCTACTACTAGACTTTGCAGCCATAGCTACCCCCCAACTCCCAATTTTGTTAATACAATACCCATCAATAGTAATCTGATCACAACCAATAAAGATTGCATCTATGGGTATAGAGCCCCTTCCAATGATAAAGGATTCAACTGCACTATCTGCAATCAATGTAGTAGAAATACCCGCATCTAAAAGACTTTTAGCAGTAATCCTCCCTTGAAAACGTGGTCTTGTTTCTGTACATACTGCATCGAATGTTTTCTTTTCTTGCGCAATCTCTTTTATGATTGAAACTGCTGTAGAAGAGTGACAATGGGTTAATACATTTTCAAAGTGTCTTACATATGGTACCCCTAACTCAATAATGGCTCTCTTGGAATCAGATATCTTAAACAGGTATTCATCACAGTACTCCTCAAGGTGCTGTTTCATATCATTGATTGAGTGTAAATCAGAGAAATGATTCTTGAATGTATGAGTTACATACTTAACACCATTTCTAGCAAGAGGTTCGTTCTCCCGAGCATTGGCTAATTTAAACCCTACTCTCTCTAACTCTTTGTAAAACAGCTCTTTATCCGTAATATTTGATTCCTCTATGAAGATTTTCATTCCCTCAAGGGTAGCAATAGCTACATTGGTTGCCCCTTGTATGTTCAAATCTTTTATATCTTTTTCTAAATCTAATATCTGTTTAACACTCATACTACTTTAATTCAAACTCTTCATTTAATTTAGGTATATCAACTTCAACACCAAGTTCACTCTTAATATTTGTTCCAAACCCAATTGCGATTTCCTCATCAGCATGAACTACAAATATCTTCTTTGGAGAGTGTCCAAAACCCCTTAACCAATAGCGTAAATCCCTTTGGTCACCATGAGCAGAAAAACCCCCTAAGGTATGAATCTTTGCTCTAACTTGGAGATTCTCTCCCATAACTCTTACCTCAGACTGCCTATCAACTAACTGTCTGCCCAAAGTACCCTCAACTTGATACCCAACAAATATCATATGGGTATTTTCTTTCTCAATATTATTCTTAATATGATGCACTATACGACCACCTGTACACATCCCACTCCCAGCAATTATTACTACACCACTTTTGTTAATTAATCTCTTAGACTCTTCTGCAGATTCCGTAGTTACTAGTCCAGGGAAATGGAATGGGTCATCACCTTTCTCTAACAATCTCCTAGCATCATCATCATAGAATGTTGGATACTGTTTAAATATCTCAGTAGCCTTAGATGCCATAGGGCTATCTAAGTACACTTCTAAGTTATCCAGTATTTTGTTTTCTACAAAAAGATTAATTTCATACAGTATCTCTTGAGTTCTCTCAATTGCAAAAGAGGGAATTAATACATTTGCATTCTCCTCTTTAGCCTGTTTAAGAATGGAAAGAAACTCTAAAATGGTTTCATCTTTACTCTTGTGCAACCTATTGCCGTATGTAGCCTCACATACTACATAGTCAGCTTCTCGGACAAGATCAGGATCTTTTACAATTCTTGCACCAGGCTGTCCAATATCTCCAGAGAATACCAACTTTCTTTCCCTACCTTCTTTTGTCTTAATCCAGAATTCATACATCGCGGACCCTAGAATATGACCTGCATCCCTAAGTCTGAATTCAACATCATTATGAATATTTACAGAAGAGCCGTATGGATATATGTCAAAATACTGGAACATATTCTCTACATCTTCTTCTGAAAAGAGAGGCTTTCTTTGCTCATACAAAGAACCCTGTGCAGCTAAGTTATCTCCCTTTCCTTGAATCTTACTCTTTGTTTGCCATCTATCGTACTCTTCCTGTTGTATTTTAGCAGCATCTAAAAGTACAACTCTAACTAAATCTCTTGTGGGTTGTGTACCAATAATCCTCCCCTTAAAACCTTGCTTAATTAGAACAGGAATTCTTCCACTATGGTCAAAGTGTGCATGAGTAAGAAATACAGCATCTAACTGTGAGGGGTCAAATGGGAATGGCTCATAATTGAGTTTGTCAATCTCATCACCTCCTTGGAATGCTCCACAATCAACTAGGAATTTGAACTCTCCCGTATCTATATAGAAACATGAGCCTGTAACTGTTCGTGTTGCTCCGCAGAATTTTAATTTCATAATGGGCAGTATATAAATTAACTAGTATCCATATTACAACATATGCTTAGCCGCTTCTAGTAGTCTCTCTTTAGTATTCATTAAAGGATCTTCTAAAACAATATCTAAAAGACCTTTTAATATTATCCCCATCTGTGGACCAGAATTCACCCCAATACCTTTTAAATCCTCTCCATTAATATTTAAATCTGTAATCTTGAGAGCCATATCCTTTGCTCTAACCTCAGAAATATGTTTCTGAAGTAAAGTAATTTCCTCTGGGTTAAACGGGCTATTTGGATTAGAGGTAGCATCAGCTATTCTCAATTTAAACAAATCTTCCACATTCTCTTCTCCAACCCTATTTAGAAATCTCCTTACCGCAGAATCACTCCACTGACTTAACATCAATTTCTCAGAATCTTTCTCTGATTCCTGTTGTGAATGTGGGTAGTAAAACATATGATTTCTAACCAAGGTTTTTACTTTTTCAATACCTGTTTTTGAAAATTTCAACCTCCTCATAACTACATCTATCATCTCAACCCCCATGATGTCATGACCATAGAAATGCCCATTACCCATATCAGTTCTGGGTTTAGCAATATCATGAAGTAATGCTGCTAATTTAACAGAGTCTTCGGCATAGTCACAAGTCTTTAGGGAGTGCCAATATACATCATGGACATGATACAGTTTCTGCTCAACACCATACCCCTCCAAAAGTTCAGGAAGAAATATCTGAAGAAGTCCCGCTTGCCTCATCAACTCTATCCCCTTTGAAGGTTTAGAAGATCTTAGAAGTAATTTCATAAATTCATCTCTAATTCTCTCCATAGAAACCTGCTTTGCAACAGGTATACACTCCTTAATTGCTTCAAAGGTATCCCCCTCTATCTCGAAATCTAATTGAGATGCAAGCCTACAAGCCTTAAAAGCTCTTAACCCATCTTCTTTGAATCTCTCAATGGGAGTACCCACAGCCTTAATTAATTTCATATTGATATCATTAATCCCATTAAAAGGATCATGGATATCCCAATCCCTATCAATCTCTTGACCATCTAAATCTGAGGATGACAAATCAAGTGCCATTGCATTTATTGTAAAATCTCTTCTACCTAAATCCTTGTCAATATCATTTACAAATTCCACCTTGCTAGGCCACCTACCATCAATATATTCTTCCTCACTTCTAAAAGTAGTAACCTCAACCTCCCTGTTTTCCTTCTTTTCATCCGTAACAAGAGCTATTACAGTACCAAATTTGGCTCCAGTAGAAACTGCTTTGGGGAAAAGCTCAAGCATTTCATCAGGAAGAGCATTTGTTGCTAAATCGTAGTCCCCTGGGGTATTGCCCATAGCTATATCTCTGAGAGCACCACCAACAAGATATATATCATACCCCTCTTTAGAGAGTATCCTCGCTATCTTCTGAACATATCCAGGTATTGTAAATCTTAATTTCATAGAATATTCCTCCTAAATAGATAGTACCAAAGTATTTGAAATACAACAAGAAAAGGTTTGGTATTTAGACCTGTCTGTGGTAATTTCTCAATACCCATTACGGTAGCAATATCCTCGATACTCTCTTGAGTAACTATCTCCTCTGGTTCAGAAGGTATAACCTCTTCCTCTAGGTCATCTTGTAGTGTGGGTAGCACTATTTCACTCGAGTATACAGTATGCGGAATTACAGTAACACAAAATCTGTAACTCAAAGGTTTTACTCTAGAACCAATATATGCAAGTTTACCACCATCCTCTTCCCTTATTCCTCCGACTACGGCTGAATCTCCAACAGAATTAGCTTCTAAGTTCTCTCCTCTTGCGATACACTCCGTTCTATAATTCGGGTTAAACACACCAGGATAACCTAGACTACCATCTTGCGCCTTTTGTACTAAGTACTCATATATATACTCTTGATGGGGTTCAAAATTCCTACTTTCTGAATACTCTTGATGAGTATATACAACATTCCTAAGCTCCTGGTCAGAATCATTTCTTACCAATATACGAAGTAGTACACCCTCATCTAACTCCATAGCCTCCCAACTTACAAAAAGTATGGGACTTTTTACATAAGCAGTATCCAGTCGCATACCCCTTAATACTCCCTCTCCATCTTTAACTATACCTAAACCATCATATGTCTTAACTAATCCACTCCTAGGATAGTCCCATACTATATATTTAATGGGCAATGCCTCATACTCACCCTTAATATTTACTATCTTGGTTAAATCTCCTTGATATGAGTAACCCCTTGAAAGAAACATCTTTATGGATGATATATTCACATCACTACCAGCCATACTCTTAGACCAATATATGAAATCAAGCGAAGAGTATGGAGGAAGTGCAACCTCATCATACAAATAATGTAACCTCATCAAACCATATATTGGGTCTGGATCGGTGACATCATCGATGTGGACATTAGAAAGTATATCACTGGTATATGCTCCATATACTTTCTCAGTATCATACTCAACACAGTTAGGGCATCTCTCACTCTCTAACAGTGTCCCTATACCATATCCAAGTGCATCATAGTATCTATTCTGGACAATATCACCATTTTCAAAGTATCTATCAGCATACACAAAAGAAAAAGAAAAGATGAGTATACAAAAGGTTAAAAATATTTTTCTCATTAGACATTTAAAAAGTTTAAATATCTAATTCTAGTAAAAAAAGATGAAAAAATACTTAAAAAAACAACTCCTCAATATGTCTTAAAAAGATACACCCTATTTACCTTTAATCCATTTCTTCCTATCAATCTTGTCCAATTGAATCCCCTTACTTACAATACTATATGCAATTATTCCAAACATCACTATTACAGCAAAAGCAGCAAAAAGATCATACTGAGTTAAGTAGTGTCCTACTATCTCAAAGTAACGAATGGGAAGAAAAAACATTACAATAGTTAGTACAATCCCAATTATTCTAATCTCAGTAGGCCCAATTAAGCCAAAAGAGTATTTAAATTCATTCTGAACATATGTAACCAATTCGACATGTATTATCAGTATTAAGTACATAATTACAAATGCTAAAGCAATTTCCATCTTAAAAAAACCAGAAAGACCTAAACCTAACCCAAAGACCATAACTACTAAACTATCAATGACATGATCAATATAGTAGCCGTAACTAGGCCTAGTCTTTTTCCTGTATCTAGCCAAACTCCCATCAAAGGAATCTCCAAACCAGTTAAGGATTAATCCAACTATTACTAATACCAAATACCATCTGTTAAGAAAACCTAAAACAAATCCAGCAGCTATAATGAAACTAGAAAGAAAACCCAATACAGTTAACATATCAGAGTTAACCCATTGGGGTATTCTAGGACAAATCCACTCCTTTGCCCTCTCTTCCGCTTTTGCAGTAATACCTGTATTAATAGCATTCTGTTCATCTCTCCTATACTCAATCTTTAATTTCTTGAACTGATCTTTTATCTCTTCCTCTAAGGTTTTGTTAAATCTAACCTTTAGTTTCTCAATAAATTCATCAACTGATTTAAGATCAAAAATATTTACATCCTTTTCATTATTTTTACTATTATTAAATCCAAACATACATACTTGTTTTCTCAATTTATATATCAGATTACATTATACCACTTTCTAATACCTCTCTTTTGTGGTACCTTTATACTGTATATGCTAAATTGCCCAAATTAAAAAATGGAGTTAAAGAATCCAAGACCACTTGGAGAAAAAAAACTTTCTGATGATGGAGTTACAGCAAAATTCCTTGAAATAGCCAAGGAGAAAGAAAACAAGAAATTCAAAATCCCCAAAGTAACAATACCTACAATCGATGATTTAAAACTAATTAAGCCTAGAAAACACGGAGAGTCCATAAAAGAGATATCACCCTATTCCAATACCCCAACTGAAGGAAGTATTGAAAACCATATTCCAAGAAAATCCTTTAAACAATTCATATCTACTAAGGTATCTCCCTTTTTAAAAACACACAAAGAAAAATTGATTAATATATCCTTAATTACACTACCCCTACTAATTCTCCTAATCCTCTCCATATCAATAATTACATATACAAATTCAGAACCATATCGTATATCTAAAGAGTTTTTACAACTAATTGAAAAAAGAGATTTCAAACAAGCATATGAACTAACCTCAGATGCTTACAAGACCATTACTAAACAAGATCAATTCGAGAAGAGTATGACAAAATTACTCTCCGTAGATATATCAAACCCTAAGGTTAAAAAGAAAACATTAGATAGAAGTCAAGACATGGGAGAGTACGCATATATACGATACAAAGTATCTGGATACTATGTAGATGTTACTATGTTTAATGATAGTTTAGATTGGGGAGTACACAGTATTGAAATCGTTATCATTGAGTAATTAAAAACGGAGAGAGTGGGATTCGAACCCACGGTACGGAAACCCGTACAACGGTTTTCAAGACCGTCACTTTCGACCACTCAGTCATCTCTCCAAGTCACAATTATATCATATACCCCATCCCATTTATTGACTATCTTTGTTGTATACAATATCATTTTCTAACCATTATGAAATACAAATCTGTCCTCAATACAATATTTCTCTTTCTTCTGTTTTCTCAGCCTCTCTTAGGGTATGCAGCAGAACTAGATTCTACTAACTTTAAAATAGTAGGAGCTACTACTAAACAAGGGGGCCTTACTCAAACATCAGATGGAGATTACTCCGCTCTACTTGAAATGGGAAGAATATCGAATAACCCAAGAAACTATTCAACAAGCTACAAACTATTTACTAGTCCAGAGGAAGCCTTCTTACCAGCAGTACCAGAAGTATCTTGTTTTGAGACAACAACCTCTGGATCATCAGCATGTACAACAGGACCTTCTGAATTAACAACAGGTGGTATGGTAGCAATATGTGGACCTTCAGGATGCTATGATAGAGCAAGATTTGAAATTGATGCTAATGACAATCCTACAGATACTCTCTATGAAATACTAATCTCTGAGGACAACTTTGTATCAGATATTAAATATATTGATGGGAATACCTTCTGGCCAGAAAGTATTTCTACTCATAACCTCTCAGATTTTCTTACTAAAACAGACTGGGAGACTCCAGATTTCAATATCCTAGGCTTACAATCGGGAACAACCTACTACATTAGGATAGCTGCTCTACATGGAGATTTTACTCAAACAGAAGTAGGACCAATAGCCTCTGCTACTACCTCTTTTGGTTCAATATTTTTTGATATCGATATTGAGGATGAGATGGGAATATCTGCTGAAACATCCCCTCCTCACTCAATATCCTTTACTGGAGCATATGAATTAATTGGAGGATCTGCACCAATTACTGCCCAAGACAGAATATGGATGGATGCAGGGACTAATTCACAGGGGGGCTTCGCGTTAGTAACTAGAGGACTGAATGGTGGTTTAAAAAGTGATACTACTGGACAAACAATACTTTCAGCTACAGCAGATTTAAACTCTACAACAGATGGTTTTGGAATTCAAAGTGAGTATATTAATCAAGACTCCTATCCATATCTAAGTTCAATTACTGCTACAACAGATTATGGCGGGACAGGAAACAGTGTTGGTATTGTAGGAGTAACAGCAACCAAGGTGTATGAATCAAGTACCCCTGTATTTAATGGAAGAATGGCATTAAAAGTAATTGCTAAACCAGGTATAGATAAGGGGGCTGCTACGGACTATCAAGAGACTATCTTCTTTATCTTAATTCCTAGGTTTTAACTATTGACACAACTATTTAATTCATATAATCTCTAGTATAAGTGATTTAAAGAAAAAACTAATTTTTTAACTGCCCTTTGTGATGAAGTTAATATCTACACTTAAATACTCCATTCCAACAGTATTGCTTGTACTATTTGTATCCTTCCTAATAGTATCAACTACTCAGGCAGCTACACTTGCTGCGGTGTATGTTTTCTTAAGCAGAATTAAAGTTAATCTTAATGGTACTGGTTCTCAGGCAGTAGAATTAATCTTGGCAATAGACACTGCTACATCAGTTTCCTCTGGAGGAACAGTTACAATCGAATTCCCTGATGCAGACGATACTATGTGGTGTCGAACAGCAGGTGCTTTAACCGTAACCTCTACAACCTCATCTGCAGCTGATATGGGGGGCACAAACTGGCAGATTGATGCTGGTTTACCAAATTCAGGATCCGCTCTAACAGCCGCATGCTCACAAGGAGGTGCGGGAACCGTTGACAAAATCACTATTAGTAATGTTGGAGCATTAACTGCAGGTACTACATATGGTGTTAAAGTATCAAGTGATGTAGGTATAATCGGTACCGATGATACAGCTGGTGAACACATACTCGCAGTAAGTGCTAATTATGCAGGGACTCCTGTAGATTCCAAATCTTTCAAGATATATCTAATCAGCGATGATGTTGTTATTGTAACTGCAACTGTATCTGATATACCAACTGTTATATGCACAATTAGTGCAAACTCCGTAAATCTAGGTACGCTATACCCTGGTGGTACCTATGCGACAGGTACTCACACTATTGCCACTTCAACTACAAGTAATGGATACTACTGGGCAGTATACGGTACTGGTGATGGAGGATCTCCTGTTAATGACGCAGGTCTTTGGAGATCTGGTGGTTCAACGGCTGATGACTTAATTAGATCTGGTGCAACAGATACCTTAGATCTTACTAATGCTACAATTTCAGGTTTTGGTATGACACTTTCCGACCCTGACGCCGCTGGGTCTGCGGTTGTTACAGCAAATTTTGCTGATACTACTACTGGTACCTTTGGAACAATTGATAGACTTTATGCTGGTGCAAAACTTGTTCTCTATCAAAGTGGAACCCAAGGATCTGCAGAACAATCAACAGTAACATATGGAGCAAAAGCACAATCTGCTGCAACCTCTGGTTCATACACTGAATATGTCTACTTCATATGTGGAGGTTACTACTAGTTTCTTGTATAATACCTTAACATGATACTTAACAGGTTGTGTAAATTTAAATATACAATTCTACTTTCACTAGTCTTACTATTTCTAAGTATCTCTTTTTCTTTCGCTCAAACTGATTTGTCTATCGGGGTTGCACCTACATCTAAAACCCTTAAACTCTCCCCTGGAGAAGTATATTCTGATGAAATAGTGTACTGGAACCTTTCCCAAGAGGGTGATACATACAAGGTTTACATTAGTGCTTTCCAACAGATCGAGAACCAACCTGGTACTGCGGTAATACTTACTCCCGAAGAAGACGCACTAGCCCCCTACTCTGCTTCTAAATGGGTGTCTGTAGAAGAGGAAATGTTAACATTGGAACCAAACAAGAATATTAAACTTAAGTATACTATTACAGTACCAGATGATGTTACTAATGGTGAATACAATGTAGAGATATTTCTAATCTCGGAAAACAGTACCCAACAGTCTGGCACAGCCGCTTTTGCAAATCTTGCAGCAGGTACTCCTTTTTTAATTCAAATTGGTGAGGAATTTGTAGAGAATGCTGAACTCCTAAAGTTCATTTCTGACCAAAAGTTTTATGAAAAAAATTATGTAATATTTTCTACCAGAATTAAAAATATTGGAGACACACATATTAATCCAAGAGGTGAAATCATTATTGAAAATATCTTTAGACAAGAAGTTGCAAGAATACCCTTTAACAAGAATAGTCAAAGTTTGTTAAGAGAGACTGTAGGAGATTACGAAGATTCTTGGAAGCAAAGTGGTTATCTTTCACCAAACAATACTTTAGCAATAGGGCCGTTGAAAGCGAATCTAATTATTACCTACAGGAGTTTTAATCCAGGATTCGCTGTATTAACATCCCAAACTACTTTCTGGGTTATACCTTGGAAAATTATCTTAATCATAATAGCAATAATCATCCTCTATTCAGTTATTAGAAACCGAAAAAGAAAACTGGAAAAGAAAAATGAAATTCATTAAAACTGCCTTAATTACAATACTAATATATACCATATGTGGTATATCCTATGCCTATGCTAATAGCATAGAACCTGGTATTAGAAGGGTTACACTCTCTCAAGGTGAAAGAAAGTATGAATCTGTTATATACAATAACCAAGAAGATTCAGATATAAAGATTCAGATTACCCCCTATGGATACAATCCTCAAACTGATGAAATATCCGATGACAAAAAAGATATCTTTCTCAAGGCAGATACAGATACAATCACAGTTAAGGCAAATAGTTCATATGAAATTAAATATGAAATATATCCTCTAAACAACTTAGAAGATGGCTCCTATTTCAATATCCTTTCTCTAACCCCACAATTAGAAGATGAAATTATTCAAATTAATCCATCAATAGCCCAACTGATAATATTGGATATCGTTACTCCTCAAAATCAAGTAAAAGGTATTACCACAAATGACTATACAGCGAAAATTGAGGTTGTAAGAAAGGGTATACCATTCATTTTACCCCTTAAAATTAAATATATAATTACAAATAATTCTAATTACCTACTAACCCCACAGGGAAGGGTAGATATATTTAATGAGAAGAATACATATAAATCGATATATATTTACCTAAATGAAAAAAACAGAAAACTCTATCCTAATGATACTCTAGAAGTAGAAGTCCCCATATCTAAATGGCATATATCTGATATATTTCTTAAAAGAATAGTCAAAGGAGAGGTATATAACGGGGTAGATGGTATTCCAAAGCCTGTTGAAATTGAAATCCCAAACTATATCTTAGAGCTGTCTTTCTTTGTTATTGCAGGAGTATTAAGTCCACTATTAGCGAAATCAATATCTAAAGATATGAAAAAGAGAAAATTAAAACATACTTAGAACCTCTTTAGTAGTTTTAAAACTAACCTTTGCAACATTATTTAACTCTTCCCTTCCGAAATTAGAAACAAAAAGTTTTGCATTATCTACTACATTTGAAGCTCCCTTAGGAAAGACAAAATCATACTTTTTATTCATTTTTTCCCACTCCAATATGAATATGCCCCTAGCTATTATGGATGCTACTGCCACAGCAATATCTGATTCCCCCTTATGAAATTGAAGAAGTTTGGAACTCTTACCTAACTCCCCTAACTCATTAATTACCCTACTCTTAGCAGTAGAGAACTGATCAATAACAACATGATTACACTTAACATTCTTTTCTTTTAAATCTCTTAATCCATTCTCAATAACAAGTGAGTGCTGTTTAGCAAGGATTAAAGATGCATTCCTGTATTTAATAGTCATCTCATTGTATTCTTTAGGATATACAATTGATGAATAATAGTAGGGATACTCTTTAACCATATTAAATAGTTTAAGTATCTTCTCATCAGAGAATTTCTTTGAATCTGCAAAACCTAGAAGTTTAACCTTTTTAAAAAATTCTTCATCTACAAAACAACTAACTACTACTAGAGGACCAAAATAATCACCCTTACCTACTTCATCTACACCCATATGGGGTACAAACTCTTGGGTACTACTGTTAGATTCTTTCTTTAAAGCAGAAATTATTGTAGTAAAGTCTTCTTTACCCTGAAATACTAATTTTCCACTAAAATACATAATCCCTACAGAGTTATTAGGACTTCTAAATTTAAAAGCAACATACTGATTCTCATCTACTTCCTCTTTCCAACCATATGCATGAATAGTATCCTTTGCTTTTTCAAACTCACTCTTGTTAAATTCCAAAGTTGCTGTATTTTGATTACTCATACTCTTTCTACTGTTTGACCATCATTTGTATCCATCACCCGGTATCCTTGCTCTAAGATTAAATCCCTTAATATATCTGACTGCTTAAAATCTTTTACCTCTTTTGCTCTTCTCCTTTTCTCAAGTAAATCCTGGATCTCAGAATCAATATTTAAGGACTTGTTTTCTTCAAGATTTAAGCCCAATACCCCATCAATATCACAGATTGTTGAAAGAATATCTTCTTTAGGATATTCAGACCTTAATAGCTCATTTATAACTCCAAATACTCCTGACATATTTAAATTGTTCTCTAACTCCTTTTTGAACTTCTCAATATATTCATCGATTAGTTTACCCTTTTTATTACCTAATTCTTCAATCTTTCGAAGAAGAGACAGTCTGGAATTTCTAGCACCTTGTAGAGCATCCAAAGAGAATGCAATTCTAGTTCTGTAATTAATTGAAACAAAGAAATACCTAATATCCATTGGCTCAAAGCCAAGTTCTAAGACCTCAGGTAGAGTAAGGGCTCCACCCTTACTTTTGGAAAGTTTCCCATCATCTTTGTTTAGTAACCACTCGTTATGTATCCAATACTTAACAGAAGGATGTTTAAAAGCCCCAATATTTTGAGCCCTCTCATTAGTATGATGAACTGGAATATGGTCTACACCACCCGTATGGATATCAAAGTACTCTCCTAGAATTGCTGTACTCATAGCAGAACACTCAATATGCCAACCAGGGAAACCATCCCCCCAAGGAGATGACCAATTCATAATATGGTCTTTGTACTTACCTACCCGTTTCATCCAAAGTACAAAGTCAGCAGGATTTCTCTTTTGGGAATCTACATCTACCTCTTGTCTTACAGCCACTTCTTTCTCACTTAGGTCCTGTCCAGTAAAAATATTGTAATCAGGAAGTTTAGTAACATCAAAATATATAGCCTGGTTAGTTTCATATGTATACCCATTCTCCTGCATCTTCTTAACAAGATTAATCATCTCATCTATGTAGTTTGTTGCCCTACACCAACGATATTTCTCTACATCTGCATAAGTTAAACTATTGGGAATTATCTGTCCACTAGGAGTAAGAATATTTAATTCCCTAAAATCATTTAATACACTATCAATATATTTATTCGCAATATCAATTGGTTGAACTCCCTCTTTTTCTGCCTGTCTATCCATCTTGTCTTCTCCAAAATCACTTCCATACTCATCAGTAGAAGACATATGGCCAACATCTGTAAGATTCATCACCCTATCTACTTCGTAACCCAGGTAAAGAAGTGCCCTATGTAGTACATCCCAGTTAATATATGCCCTAAGATTGCCCATATGCATCCTCATATATACTGTAGGACCACAACTATACATGGATATCTTTCCCTCTTTCAAAGGCTGTATACCAACCACTTTTTTATCTAATGTAGAGTATAGTTTCATATTTTCCTTTACTTAAATATCTCTTCTCCCTTCTAATGCTCTTTTTAATGTAAGCCTATCTGCGTACTCTAAGTCAGCACCAGTAGGAAGACCCATTGCTAATCTAGTTAAATGTATTTTACCCTCTTTAATGTAAGTATTAAAGATGTCTTGAATATAGCTGGCAGTTGCCTCTCCCTCTAAACTAGGATTAGTAGCCACAATTACCTCGATCTCTTTCTCACTCTCACTTAAAACAGATTTAATTCTCTCCTCTAACTGCTCAAATCTTAACTCAGACGCAGTTATTCCATCTGCAGGAGATATTACCCCCCCTAGTACAAAATACAAACCATTAAAAATCCCAGAATTCTCGAAAGCTACAACATCCAATGGCTCCTCTACAACACAGATTGTACTGTGATCTCTAAGAGTACTACTACAGATATCGCATATATCTTTGTCTGTAACATTAAAACAAGAGGAACAAAACTTAATCTTCTCATCCATCTCAATTAATGCTCTACCAAGTCTAGTAGCATCTTTGTTAGGAGATCTAAGATAGTGATACGCCATTCTTGCAGCAGATTTTGGACCTACTCCAGGGAGTTTACTAAACTCATCAATTACATTTTCAACAGATTTAGGAAGTACAGACATCTTAACTTAACATACTCTTAATTTTGTCTAAATCAATATCCTGAGCCATTTCCTTTTGTAATTTCTTTTGGTAATCCTTAAAAGCCTCCTTCATATCCTTTTTAAACCTGTCCATCATTCCTGGATCCATTAAATCATCATCTATCCATACATCCTCAAACTCTTGTGCCCCATTCATGAATATCTTTAACATACCATCTTTAGACTCACCAGAGATTCTCTTCTCTCTCAATTTACTTTGCATCTTTTTAGCTTCCATCTGCATCTTAATCAATTCTTTAGGATTTAACATAGAAAAAATGAACTAAAATTTAAATATCCTTAACACGCAATTATACATAATCTGGATACTACATACCAGCAAAGATTGCTTCAATATCAGGACTCATTTTCTTTTTTGAAACATACCTCTCCTCTTTAACTTCCTTCTCTTTTTTAATTACTGGAACCCTTTTCAAGACAACATCTGCACTACTTTGGAACTTAGGCTTAACACTCTCATTAACAGAACAGTTAACCCTACAATGAGTTCCTAACACATCAAAAATTACTTGATTAATTACCTCCCTACTTGCAGGAGTATCGATCTGATCTTTGTAGAATTTGAAAGGTACCTCAATACTCAAAATATTCTCCTGTATACTAATTGGTTCTGAGGAATTTAGAAATGCAAAAAGGGTTGTATTAAGAGGCTTAACACTCTCTACAATACTCTTCCACTGCCTTTGAATATCCTCTAAACAAAGATTAATGACATCAGTATTTACTACCTCAACGCTCTCACTCTTGCCCTCAAGTATTGTCTTACTACTCTTTACATCTTTAACACTGGAAACCATCTCCATTTCTGAAAATATCGGTATTAACATCTGTAACACTAATATCTGATTTGTAGTGCCCTTTAATTCCCTCTCTACATTTAAGAACTCTTTAATTAATGTAAGTATATCTTTCAAACCCAATCCCTTTGAGAAAGAATACTCCTTAACATCCTCACCAGAAATCTTTGCTACCAAGACCTCTCTAAGTACCTCTAATGTAAACGCTGTAAACTGAACAAGGTTAGTACCCTTAATTTCTAACTCCTTGATACACTCTAATGCCTTTTTTGATTCATTAGTGACTAAAGCAGTAAGCAGGTCATTAACCATATATACCTCTGGAATACCTAAGACATCTCTTACTTCTTGTTGAGTAATCTTTTTAGGATTTTTACCTTTCAACTGACTATTTACAACTACATCTAGTAGGGAAAGAGCATCTCTGTAACTACCACGTGCATTTCTTACTATGATATCTAAGCCCTCCTTTTCAATCTTTAACTTCTCTTTATTCAAAATCTCTTCTAATGTAGATTCAATCTCCTTTGAAGTACCCAATCTAAAATCATACCTCTGACATCTTGAAAGAATTGTAGCTGGTAATTTATGTACATCAGTAGTTGCTAGTATGAATATGACATGGTCTGGGGGCTCCTCTAAGGTCTTTAAAAGAGCATTAAAGGCCTCGGTAGTTAACATATGTACCTCATCAATTATGTATACCTTAAATCTTCCCTTAGAAGGAACAAACTCAATCTTCTCTTTTAACTCTCTAATCTGATCAATACCCCTATTTGAAGCAGCATCAATCTCAATCATATCTAGATAGGTACCATTTGTAATTGACTCGCAAATATCACACTTGTTACAAGGATTACCATCTTTCAAAGGGTTGGAACAATTAACTGCTTTAGCAAATATCCTTGCAGTACTAGTCTTACCAGTACCCCTTGAGCCTACAAAAAGATATGCATGAGATATCTGGTTACTCTTAATACTATTCTTAAGAATTTTAGTAATATGTTCTTGCCCAACAAGTTGATCAAAATCCTGAGCACGATATTTTCTATACAAGACAGTAGACATGATAGACATAATAGACTAGAAAGAGAACTGCTACAAGTAAAAAATATTTGAACAGTTAAAATATCTATTCCTATCCAACTTTTTTTAGCCTCTCGATAGCATCATGTAATAGTTGTGTATACAATCCGTACCCTATTGAATTAATTGTACCACTCTGTTTCTTACCCAAGATATCTCCAGCTCCTCTAATCTCTAAATCTCTATTAGAGAGTACAAAACCTGAACCTAATGACCCTGATTCCCTCAATGCTTCCAATCTTAGCTGAGCATCACCCCTAAGTTCATCATACAGAAAACATGCGTAAGCCTGTTTTTCCCCCCTACCTACCCTACCCCTAATCTGGTACATCTGGGAAAGTCCCAACCTATTAATATCATCTACTATCAAAGTATTTGCATTAGAAATATCTAAACCATTCTCAATAATGGTGGTACAAAGTAAAACATCAATATCATGGTTAACAAACCTGTCCATTACCTCGATTAATTTCTTCCCCCGAAGTCTACCATGTGCAACCTCAATACGTGTATCAGGAATTAATTCCTTAAGCTTTTCCTCTAACCCATATATACTCTCAATCCTGTTATGAAGATAGTAGACCTGACCATCTCTTCGTAACTCCCTTAATATGCACTCCTTTATTCTTTCCATACTAAACTTAGAAAACTCATTCTTAATCTCTTTCCTCCCTAAAGGAGGTATTGCTAAAACTGAAATGTCTCTGACCCCCATCAAGGAAAGATTTAGGGTCCTAGGTATAGGGGTTGCCGTCAAAGAAAGAACATGTGTATCAACTCTACTACTCTTTAACCTCTCTTTCTGTTTAACTCCAAATTTCTGCTCTTCATCAATAATTAGGAGAGCAAGATTTCTGA
The DNA here is from genome assembly GCA_964655705.1 of uncultured Candidatus Saccharibacteria bacterium. Lineage (GTDB taxonomy): Bacteria > Patescibacteriota > Dojkabacteria > SC72 > SC72 > UBA2259. The sequence goes on along the minus strand of CAZZPP010000002.1, from coordinate 6,866 downwards.
ATTTTACACTTGAAGAAAGTATTGCATGTGTTCCAATTAATATATCGATTTTCCCATTACTTGTACCTCTCTCAATGCTCTCTCTCTCCTTTGCACTTTGTAATCTAGATATTAAGGATATATTGAATGGATATTTACTAAATCTTTCCTTAAATACCCTAAGATGTTGATTCGCAAGTATGGTAGTTGGTGCTAAAAGTGCTACCTGCATACCACTATTCACTACAGCAAAAGCCGCTCTCATACCTATTTCAGTTTTACCAAAACCCACATCACCAACAAGAAGCCTATCCATGGGGGTATCCTTTTTCAAGTCTTGAGCAATATTTTTACTAGCAATATATTGATCTTCTGTATCTGTGAACTCAAAACTATTTACAAAACTCCAATACTCATCCATATCTTTCTCACTAGAAATGACCCTTTTAGATTTAGATATCTCCCTTAGTGCATATATCTGGAGTAACTCCCTTGCTACACTCTGGACATCTTCCTTAGCTTTTGAAGAGACTCTCTTCCATACACCACTATTAAGTCCAGTTAAAATCGGTTTAGCCTTACCACTACCAATATACTTCATCACCTTGTTTGAGGTATACAAAGGTACGTACAACCTATCATTCCCAGCATATGCAATATCAATATATACATGACCATCCTTTTGAGAAGTACCCATAAATTTGCCAACACCATGATCCTCATGTACAACAAAATCCCCCACTAATATTTTTTTTAGTAACTCAACTGAAGAAGGATCAATATCTTTACCCATTTGATCATGCTTAAGCATAATTTCCCCTAACACTTCACTATCTGTAAGAACTAGAACCTTACCTTTTTCATACAGAAATCCTTTCTTCAAGCTTGATTCTACGCTATCATCAATCTCATATATCCTGTTAACATATTTAGAAAGTTCTCCATTAGAATCATACTTAAACAAATCATTGGTTAAATACCAAACCTCAAAGCCCCTTGCCTTGTAATCAGAAAGTATATTTACAGAAGATTTACTAAGAGAAGAAAGAGAGAAGGAAGGTAAGGACCTAATCCCCATATCAATTACACCCTCTTGTAAAAAAATATTGGGTATACACTCCAACATTAAGATATCATCAACCATTTCATTACCAACAACACCTTGCAGTCCCTTAGGAAAGATTTTAACATTATGCTTTCTTTCAATCTTTTTTCTACTACCTGGTTCAAGTACCTCAATATCCTCTACCTCATTTCCCAAAAGTGTAAGTCTTAATACATACTTTGAGCTATATCCCCATATTAAGATGTTTTGACCTAATACAGATATCTCTCCTTCATTCCAAACCCTTTCTACTCTGTCATATCCTAGAGCTACTATTGCCTCAATATCCCACCTATCTCCTACCCCTATTTCGAAGTAGTTAGTAAGGATATCCTTTTTAGGAACTAACAAAATTGTTTTAGATAGTTTCTGACCTAATATCTGGGCAACAAACTCTTGATACCCTTCTCCAACAGTAATACTCGAGTATTTATCTAAATCTGGAGTAGTAAATATTTTTAAAAAGTCTTCTGTAAAATTTTTCATAAAAGCACCCAATTCTATCAAGGAAGTGTATAATTAGAAAGATTATTTAAGAAAATATCATTATGTATTTTGCACATGGACCAATCTCATATTTAATTAATCAGAAAATTCAGAAAAAGAATATCTCGAAACTGAGTATACATGAACAGAGTATTGTAATGATACTAAGTATTCTGTTTGGAATTCTTCCCGATGTTGATTTAGCAATATTAACTATGACCCCTATTCCACCATTTACACACCATCTACTATTTACACATAGTGTACTCCTGTATATATCCCTATGGATATTACTCAACTTAGTAATTTGGGTATTGAAAAAGGTACTTAACAAAAATGGCCACAAGGCATTAAATGGTAACTTAATGAAAGTAATACAGTATTCATTCCTGATTGGAACAATATCCCACCTTTTAAGTGACATCCTACTCTCCTACTCTATGACCTTTTCCCCACTTCAAACGCAGGTAACAATACTTGGGGGGGTATTAAAGGCAAACTATTTTGCATCATACTTCTTTACTCCATATTTTTCGGTTGAACTTCTCCTTACCTTAATATTTCTCTTGTATCTATTCAAGAAATATATTAAGGATATTAAGTTAGTAAAATACCTCCTTTACATATCCCTCCTCCTTTCCTCTTTGTATCTTTCTCTTACAATATATATGAATCTCCAAACATACAATATGGCAAAGCATTTTGAAGATGGTAAAGAGATACAAGATATTGATTATGATGGAATACAAGATACAAAAGATCTAGATACAGATAGTGATGGAATAAATAATATTGAGGATATTGATAGGGGAAAACTCTCTCTCTTTGTTAGTGATATATCCAGAGATAAATATCTTGTTTCAAATTCCCAGTCGTCTTTTGAATATTACTTTGGAGCATTAGACTCATACAGATTAATATCTCAAGGATACTTTGAACAGAACCAACCAATTGAACCCGTATTAAAATCATATGCACAAAAGAAGTACAATATCTCTTCTTACAACATGGATATACCATATACAACTCTACTCTATGAATATATGCTTGATATTGGTGTCAGTAAAGATATTGATATGGGCAAAGATATTGGTAATATATTTTTTGTCATTGACTCAGAAAGCACTCTTTTAAATATGGGTGTCCTTGTAGGTGAGAATACATTTGGGATAGTGCTTGAAGGAGATAGGAGGCTTGTTACACACAGTAAAGACGAAATCATGGGTAAGTATCCCAATTGTACAATTATATCTGTAGATACCTTGTAGAGAGATCTAATACACAATCTTTAATACTACCCTTTAATACAGCCAACTCTTTTTTAGAATATGGTATTAAAACATACTCATCACCAGGTATTACCCTCTCTCTTCTATTCTCAATACCTATTCTAACCCTCAAAAACTCCCGATTCTTACATACGCTCTCTACACTCATTATCCCTTTATGGCCTTTTGGAGATTTCCCTTTTGAAATCTTGCTCCTTCCTAAAGGAATATCCAAGTCATCATGTACCAAAATATATTCATCTACATTAAATTTCTTTAATAGTAACCTTACAGCATCCCCAGAGTTATTCATAAAGGTGAGAGGTTTTTGCAATATCCCAATTAACTCTCCACCCTTTTTAATCTTACAAATATCTGACATGAATAGTTTCTTTTCGTTCTCCCACTCTGATACCTGTAAAGTCTTGTCCCCAATTAAATACTCCCTAAACATATCTACAAATATATATCCACTATTGTGTGGAGTAACTTCATACTCTTTTCCAAGATTTCCTAATCCTGTGATTAAAAACATATCTTAATATATTTTAAAAGTAATTCTTCTTGTAATTTAAACATCTCTTCATTAGGGTCTTCATCAAGACTTTGCGAATGATCATATCCTAGTATATGAAGAGTACCATGAATAATCAATCTAAGAATTTCTTCCTCAAAAGCATCACCTTTAAAAAAGGTATATATATACCTAGGGCAGATATATATTTCACCACCACACCCTTTTTGAGAAAGATTAAAAGAGAGTACATCTGAGGGAGCCTCTATTCCTCTGTACCTACTATTTAACTCTTGGATATATTCTATGTCAGTAAATATGATACTTACATCTTCAATATCTGATTGCTCAAATATCTTTGTAAATCCTTTTTCAATATCATCAAAGGAGATATTAAAGGTAGGCTCTACTCTAGAGACAATTTCATTATTAAAAATGTTTACTTGCATAGTCTTCTATTTAGAGAGTAATTTCCCGACTATCTCTTTAACAGTATTCCCATCTGCCTTACCATTTAATTCTTTCATAGCCATACCCATTACAAGACCCATACTTTGTATACCTTGTATTCCACTATCTAACAGTATCTTAGAAACAACCCCTTCTATCTCATCTTCTGTCATCAGTTTAGGGAGATATTTCTCAACTACCTCAAGTTGTTGAGTCTCTTTAGATACCAGATCTTCTCTCTCCATCTTAGTAAAATCGGATATTGAGTCCTTAATCTTCTTTTCCTGTTTTCTTAATACCTTTAAAACATCTTCATCTGAGAGTTGCTTACCCAAGGAGATTTCTTCATTTTTAATCTCAGCTAATACTAACTTAAGAATATCTACATTAGTAGAATTACCTTCTTTAGAGGCATTAAACATATCTTTACGTATGATATCAGTAAGGGACATATATTTAGAATGAAAAATTACTTTGCTCTTCTTGCAGCAGATCTTCTTCGCCTCTTCATCTTTGCCCACTCTCTTCTCTTTTGAATACCTTCTGTAGAAGGCTTAACCCTAAAGGCTTTCTCTCTAAAAGTTTCTAAGATTTTCTCTCTCATTACTTCTCTGTGAAGTCTTTTAAGAGCACTATCTATATTTTCGTTGGCATGAACTATGACAGCCATATTTACCTCCTTGAAATTAAACTCTGGATTATATCATACTGTATTACTTCTTAGCCACTTTCTGTTCAAACCTGTCTCTGTATTTGTAATTTACAGGTTTAGATTTAAATATGAAGGCCTTATTTGGGATGTTGTATACCATTCCTCCAACAAGAAGTAAAAGAAACCCTACTGATATTCTACCTAGGGTAGTATCAAAAAGACCTGTTTGTGGGACACTTGGTTCTACAATCTCACAATCCGCTGATATACTTGCTACTGCTTGTAAAGCATTCCCTTGAGTTGGTGTTAGAGTAACCGTATTATCATACAATCCAAAATTTTCTTTATCTACACTTAGAGTATATGTATATGTCTGGGAACTACCCGCCTCTACCACCAAAGGTGAAGAAGAGAAGTCCCAAAGTATTACTCCATTGGAGTATTGGCCTGGAGTAGTTATACCACTTGGCGTAATACCTGCAGAGACTACTTTACTGTCTAAAACGTCTTCAATCTTAAGAACAGATCCAATACCTGGGCCTGTATTTTCTACTTTAATGGTGTATGTAAGTTGGGATACAGGATTTTGAGTACCTTCTCCATTACAACTCTCTACTACACTTTTAGATATATTTAACCCTGGAGCAAGACAGGTACATGTTGTTTGATTACATGAGGTCCATGTACATTCAGAGCCTGTAGGATCACCTAATTCACATGTTTCATTAGGATCCAGATTACCATCACCACAGAAGGGATTTACATCACAAGTACACTCATTAGAACAGGTCCCTGACTTCCCCCCTACTGTACAAGATGATTCTGGTGGATCACACTCTTCTCCAGCTTCAATATCAACAACTTCGTCTCCACATGAGGATTCTGCATACAAACAAATCTTATAAAGGTTGACGCTATTTGGAGGATATTGGTTTCGTGATAAGCATGTGGGAGCAGCAGTATTCATAAATACTGTATTAGACCCCTCTTTAAGGTCAAATTCTCCTAAATCCTGCTGAATTGTTGTCTCTATACACAGTGAAGGGCTTGAACTTGTTATATCATCCTCAACAGGATTAATACCTACCTTCCCATTAATCTTAAGATAAAATTCTTCATTATTCTGACATTGGCAACCATTTTCATCACAATGGCCTCTTCCAACAACACCTTTTAGGTCGTAGGTACCCTCCTTAGGGACATTGATTGTAAATATTTGCTGAGGTGGACATTGATACTCATAATCCCCTGAAAAGGAGAAACAATTCTTCCCGCAAACGTGTTTACTAACTGTTAAAACAAGATCCGCATCTTGACAAAAAGTCGAAGCTGCCTCGGTATCCACTGCAGCTAAGTGTTTTTCTGGCTGATTTACTCTCCATACTAAAAAACCTAAAGCAACAGAAAGTAATACTATTGCTATTGGAAATACTATTTTACTCGTTTTTGTTAACCTTAATTTCATTCGCGGGCAATATTAAATTCTTTTATTTAAGATATACTATTGAAAAAGATTTTGCAAATTTTCGATATTAACAATATCCTTTATCATTACTAGTAAAACTAGAAGTAAGAGAAATATGAAACTAATATTGATAATGGCTGCTTCTACTTTCTCATTTAACTCTTTTTTTAATATCGACTCTATTAGAAGAATTAAAAACCTACCACCATCTAATGCTGGAATAGGTAATAGATTAATAACTGCTAAAGAAAGAGATATGTCTGCTAGAATACCTAAAAAGGAAATCACTCCCAATGTTTTAAAATAATCAATTATGAAATATATACCTATGGGACCACTGACAGTATTAGAGAGTTCAGAATAGTCCCCACTCTCTTTTGCCTTACTAATTAGTGATGATAGAGTCTGTCCTGTTAATTTAACAATATTTATTGAATGAGCAAAACCCGAAAAAATCTTGTTGTCCGTATAGTCTAAATACACATCATAGTTATATCCAGTATATATACCCAATTTACCCTCATCACTTACTAATACATTAAAATAGTTACACTCACTTTCAGTATTACATGCATATACCAAGACCTCTTTGGATTTAAAACTATTTAACAAATCTACTAAACCAATATAGTCTTCAATTGGAATCCCCTCTATTGAAACAATATATCCATTCTCATACATACCGGAATCTAATGCCCCTCCCTCCTGTGCAACTTGGTATGGGACATCAGATACTCTAACTCTAGATATTACAGCACCTACAGGTTTGAAATCTTCATAGGTATTTCCAATACCCATTTTCCATCCATTACTTCCTAAAAAGATGGTGTAGAGAATAATGGAGAGTATCATATTCATTGTTACTCCCGCTAACATCACAAACATCTGAGCAATTTTACTCTTGTTTTTTAAATTCCCCTTATCTTTACCACTCTCCTTCTCCTTTG
>CAZZPP010000001.1:87826-179377 GCA_964655705.1 uncultured Candidatus Saccharibacteria bacterium | reverse complement strand
AGGATATTACAATTTAGAGATATAGGTCAATAAACCCATAATATATCCTATATTTTTTGTCTACAACTCTTTAATTCTGTTGATGTTATTTACACTTTGTAATAGGATATTTAATATAATTATCTAGTTTACTAAAACTATGTATAAGAGAAAACCGCCTTTAATCCTTTTTTTCATCTCACTACTCCTCTGCCCATTTAAATCCTATGCACAAAATGAAAGTGTCTATATTGAAGATTTCAATAGTAATGTAATTGTTAATCAAGATGGTACTGTAGATATTACTGAAGAAATTACATACACCTTTAATATTGCTAAACATGGAATGCTTAGAGAAATTCCTCTTAGCTATCAGTTAGACGATGGTAGTAAACAGTATATTGATATTCAGCTACTGGGCGTTGATTATAAATCCTTAAACTCAGATTCAACATATAAACAGTATACAACTACAAAAGATTTTGACACTTTTAATATTAAGATAGGGGATCCTAATACAGTAATACAAGGAAGGTGGATATATACGATTAAATATAGAGTTAACTACCTTATCCAAAACTATATTAATTTAGACAAGCTTTATTTAAATATCTTAGGTGAAACTTGGCAGGACCCTATTCATAAAGCAACAGCAACGGTAACTATGCCTGCAAAGATTGAGGAATCCTATTGCTATACTGGTAAAAAGGGATCTACTGAAAGTCATTGCTTTGTTAAGAATATTAATGATAATACTGTAGAGATAACAAGTAATAAGGTATTTGTTAAAGGAGAATTTCTAACTGTTACAGCTACAGTAGCTCCTGATACAATCGCTAAATTGGATACAGAAAAAGAAGCTTTTAACAAGAATTTTAGTAATACTGTTAAACAAACGCCAGTAATCAATAGTAACTACGACAGCCCCCTCAATAGTAAATTTGTGGCCTGGATAGGTCTATTCCCGTTAATTATAGTAATATCAATAATCATCCGTATTGGATTATTTATTCAAAAAGGCCAAAGTATCTTTAGGAATATTGGCGCAGTAAATATTAAAAAATATCTTCCTAATACAATTCCACAATATGATGTCCCACAAGGTTGGTATATTCTTAAAGTTACAACTTTTATGAAAACAATTATAACTGGTCCAGCAATAACAGCTCAAATTATTCAATTGTGTGTATATGGATATTTAAAGATAAGAACTGAAGGTAAGAAAATATTTGTTGAGAAGACATCCAAATCTCTTGATACTTTAAACAAACCGCTTAAACACTTTTACGAAGGAGTTATGCAAAACAAAGATAGTGTTGAGGTTAGTGAAAAGATTAATTATCAGCTAGAAAATTATTACATGTACAGTGAGAAGATTAATTATTCCGGGATCTTTTCCAATTTCATTAGAATTACAAGCCATGAAATAGCAGGAGAACTTCAAGAAGAAGGATATTTTTCAAAAAAGAAATTAAAGCACGCAGCTACAAGTAAAGTTGTTTCCTTTTCAATAATACTCTTGTTTATTTCCTTTGCTATCGCAATGATTATAAAGAACTTTAATATAATACTTATTTCTTTCCCATTATTCTTTTTGATAATAATGGCTGATACACTTTTCATTCAAATTAAAAAGAGTAATCCCACAGAAGGTTATACTAAAAAAGGTATTAAAATATTAGAATCTATTCATGGATTACATATGTATATGAAAACTGCAGAGGAAGAAAGAATACAATTTCATAATGATCCACAAAAATACAAAGGAATATTTGAATCTCTTTTACCCTATGCAATCCTTTTTGGAATGGAAAAGAAATGGAGTGCACTTTTCAATATTAACACTCTATCATGGTACTCTGGAGATACTTCAAGTGATTTTGACTTTGGATCTTTATCATCATCAATCTCTACTTTTGCAACCTCTAACGGAATAAGGTACTCCTCTATGGGAGGAAGTTCTAGTGGTTCTAGTGGTTCTAGTGGTTCTAGTGGTTCTAGCAGTTCAGGAAGTTCAGGAGGTAGTAGTGGAGGAGGAGGTGGTGGTGGTGGAGGTGGTTCTTGGTAATATAATTTTTGTTTCTATATATGAACAATTCAATAATTAATATTATTGACAAAGATGTTTTAATAACAATCATAGTATGTACTGTTCTTTTACTAATTCTTGTATCAGTAACTTTAATAACTGGATTTTCTAAACCAAAAAAGAAAAGAGATAGAAAACTTGTTCGAAAATATCTTTCATCAATCGTACCTACTTACAATATCCCTACTGACTGGAACATTCTTCGAGTACAATTACTTTTGGAAACAAAGATATCTTCCAGAGCAATCACAGCACAGATTATTCAATTAGCTATTTGGGGATATATAAAGATTATCCATGATAAAGAGAAAATACTTTTACAAAGAAATTCTAAGAATATTGAAACTCTGCCACTTCCATTACAATATTTCTTAGATGGAATATTTCAGGGTTCTACGCAAAAAATAGTATATAAAGATAAAACGAAACAAAGTACAGATTCAGACAGTACTGAATATGCTTTTCTACTCAATTTAAATTCTGTAAATAAAGGTTTTGAGAATCGTTTATTCAATGAAGGTTTTATTGTTGATCCTCATAGGAATAAAGAATTAAATATCAATTTGCTAACAGTTTTGATTACTCCTATTCTATCAGTAATCTCAATAAGTATGGTCGGTAAAGTTTACAATAGTAATCAAATTCTTGGAGTAATACTATTCTTTCTTCCCTTTTTTATTTTTTTAATCCTCTCTATACTTACATTAATTCAAAAACGACAATCGAAAAGGAAATTAACAGAAAAAGGAAAAAAAGTTTTAAGAGAAATACAAGGTTTACATATGTATATTAAAATTGCTGAAGAAGAGAAATTAAAATTTCATGGAAACCCAAATAAACAACTACCTTTATTACAAGATTTACTTCCCTATGCTATTCTTTTTGGAATAGAGAAAGAATGGAATGAGATATTTAAAGATGAGGCGCAAGAGTGGTTTGATGATTTAGTAAACAGCAACTCGGATATCTATTTTCTATCAACAAGTATAGATAATTATGCTAGCCATTGGACTTCAATCCGCGGTGGAGGCTATGGTGGTTACGACAAAGGTGTTAACAAGGAATAAGATTCTATCCATACTTAGGATAACAACACTTTTTGTACTTCTTACCACTACCACAAGGACATGGATCATTCCTACCTACTTTGGTACTACTTCTTTTAACAGTCTGCTGTTTATTTACCTGTCCCGGCCTATTATCTGTTACTCTCTTTACTTCCTCCTTCTGAGTTTTAATTGGAGCTCTCAATTGATCTTCTCTTCTAACAACCCTTACTTTGTAAAACCTGTTTACAGTATTTTCATCAATACTATTCAGCATAGAATCAAAAAGTCTAAAGCCCTCATTTTTGTATTCTACCAATGGATCTCTTTGAGCAAGGTTACGAAGTGAAATACCCTCTCTTAAATCCTGCATATTATCTAAATGCTCCATCCAATACCTATCAATACTCTGAAGTATTAATACCTTGGAAAGCTCTCTCATTGGTAAGGAACCAATCCCATACATATGCTCAACAAAGGAGATTAATATTAACCTCTTTAATTCCTTAGTTCTCTCTACTACACTCTTGGAATCTAGACTTCTGAAGTATTCAATACTACTCTTAAACTTAAATCTCTTAACTGCCTTTTCAAAAGTATCCTCAGTAACTAAATTTTTTACCTGAATATACAGATTCCTCTCTTCTACATTATCAATCTCCATATCATTCTCTAATTGAGAACTTACTAGAAACTCTGTATGTTCAAGAACTTTTTTAAGAATGTATATATCTAAAGGAGTCAGTACAAATTTCATATCATTGAGCAATGACACCTCCCAAGTATCTTTCTTAGTTAATGCAAAAGCATCTAACTCATCTTGTAAACTATCGATATCTAAAGAGAGGGTATACCTAATATCTTTTTCTAAATCCACTTTACTTTCTACATATGGTTGTTTCGATATCTCCAATATCTTAGACCTAAGGTCATAGATAATGTTTCTCTGTTGATTTAAAACATCATCATATTCAACCAAATGTTTACGTATATCATAGTTATGGGACTCTACTTTCTTTTGAGCATTTTCAATAGTTTTACCTAAAATACCCAAAGAAATTGGCATATCATCCTCTAACCCTACCTGAGACATTATCATCTGCATTCTCTCTCCTCCAAAAAGTCTCATAAGTTCATCCTCAAAAGAAACATAGAAGAGTGATTCACCTGGATCTCCCTGTCTTCCTGCTCTACCCCTTAACTGATTATCTATTCTTCTAGACTCATGTCTTTCAGAACCAATAATATACAAACCGCCCAATTCTCTTACACCCTCTCCCAAAGCAATATCTGTTCCTCTTCCTGCCATGTTAGTAGCTATGGTTACAGATCCCTTCTGACCAGCCCCAGACACTATCTTAGCCTCTCTTTCATGATATTTGGCATTTAATACCTCATGACTAATTCCTTCCTTAGAAAGCATTGTAGAGAGCACCTCAGATTTCTCTACAGAGGTAGTACCTACTAATATTGGTTGTCCCTTTTTATGATGATCCCTAATATCTTCCACTATGGCTTTAAACTTCCCCATTTGTGTTCTGTATACCACATCATTGAAATCTTTCCTAACCACAGGCTTGTTTGTAGGAACTACAATTGTATCTAAATGATATATAGATGAAAACTCCTCAGCTTCAGTAAGTGCAGTACCTGTCATTCCCGAAAGATATGAGTACAATCTAAAATAGTTTTGTAAGGTAATAGTAGCCATAGTCCTACTCTCTCTTTTAACCTCTACTCCCTCTTTAGCTTCAATTGCCTGATGCAAACCCTCACTATATCTTCTACCAGGCATTGCTCTACCGGTAAATTCATCAACTATTAATACCTCTCCATCTCTAACCATATATTCATCATCTCTTTTGTAAAGCTCTTTTGCTTTAAGTGCATTGTCTAAATGGTATGCTAATTGTGCATCCTCATATACATTTTTAACCCTAAGTAACTTCTCAACATAGTCAACACCCTCATCTGTAAGTGAAACTGAATTAGATTTCTCATCAACTGCATAATGTTTCTCTATTTGAAGAGAATTAACTAAAGTAGCGAACTGTTTGTACATCTCATTAGATGCCTGAGCACTAGTAGAGATGATTAAAGGTGTTCTTGCTTCATCAATTAATATTGAGTCAGCCTCATCTACAATTGCAAAATACCTTGGACCTTGAACCCTATCATCTAGATTGCTGACCATATTATCCCTAAGATAGTCAAATCCATATTCATTGTTAGTACCATATACCACATCGCAGTCATATGCCTCTTTCTTACTACACTCTATTAAATTTACACCACTCATATGATCATATTTAAGTCTACCTTCCTGTTTTGCTTTTCTGTCCCTCTCCTTAATCAGTTCTTTCGCATCATCCCCCTTTAATTTAATTGCTTCTTCGTCAGTTATATATCTGTACTGAGTACCAGAGTTAATAGCCGCAGTAGTCATTCCTAAACTATTAAGAATGTGTCCTGTCCATTCTGCATCTCTTTTAGCAAGGTAATCGTTTACTGTAACAAGGTGTGCTCCTCTACCAGTTAGTGCATAAAGGTAAAGAGGCAGGTTTGCTGCAAGAGTCTTACCCTCACCTGTAAATAGCTCTGCTACTTTGTTATCAAAAAGTACATAACCAGCCATTACCTGAACATCAAAGTGCCTATGGTTAGCCACCCTGTTTGATGCTTCTCTAATTACTGCAAATGCTTGAGGAAGGATCTCTCTTAATTTACTTTTTTCATCGTCCAATATCTGCTTTAACTCCTCTTTACCATACTTGTTAAAATCACCCCTACACGCTTCTAAATCTACTCCTAACTTCTTTCTAAAATATTCTGTCTTCTTTTTTAGTTCAATATCACTTAACTTACTAATATCATCTTCTAGGAGATTAATCTCATCTACAATCTTTTGAATTTTGTCTATCTGTTTTTCGTTGGAATCGAAAAGACCCTGAAATATTTTTATCATAGCCTTTGATTATATCAATATTTTAATCTACTACAAACTCCATTCAATATTTTTTCATACTTACTCTCTAAAATATATGTATGATTGGTGGAATACTACTCTCAACAATATTAACATTAACTCCAGTATGGAGCAGTAAAGAGGTATTCTTTGTATGGGAGAGTATGGGACAAGGATATGAGTATATCTTTGAAACTTACACTGATGTAGAACTAAAAAATCTGTACTTTACCCTACCTCCTACTACTAACAGATATGTATATGCAACTTACTTTGATACTGGCTTGTATTTTCAAAGAGTTAAATATTACCATACTGATACTCCGCAGGATTACTCATATACTTTCCTTGGGCAGAAATATATTAATATGGAGGAGGGATATGTCAGTGAGGCTCCCCCCTTCACATATTACGAAGAAGAGGTGGAGTATGATATTGAGGAAGACATCCCTTCAAATACTGATATTTCGGAGGATATTGAGGAAGAAGTTTTACCAGAGATTGATCTTGGGCAGGATATCCCTAGGGATATTAAACAACTTTCGTATTCTCTTTCTAAAGATATTGATTACAGAGAGAAGATTCTTTCAAAGAATGTTTTAACTACTCTAAATGATGCCATAAAGGGGGGAAACAAGGTATGTAACATTTCAATACTTAAGGGAGATACAACGAAGGTTAAGTCATGGGATTGTGATATAGATGTTAAGATTGGTAAGGTTAAATATCTAGATTGGATGAAATACAAATCTCTTGAGATACAAGGTACATATCCCGAAAGTATTGATGTAAATATTAGGGTGTATGAGTGTAGAAAGTTTAAGTTAACTGATATTGGTACTTGGACAGATTGTAAAGAGGTCTTAATTGATACATACAAGGGTAAGATAGATCTATTCTATTCTGGGAGTATCTCTGTTAATGGTGTAAGGAAAGATAGTGAGAGTCTTGATTTTGGTAATTCAAATTTTGTAATCCGCAATGTATTTAAAGAAGATATATCTAAAAAGAGTGTAAAACTTAACTTAGTAATATATTCTCAATTTAAAAACAGAGTATGGTCTAACTTCCTCTTTACCATTAAAAGGGATGTCCCTATTCCAGATATTAAATCAGGATTTCAAAGTAAGCCATTCGCCTTTCCCTTGGACAGAATAATTGGGGTAACACAGTGGCATGGTTGTACTGTATACCAGTGTCCTCACAAGGGTATTGACTTTGGAGCTAGATTAAACAGAGTTGTCTCCATTGGGGATGGTGAGGTTGTTAATCTAGGTTATGACAAGTATGGTGGGGAGTGTAATCAGGGTGGGAAGTTTTTAGTAGTAAAACATACAAATGGTTTGTATTCAGCATATATTCACTTAGATAGTTACTTAGTTAAAAAGAAACAGAAATTAAAAAGGGGGGATCTGATTGGTATTAGTGGTAATACTGGAAGAAAGAATTGTCAACCATTAAAATACCATTTACATTTTGAAGTAAGAAAAGGCCCCCTTTCCTCAACCCATCTTAATCCAGTTAATTATGTTGATGTAGATTGGGCATCTATACCAACCTTAGGTTACAAACAATCTCCAGGAAGACTTGGAGGCGATAATCCACATCCTGGTTATTAAAATATATGTTTAAAAATATTTTACTCTTAATTCTTTCTTTCCTTTCTCCTCCCAAGGAAGATATATATATTTTAGATCATATGATTTTAGATAGTACTGCTCCATCATATATATATTGGATTGATGATTCTAATGTTTTACTTTCTTCATATGGGAATACCCAAATTTACAATACAGATAATCGTATGGGTAATGCTATTGATACTTGCCAGGAGTGTATATATGGGTATGACTTTGGTCTTTTCTACTGCAGTTTTAAGCATAGGGATATTGATAGTATGGATGAGTTTAGTTCTACCATATATCAATACAACTCAAAGGGAGAATTAATATTTAGTAAGGATATATTTGAAACAGTAGTTCCTTTAACTTGTAAAAGGGATTACATAATTTTACAAACAGGAGATCCTGTACTTGAGCAAAATACATATTTGTTAAATGTTAAGAAGGATATATATGAGAAGTATACCAAGGAAGTTAAAAAGGAAAAGATTAAGGGTATTGATATTAAATATATATCACTTTCTAAATCTAAGGATATGCATAAAGTTATTGTTATGGATGAATACAAAAGGTTGTGGGTGTATAGGAGGAAGAAATAGTATGTTCTGAAACCAAGGAGGCTTGTTGCTCTTGACCTTACTAATTCTTATTCAAAATTGTTGTCTACCCTAATGACAGATTAAGTTCCCATGTTTACACTATGGCATATTTTTTGTATAATGCTTAATAACTTTTCATATTCATAAACATGAAAAAGATTAGTTCAGTTATGGAGTTTTCCTCAGGGATGAATAATTTGGTTGGTGCTAACTGCAACCAAACATCATGCAGCCATACAGGAACAAACTCTAGCGCTTGCTACGGAGTAAAGTTGGTTAAAAAAATCAAGAAGTAAAGATTTTTACAAGAAAGGAGGGGTAACCCTCCTTTTTACAAATTATGAGTATATATTCAACCTGCAAAAAAATCGTCCGGGATGGTGCTGTTATTGATAGTATTTTTAAAACTCCCTTTTTTAATGATGAGCCTCAACTCTACACCTATTCTGCACTATTAAAGGATAAGACAATCCCAAAAGATATCTCTGGAGGAGGAACTTCACTAGAACCTTCTGTTGCATATATTAAGGCAGTAATGGAAGCAATCGAAAGATTTTCACTCATACCAAAGGAGGAAGATTATAAAAATTTTAAGAAAAGAACTGTAATTGAAATAGAGGAAGAAAATGAAATAGATTTAAATCAATTTATAAAATTTTCTAAAGAGCAACTACAAAAAGACAAATTCAAAATATCACGAATTAACAGAACCGAGGACTCTTTACTTTGTTGTAATGTAGTTAACTTGCTTAAAGAAAAGAATACTATAATGCCTTCGCAATTTTTTTACTTACCATATTTTGAGAATGAAAAAATAATAAGACTACCGATATCGACAGGGGCTGCCTCTGGATTTAGCCGAGAAGAGTGCATTTATCGCGGGGTATTAGAAATTATAGAAAGGGACCAATATATTAACTCCTATCTTGCAAAAATCCCTGGTGTGAAATTACATTTATTAAACGCTCCGAAGGCCATAAAGGATATTCTTGAAGAATTTTCCTTCTACAAACTCATCCCACATATGATACTGCTTGAATCTGACATAAATATACCTACGGTTCTTACAATATTAGAAGATATTACGATGAAAGGGCCACAGTATACTTTAGGAATGAAATGCTCAACAGATTTAGTTAAGTGTATAAAGTCAAGTCTTGAGGAAGCTTTTCATTCAAGGAGATGGTTAAGATATGAAATGGAAACTAAAGGGGAAATTAATAAAATAGAAAACACTGAAAATATTGCAGAGATTCTAGATAGAGGACTTGTTTGGGCTTCGGAAAAAAGTAAAGGAAAACTGGATTTCTGGATTAAAAATCCAAATAATAAAACATTAGATCTCTCGGGAAAAAACCAAGAGATACCTTACGAGAATCTTATAGAGATAATTAAGAAAAAGAAATGGCACTGCTATGTAAAAGATTTCTCAACGGAATCGACCTCACGTTTTGGTGTAAAATGCTTTAAAGTGTTTATACCAGAAGCACACCCCCTTTACTTAGATGAAAGATATCCATATTTAGACACAACTAGAATAATGGAGATACTCCCAAATAAAAAATTTGAGATTAATAATTTCTTACAACCCTTTCTATGAATTTTGTTAAAAGTTTTTTCAGAAACACTGATATAAAACAAGAGTATAATAAGGAGATCAACATTCAGAACCAATATCCTAAAGAGTGGCTAGATATACATTATAAATTCTATCCCCGATTTAGTTCTATACCATTAAATAAACGATTGGACAAAAAAAATTTGTTATATAAGAGTATTTTAAGTAGACGAAGTTTTAGAGAATTTGATAAAGAGTATAAAATAAATAAAGAACAAATCTCGGAACTTTTTTATATTACAAACAAAATTAAGAACAAGAATGGTACCTCTCTTAATTCTAGAAGGGCCTATCCTTCTGCTGGCGCACGATTCCCAATTGAACAATATCTCGTAGTTTTTAATAGCTCGGATTTTAATGAAGGAGTCTACCACTACAATGTATACGATCACTCTCTAGAAATCCTCCGAGAAGAGGACACGAAAGATTTCTTTAAAGAAATTTGTAATTCCGATTGGGTTTCAAATGCTTCCTCCTTAATTATTTTAACTTCGATTCCATTAAGAACTTGTATCAAATACAATCAAAGGGGATTAAGATATGTTCTTTTCGAGATTGGCCATATTGCACAAAATATAATGTTAATAGCAGACAATTTAGGACTTCACACCTGTGCTATTGGTGGATTTGACGACAAGAAACTAGCAAGATTTCTCAAATGTGACAAGGTTGAGGAATACCCCCTTTATTTAATAAGCTTAGGAAAATGATATTAGACATACCAAAAATCGAGCAAAAAGATTTTGAATGTGGTCCAGCTTCTGTTGCTCAAGTCCTTTCCTATTTTAATATACCCTTTAAGATCGATGACATTATTGAATATACCTCTAACTCATTCAAATATAAGGATTGGGATTACTTAATGGCACAATACTTAATTACTAAAGGTCTACATCCTCAAATAGTTACTTTCCAAAGTATTATTTTCGATCCTAGTTGGGAGAAATTAAAGAAGGAGGATTTGCTTTCAAAGATGAAAGATGAGTTAGAATTTTTCTATAGCGATTCTCCCAGATTAAAACATAAGGGGTTTCTTGCTTGGCACAACCTTGGACCAGAGATATCTGAGCTTGAACAAGCAATTAAATTCCTGAAGATGGGAGGAGAAATATTAATAAAACCAATTTGTTCAAATGATATATGCAAGTATATAAAAAAGAAGTCTCCAATAATCTGCGCTTATGACTCAATTCTTCTTCATGGTATGAAAAGAGGCTTTATGGGGAAACCAGATGATATCAGTGGAAATCCAATGGGTCATGTTTCAGTAATTAGCGGTTTTGAAGAGCAAAATTTCCAACTCGTAGATCCTTCTTACTGGTACAGAAAAGAGGAGAAATATTTTGTTAACAAGAATAGGCTTATTAATAGTATAATAGTAAGGAATTCTCAATATATAATATGCAAAAAATGATTGAATTAGAAAATTTAGAAAACAATTTAATTGAAGCATCTATCTCGTGCTTATCAAGGGGAGATAAAGTCCTAATAGAGAACTCTGAAATTAATCTCTCTGAACACCAAAAGGTCGCACTTATCGGAAGAAATGGAAGTGGGAAATCTACCCTGCTAGAGACACTTTACTACTTAAATAACAAAGAACCTTTAGATGATTCAATAGGTTTTGATGGATCTATTCAAACTTCAATAGATTCCGGAATCGGATACTTACCACAAGATGTAAAACTTAATTTTGAAGGGACAGTAAGAGGATACATTGATGCACAACTTAAAGAGAAGGCCTCTATATATAATAGATACCAGGAGCTCATAATTGATGAATCAGAGAAGGAGAGAGAGGAACTTATTCATATCCTATCTTTAATGGATGATTACTTTCTTTGGAATTATGAATTAGAAATCGAGAAAGTACTAAGTGGATTATCCATTCCACAACCTATACTCCAAAGGAATATTCGGACCTTAAGTGGGGGAGAAGCAACGAAGATAGCCTTAGCTTCTCTGTTACTTTCTAAACCCAAGTTAATACTTCTTGATGAACCTACTAATAATCTAGATTCTAATAATATTAAATTCCTAGAGGAATGGTTTAAAAAGAGTCCAAGTTCTTTAATTGTGGTTTCTCATGATAGAGAATTTTTAGATAATGTTATTGATAACATATGGGAGATAGATGAGGAGACTAAAGTAATCAATACTTTCGGAGGTAATTACAGCTTTTATGAAAATGAGAAAAAGAAACAGTTTGAAGGAAGAGTACGTGATTACGAACAACAGCAGAAAGAAAGAAAAAGGTTAGAAAAAGATGTTAAGAGATTAAAAACTTCTGCAAATAATTTTGAAAGTACCTCAAATAATGATTTCTACAGAGCGAAAGGGGCTAGAATAGCAAAAGCAGCTAAAATTAGAGAAAAAAGGGTAAAAACAGAACTCTCGAAATTAGGAGAACCTAAAAAACCAATGCTCCCAAAATTTATACTCAGAGAAGCAGAAAAGATTGAAGGAACGGTACTGAAAACAGATAATTTAAATTTCCAATATGGGAAGAAAAAGATTTTTGAGAATCTTTCTATAAAAATTGTTGCTAATGAAAGAGTAAGCATATCTGGAGTAAATGGAGTTGGAAAATCTACTCTATTAAAAATTTTCTCAGAGGAGATAGAGAGTAATTCCCTTTATAAACGAGATGGTCTTAGATTTGCATATTTACCTCAATCAATAATACCCGAAAACCCAAAGCAAGATATTCTTTCATATATGAGGGAACATATTTCAATGAATGAAGATGATTTAATAGATACCTTAGGAAAAGTAATATTTTCAAATCCAACATATCTGACTGTTGGAGATTTCAGTATTGGAGAACTAAAGAGGATTCAACTTTCCCTATTATTTTCTTCTTCCCCAAACGTCCTATTACTTGATGAACCTACTAATCATCTAGATATTCACACCCTTAATATGCTTGAAAGAACTTTAAGAGAATTTAAACATACATTAATAGTTGTATCTCATGACAGGGAATTTCTAAAAAGGATTAAAGTGGATAGGGATATTAATCTTGATTAACTCTTCTTTAGTCCTAATTTCTCAAATCTATTTACTGTTCCTAATACCTCTACCTGTTGTCCTTTGTATTTAGGTAATGTAAATGTAAATTTACTACCTACTCCCTGTGTACTCTCTACCTCTATTTTACCTCCCATTAGTTTTACTAATCCGAATGTTACATACAGTCCTAATCCTGTTCCTCCTGGTCTTACTATTTCTGATTCTAAATAGTTATCTACTCTATAGAATTTCTCCCCTAGTTTCTTCATATCTTCTTTAGATATTCCTTTTCCTGTGTCTTTAATACTTACTACTATGTAATCTCCTTTACTACTTGCTATTACAGATATATTTCCTTTCTCTGTATATTTAATAGCATTACTCATTAGATTGTTTAACACTTCTGCTACTCTTACCTTATCTGCATATGCATATGGAAGATTTCTTTCAATATTTTTATTTATACTTACTCCTTCTCTTATTTCTTTTTCATGTCCGTGTATAGACATTTCTATTTCTTCTTTAACATCTACTTTATTATGTTTAATTTCTACTTTATTTCCTTCTAATTTCGCAGATGTTAGTAATGTATTTATTAATCCTATTTCAGTATCTACTGCATTTCCTATTCTATCTATGTATTTTTTAAATTCCTCTGGATTACTGTCTATATATTTTTTTAATAGTTCAATATTTAATTTAACAACTGTAGCAGGGGTTCTTAGTTCATGTCCCATTATATCTATCATATCGTTTTCCTTTCTTCTAGCTTCTTCTAATTGTTTAACCTTTATTCCTAACTCTTTTGTTTTTTCTTCAACCTGATTTTGGAGTGTCTCGTTAAAGGATTGAACTTCTTGGTACAAAATTGCTCTTTCTAAAAGGACTTTAATTGTATTTTTTATTTTATTTAGGAATGATAAATCTTCTGCAATATACATCTCTTCCCCACCTTTAGATCCAAGAATCAAGAAAGCCTGAGACTCATTTCTGAGAGAAATTGGAACTATTATATCTACATTTAACTTCTGCATATACTCTATTAGTGACAAGAATCTCTTGTATCTCCATATGTTTTGTTCTTCAATACTGGAAACCTGTAAATGCCTTAACTCTTGAAGAACTACAATTTTTTCTATTTCTTGATAGTAACTTCCGTAGGAAATTACATCTAGCATTGGGAATTCAATGGTCTTGCTTTCTTTCTTCAGGGAAGAATATAAAGTATCCCCGAATTTATCAAATATCAAAATATTAAAATATTTTGGATTTATTGCCGTAAGCATAAAAGTCGAAATCTCTTTAGAGATGTCTTCCAAGCCTAATACCGTCGACATTCTAGTTGAGAAATCCTCTGTTGGATCTAAATCATTTTGAACTTTATTTCTAAAATAAAGGATAATGTAAAAAGAGAAAAGAGAAGTTAATGTAAGAACTAACAAATTCTGTAATGAAATGACTAAATTAAAAACCAACATTAATAGTGAGGCAACTATAAACGAAGGGAGAATAGCATATCTGACAAATTCAAATGCTTTCGCCAGAAGTGTTTTGAAAGTACCAAATCTTAGTGTAATCACACTATAACTAATGAAGGCAATCATAAAGAAACCCATAATGGGACCAATCCATATGTACTCATATACCCCGAAGTATGGAAGAATAATGTTTGTTGGTGTCATACCTAAACCTGCGATTGATAACCCAACTACTAAGTAAATAGATTGTCTTCTCTCAATTTCTGTTATACTTCCCAAGTTCCTTCCAAGATAGTATATTCTTGAGCCAATTGTATATGCGAACCAAAAAACCCAAAAAATATATGAGTCTCCAAAAAGCGGTATCTTGTCTGTTCCAATTGAAACAATGAAGTAATTCGTAAACCAAACTTCGTAAAGGATAATCATTGCGGGTATAAATAGGAGGAAAAGCTCATAAAATCGACTCTGTGTCCTATATGGGAACATCTTAGTAAAAAAGAATGTTAGAATAGCAGTTAAAACAGATACGGAATATATCAAGTTCAAAGCAATTCTTGCGAAATCGAGATTCCCCGTATGAAAAAATATGAAGATACTAATTGCCCATAGTGGACCTGTAACAATTGCCATTAGGAGCAATAGCTTGCTTTTTTTCGAAGCAGTATTTTTATTTAGTACGATAGTCGGTCCAATCAACGTTAGAAAACCGACAACTAGGGTGAGCAGTTTAATAACTTCCATATATTTTTACTATACTATACTTTTGCCTCAATTACATCACAAGGAGACCCTATAATCTGTGGGTATGATGTAATTTGATCTTTTGGAATTGAATACACCTCGGATATTGAATCCAAGACTTCATTCACTGGAGATAGTATCTCATCTTTTAAGACTTCTGCAGCTTTTGTTGCCTTAGAGAGACCTTTCATATACTTCAGAAATGTAGGTAAATCTTTCATTAATAATAACCTCATAAATTCAATCTGTCTTCCAGTTTCAATTGTCATTGCCTTACGGATTTTTCCATCTTTAGAAATTTCATATTGGGGTTTCCCCTTTTCAATCCGAGAGATATATGATTGGGATTTTCTACCTCCTGTTAAGATTTCTCCAACTAAAAAGATTTTTGATAGTTTAACTGTATACTTTGGATTTAAGGACGAAAGATATACTCCTGCATTATCAAGTAAATGATTTTTTGTATCTCTAAGTACCTTATCGTGCTTAGGTTGAGAGAAATATGAAACTCCATTGTCTGATACAACATCATTATATTTTACATCTTCTCCTATCTCTCCCATATAACCTTCTGCATCAGCATAGATTAAAACAACTCCATCATAATCTTTGGGAATTGTATTAATCAGGTCTGGATTTTTAAGTAGTGTACAAGGAATACCCTGGCTTTGAAAAAGCAAGTATGAAACAGATAAGGATTCGACAGAATTATCTACCCCATGTATCTGAACAGTTTTTAAACCTTGCTTTTTCAATTCTATATAGATTTTTGAAGAAGTAATTCCTGCTCCTGAACATAAATCGCATATTTTAATTGATTCTTTACCTTTAGCCTTCTCAGAAATTCTCTGTGCTATCCATGTCGAGTATTTCGTAGATTCTTCCAATAGTGATTTCGCAAGAATTGATAGTATTGGACTAGCTTCCCATACCCTTGTTTTCCCTCCTAATTCAATACTTTGAGCAACCTTATTTGTAAAATCAGGTAACATTTTTTCAATTTGAAAAAACATCCTTGGAGTTAAAGCAAATGCCTTCTCTTCCGAATCAAGCCCTAGTTGCACCTTTTTATAATCACTAATGTATGAAAGGTCTTCTATTCCCGGAGATAGGACTGTTCTTTCTTCAACTGTAATCAAAGAATTAGGAATTATTACTGATTTTTGATGAACGATATCTTCATCTTCCTTGCTTCCAGAAACCTCTAATGAGCTATCATTATTGCTCTCTTCTTCAAGTGTGGGTATTTCAACGTGGCTTCCTTCTGGTCTCAGAGTTACTCCTGGGTTTAGTTCTTCAGACTCGTGACTATGTATATGTGTCTCTGTGTCATTTATCCTGATTTTTATTGGCTCTGTTTCCATGGTTCTGTTAATGAATTTGTTATTTATATGGTAATTCTACTTTACTATATACGCGATGTAAACACCTTTAGTGTCTTATCAACAGTCTTCTCCCAATCAAATACCTTAGCTCTTTGGATACCCCTTTCTATTACCTCATCTCTATATCTCTCTTCTGTATATACCCCATACATAGCATTACCTACTTCCTTTGGATTTAATCCATCTACTAATATACCTGCATCTTTAAGTACCTCTGGATTACATGATCCATTATGTGCAATTATTGGTGTTTCATATCTCATAGCCTCTACTAATGCTAAACCAAATCCTTCATAAAGGGATAGATGTATAGAGGATATGGAATTTCTAAGTAATGGTTTAATATGGTTATCCTCATAGAAACCTATAAATATGACATACTCTTTTAATCCTAAACACTCTATCTTATCCTTAAACTTAATAACAGAAGGATTCTCATCCTTAGTAAAACCCTTACCTGCAATTACTAAGTAAGGAGCATTCCTATCATTTTTACTCTTAACTAAAAACTCTCTATACCCCTTAATTACTCCATCAGAGTTTTTGCTCTTAGAAAGAGCGCTACCAATATATATAAAATATCCCCTTTCTTTGTAATCCTTAGGTAATTTACTATCCCACCCAGAAGTATTATTACTTACATCTGTTTCAATATCTAAATATATTGGATATATATTCTCTTTAGGATATTTAGGAAAGTATTTACTAAAATCTTTAGCTGTTTGTTTAGAGTTTGTAATAATGGCTTTACAGTATCTAGCTTTATACAGCTCTAACCAATACATACCCTTTTTAATAATGTTTTGAAGAAATCCCTTTTCAGAATATATATTAAATATGGGAAGTATCATGTCGTGTATCATTAATACTGTAGGTATATGTCTTGAGGGTATTCCTATCCAGAAGTATGGACAGAAATATATACTATCATCTCTTCTTACTTTTTTAATTGCTGGAAGTATTTGAGTATGGTATCTAATTATATTTCTGTAATCAGATTTAACTATTGGTCCTAATCTATATATCTCTACATTATCCTTTTTAATATATTCATCAATAGTAGAGGAGCCTTCATACATTAGTAAGGTTATATCAATTCCTTTATTAATTAATCCTTTTACAATGTGTTTAGTATATTTACCTATTCCATGAAAATCTAGTTGGTTTTGGGTTGTTGTACAATCAATTATTAGATGCATATGTCCATTTTAGCAAAATATTGAATATTTCAGTAGTTAATATTTTAATTATGAACTTTGTTTACATGTTTACATTACAATGGTTTTTGGAATACCATTAATACATGCCTCCCAAAAGAAAACAAACTAGCAAAGATTATAATTCCAAACACCAAATCTGAATCTTCACTACTTCGAGAGTTTGGAGAAAACAAAGTATACTTAGAACACGAGAAGGGGAAGCTTGAATTAAAAAAAGTGGGAGGCGTCCACACATTATCACGTAGATAATGGCTCGTATTCTCCCTGATGATCTGAATACATTCTAGAACATTTTCAAACATATTTCAATGGGTATAATTCGATCTAGTGCCTATTCTGAGAAACTCAGAAACGCATACCAAAGGTATCAGTTCGGACACTAGATCTTTGTACTTTAATTATACCTCTTCTATTTGACAGATACAAAAATAAAAGGAATTTATTAAATCACCAATGTAAGGATATATATTATCATCCCTATACTAAATCCAACCTTTAGAACAATACTAGTAATTACTCCAATAAAGGAGCCTAATCCTGCTTTAATACTTTTATTTAAATCTTTTTTAGCAAATATATATTCTCCTAAGGTAGCACCAAGAAAAGAACCAATAAACATACCTGGGATATGAGCAATGAGTGCACCAATAAATACACCAAGTATAGCCCCTATCATTCCATATTTACTTCCTCCTAATTTCTTAGCACCAAGAGCTATTACTATGTTATCAATAAAGGTAGAGAGTAAAGAGAGAATGAAAAGGATAATTAATATGGTTGGAGTAATAATTAGGAATTTCCCTATTATTGCTACTATTAAAACCCCAATGAATACTAACCATACTCCAGGGAGGGTAAGAAATGTAAGTATTACTCCTGTGATAGATAGTAATGCTGCGAATATATATAAAATAATATCTAGCATATCTGTCCCTTATTAATTTAATACATTAAATATGTATACTGTTTTATTTTTCATTTCCACCTGTTTATCCAATTTAAGCCAATTACTCTCAAGAAGTATCTCTAATCGATCTTGTAATAACAGATTCTCCTTTTCCGAGAATTTATGTAATTTTATATATACAATCTTATTTATCTTGTTCTCTCTTATATTCGTTTTTAAAAACTCCTCATTTGGCCAATAGAAATTAAATGTTTTAGAATCAAGATTTTGTTTCAATAATTTCTTCTTTGGTATCCATTCTTTTAAACTCCACCTCCATTCTGCTTGCCCAAGATTTTCTTCTCTAAGGATAAAGGGTAACTTATCCCAATATATATCATTTATTAAAATCCTATCCTCCCTTTTTACCAAGGACACTATTTTTTCACACTCTCTATTGTAACCATAAAGCATATACCCTTTTATTTGATGAAAAGAATACGAAGCTAAAAGTGATGTACCCGCAAAAAAGATACTCAAAAGTAAGACTACACCTATTTTCAGAAAAGATTTATTTTTCTTTTTACTTAAGTAGATAAATAGATACACTCCTACAATAATTAGATTGAAAAGAACTTTTACATAGATATAACTATACTCAAAATAAAGGCCACCGATAATAAACATTACAGTTAGTAACAATAATTTTTTGGTATAAGGTTGCTTAGAAGGAAGCTCTTTAAGAAATATTAAATAAAAAATGAATATTACTGGAGATATTGGAAGTATATACCTACTTATGGAGGCATGAAGTATATAAATTAACAAATAAAAAGACAACATTAAAGGAAGTATTAACTTTGAAGTTTCTTTCTTTCTAAACCACTCTATTCCCATTTTCAAAGTAATCCATATGGAAGGGATTAATACTACGAAAGGAATTGATAGAAAGGAAAAGGTCCTTGGATACAAAATTTTACCAAGATATGAAAGAAAAATGTTTATATAACTACTAATTGAAGTTAAAAACTTTGGTTGTTCTGGAGATAACATTGTCATAGGCATGACCCTTGCAGTATCATTATTTACAGCAATATCCCTGTTATATGTGGCTACATCCAATTCAAAATTTGAACTCATTGATTCTAATCCCCCGTCAACTAAGCCCAATATGCTAGCATTATACATATTAATGGGAATGACTGATGTCGTAAACATTAATATTAAAAAAACTAATGATGGAAGAAATAACTTAATGTTGTTTATTATGAAGTCCTTTAGCCAATACCTGAAGTTCCTCCTGTTTTGAATGAAGCTTTCCATTCCAATCCAAATTACGAATGCTGGAGCGACAGTATAAAAGACATGTTCTTTTGAATCTAACAATAGTAACAAAAATATCCCCGTTACCCATTTACTCTTTTTATCTAATATTGAATACACAACAAGGAGAAGAAAAAATAGAGCAGGTATATCTCTGAAAAATGTCGGAGTATACATTAGAAATTGATAACTACAAAAAAGAAGTATAACACCTAGCAAGGAGTACATCTGAGAAAATTTGAAATGTTTTAGTAATATCTTATAAAAGAGAATTCCACTTAAAATTGAAACAATAATATTTAATAAAGTTGCTATAAATACGGAAGGCCCTGTGAATATAAATACTATTCCTAAAAGTAATTTATTCAAGAAACCATGCAAACCAATACCATAGTTCCCTATCCATTCACCCCTTTGAATAATATTGGCAATTTCTACACTATTTCCTAAATAAATATTCTCATCCGATATTGAATCACGAAGAAGGGATAGAGAAATAAATATTAGAAACCATATTAAAAAGAAAATAATCGTTATATTTTTATTGTTTAATAATTTCTTTAACAATACCTTTTACTTAGAATTTAAGAGTTCTTTTAATTTCTTCCAATAACCAGTCTTCTTTTATTTGACTTCTCAAGGGCAATCTCTTGTACAATTTTGATGTCAACCTTTACACCTCCTTTACAGTAATTTATAAGTTCTTGCTTAATCTTCTTTTCGATTTCTCTTGAGAATTGATCTGTTACCTTTAAATAAATCTCAAGTGTGTCTTGCCCTACTTCTCTTACTTGGAATTGTAAGACGTCGAGATAGTATTCGAAAAGTACGACGAAATATTCAACAAGTAAACTCATTCCATTTGATAATTTAATTATATCGGTATCTCTTCCAATCGGATTACTCATAATTGAGAACTTACTTCCGCATGGGCATTTAATATCTAATTTCTTTCCCAAATCTGCGATTTCATACCTAATTAATGGCATTGCACTATTATGCAAATCTGTAACAAGTATTCTTCCTGGAACTCCCTTTCGGACTATATTGTAATCATCATCTACTATTTCAATTATTACCCCCGTGTCTTGTATATGATAACTCCCGTGTTCACACTGCCCTGAAATAACAACGCCATCTCCTCCATAAGTATCAAAAACTTTTGTTTTAAATACCTTCTCGATTTTCTCTCTATACTTAGGAAAACACATATCCCCTTGAACAATAATAGTTTTAACAAAATCAAAACTATATTTCTTACTATCAAGGTACTCCGATAATACATATAGAGCACTGCAATATGAGTATATTACAGTTGGTTTCTCTTTCTCTAAAATTAATCTGATTTTTTCGTATTTCTTCTCATTAAAGTCAGTTAAACTAATATAGATACACCTAGAAAAAAAATTAAATAGTTTATAAAAAAGAGTGTTTCTCTCTGCCATTGAAATTCTTAACCACTTATCCCCAAATTCGAAACCTGCTCTTTGCCAACCATAAAACTGGGAAGCTAATCTCCAACCGTATGCTTCTTTATCAAAATAGAAGATTTTAGGTTCACCTGTCGAACCGCTACTCTGAGTATACTTTAAATTTTTAATTTTAAACTTTTTGTTTATCATTCTCTTGTATTCCCCTCTTATTTCTTTCTTAGTTACTATTGGGAATTTAGATAAATCAGAAACATTTTTTAGAGCTTCTGGCTTAATCCCTGCTTTTTCATATCTCTCTTTATAAAAGGGCACATTTTCATATGCCTCAGATATTATTTTCTTTAATTGTGAGTATTGGAAATCGTCAATTTTTTCTCTACTTTTAAATTCATACTTTTTAATTAGTTCTATTTTTGAAAAAAAATTTGAACCAGAAACAACACTAATTACTTTAAAAAAACTTTTACTAAGAATCTTGGTTATCAACACCATTTAGAGGAATTTTAAATTTAAAAATATACATATCTTTATTCTTCAATTCTAATTTATCTATTAGTATCAGCCACTCTTGAGATAGTAACTCTTCAATCCTATCCTGAGCAATAAAGATTTCTTTATCGATTGTTGATACCAACATTACAACTTTTTCGATATTATACTCCTTCAACTCATGTTGGAAATCATCAATATTTTCAATCGGAGAAGAGAAGGTATTTGAGGTCGAACGCTTCTCTAACAGCTCCCTTTTTAATAGATTCTCTTCTAATTGCCAAGTCCATTCTGGTTCAATATCTAAGTTTCTCCTATAAAAATTAATTAATTCCCCAGACCCATAATCGTTAATCCATATTATTTCATCCTCATTTAAATGCTCTGCTATTTCTAATGTCTCACGATTATTTCCATACTTCATATAACTTGAAATCTGGCCAATACTATATGAAAATGCCAACGAGGTAAGAAACATTCCACTTACTAAAGCTACAAAGAATAATGTTCTAGAAATTTTAAACAAATGCTTGTTTCCCCTAAATATATAGATACTCCATAAAAGAACTAATAGAGAGCACTCTAAGATAATTTTTTGTATCACAAAAGTGGACTCAAAATACAAACCTAAAAGAACAAAGATTGTAGTCCAAATTAAAACATTTCTAAAAGATCTTTTCTTCTTATAAGCTTCTTTTAAGAAGACTACAAAAAACAAAGCAAAAATTGGTGCTACACATAGAAGATATCTACCATGAGATGCTCTTAAGATAAAGAATAGAACGTTGAGAAAGAAAACAATAGGCAAAACTACTTTCCTATCCTTTTCTTTAAACCATCTTTTAAACAAAGAGAGCGCTACTACTATTGATGGTAAAACAATAATCTTTGGAATAGAAATAAAAGAAAATGTCCTAGGATAAAGAGTTTTTCCAATATAACTAATTATGGTATTAACTATATTAACAACAGTACATAGTATTGAATTATTAGATTGATAAGCATCTTCTTTTTGAGATGTCTCATCATCTTGATTCCTTTCCTTTACTTCACAATCGACTATTGATATTAAAGGTATTGTTTTATCTTGGCCACTCATTAAATTTTCAGTCGCTGTAGCACTAAGAAACTGACTTTTATGCCAAGTAATACCCTCTTTAATTTGACCTGTAATTGAAGCAACAAACATATTTATAGGGATAATACTTGTTGTAAACATCATTACTATCCATAATATTGAGAGAAAATAGCCTCTAAAGAAATCTAAAGAAATCGTTTTTATCTTCTCCCATATGCTTGAGATATCCCTAAAGTAAATATTATTAATTATCGAATATATTCCAAGAACTGGAGCAACCGTAAAAAATACATGCTCCTTTGCATCTAACAATATCAGTAAAGATATCCCTATCTTCCATGAATTTGCTTTTGTTAAAAAAAGGTAAAGGAAAAGTAAAACCGCAAAAACTGCTGGTATATCCCTTAAAAAGGTTATACTCGTACTTAGATAATGAAACACAACAGAAAGAAGTACTGTTGACCAAGTAGCATAACCCTCTTCTTTAAAAAATCTCTTTACCAAATTATAGAAAAGGATTAAAGAAGAAATACTTAAAAGTATTGTAAAAAACGTAGCAACAAATACGGATGGCTTTCCCAGTAATAGATACATCAAGGCTACTGGGAGCTTAAATAGGAAGCCATGTAAGCCCACACCATAATTTCCTATCCATTCTCCTTTCTTTAATAATTCTGAGATAAGCATAGTCTCTCTTAAATAGTACGACTCATCAGCTGAAGCATGACGGAAGAAAGATAGTGTAACTAATACAATGAAGTAGAAAAATATATAAATATATATAGGATTAGATTTAATTGATTGTAGTATTTTTCTGATTTTTTCTTTCATTAGACATTTCTTTAACTAATCTATAAATAATTAAGAAGATAATTATATTTACAAATGTAACGAGGAGTGACCATAAAATTAAAACAATCTTTATGTCTTTCAAATAGAAACCCATAGAAAAAGCTAAAATTATAGAAATTAATTTTAATAATTCAAACACAATCATATATTGCTGTTTCTTTATTAAATAGGCAACCGATTTCAATGGGTTAACAACAAAAGAAGAGTAATACATTATTGAAAATATTCTAATATACTCTCCTACAGGAGACCATACTTCCCCAAGTAATGGGGGAATTACATATGGAGACAATATAAAGATGAAAGTGAATGGGATTAACCCAACAAATAACAGGGTCTTAAAAGTTTTTAAAAATAAGATTTTACAATCTTTACCCCTTCTATTCTGCTCTGAAAACTCCTGTTTAAACACATCACTAACCGAAGAAGTAACAAACCATATAGGAGATCCCAATACTTTCTCTGATAGAGAGAAATACCCTGCAGAAGTACTTCCGAATACTTTGTTTATTAACACATTTGGGGATGTAGAAGCTAATACTGACAAACTATCTGAGAATAGAGAATACTTTAGAAAAGATATATATCTAATAATTAACTTCTTAAAATTTCCTCTTGTGAATTTGATATTGAATTTAAAATCAAGATTAGATAATAATAGAACGGTACTAATAGAATATCCACTAAGATAGGAAACAATTAAACCGGTATTTGTGTTTCCCATAAGACCTAATATTAATCTAACTGAAATCATAGTAATAGCCTGTATTATGGCAAATATGGCTAATTTTTTATAACGTTTCTCTCTTAGAAAGTAATAATACAAGGCTTCATGGAAACCGATAAACAATATAGTTAGGAAAAATAAAGATAGATGCCCATCTAACTTCTGGATATTAAATAGAGAGAGGAATTGATTCTTAAATATCCAAACTAAAACAACAAATAATAACGATACAATCGAAGTAAAAATGATAGAGATTAAAACTAATCTCTGGGCATTTATCTTTTTTTTAGGAAGAAGTATTGCTAAACAGTATCTACCATTAGAAATCATCGCAATAAAAGAAGCGATTGTTAAGAAGACGGCAAATAGTCCAAATTCTTCAGGTGAATATATTCTTGTAATAATGGGAGTAATTAATATAGGTATTAATTGTGCTACTACTCTTCCACCTGACATTAAAAGGATATTCTTTTTATATGCACTATCCCCAATATATTTATTTATTATTTTTTTTACAAAATCAATCATATTATTTCTCTAATATCTTTCTATATATTGATAAAAACTCTTTAACTATATTACTCCAAGTATATCTCTGTGAATATTTAATAATTTCTGCATCAGACCATCTTTTACTTAATGCTAAATGTAATTTTTTACTTAGATCAAGTGGATCTCCAACCCTACACAGTAAGCCTAATCGATCTGAAGTAATGAGTTGTTTACTTCCAGAATTAAGTGTAGCAACTACAGGCTTACCACAAGCCAAGGCCTCTAGTTGAACAATTCCAAAACTCTCTGACAAACTTGGTAAAACAAATATATCACAAGCATTAAACCAAGCAGGTAAATCTTGGTGAAATTTTTTACCAACTAAATATATATATTCCTCAAGCCCGAAATCTTTTATCTTTTTTTCTAAACTTTTTCTATATTCCCCCTCGCCTACTATATACAACCTCAGATTAGTTAATCCTTTCTTTTTTATCAACTCGTTAACAGCATGGACGAGATAAATATGACCCTTAACCTCATCTAAATGACCTACTGATAAAAGTATCTCTTTATCTAAATCTAGATTTAGAGATTTTCTAGCTTCCATTTTACTAGTGGGAAAAAACAAATTCTGATTAAAGCCATTTGGGATATAGTATGTCTCTTTATTGTACTGCTTTAGTTCTTCAATATTTTCTTTATTAACCCTAATAATTGCATCTGCACTCTTCCATATAGAGATTGCCCTTTTATTTTTGAACTTTAGTTCTTCCTCTAGCGTTCGACTACTATGAATATTTAAAACAAAGGGCACATTATATTTTTCTTTAAGCCTCATTCCAACATACCCAGAGGTCCATGTAAAATGTGCATGAATTAAATCAAATTTAATTTTCTCTCTTTTTATAATTCTATCTACTACTTTAAAGTGATAATCCCCTAGAAATTTGTAAAAAAAATTGATTGGCAGATACCAGAGGGGAGCTGTGTATAGATGAACATTCTCAGGCTTCCCTTCCTCCTGTATTGCATGCTCTCTGGTATGTATACTAAGACTCTTTATTGGTAAATATTTTGATATCTCAGCAATGGGTTTATATCTTACTATTACATATACATTGTTAAATTCTTTAGCTAAAGCCTCTATACTATCTTTTTGGAAAGAATGATATGAATGTACGATATATAAAATATTCTTTTCTTTAAACATCTATTCTTTCTCCAAGTATATTAACTATTTTCTCTCCTGCATCTCCTTGCCCATATATATTAGGAACATAATTATAATCTTTCTCATCTAAAATCTTTTCATATATATTGTCCGCTTCACACAAAGTATTCATTCCGTAATTAACTAATTCGTGCCATGCTGGATCAGGCATAGGTAAGTATGCAGGTTTTTTACTAAAGTATGCCTCCTTTTGAAATCCTCCACTATCAGTAATCACACTCTTACTATGTTGAAGTAATCCCATTAAAGAAAGATAGTCTATGGGTTCAATTAACTCTATTCCATTAATATACTTTTCATATCCAAATTGTTCTATCCTTTTTTTACTTCTTGGGTGTATTGGAAATACTATTCTAAAATCTTTTGATAGTTTATCTAATTCTTTAAGTATTTTCTCAAATCTCTCATTATCATCAACATTATAATCTCTATGAAGAGTAACTAATATATATTTATTCTCCTCTAATTTCATATTTTCATATACAGAGTAATCAAAATGTTCCTTGGATTGTAAAAACAAATCATATGTTACATCTCCAGTAAAATATACCCCCTGGGTAATACCCTCCTTTTTAAGATTTACTACTGACAATTCTGAGGGACAGAAAAGGTAATTAGATATCCTATCTGTTAATGTCCTATTTATTTCTTCTGGCATATCCTTAGGAAGCATTCTAACTCCAGCCTCAACATGCGCTAAAGGTATTTTTAATTTTGTTGTAACAATTGCTCCAGCTAATGTTGTATTGGTATCTCCATATACCAAAACTACGTCCGGTTTGATGTCCATGACTAACTTCTCAAATTCAATCATTATCTTTGCAGTCATTTCACCATGTAAACCAGATCCTACTTTAAGATTGTAATCAGGTGCTTTAATATTTAATTTCTCAAAAAATACATCAGCCATATTATAATCATAGTGTTGACCAGAGTTTACTATTATTTCTTCTACACCGGCTTCTTTAAAAGCTTTATTTAGCACCGCTTCTTTTATATATTGAGGTCTAGCTCCTATTAATGAAATTACTTTCATATTTACAATGAATTATATATTTTAATTAATACTTTTTCTTGCTCTTCCCAACAATATTTTTTTGATACTATTTTAAGATTCTCACTGAATTCCTCTTTACTCGTATTTGTGAATCCCTTTAGTAATTTAACTATATTATCGGGGTTTGTTGAATCAACAGTATAACCGATATGATTTTCATCAACAAATTTGCTCATTTCCTTCAGGTTTGATACCACCACTGGTAAACCTGCCATAATATAGTCAAAAAGTTTATTAGGTAAAGCATAATCGTGATTTTTACAAATATTTTCCATTAAATATATACCCCAATCACATGAAGCCACATAATCCATATAAATGTCCTTTGACACCTTATCATGCCAAAAGATATTCTGTATTCCTTTGATTTTCTCTTTTAAGCTCTCAATACCTTCTCCATAAACTAAAAGTATAAGCACTAGACTTTTATTTTCTTTTTCAAGTACTTTGAATATTTCAATTAAATTGTCTACTCCTCTCCCCTTTAAATATTCCCCTTGAAAAAGGAAAATTATCTTTTCCTTACCTAGTTTAAATTTCTTTCTAAAAATATCCAAACCTCTGTATTCTTTGTAGTTCGGACAGTTCAGAACTAATTGTGGTTTTTCAATTGCATATAACTTTACATAGTCCTCTGCAATAGATTCACTAACTGTAATTACATTGTCTACTGACTTTATCATCACCTTTTCAGTCACCTTGGCAAACCACTTTAAGATTGGTTTCTCTATATATATGCCAGCTTCTGTCTCATGCTCATGACAGTCATACACAATCTTTACATTTCTATTTATGAATTTTTTAATGAAAAATGCTGGAGGTAGGGCATATAAATCATTACAATGAAATATTGCTTCTTTTTTATACAATCTAACTACTTTTAACCAAAACAAAAAAAGATTTAATGGAAGAAAATTGAACTTTCCAACAGAAACTCTATGTACTTTTATTCCTTTAATTTCTTCATCAATTGGATTATTTCTATCAAACCTAGTAGCAACTAATTCAACATTATATCCTTCATTAATTAAGCTCTGAGATTCTTTGAATACTCTATTATCATTTGTAAAGTCATTGAATAAAATGTTGATTATCTTTTTCATTAGTATAAGGTTTTAACAGAATTAATTCTTTTCAAGGCTTCAAACAAGTCAATTCCTATTGTATCTGTATACCATATTAAGGATTCTATTCTAGGTTTATTTTCTTTTTCTGCACATAATAAAGCCTCTTCCCTTGATAAAACCCCTTCTCTAATCTGATTACTTCTAAATGTATCTATTTCAGAAAAACCAGCAATCATATAATAAATGTAATTATAAAAAGATGCTGTCCCATCTCCAATCCTCCATGTACTATTAGTATCTTTTGCAATTTCCCAATCATATTTATTTAAAAGGACATCTTCAACTTCTTTTTCGTCCCAAGGAATATATGAATAGAGTGAAAGTAATTTATGAGGCATTACATAGTAAGAACCAAACGCTCCGATACTATCAATTAAAGATCTGTTTATATATGCCGGATTTAATAAATATTCTTTTCCATAAAATGCCACTAGTTTAAACATTGAAGATAATGATAATGCATAGAATTTTTTACCTTTCACTTTCTTTGGTTTAATACCACAAAAACCTGTTTTAAAATTTGTAACTTCTAATAGATTTTCACTAAGTATTACTAAATCCAAATCCATTTGTTTACTTAACATGCTAGCATAGTAAAAATACTGCTTATCCCCAGCCATAAATAATGGGACTGTTCCTAAATTAGGTCTTTTTAACCAAGCCTTTACATTCATTCTTATATTTTCTCTTTTTCTTTGAATATCAGCGGAGATAAGGATATGCTCAATTCCTAATGAACCTGTCATTCTTGCTTGATTTCTTCTTCCTAAGTCAGTCAACATTCCCCAATCGTAAGAATATGCAACAGGATTCATTTTCATTTCATTTTTAATATAGTGAAGTGCATAGCTACTATCTCTTCCTCCACTAAATGCCATAATACAATCTGGTCTTCCGTCAGTTCTACGATATTGGGAAAGTATTTTCTCCAAATTCTCTACACCATTGTGTTTAATTTTTTTATAACCTCTACAATAATTACAAACACCTTCTTCATCGAATTCAATAAAAGGCATAGTTTCAGGTAATATACATTTCTTACATCTTCGTAATCCCCTAATTCTATCAATTCTATTGTCATACTCGGACTTTATAAATTTTGTTACTTCAGATTTTTTTTTGTCATTAAGAAGTTCATTTCTTTTTCTTTTAGTATTTTCAATTTCAACAACATCTATCATTTCAGATTTTCGTTCTTTTTTTTCTATTTCTTTTCTTTTTGATTTATCATTATTAATAATTTCAGTATTATTCAAATTTATCAATATAAATTCCTTTGCTTTTAATTGAGAAATAATGCATTTACTAAATACGGATGGATACTTGTTCTTCATAGAGTTGAGAAATTCAAATTCAGAGGCGAAAACAATAGATTTATTACCCTTAATATAATACAAGGATCCAGTATTTGTAGCTAAAAGTAGATAATTATATTTCTCAAATAGAGTTGCAAAAGAGTATGAACCCTTTATCAATTTTAGTGTCTTTTTGATTGATGATAAAAGATCCCCCTCTTTCTGAGTGTGAAGAGTCACCAAGGAATTAAAGACCTCCGTATCAACCTCGTATTTCCTTTTCAGGTCTGGATATTTCTTCCATAACTCTTCATCATTTACAATAATTCCATTATGTACCGTAATCAACCCATCTTTCACTACTGGTTGATTATTTCTATTCTCAGCAAAAGATCCATTAGTCTCCATACGCGCATGAGCGATAATTGCTTGAATTTTTGTTTCATTAGAAATTAGCTCTTTATAAGGCTTTGTCTTAATAAAGCTAGAAGCAGGTATAGCTCTCTTGTACACAAATATTTTCTTATCTTCTACCACTGCGATACCCGAGGAGTCATGGCCTCTGATTTCAGAGAATGAATATAGATGCTTAAGAATTTTCTCAATACCTACTTCCTCTATATCAGAATTTCCTGTTTTTACAAAACCTAAAATCCCACACATATAAGAATAAAAGTTTTAAGTTATTTCTGTAATCTCTGGTTATCTATCATATCCATCCACATAGCAAAGAAAAGAGATTGGAAACCAGTAATACCTAAAAACATAAAAGCAATTAATGAATTAGTAGATATTTTGTTTCCCAAAAACACATCATTTAATACCGCTAATGTATATGGAATGTTAATTAACAGTAAGAAAATGGACAAATGATAAAGAAGAAATAGAGGATGAAAATCTCTAAAGAGATACTTCTTGTACAACCTTTTCCAAAATAGTTTAAAAAGTAGCCAACTTATTCTAGGAATTACCTTAAAGATCTTCATCTTAGATTCCTCTCCAACATCATAAACAGGTTTAATAGGAACCTCTTTAATAGAAAAATTCGCAATATTAAGCTTAACCAAAATATCATTAGGACAACCATACGAAGGATATATATCATAAAGATGTATACCCTTTAATCCCTCAAGAGATATCGCAGTATAACCAGTTTGAGTATCAGATATTTGCCAATAACCACTAGCAATCTTAGTCATTAATGAAAGAATTGAGTTACCAAAATACCTTATCTTAGGAATAACAAAAGTCGCAGATCTATGTTTTAATCTATTACCCTTAACATAATCAACCTCTTCATTAACAACAGGCATGCAGATATCCTCTAACTCATTAGGGTCCATCTGCCCATCTCCCCCCATCACTGCAGTACAATCAATATTGTTTTCCATACACCATCTATATCCAGTAGCTATAGCGGCTCCTACAGAGCCATTTTTTAAATGATTAATCAATATTATTCTAGAATTTTTAGGGTCCTTATTTTTTACTTCAGATGGTAAAAATCTAACTTTTTCTTCACCAACAATTTTTTCAGCAATTATCTCTGCATGATTATAACCATTAGGGATAATTTTCTTTCTATGATTTAAATCTCTTACCTCGGACTTATCATTTTTAATATACTCTATTACAACCTCTTGAGTATTATCCTTACTCTTATCATTAACAATAACTATCCTATCAACAAAATCAGGCATAGTTTCAATTACCTTCCCTATTTGTTTCTCTTCATTATATGCAGGAACTACAATTGCAATTGTTTTCTTATTTAACATAGACTAATTATATCAATAATAAATGAATTATATATTCCCAACCCCCTTATATACAAAGCCCGCCTTTCTTACTTTCTCTTTATCAAAAATATTCCTACCATCAATGATAATAGGTTTCTCATTCATTACTCCTAGAATCTCTTCATACTTTAATCCTTTGTATTCATCATGACCCGTCATTAACACTATTGCATCTTTACCCTTTAATATCTCCTTAATATTACCCTTGTACTCATCAATAAATGAATCATGTATTTCATATTTTACTCCTGCTTCCTCTAATTTCTCTATAAAAGGCTTGGTAGGAGTATTCCTATCATCATCCGAATTAGCATCATATGCCCAACCCAAAACCAATACATCTAGGTCTTTTATTTCTTTTCCAACCTCCTTAACTGCACTCTCAAGTAGTTCAAACATATGGATAGGCATAAAATCATTTATATATCTAGCAGTAGGAATAAGTTTAGGATTAACAATATCCCTTACTTCATGTATAAGCAGCCAGGAATCTTTAGGAATACAGTGACCACCCACACCAGCACCCGGGAAATGCATCTGTCTTAAAGCTTCCGGCCTTGTTTCTGTTACCTTCCTACAGTTATTTATTAATTTCCTTACTTCCCATACATTTGCTTTATATGCTTCACATAACAGTGCCATCTCATTTGCAAATGCAATCTGAACATCCCTATAAGTATTTTCACCTGCCTTTACTATCTCTGCTGTAATACAATCTGTTTCCTCTAACTCTCCTTGTATTACATGTTTGTATAACTCTTTTACTTTTGTTGCTGACTCTGGGGTCCACCCACCAACTACTCGATTGTAATACCTGATATTTTCTAATAGATGGCCCGGCATTAATCTTTCGGGACAATTAGCAAGATGGAAATCTTTTCCCGCAATCATTTTTGATTCTTCTTCTAAAATTGGTTTTACAATATGTTCCATAGTACCAGGAGCTATTGTTGATTCAATAACTACAGTAACACCCTTTTTCATATTCTGTCCTATACTTCTTAAAGCTGCCTTTAAATTCTCATATGTTGGTTTTTTGTTTTCTTCTGCCACAGGAGTTTGAACTGCTACTATAATGAAGTCAGCCTTACAATACTCTTTAACATCCGCAGTTGCTCTAAAATTACCTTTTTTAATAACTTTCTCTACTAATTCATCTAATCCCGGCTCCTGACCTTTTATTGGGTTTTCTCCCTCATTTAATCTCTGTACTCTTTCTTCTAAGATATCTACCCCAATTACATTAAAACCTGCATCAGCAAATAGCATTGCAACTGGGTATCCAACATAGCCAAGACCACAAATGGCAATTGTTTCATTCTGATTATTCAAGATAGAAACTAATAAAAATTTATTTCTTAAAAAATTCTTTTATCTTTCCAACTATCAATTCAACATCCTTTTCAGTAACAAATGGATTAACAGGCAAAGAGAGAACCTCTTTAGAAAGTTTCTCAGAAACTGGGAAATCACCCTCTTTATATCCCATTTTTCTAAAATGCTCATGAAGATGTAGTGGCTTTGGATAGTAAACACCACAACCTATTTCATTCTCTTTTAGAAATGTCATCAATTCATCTCTAGTTTTACCATACTGCTCTGTAACCCTTATCGTATACTGATGGAATACATGTGTATTGTTTTCCATTATCTTAGGTGTAATTATACCTTCTATGCTTGATAGTCCTTCAGTATATAGACATGCATTTCTCACTCTCGTATTTATTATCCTATCTATCTTTTTCATCTGCTCTACACCTAAAGCAGCGGCTAAATCTGTTAGTCTATAGTTGTGACCCAGTGCTAAGTATTCATACCTTACAGCCTCATCTTGTCCATGATGTCTAAACATTTTTGCTTGTCTAGCTATTTCCTCATCATTAGTAGTTAACATTCCACCCTCACCTGTTGCAATATTCTTGGTTGCATACAAGGAAAATGCTCCTACATCACCAAAACTACCTGCCGTTTTTCCATCTTGAGTAGCTCCAACTGCCTGGCAAGCATCCTCTAATATCTTTAAGTTATGTTTATCTGCAATTTCCTTAACCTCTTTGTATTTGTATATTTGACCAAATAGATCAACGGGAATAATTGCTTTCGTTCTATCTGTTACTTTCTCCTCAATCTTGTTTGGGTCAATACAGAAATCATCTTCTGATATATCAACAAATACTACTTTTCCTCTCTCCATCAATACAGGATTTGCAGTGGCTACAAAGGTAAAAGGAACTGTAATAACCTCATCATCGTCACTTATACCTAACGCTCTTACAGCTGTATGAATAGCTGTAGTACCATTTGAGAAAGCAACAGCATGTTTTGTACCACACAGTTTTGCAAACATAGCTTCTAATTCTGCTGTTTTTGGACCTTGTGCAATCATTCCTGATTTTAATACTTCAACTACCGCATTAATCTCTTCCTCTTCTATTAAAGGTTTAGATATAGGAATCATCTGAATATCATAAAAATTTATTTAGGATCGTATCCTTCTATATATCTCAATATTTTGGCAGGAGTACCAACAACAATTGCTCCCGCTGGAACATCCTTTGTAACAACAGCACCTGCCCCAATTAATGCTTTCTCTCCAATTTTTATTCCTGGTCTTAAGACAGCTCCTGCTCCTATTGATGCATCTTTTCCAATATGTATAGAAGAGACCTGCCAATCCTGAGTACCTTTAATCTCTCCTTCTTCTGTTCTTGCTCTAGGAATCATATCGTTTGTTGTTAATGAGTTAGGTCCAAGAAAAACACCTTCTTCCATCTCCACACCGTGATAAACAGGTACATAATTTTGTATTTTTGTTTCATCGCCAATTACAACACCAGAATCAATGAATACATAATCTCCGAGAATACAGTTCTTTCCAATAGTGACACTATTACGAATATGACTATAGTGCCATACTTTAGAACCATCTCCTATCTCAACATTGTCTTCTATCATAGAGTAATTTCCTACAATACAACCAACTCCAAGCTTAACTTTCCCTAACTTACAATCCAAAATTAATGAGCCATTTCCTATTACAGAGTCTTTAGCTATTTCTGCATCAGGATGTATTCTTATATTTGTATCAAATACAACAAAATCTTTAATATTAAAACCCTCTTTTAATTCCATATTACTTCTCCTCCTTATATACATCTTGAATGAACTTTATTGAATTGACTGATTCAGAAACCTTTAAACCATTTCCTTTAGCAATTTCAGAATATAAAACTGGGTGGTTTGGACATGAACCAACATGAGTACCATAGGAATTTGGGGTAATGGATTCTCCGCTTGAAGATTCTATCTCCTCCCATTTCTTTTGTAATTCCTCTGTTTCAAAAGAAGCTCTTTCTACTTTATCTAGTGCATTTCCACTAATTTTTAGATACCCTTGAGAACCCATTATCGCAATTGAACATTCTAAGTTTGATGGTTCAACTGCAACATTGACCTCAATACTACCTGAGGCTCCATTTTTGTATTGAACTATAGAGTATGAAGTATCCTCAAATGGAATATCCATATGCTTATGATTGAATGTATCTGTTGACTTAACATCAGGGACTCCAAAAAGAAGCTGTATGATATCAAGATAGTGGATTGCATATTCATAAAGAGATCTTCCCCCCTCATCAATAGAACCTCTCCAATCCTTAAAATATCCTACTGGTCTTTGCCATCTTTGAATAAATGTTATAGCTCGGATATCACCTAATAACTCTTCTTCAAGAACCTTTTTCATCATCTTTACAGTAGGATTATATCTTACCTGCAAAACACAGTATGCTTCTCTTCCTAATTTATCAGCTTCATCTTGAATTTCTTGTACCTTCTCTGCTTCAAAAGCTATTGGTTTTTCAATTAGAATATCATATTCAGAATGCAAAGCATCCATTGCCATAGGATAGTGCAAATGGTTAGGAGTAGCGATAACTACAAAGTCCATATCTCCTTTCATCTCTTCTAACATTTCTTTGTAATCAGTAAATCCTTTAACATTACCATTCTCTTTTACTGCATTATTAAGGACTTCTTCATTGATATCACAAAGGGCAACCAATTCGAATTCTTGAGGATTTTCCTTTATAGCCTCAATATGTCTAATTAATATATGACCACACCCTATTATTCCGACTCGTCTCATTATTTAGATAAAAATAAATTAAAGTATTAGTAATTTAATTATTCTACTTTAAAGGAATCTACTCTTCAATAAACACTATTTTTTCTTTTTAAGTTTAGAGTAGTAATTCTTCTTACTGTAATACAGAATCTTCTCTTGATTATTTACCATTCTACCTAACATATCAGAAAGTAGACCAAAAAGAGCTATTACTATACCTAAAGTAAAAGAATATATCCCAGCTAGTCCTAAGAATTTAAAGGGTGTAAATGTTCCTGTTTTTAATCTATATATTATTACAAACAGCATTGCTAATATTCCAAATATAAAGGGGATTAGACTTAATAGCCCAAAGAATTTCATAGGAGCAAAATCTCTAAATGCTCTTAATATATTAAAGGCAGATACAGTAATAAAACTAAATACACTTTTTACTACTCTTGATTTTCTTCCTTCAAAGTATTTAATACTTATTGGTACCTGTACAATATTAAGATTTTTAGAAGCCATTAATTGGAATGATTCTTGGGTATATGTATATTTACTATTAATATTTAACTGTAACATAGCTTCTTTAGAGTATGCTCTAAAACCACATGTAACATCCTCAAACTTCTGATCTGTTAACTTACTGACCACATAAGCTCCTAACTGATTACCTAAGTATTTACCCTTAGACATATTCTCTGGTCTTTTACCTTTACTAAATCTACTACCTGCTACAAATTGTGCAGTTCCATCTACTATTGGTTTAACTAGTAGGGGTATTTCTTCTGGTAAGAATTGTAGGTCTCCATCTATATTTACTGATATATCTGCTCCCAATTTTAATGCTTTATCTATTGCTACTTGAAATGAGTATGCTAATTTCTTTTGTCTATGATTAGAATATACTAATGCTCCATGTTCTTTAGCAATTTTAACAGTATTATCTGTACTTCCATCATCTATTACCATTTTAACTATTTCATCAATACCTTCTATTTTCTTAGGTATTCTATCTAGTAACTCCCCTATTGTTTTTTCTTCATTTAAACAGATTGAAAATACTATTAATTTCATATTAAGAATATTTAAATTATTTACTCTTTTTCTGAAAAATAATCACTTAACATATCTTTGTAACTTCTTGCTTCCGGAAGTTTAGTATTGAGTAGTACAGAGTAATGTGGAACTTGTGCTGCTCTTTCGAAATCATCTAGTTTACACTCCTTAATTGGAGTATCTATTTCTTGCATACTTAGAATCTCTTGTGCAAATTCATATCTAGAAAGATGATCCTTACTACATAAATGGTATATCCCTGGTTCAATCTTTTCTTCAACTGCAAGAAGTATACCTTTACTTAAATCTTTAACATATGTTGGGCATCCAACCTCATCTGTTACAACTTTTAGTTCTGGTAACTCTTTCGCATACTTAGATATTTTATCTATAAAGTTAGTTGCATTTGGTCCAAATAGCCATGAGGTTCTAAATATGTATGAGTTTGGTTTCTCTTCTAATACATTAAACTCTCCTTGTAGTTTAGATTCTCCATATACACTAAGAGGTTTAAAATTTTTGTATTCCTCTGGATATCCTTCTTTTCGGTTTTCTCCAAATATGTAATCTGTAGATACATGTACAAATTGTATCCCCATCTCATTACATGCCTGAGCCATATATTTTGGAGCATTAGCGTTAACTTTAAATGCTATCTCCCTATCCTCTCCCTCTGCCTTATTTACATTAGTATATGCAGCGCAATTTACTACATGCTCTACGCCTGATTCAAATATCAAGTCTCTTACCTGTTGTTGCTCTGTTATATCTATTCCTCCTTTGGATATATCATTTCTTAGAACTTCATACCCTTCACTTTCTAGTAATTTAGAAAGGTAATTTCCTAACATTCCATTTGAACCAAATACTAATACTTTCTTACTCATTATTAAAAATATTTAAATTAAAAAAGGTCAGAAGGATCTATATCTTTAAGTAATGGAGCACTCCCATCTTTTTCAGATACTAAAGGATTATCTACTCCCCACTGTATACCTATATCTGGATCATTGTATATTATCCCCCTATCACTTTCTTTGTTGTATGTACTTGTCCCCACCTTATA
Source organism: uncultured Candidatus Saccharibacteria bacterium (assembly GCA_964655705.1). Lineage (GTDB taxonomy): Bacteria > Patescibacteriota > Dojkabacteria > SC72 > SC72 > UBA2259. Next base: position 141,592 of record CAZZPP010000001.1, on the reverse strand, counting down.
TTCAAAATCTACAACATCACTTAATGCTACAAAACCATGAGCAAATCCTGCAGGTAGTAAAAACATCTTATGATTATCTTCTGTTAATTCAACCATTGCATACTTACCAAATGTGGGAGAATCCTTTCTAATATCTACTGCTACATCTAATACTCTTCCTGTTGTTACTCTTACTAATTTATCTTGTGCATGAGGTTGCTTTTGCCAATGTAATCCTCTTAATACTCCTTTACTAGATCTTGAATGATTAGCTTGTATCCAGTGGATATCTATTCCATTTTCTTTAAATTCTCTTTCATTGAATGTTTCTTTAAAAAAACCTCTCTCATCGCCAAATACTTTAGGGGTAATCACTACTAATCCTTCTATACCATTGATGTTTTTTTCGAATTCCATGCAAGAGAGTTAAAAAATTACTATGAGCATTATATCAAAAAAGTAACCGTGATATAATTGGAGTAATCATGAGGGAGAATACGACCCTGCACTTACGAGGTGCTGAGCGACGCCTCCCACTTTTTTTCTTTGTATTTACTATTTACTAAGTTGAACTATGGAGTTATCTCCAATATACATGCTATCTGCTTTAGGATGACCATTCTTACTTGTTACTTCTGCATCCCACCCAATTAAACAACTATCTAATCTTCTATCTATATCATGTACATTACAATTACCCATTAGTATACTGTTTTCTATCTCTACATTTTTTACAATACTTCCTGCCCCTATAGATGTAAAAGGACCAATATATGCATTCTCTACTACTACATCTTCTGCTATGGATATGGGTCCTCTTAGTACACTGTTTGTTACTTTAGCACCCTTTTTAATTTCTACATTTCCCTCTATTTGACTATCTGTAATATCTCCATCTTCAATAGTAAGTACTTCTTTTTCTAGTATTAGTCTGTTAGCTAGTAATATGTCTTCAGGAGCTCCTGTATCTTTCCACCATCCTGTTACCTCTGATGCTGTAAAGGTATATCCATTTTCTATCAACCAGTTATTTATTACTGGTGGGTAGTACTCTGGTTTTCCAGTACCCTTTGGATCTATTGGTTTAGCATATTTAAATGCTTTAAATACTGCTGGAGTAAAGAAGTAAATAGCAGAGAGTACTAAATCACTTACATATTCTTGTGGTTTTTCTACAGTCTTTACTATCTTGTCTCCTTTCATTACAGCTACTCCAAAGTTTTGATAGTCTGGTCTTTTGACTACTAATACATGTGCATCTGATTTTTTCTTTTTAAAATCTTTGTAATGTTGTTTAAGTCCTCCTGTTAGGATATTGTCTCCTGCAGAGAAAAGAAAGTCATCATCTCCTATGAGTTTTTGTGCTAATTTAATGGGATACATCATTCCATTGGGTTCTGGTTGTTCTATGTAGTGTATTTTAATATTTTTTCCAAATTTGCTTCCATCTCCAAGTAGTTCTGGTATTTCTTTATCTCCTTTATTGATATTTATTATGATATCTTTAATATCTAAATCTATTGCATCTCTAATTATTCTCTCTATCATTGGTCTATTCCCTATTGGTAGAGCGTGTTTATTTTTTGTATGAGTAAGTGGTCTTAGTCTAGTTCCTCTTCCTCCTGCTAGTATGAGTGCTTTCATATTTGTATTTTTAAATATTATTTAGATATCTTTAAAAACTTCTTAAAATTGTCCATATTTATTAACTCATATTTGGCATTGGTATATTCAAGCCAACTTTTAGGAGCATTCTTAACCTTACTCCATTTAAATTCAAAACCATCTAGAGAATCTGCATATTTTTCGATATAGTCAATCTCAGCTCCATCATATGTTCTCCAGAAGAATTTAGAGACATATCTATTGGTATATGCATTTAATTTCATCCTTTCAATAATGAGAAAATTTTCCCATAGAGCCCCTCTATCATTTCTTTTACTTAATGGATTAAAATTATTTATTAACGCATTTCTAATACCTAAGTCATAGAAATATATTTTGTTTTGTTTAGAAAGTACTTTTCTTTCATTAGTGTAATATGGTGGCAATCTAAAGATTACGTAGTTTTTTTCTAATAGATCAATATATCTTTCTACTGTACCAATATGTAAATTTAAAAGGTTACTTAATTCCCTAAGTGATACTTCTGAGCCAATTTGCAAAGCTAATGCCGAAAGAAGCTTGTCAATCGAAGAGGAATTCCTTACCTCTTCCAATTCTAAGATATCTTTGTATAGATAACTTCTGGAAATTTCAACAAGACGATTCTCCTTTAGTTTAAGACTCCCATTATATATATCTGGGTACGAACCATATATTAACAAGTTCTCTAATTCCTTATCTAAATCAAGAGGATGTCTTTGAGAATATATCTCACCAACTGATAATGGATATAATTCGTATACAAACTTCCTGCCTGTTAAAGGTTCTGAAGTATTAGATAAGAGATTAAGACTAGAAGAGCCTGTAGCTATTATTTGTTTCTCTTCTTTATACTTATCTACTAATAGTTTAAGAGTATTTCCGATTTCTTCTACCTTTTGAGCTTCGTCAATAAATACAATCTCATTTTCACCGATAAGCTTATTCATAAACTCAAAATCATTTTTAGCAAGAGAGTTACGATCTTTCCTGCTATCACCATTAAATGTAATTACATTTGTAGAATTCTTAAGAAGATGTTCAACAAGGGTAGTTTTACCAACTTGTCTAGGTCCTGCTATGATTATAACTTTCCCTTTAAAAAAGTCGTTTCTGATTGATCCTTCTATTGTTCTTTTAATTTTATACTGCATATTTTATGCTTAATTTGTACGTTATATCGTACATATTACGCCTAATTTGTACGATTGTCAACACTTTAATACTATATACACATTCCAATTTATCCGGTATTTACAATCATTTCAGCCTTTTTCAACATTTAACTGTATATTTTAGGCCTAATTCAAGGAATTGATTCCACAAATTAGGCCAAATTTATGGATTTTATATATTTATATTCTCTTTTCTAGGTATCTCTCTGCTTGTATATCTGCTTGTGGTTTAAGTGGTTTCCACCAATCTTGGTTGTTTACATACCACTGTACTGTATCTTTTAGCCATTGGTCTACAGATTTAGTAGGAATATATCCTAACTCTTGTTTTGATTTACTAAAATCTATTGCATATCTTAGGTCATGTCCCTTTCTATCTCCTACATGTACAATTAGGGATTGGGGTTTGTCTAGATATTCGAGGATCTTTTTAATTATCCATATATTTTGTTTCTCTCCATTACCTCCAAATAGATATGTTTGTCCTATCTCTCCCTTTTGAATACACATCTCTATACCCTTACAATGGTCTTCTACGTGTATCCAGTCTCTTACTTGGGTTCCTTGCCCATATACTGGTATTTCTTCATCCATTATTGCTCTTGTTATTGCTAGGGGTATTAATTTTTCTGGGAATTGGTTAGGTCCGTAGTTGTTAGAACAGTTGGATATTGTAATGGGTAGTTTGTGTGTATGGTAATATGCTCTTACTAGGTGGTCTGAGCTAGCTTTAGATGCTGAGTATACACTTTTAGGTGAGTATGGGGTTGTTTCACTAAACTTAGCGTTAGGGTCATCTAGTGGTAGTTCTCCAAATACTTCATCTGTTGATACGTGATGGAATCTAATATTTCCATTTGCAAGGGCTGCTTCTAGTAGGTTTAGTGTTCCTTCTACATTTGTTTTTACAAATTCTTGTGGTCCTTCTATACTTCTGTCTACATGGGATTCTGCAGCGAAGTGTACAATGAGATCTATTCCTTTTGTTATTTCCATTACTAATTCTTTGTCACATATGTCTCCTTTTACAAATTTGTAATTGGGGTTGTTTTCTACTTCTTTAAGGTTTTCTAAATTTCCACAGTATGTTAATTTATCTAAATTAGTAATACTGTCATTAGGATATTTAGATAGCCAATATTTGATAAAGTAGGAGCCAATAAAGCCTGCACCACCTGTTACTAGGATTTTCATGTTTATATATAGATAAAGTTAGATAGCCTTAGTAGAACTAATATAGGGTACTATAGAGTATATTTTTTTTACAACTTAAAAACAAAACAAGCAAACAGTTTTCACCTTTGGAAAAGTCAGGGTTTTAGATATTGATTACAATTAATGCAATTTGTGTAATAATTATAATATTTCTATTCTTTACACACTTATGGGGTCAAGAGATCGGATTAAAAAATTAATCAATTGGAAAACAAAAAAAGTTGCAGTATTTATTGTAAATTACAATATGAATGAAAGAGCTGAAGCTCTTTATGATTACTTGAAAAAGAATGAAACCTGGCCAATCGATATTTATCTAATAGATAATGGCTCTGATTTAACAAAACCCTCAAAGAAAACTAATGTGTTTATTAAAAACAATGTCCAAACAACAAATGGATAGTTAAAAGGATTAGCGCAATCAGATAAAAAATATTTTAACTATTTTGCATATATGTTCTTAATTACTAGCACAGAATTCGTTAAACAAACAAAGAAACCTGTTTCTTCAATGATTAAACAATTATTACAAGATGACAATGCAATTGGAGTTCATGCATCATTAACAGAAGATTCTACAACATATTGGAATCATTTAAAAAATAGGAGTACTAAAGTGCAATTTAGGCAAACTTTCTTTATTGATAATATATGTTCTCTTTATAGAGCAGATTGGTTTAATAGCATTGGGAGATTTGATAAAGAACTCACATATGCATGGGGTATTGATGTAGAAACCTGCTATTTGGCAAGAAAATCAGGGAGAACAATTTGGATTGACGAGAGCATTCAAGTTCGTAAAGAAACAAATGTTGGGTATAAGATGAAAAGAATGAATATGACATCAAACAAAAGAGAAAGATTGGCACAAAAAAATATGGACTTAGTTCTAGGTAAAAAGTATGGCCCTGACTACTGGAGAATAATGAATACTGAGTATGTTACTGATCAAATGCGATAATATTATAATATTTCAGATTTGCTTCATTCATAAAGTTGCTTATTCCTTAAATATTTTAATAAATAAATCTGAATTTGGGAATGTATATAATTCTCCCTCAATAGACAACCATTTAGTTTCATCTTTAACTATTTCATAATCTATCCCATTCTCCACAAATCTCTCAATATTGTTATAAAAGAATCCAGATGGAGAGAATACTACAACTGAATCAGATGAAGAATTTGCTTCCTCTATTACATAATTTATTACTTGTGTTGAATAAATTTGAGGTTTAATATACTTTACAATTTCTGTACAACTATTTAGAAGCATTACAAAAAGTAATAATTGTGAAAGAAAACACATTTTCTTTTTATCCCAAATAGAAAACACTAAAATAGTCCAAGGTATCAAATAAAGAAAAGGAACATATCTCGCCCACCAATTGTCAGGAACAACTACTACTCCTACAATCAGGAAGAATAGGGAAATCAACAGATAAAAATTTCTTTTCTTATCTCTATCTACAAGTAGTATCTTAAAAAATAATAGTGCTGCAATAATGAAGATTTCCATAAAGAACAAACCCTCTCCACTTACACGAGCATCTCCATAAGTTCTTGGGAATTGTCCTAAATTTGGGTTCGGTATAAATGGTAATCTCGGATATATTCTTTCCCCGTCATTAGTTAATGTAAAGTATGATACAACAAACCTTCTAACCCCTTTTAATTCAACTATCTCAATCGGTGTAATTCCAGAGGTGATATCTCTTGCCTCCCTTCCACCCAATGGATAAAATGGATGTCCTTTTTCATATGTGTTTTCAATATATGGACTAAAGCCAACAAGAAAAATAGCTATCACTACTCCAATAATCTCTGCTAAGAATATCTTTTTTATAAATCTTTTGTTCTCTTGAAATAATGAGAAACCAAGCAAACATATACAAGCCAAACCTGTAAATGCTACCCCTGTAAATTTAAGATTGATTAAAAGTACCATTGCACTTATCCAAAGAATAAGGTGTTTTTCATTTTTTGATTTGATAATAAGGAAAATTAAGCCAAAGAGTATCAGCGCCATAGAAGCCACTTGACCATCTACATAATATGAAAGAGATTGATATACTGATACGGGACTAAAAGCACTAGAAAAAGATAATAATATTGCTATAAATAAGCTAATACTAGAATATTTCAAAATAAGTCCCAAAATGAGAAAGAAGGATGTAAATATAAAAAGTAGGTTAAAAATTTTCCCAGATTCTATAAAATTCGTAATTTCAAATACGGACGATGCTAATATCTCTGAGCTCTTAGGGTAATGCTTCACCCATGGTTTCATATATTCATCTACGGATTCAGGAACATCTTCTTTAATAGGATTCCATTCGTTTTCAGAAAGCTGAATAATTATTTCCTGATGATACTCTTGTCCATCCCAAGATATATCATAAAAATTGTCAGCTAAAAAATATGAAGTGACGTAAATAAGAACCAAGAGAAGTGTCGCTATAATAATATTAATAACTGAACCTTTTTTAAAAAATCCTTTGTAATAAATAGAACAAATAATACTACTTAATAGAAAAGATAGCGGAAAAATAAAAACATTTATTACACCACCAAGAAAGAAAAAAACACTAGTAATAAGTAAAATAAAAAATGACAGTAATAATATATGAGAAGTTAAAAATAGTAGTATATCAGCTATATTTTTCCTGTCGCTAAAAAAGTTTTTTATTGTCATATGATAAAAACAATCTGATTAGATACAAAATTATATTTTAGGTTGAAGAAGAAAGCAATATTTGATATTCTCTGTGATGGAACTTAAAGATTTTATGAAACTAGTGAGAATTAAACATTATGTTAAGAATCTCTTTATTTTCCTACCTACATTTTTTGGCCTTAAGTTCCTAGATATTAATATTCTTGAAAAGAACTTAATTGCTTTTTTCGCCTTTTGTCTAGTTTCAAGTTCAATATATATATTAAATGATATCGTTGATATCAAAAATGATAAAAAACATCCTGAAAAGAAAAATCGACCTTTAGCCTCTGGTAAAGTATCTGTAAAAGAAGCTCAAACTATTTCCTTTATCTTCTTTGTCTCTGGAATTTTAATTGCCCTATTCTTTAACAACCTAGACGTTTTATACCTATTTTTAACTTATACTGCAATTAATATTCTATATACTTTCTGGATTAAGCATATTGGTATTATTGATGTGTTTACTATTGCTCTTGGTTTCGTTATTAGAATACTTATTGGAGGTGCATCCGGTGATATAAGAATTAATTCTTGGATTATTATTATGACCTTTTTACTTGCACTATTTCTTGGATTTGCGAAAAGACGAGATGATTTATTAATAGCTCAAAAAACCGGAAGGAGCATGAGAAAGTCTGTAGATGGATATAACCTTCAATTTGTCGATTCTATCTTAGTAATAACCTCTGCCGTAACATTAGTATCATATTTAATGTATACACTTTCAGAACAAACAATAATAAGATACAAATCAGATAATATATTTATAACTTCGATATTTGTGTTAATGGGGATATTAAGATATTTACAATTATCCATTACTTTTGAAAAAAGTGGCTCCCCCACAGATACTCTCTTTAAAGATAGAATAATTCAAATTAGTATCTTAGGGTGGATTATTACTTTTGCTATTATTCTTTATCTTTAGAACAGAAGTTTTCAATCATCCTAGCAGTTCTATAGATAACTCCAGGTTTTTTACCCCCAAACACTTCTGAATATGGTTTGACTAAAATTCTCTCTGGTATATCACATATAAATGCTCCAAAAAGATCCGTCGCAACCCTATCACCAACTACTATACATTCAGAAGGTAATGCCTTTAACTTCTTAATAACCTTGCAATAATTATCCGGGTTTGGCTTATCAGAATTACTAATAATATCAACCTTCAAATTCTTTAGGCTATTTCTTAATATACTTTCTCTTGAGGTACGACAATTTGATAAAATAACTACTCTTAAACCATCTTTATTTAGTCTTGAAAGCAGATTTAAACTTACACTAGATATTTCTCCCCCATGTTCTCCAAGTGTATCATCTAAATCAAAAACAATTACCTTAAAACGTTTTTGAACATTTTTCCAATCTATTTCATATATAGAATCAATTACTTGTGTTGGGATCTCTTTTTTATCAGTTTTTAACCAAAATTTTGTATAAAATTTAAGGTTCATTTTTTTTAAATACCCAATACTTAAAGATAAAATAGTTCCAACACATAATTATTCCTGCAATAAAAAATTTGGTCATTACTCCTTCTGGCAGGAAACTCATATTTAAACTACATATATTGTTAAATAATTTTTCAAATAAAAACTCTTCAAATAGAAAATAAAATGCAATGACATTAAAAAAATAATTAAATGTAGTTATAACTATATATTTTGTTATTTTCTTTATTTTTTCTGCCCCCCCTGCCCTAAAAGACCAATAATTTTGCATTAAAAAATTAAATATTACTGACACAAAAACAGATATAACATTTGCAAAAACCTCTTCTAATTGAAATTTTATTAGGATTAAATACAAAAAATAATCTATTGCAACGGTAGATATACCAACAAGAAAATATCTTAAGAATGTATATTCTTTTCTCATATCTTCTTTATTAATAAAAAGTAATGGGGATACACTATCTTTGTTTTCTTAAAACTCTTCACTATTTCTAAACCTTTTTTAGAAATATCTGATTTCAACTCTTTGTAACTCAATTCATAACTCACTTCCTTGGAAAATATTAAGTCATGAATTTTATTAAAAATTACTAATGGGCTGTCTCTATCTATATCCTTAACTATTAAAATACTTCCTTTCGACATTTTTTCAATTATTCTTTCAAGAAAATTCTTTTGATCTGTTGGGGAGATATGATGTAAAACATCAATCAGAGTTATAAAATTATAATCAGATATTTCATTTGGGATTTCTTTTCCATCATATACTTCAAGATACTTTGGTACCTTATATTTTTGAAGTAATATTTTACTATTAGCAATCAGCTTCTCATCAACTTCTACTCCTCCAATTTTAATCGGTCTTTTATACTCGGCATATAGAGATAGAAACATTCCTGATCCACATCCAATATCAAAAACTTTTTTTTGATCTCCAACCATATCTAATATAGTGTCAAAAGGACAAATATATGGTCTATATTTTATTTTCAGTTTTGACACAAAATCAGTATTTGGAGAATTATTAATCAAAAATTTTGAGAATTCTTTTTCTTTCATATTTTGTTATGCTAATATTTCCTTTAGTCTGTCAAGATAAACATCCCAAGAATGTTGATTATTAAGTTTCTTACTTGCATTTAACCTTATCCTATTCAAATCATTTTTCCTCTCTATTACTCTTTCTAATAAATCAAAATACTTCGTTTCATCATATATATCATCTACCAGGAAACCTGTAACTCCATCCTCTATCACCTCTTTAATACCTCCAACATTTGACGATATAACTGGAATACCCAAAGATAGTGCTTCTAAAACTGTGTTAGGCATACCATCAAATTCTGATGTATAAAGAAATATATCATATTTTGAATAATCAATACCTGATAATCCACCTACATAGGCACCATATGTAAAAGCATGTTTATATTTATTAAATCTTTTCAAAGGAAATTGCTTGTCTAAAAGTGAGTTTCCATATATATGAAATACTAGATTTTTCCCTGACGATTTTGCAATTATCTTTTCTAAAACACTTGGAAGTTTTTCATAATCTATTCTACTTGCCCATAGAACATTCCATTCTCTCTTGTCTATATATGTCTTTTCAATATATTTTTCAATCTCTACCGGTTGATAAATAACAGAGAACTTATTCTTATCCAAACCAAACATCTCTACTAAGACATTGATGATATTAGTGTTATCTGTAAAAACCGTTTCTAAATCATCTATGATAAATGGGATAAAATCAAAGGAAAACCCTGTCAATTGACCATTGGGAGCTTTACTTGGACTAAAACAAAAACAGTATATTTTTGTGTACAGCGATATAGGTTTACTATATTTAAGAAGGATATTAAACAAAGAATGTGAATTAATATTAATTGTTTTCTTTGGACTATTTTGTATGATAAACCTTAACAGCAAAGCCTCTCTTTCAGGGGCATTTATGTCTGGAAAACTATTCCCAAAATCAAAGAAATATATATCTTCAGGTAACATAGATTTTATTTCTGAATTAGTTTTTTCTGTAAGTAATAAACCAACCTCTTTATTTGGAAAGATTTTTTTAATTCCTTTTATCAAATTTATTGCCAATTTATCTGCACCACCTCTTTTCAACCAAGGGCAAACAATAAGATAATCTATATTAGAAGGGAAGTGCGAGTACATTTCTTGCAAATAGTTGTCTAAGTTGATATTTGTTAACAACACCTTTTCATATATTCTGTTCTCTGGCGGGAAAAGAATTGGCTCTATGTTGTTCATTAACTTCCATTCGTTCACAAACCATAAGGGATAGAATTGTTTTTCGTTTTTTTCTCCAAATAACTTTTTAATTCTTTCTTTAATAACAAAAATCTTAAGATATAAATTGGGAAATATCACTGATGGAATCTTTTTAATAATGCTTCTCTTATCTTCTTTATCATTAATTTTCGCTAAAATAAATTCATACTTTTTCTTAAAGTTTGAGAACAAAATACAGAATTTGGGGAACCAATGGTGTAGTGTTTTCTTTAAATGGTTTCTGTTCTTTTCTGAAACCTCTGATATAATTCTCTGATTCTTAATTTCGAAGTTCTCTGGTGCAAACAACTCAATCTTGGGAGTAACATAATCACTAGACAAACGAAGTGACTGCATATTTTTTCTGTAAAATGATATTGTTTGGGGAATAATAACAAACTCCATCCCATTACTTAGACAATTGCAAAAAAAAGTGATAATCTCGGTCCCAACTTTAAATTCATGGTTGATTTTAGAAAGCTCAATACCCTCAAGATCCTTTTTGGAAATGAAAAAGGTACTACCCCATGGATTTAAATTCCACAGATCTTGGATAAGAAATGAAAAATTGCTAAAGGAAGTATCTGACGATGCTATATTATCTTCTGTATAGTATTCTTTTTCAAAAAAAACTTTTTTCTCAGTAAGATAAATTTGATGATTAGACAGATTACATATTTTATAGAAATTATTAAAAGTATCTAGTGACAGATAATTCCCACTATTAATAAAAAGGATGTACTTCTCCTCGCAAGTTTTTGTAACATACTCTCTGATTTCTGAAAAGTCTGAAAATGTGTCAACTGGAATCTCAATGTCATTTATAAGTTCCTTTGCTTTTTTAGTAATCTTATTAACCTCTTCAACATTTTTGTTAAGAAGTAGATGAAGTCGGACTTTCTTACTACAAGTGTCCCTTAAAATCTTTATATTTCTTAAAGTCTTATATGTTTCTTGATAATTACTACCCCCTATTATGATTATTGATAAATCTAGCATTTGAATCAAATTTTGTATTATATAAGGATTTTAACATATCGAACAAATCACTTACAAGTTAAGATTTTTATTTCAATTAGACCTTAATAATAACCTTTGGTGAAATATCTACTTACCCTCCTCTTGTTCAAAAATTGATTGTGATAAAAAACTGGAATAATCATCTTCATTGTTTTTAGATTGTTTCCTTTGTACATAAAATTTTCTTGCCTGTTGTGCAAATAATTCTTGAGCTTTATGTCTTTGATTAGAAATTGATTTCGAATTTATTCTGTATTTTAGTAAGGGTTCGTTCACATTTGCTATTTTCTCACCTAAAGAAAGCAAATTTAGATATAAATCGTAATCTTGTGAAAACATGAATTTTTCTCTATATCTTAATTTCTTGTTTCTAAACATTATTGATGGATGATATATACAATTCCCAATGGGCAATCTTTTTGAAACCTTGCTTGATGTTGTTAACGGCTCTGATTGAGAAAGTATTATACCTTTCTCATTAATATTAAAAGCTCCCGTACCTACTAAAAATATGTCTTTATGCCTTTCTAAAAAATTGTGTTGTTTTAATATCCTGTCAGGCAAAGAAACGTCATCAGAATCCATTCTGGCAATATAATCTCCTTGAGCTTTATCTAATAAAAAATTAAGTGATTTCGTTAATCCAATATTTTCTTTGTTTCGAAATACTTTCACCCTTTTATCTAGATTCGAATATCTCTCAATAATAGGGAAAGATGAATCTTCTGAATTATCATCTACAATCAGAAATTCGAAATCCCTAAAACTCTGATTTAAAATACTTTCAACTGATTCTTCTAGATAACCTTGTCCATTATATACAGACATAATTATTGAAACTTTTGGTTTTTTTATAAATCTCAGTGCTACCCTTCTAAGTTCATTCGCCTTCTTGTTTACAAACTTAATCGGTGGATTAAGAATATCTTTTATTAAATATTTTAAAAGTTTCGTAGTATTAAACTCTATTTGTTCCCCCCATAACAAATTGTTCAAATAAAATTTTATTACCCCTATCTTTCCATACTTTTCTGTGTTGTTAATAAAATTTCTAATTTTATTCATCTTTACTCATTATAAATTTTTTTATGTTCTTTTTTGAATAATCTTTCAAGAAACCATATGTCGCTTCTTCACAATTAAAAACAAAGGCTTTCTTATGAACATTCCAGAATCTCCTTAAAGCCTTCGTTGTTCTTGAGGTATCATATCTCCCCTCGATATATTTTTTTTCTCTTAAGTTGAATTTGTAATCTTGGAAATACATATGATGATGAATAGTTATTGAATGTGGACAGTTACGAACATTATAACCTGCCTTGTTAATCCTTATACAAACCTCATTATCTTCATAACTTCCCTCCATTTTTTCATCAATGGGAAACTTTTTATAATATTTTGCCCTCCATAATGTTGAACCACCTGGCACCCAAGGACATCTCACATAGTTATTAATTGTTTCTCTTTGCCAAAACAACTTCCCGCTATCAAGCAAATTAAAGATATAAAAATCTTTATCCTCTTTGAGCGTTCCACCATTAAATTGAATTGTACAATCCGGAAATATAACTTTTGAACAAACAGCTACTGTTTTGCTATCTACTAGAAGTGTTCTCATCAGATTCTCCATATAATATGGAGTTACTACGACATCATTATCTAGAAAGAAATAATACTTGCCTATACCATATTTGGCAGCTTCAGCTTTCCCTCTTGCTGCACCTAAATTTCTCTTGGATTCAATTAGTCTGAGATTCTTATATCTTTTAACAAATCTTTTTAACTCTTCTAGTTGCTCTTTATCTGAGTTATTATCAAGAACTATAACCTCAAAAGGAAATTTTGAATGCTTATATAACTGTTCAATTGAGAATTTTGTATCTCTAACACGATTAAAGCTAAGAATTATTATCGAAATCAAACCGTCATATTTTACTTTTGGCACCTTATTTATTCTCCTAGAATAAGTGTTTACTAACACCCTGTTAATGTGTCTGTAAACAAACTGTTTCCTTTTTTCCGAGTAATCATTTCTCATATATATTACAATGCATATTGTATCAAAAATAATATAAATATATAATCTTTAAACATAAAGTATTTATATCACAATATATGAAACCGGAAATAAGTATCATCATACCTTCTTACAATTACGACAGATTTATTACGAGAGCAATAGATTCTGTTATCAATCAGACATTTAAAAATTGGGAACTCATTATCATTGATGATGGATCTAAAGACGATTCTATTAGATTAATCAAACAGTATGAAGACAAAAGAATTACATTTCTTGTCCAAAAAAATTGTGGCGTTTCAAAAACCCTAAATAGAGGACTTCGTATCTCTCAAGGTAAATACATTTGTTTTTTAGATGCTGATGACAAATATCACCCAGAAAAGTTGCAAAATCAGATAGATCTAATTAAATCTGGGTATGATATTTCAATTACAAAAGTCGAGGCGATTGATGAGAACGGTTTGGGTTTACCGGATGAACATTTCAATCAAACTTGGAATTTATTTAATCCTGTAGAAATCTTCGATCGAGATATCATTTTTAGATTTATTGAGAAAAATTATTTTTGCAAATCATCCGTAATGATTAAAAAATCTTTTTTTGATAAATATGGATTATTTAATGAGAATTTAATTACTGCTTACGATTTAGAGTTATGGCTAAAATTTATACCAAATGCAAGAATAGACCGATGCGAAAAAATTCTTACCTATTACAGATGGCATCAAAACAATGAGACAAAAACAAATAATACTCGTATAAAAATAGAATTGTTGCTAATTCTAGACCAATTCATTGAAAGTCAATTAACCCAAGCTTCCGAATCATTATATACAAAATTTGCAAATAGTTTTGGGACCAATTTAAAAGAAAACAATCTCGTAAATGCTTATATAACACTCCAATTTATTAAAAACAACAATAAATTAGATAATATATACGATATCCTTTCATGCAAAAAGATGTTTGATTTACTCTCGGATACACTTCAAGTAGAATTAGAACCGACAAAAGAACCTTCTATAAATCAACAAAATGAAAATTTTTCTAGGTTCAAGAATCTACGAAGAAAAATAATTCCTTTTAAATTGAGAAGATTCCTAAAAAAATTTGTTTCGGGGTCTAAATAATTATAAAATAATTCTGGGTATGAAACCTAACAAATCCAACGTCTACATCACAATCCCTCTCTACAACGACTCTAAAATGATTCTCAATGTAATTAAATCTTTAAAAGAAGCAGGATATAATAATATTGTTGTTGTAGATGATGGTAGCAAAGATAATGGATATAATGTTGTAAAAGAGAATACAGATGTAATTGTAACAAAACATATTATTAATAGAGGACAAGGAGCAGCATTACAAACAGGAATGGAGATAGCATTAGATAAGGGTGCTAAATATATAGTTCATTTTGATTCAGATGGACAACACGATGTTAAAGATTTAGATCATATGTTAAATACATTAATAGAAGGCAAATATGACATAGTATTAGGCTCTAGATTTCTACAAGAAAATAATGTTCCCTTAAAAAAGAAAATCGTCTTAAAAATAGGGATAATCTTTACCTACCTACTCTCTCAAATATGGTTAACAGATGTGCATAACGGATTAAGAGTAATGACAGCAGAAACTGCTAAGAAATTAAATCTTCAACATGACCGTATGGAACATGCATCTGAGATATTAGATAAGATAAAGGTATTAAATCTTAAATATACAGAAGTACCAGTAACAATACATTACACAGAATACTCACAAGCTAAAGGACAAAGCATATCTAACAGTATAAATATTGCTTTCAAATTAATATCATCTAAACTTAAATAATGATTATTCAATATATTGCTACTGGGATAATAGTAATAGTGTTAATTCAATTCTTAATCAAAGTACTTAAGGATAGAACACAACTATTTAAATTACTCTTTTGGGGAATATTCTGGGGAATAGCACTAGTATTTATTTGGTTGCCAACAAATACAATAGATAAAGTAGGACAACTATTTGGTGTAGGAAGAGGTATAGATGTATTAGTATATCTCTCAATTATCTTTCTCTTCTATTATATATTTAGACAAAGTGAAAAAATAAACAAACTTGAAAAAGAAATAACTAAGTTAGTTAGAAAAATAGCTAAAGACAAAACTGATACAAAATAGATGCTCTTTCTAATCCTTTTTAGGCAAATATCGGTAAACCAATATTCTTTTCAAATTGCTAAGGTTCTGTAAGATTAATACCCCTTTCTTTCCTGAATATCTTTCTGCAATAATTCCTGATTCAGCAAGCGTCTTTTCTATGCTAGACCCTGTTTTAGTATCAGAAGTAAATCTAAACTCTGCTAGATAATCTCTAATTAAATTTAATTCATACTTCTTAGCAAACCTAGCCCATAAATCTTGATCCATAGAAAAATGCAAACTCTCATCAATATATCCCACCTCATCTAGTAGTTCTCTTCTCCAAAAAGTTGCTGGTTGAGAGATACAATTTTCAATCAATAACTGCTCGAGAGTAAATCTCTCTAACTTCCTATTCTTATACTTTGTTACATATTTCTTAATCTCATTATCATTCTCATCTATTATCCTACAATACCCTGTTAACCACATACAATCTGGATTATCTTTAAAATATCTTACTACCTTATCTAATGCTCCTTCAGTATATATATCATCTGAATTAAGAAATGCTAATATATCTCCTGTAGCCATTCTTAATCCTTTATTTATTCCATCTGATTGTCCTTTATCTTTCTCAGATATATATTTTATTTTATCTTTATATTTTTTAATAATATCTAAACTTTTATCAGTAGATTTACCATCTGTAATGATATATTCTAATTCGAAGTCTCCTTTTTGATTAAGAACACTTTTAATAGTTCTCTCTAGATATTTATCTGTATTATAGTTTGTTGTTATTATTGAGATTTTCATTGTTTAAATCGTATGCAAAATAAGATAAAATATTATAATTATATATTCAATATACACTTAAATGAAGAGCATGCTAAAAAAATACAAATTGTTAATATACCCAATTATCATAATATTAATTGGCATTATTCTATCTGCATTCCATCTACATGGCTCTGCCATTGGACGATACTCTGAAATACTCTTTCCTAATCAAGAAGATACAAATATTATACTTGGGCACCCAAGAGCAACAAGAAGTGATGAATTCTTATTTGGTACTCCCATATTATTATCTCAAGATATTAATGATGAATCAATGATTAACACAGATATAGGAGAAGGCACGAACTTAGGATACTCTCATAATGTTCCTACTAGAGATATATTTACTTTTTTTGAACCCGCTAGTTGGCCCTTCCTTTTAAGTGACAACACCAACCTATCATATGCAATCCATTGGTGGTCAAGAATTATCCTTATGCTTTTAGGAACATACTTCCTTTTATTTGAATTAACAAATAAGAACTTCCTACTCTCTATTAGTGGATCCTTATTATTTTTAGTTACTCCCTTTGTTCAATGGTGGTTATCTGCAGATCCTATGGCACCAATCGGTTTAATATCTTTTGGGCTATTCTTCTTTATTAAATTAGTTAAAAGTAAAAAAATATTTTCATATATTGGATACTCTCTTGCTCTTGCATATACCATAATTTCTTTTGGTTTAATTTTATATCCACCATTCCAAATACCCTTGGCGATAGTTACAGTATTCCTTGCTATTGGAATAGTAATAAAAGAGAGAAAAGAATTTTTAAATAACAAAAAGAGTATCCTTTTATTCATTTCATCCCTTGCCCTTTCTTTAGCAATAGTAATATCATTTGTATTAATATTCTACACATCTTTTAAAGATGTAATCTCAATAATGACAAATACTGTCTATCCTGGTGAGCGCTTTGTTACCGCAGGATTAGGAAACCCATACCAAATCTTTGATGGCTTCTATGATATTTTGATGCAGTCAGATTCAAATGGCGCTCCATATGCAAATCAATGTGAAGCTTCAAATTTTTTTATGATTTTTATACCTTTGATAATTTGGATGGTTTATAAAAATATTATAAATCTTAGAACGAGAAAAAAAGTTGATATCATTGGAATATCTATCGCAGCACCTTTATTACTATTTTTCGTATGGTCTCTATTACCATTACCAGATTTCATTTCGAAATATTCTGGATTATATATGGTCCCACCACAAAGATTATTGCTAGCAATGGGTTTCTCAAATTATTTCCTTCTTTTATATATGTTTAGTTCTGATACATACAAATTTGACAAGAAAAAGATTTTAGATAAAATTCTCTCACTTCTTTTAATCCTTTTTAATGCTATACTTACCTTTTTAACAGGAAGATATCTTTATTCTTTAAATCCAACATTTTTTACATGGCCAACTTCCGTCCTCCCATATGTAAAGATTCTCTTAGCTACAATTTTAGTATCTACATTAATATTCATGTTTTTGAGAGGATATAAGAAACTATTTATGATAGTTATTTTACTCTTTGGTTTAATATCAACTGTATATGTTAATCCACTCTATAAAGGATTAGATGTTTTAACTGATACTGATTTAGCTAACTATATTACCGACTTAAGTACAGATGATGATTCTAAATGGGTTATATACGGTGACCACCACTATGCTCAATACGCCCTTGCCAATAATGCGAATATATTAAATGGAATACATCCTTACCCACAATTTGAGATTTGGTCTGTAATTGATTCAGAGAAAGAATACCATAATATTTACAATCGCTATGCTCATGTACTTTTCTTTGATCTTGAAACAGGAGAAGAGCCTATTACCCTAATTCAAAATGATCTTCTAGTAGTTAACATAAGCCCCTGTGATTCTAAATTAAAAGATTTAGGTGTTAAATATGTTCTATCAACAATTAATTTCCAAGACTCTTCCTGTTTAGAAAAACAAAAACAATTTGGGAATGCAACTATCTATCTATTGAAATAATTATTACTCAGTTCTAATCCTAAAATCCTCATGTGCATAAGATAAATTATCATTGTAAAAAGGATCTCTACCCCCGATATATTCAATATACTGTGGCCATCTCTTTCTCAACTTCTCTGCATTAACAGTATCCTTCTCTAATTTCTCATTGTTCTTTGTATCTAATCTCGTAATTGATTCATAATGTAATAACTCTGTATAAGGAGTATAAACATTATACAATCCTCTTTCAAATAATCTAATACCAAAATCTACATCCTGATAAGCAGGATCAAACACCTCATTAAAACCATTCATATCTAAAAACAAATCTCTCTTTACCATAACACAAGCTCCTGTAACAGCTAAATAGTTTCTAACATTAACCAAAGCCCCATTATAACCGAAACTCTCCCCATCCTCTAACCTATGAGAATGAGCAGCAGCACCCCCTGCTCCAACAATTACCCCAGCATGCTGTATCTTCCCATTAGGATAGTAAAGCTTAGCACCAACACTACCAACCTCTGGAAGTTGACACCACTCTAACATACTCTCTAACCAACCATCATTTAAAACCCTAATATCATTATTTAGTATTAACATATATTCCCCATCTACCTGTTTACTAGCCCAGTTATACAATTTACCAAAATGGAAAGGCATATCATACTCTAAAACCTTAACCCCATCCCTTTTAATCTCTTTCAAATACTCTAAAGTCTCTTCCTCTACTGACCTATTATCAACAACAACAATCTCATAATTACTGTATTTAGTATGCTCTCTAATACTATCAATTGCTCTTTTTAAATACTCCACCTTATCCTTAGTAGGAATAACTATACTAACCTTAGGATTCCCTATTATCTCAAACTTAACCCTCCAACTACCCTCAAAAGCACCCTCAATTACCTCTCCCTTTAACTCTCTCCTTTTTAAATACCCCTCTAATACACCCCTCTGATTCTCATATGCCCAATCCTTATCTCCACTATTAGCTAGCGCAGTAGAACCAGGATACACCCTCCAGTGATAAAGAATTTTAGGAATATGTACAACATTCCATTTAAGATGATACGCAGTAACATACCTTAAAACTAAATCCCAATCCTGTGCACCCTGTGTCCCCTCTACCAATCCCCCTAACTCTTCAAATACCTCTTTTTTGTAACAAGTAACATGAGTAGTATACATCTGTGAAGTAAGAGTATGAGGAGACCAATCAGGCCAAAAAGAAGGATCAAACCTATTCCCTCTCTGGTCTATCTTATCAAAATCACTATACAAAAAATCTACCTTAGGGTTATCATTAATACCCTTAGCTAATTCAAGTAAACAGTTAGGAGAAATCTCATCATCACAATCCATAAACACAAGATACTGCCCAGTAGCTAAAGATATAGCGTTATTACTATTTTGTATAATATTAATACCATCTCTTAACTCCTCTGAAAGAAAAGAAAGTTTAACCCTCTTAGGATATTCTTTTTTAAACCCCTCTAAAAACTCCTTACTCTCTTTTACACCCTTACTAGAACCATCAGATATACATATCTCCCAGTTATCATATATCTGATTAGTAATTGAATCTAGTGCACTCTGCAACATCTCTTCTGACTTATTCCATACAGGAAATATTATACTAAACTTAGGTTTAACCTTAAGATTAGACAAATCCTTTTTCATACTCTTTTGATTAAGATATACACTCTCTACATTACTCATCCACTCTTTAAACAGTATCCTATTTAAATCCCCAACCCTACCCCTTGAATGTAAAAATCTAAATATTTTTTTAGAAGCTCTTTTAAAAGTAAAAAATACACCCTCTTTTTTAACTAAGGTCTTAAACTGAACCAAATATATTGGAAATCTCTGTATAACTCTTTGAAAAATCTCTTTTAATTTCATATCTAAAAAGTCTTACTATATTTCGCTACCATCTCATTTGGATTCCCTATCTCATATGACTTATCCTCTTTCAACCACAGTACCCTATCTGAATACTTCTTTACACTTTCCAAACCATGAGATACAAACAGTATTGTTTTTTTACCAACAATCTCATCAAAGTATGCAAAACATTTCTTTTGAAACTCACCATCTCCTACAGCTAATACCTCATCTAATACTAGTACATCTGACTTAACTTGAATTGCTATTGAAAATGCCAATCTAACATTCATACCAGAAGAGAACTTCTTTATGGAAAGATCTTGAAATTCTTTAAGTTCTGCAAATTCAAAAATATCATCAATATGGTTATCTACCTCTTTCTTAGTTAATCCTAAAATAACACCATTTAAATATACATTCTCTCTAGCACTAAGATCTGGATTAAATCCAACACCAAGCTCTAAGAAAGGAACTAGTTTTCCATCAACTGTAATACTGCCTTGTGTAGGAACATATATTCCAGAAATTAGTTTTAGAAGAGTTGATTTTCCTGCACCATTAGGACCAATTACACTAAAAAATTCTCCTTTCTTAACCTCAAATGAAAGATTTTTTACCGCAGTAAAATCAATCATTCTTTTTTTTGAGAAGGGATTTACAAATCTCTCCTGTATGGTATTAGCTGAACCATGTTCTGGGATTCTAAAATTCTTTGTTAAATTTTCTACTTTAATTGCTATATTCTTTTCCATTTTTTAAAAATGCTCTGCTATTTTTTTAATATGTCTATTAAAATATCTACTACCAATTACAACTAAAATTAAGGATGTTACAAGTGCTACTAAAACAAATTTAATATCTGTTATATTTCCATATATCAATGCTTCTCTAACAGCTTTAATAAATCTTGCAACAGGATTGTAGTATACAATGAATCTAAAATTCTCAGGAATCATCTCAATTGGGAAAAATACAGCACTAGCATAGAAGAGAAGCTGTAATACTAGTTCCATAATGTGCTGAAGATCCCTTACATGAACTAACCAGATACTGGTAAAGAAAGAAACACCATAGAGTGCCAAAAACATTGTGAAGCATATTAAAAGAATATATGCCAAACCTAGAAATGTTAAACTGATATTTAAAATTAATGCTACTGCAATTACAATACCTAGATTGATGCTAAAGTTAATCAATGCCATGGTAAGAGAGCTAGCAACAACAACCTCTCTTCTGAAATTAATCTTTACAATTAATCCTGCTCTCTCCATAATTGCACCCATACCCCAAATCATTCCTTCATTAAAGAATGTATATACAATCAAACCTGAGAGAAGATATACAGCGTACTGCTGTGATGTAAGTCCTGTTGTAGACCCAGATACTCGAGAGAAAATCATAAACAGGATTAAAAACATAAAGAAGGGTTTAAGCAATACCCAAAAGAAACCTAAGATAGAGCCTTTGTATCTCATCTTAAAGGTTGTTTTTACAAACTGTTTGTATAGGTCTAAATCATTACTTCTCATTACCTGTTTTTAAAATATTCCTTTAAAGTTATCTTCTTAGAGTATATCATTTTCCATATTAACCAGTTAAAAAGATACCAGATACTTTCCTTAATTGCTATACCAATTCCTAATCTCCTTTTCAAACTCCTATACCTATTACACATATTCATAACATTTCTTCTTCTCATTCCCAATTTCTTAGAAGAAGCCATATGATCATGATATACATGAGAAGTACCAACATAGTATATCTTGTATCCTAAATCTCTAATTCTAAGAGATAGATCTATATCTTCATAGTAAAGGAACATACTAGGATCAAAGCCTTCACTTTTTTCAAAAACCTCTCTTTTAACTAAGAATGCCCCTCCCATTATTGCATCAATCTGCTCAATTACATTGAACATTTGACTATCTTCCTGTTTATCATATCTGTCATATGACAGAAAATGTTTATCTACCTGAATACCAGCAGAATTAACAATATATTTACCATCTCTTTTTTTAGAGTAAAGTATTTTAGGTCCTACAGCACCAATCTTAGGGTCCCTCTCTAATACCTTAACCATATTATCTAGGAAGTCTTTAGGTACACTTACATCATTATTTAAAAACAGATATGCATCATAGTTGGGATATGCAGCTACTCCCAAGTTATTACCCCTACCAAATCCTAAATTCTCTTTACTCTCAACAACCTTAACAGTAGGAAACTCCTTCTTTAAATACTGAACACTATCATCTACAGATGCATTATCTACTACTACAACATCAAAGTGAGGATACTGAGTATTAACTACGGATTTTAAATTCTTTTTTAGTAAATGAACGCCATTATAGTTAACAATTACTATTGAAATTTTCATCATTCGATTATACATACTTAAATTGGAAATGACTAACAAATGGGATATACAATATGCTAATATATTAATAATATAACTTAATGTTAAACAATAATGTTTAAATTAAAGATAAGAAATATATTAATATCAACCCTCTTACTATTCTTTCTCCTAATAACTCCTACATATGCAGCTAAAATGGAAACAGGAGAGTATACCCTAGATAAAGAATCTATTGTAGAAGATGACCTGTATGTAACAGGAGACAATATAACAATAAGTGGAATAGTAGATGGAGATTTAATCATAATTGGAGAAAACATATTGATAGATGGAACAATCACAGGAGACCTGTATACCTTTGGAACTAATATAAAAGTAACAGGAATAGTATCAGGAAATACAGTAGCCCTTGGCTCCAATGTAAGTATATCTGGAACCATGAGAGACAATATCTATCTAGCAGCAATAATAGGAGATATAAATGCTAATGTTACAGGAGATATACTATCAGCCTCAGGCCAATTAAGTATAGATGGATCAATATCAGATGATATAAGAGTAGTAACAGGGCAACTAACCTCTACTGCATCCGTAGGAGGGGATTTCCTAATAGGGAGTGACAACTATACATTAGATGAAAATGATATCTCAGGAGAACTAATAGCAGGAACTAAGAGTACCAAGACAGATGAAGATGTTAAGTTAACAAAAGAAGATTTCTTAGGTTTTAATTTAGTACTTGGATTAATCAACTTTGTAGGAATGTACATTGTAGGAACCATTCTCATACTTTCCGCGCCTGTTAAAACACTAAAGATAGAAAAAAAGATTACATCCTCATGGACAGATCTTTTAAAAAGTTATGCTGTAGGAATAGTAACAATATTTGCAATACCAATACCAATATTTTTGCTACTACTTACGTTAATAGGAGTACCATTGGCATTCTTAGTGATAGGTATCCTACTCTTCCTCTCAACCTTTGGTATCATATGGACAGAGTCTGCCATAGGACACAAAATATTACAGTTAACTAAACAGAGAGATTATGGGAGATTTATCTCTCTTCTAATTGGCCGAAGTATATCTGTAATATTAAAATTAATACCAATAGTTAGAGGACTGTATAGTATCTCCCTAATAGCAATAACCATAGGTTCAGTAATTAGAATGAAGTATGATGGATTTGCAAAATCTAAAGAGATAGGTAAGAAGAAATCAATTAAAAAGAATTAAGAAAAAAGGGAGGATATCCTCCCTTTTAATTATCAAAAAATAACTAACCTACTTCCCTAACATCTCATCAATGAGAACTTTGAATGACTCATATGGATAAGCACCAGCTATTAATTTACCCTCTACATTACCATCCTTATCCAATACTCCAATTACAAATCCTGGAGTACCCTGTACCCCTGCTGCTTGACCATCTGCGAAATCTTTGTCTATTTGCCCTTTGTATCTATTCTCACTCATACATGTATTGTATTTATCCATATTTACTCCCAATGCTTGAGCAACTGCTGCTAACTCTTCAACAGATGTTTTGACAAAGCCCTGGTTGTAAAATTCAAAATACTTCTTTGCTCCCGCTAACTCATTAACACAAAGTCCTGCATTAGCACTCTGTATTGCAATCTCTCCATGGAAATCTAATGGGAAGTTTCTAACTACATATATAATCTTACCTGTATCTACATAATCTGCAATAATACTTGGTTTGGTATCTGTTGCATGTCTTTGACAGTAAGGACACTGGAAATCTGTATACTCAACTATGGCTACCTTAGCCTTCTTAATATCACCTAGATAGGGACTATCCCCTATAACTGTATTAGCATCTGGAAACTCGTCTTGTGCTACACCTGAATCTTCCTCTTGAATTCCCTGAGTTTGATCATCAGAAGTGGTATTATCATTACCTTTGTTAGTAAAAAATATTGATAGGGCAATGATTATTCCTGCCAATACTATTGATGCTGGAATTATTACTGTATCAAGGTTAACTACAATCTCATCACTCTTTTCTACCTTCTTTGCCTTTGGCATAATAAACGAATATTAAATATTAATTATGAGCAGTATATAGGGGTAATCATATTTTATATACCCCAATATGTCAACTAACTACTAGTTTGCTATTTTAACAAAAACACCCTGTTGCTCATCAATATCTAATGAGTCACCATAGATTACTCCTGCCTCATCTCTGGCAGTATAGTTAAACGAACTTAACTCCCCATCCCATATCCCAATCTGAGAGATATATTCCAAATCTTTCTCTAAGAGAATATCCCTACTCTCATCAGATATATCTTCGAAATATGAAGAAGGTATTAAATTCCATCCTACCAATTTAGTGAGATCCTGCAAAACATATATTCTCGAAATACTCTCAAAAGAAATCTTCATATCCTCTAGAGATACGACCAAGTAAACCTTCCCACTCTCTAGATTAAAGTCTTGTCCATGTATACTACCTTGTGAATATTTAACAACCTTAATCCACTCATTGTTCAGAAATTCTCCTACTACAAAAATTTTCATTGCTGAGTATTCGATTAATTCCTTAGCAGTACGTATGGGAACATCCTGGTAGTTAACTACATCAAGAGCTTGGATGAAGTTTGTACCTTTAACAATATTAATTACACCATCCTTCACAACACATTTAGATTTCTCAATACCTTGTAATACCTCTCCACTACACTCCCTAGAATCAATCCACGATACTGTTTGATTACTAAAACAACATACAAGAGGTAATGCAGATACCCTAGCCTTACAATCTTGAGACTTACTTCCACTAACACACTCCCAAGAGGAATCGTTTCCAACTGAAGGGAAATCAACGGTAGAAGGTTGGGCAGTACCAATCTCACAAAGAGTAGAACCAGATGGCCAAGTAGAAGTTGAATCTGAATATGTAGTTGCTCTTGTACCACACTTAGGTGTAGGAGCACTTACGACCTCTCCTGATACTGTACATACATATCCTTTACTAGCCTCCTTGGTACTCTCACCTGGCTTAATATTGTAATTCCATATACATATACAACCAGCAGAATATTCACACTCCCTGTCAACCTCTGGCGAGATTCTCTTTCCCTCATTATCTATACCAGTAATGGGAAGCCATTTCTTTTGGCCGTCATCTACAGTTGGTTCTGTTGGAGGATCTTCGGGTGGATCATCAGTAGGCTCCCCTTTTGAAGTACAAGTATTGTAAGCGGTATTGATAAATGAAGAGGAGTAATCACAAACAGAGCTATTTCTAGATACTGTAAAAGGCCAAGTCAATGTCGAGTTTGTATACCAACCATACACCCTATTTATCTCCGAAATATATTCATACCCATGACTCAGATTTACAGGATCACTACACTGCCCTTTGTAATATCTAGCCGCCCACATAATCATCTCCTTAGGAAGAGTAGGGCTGTACTCTTGTTCAAACTCTAAACTCCATTGACAGCTACTAATATATGAAGGTACTGCGATATATTGTAAGAAATATTCAATCTGTTTCTCAAAGTTAGCAACCCCAACATCAGGATGCCCATGAATACCGAAATCCTCAACCCCACTAATATATGCATAGTTACTTCCACCTGATTCATGAGACCATATGGCCATAGCAAAAGCAGGATTAATACCATACTTCAAAGATCTACAATATACATCCTCATAGCAGGTTTCAGGATATCCCCCCATAGGACAACCAGCAACCCACCGATTAAGAATGTCAATTGTTTTTGCTTTAGTGGGAGGATATGTAACACTACTAATGGTAATATTGGTTTTACAATTAGCACCACTAGCTGCATATACCTTAGGAGATATTAACTTAGACAATCTCTCTCCCAACTCCTCCCCAGTAATATATCTAGAATACTCTGAAACAGTAAACTCTTTACCCTTTGAATCAAATGCATAGGTACCATGGTACTGTGTATCCACCATTAACTTCTCATCTGGCATCTCTACCAGTATTAAACTCTTGTCATTAGCCTTTCCTGTAAGTATCTCAGGATATGGGACCTCTTGTGTAACCTCCTTTGTCTTAAATGATATCTCTTGATCCCATTCATACTCCTTAGACAATATTTTGAATAGGTATTTAGTATCTGGTTTTAGATCCTGAATATGTGTAGAAAATACCCTACTCTCATTTATATAGTCTGTATGATACTCGAGGTTTTTAACCTCAATATATTCAGTAGAATCATCAGTATCCTCTCTGTAAACAATATTCTGAATAGAATCACTGGAACTCTTCCAGTATACCCATATATCAGATGTAGTGATATTAACAACCTGAATATCCCATGGCTTTTGAGTTAAGATCTTCTGGTATTGGAGATTTTTCAAAAAGAGATATGAGGTGAGAAAGAAAAGTGTGCAACCTAAAAGAAACAATATTGTATATTTAATTCTGTTTTTACTTTTCCTCCTCTTCATCTTGAAACATAATAGCAGAAAAGAGAATATACTAAAATATGAATACTGTTTTTACTAAACTCAATGAAATGATAGAATCAAGGTATGGATATATCTGTAAGAAGAAGGAAAAAAAAGAAGTTAAATATCATACTCCCTTTGATATTACTAGCCATAGGGATATGTACCTACATTGTATTTTTTAACCCTTTCAAAAAACACCAGGATGAAGATTTTCCAAAAGAAGAAGTAATACAAGAAAGCGAGAATGAAGATATCCAAGAGGAAGAGATACTTCCTCAGGGTCCTCACTTTGAAGAGTTATTACCATTAATAGAGGAGCAACAAGCATATATTGTAGTACCAACAAACATGAATGAGAAGAACCCCCCGACATTAGTAATATATAGTCATGGCTCTAATACAACTGTTACCCAGAATATGGAAGAGCAATTTATGAAAGATTTACAGGAATATGGGATATCTCTAACTCTAAACAACTACATATTCTCTGCCTCTAATCAACACGGTGTTAACTGGGGGAATACTGCTTCCATACAAGATACCCTTAATCTTCAAAAATGGATAGAAGAGAGATACAAAATACAACCTAAGATATATCTAATTGGATATAGTATGGGAGGATTACCTACCTTAAACTTTGCTACCACTTATCCTGAGAATATAGACAAGATTGCATTACTTGCTCCTACTACTAAATCTGCAGAGTGGAATCAGCAGAGAGCCAGTAAATTAAAGAGTATGAATATTAAACTTTGGCATGGGAATAAGGATGTAAATGTTCCTTACTCCTACTCTGTATCTTTTGTTAAAAAGTTAGAAGGGTATGGTGTATACATAGACTTTGTTACCTTAGATGGCAAAGGCCATTTTGATATTGATACAGAGTATATGGAAGATATATTAGAATTCTTTAATAACTAATTAAAACTCCTTAGCAAGATCTTCTCTTAATAGTTCCATCTCTTCCTTTGAAGGTTTCCTCCTATGATTAGTCTCATCAAATACTGTAGTATCCTCGTATATTGGTTTAATATGTATATGTATATGAAATATCTCCTGGCCTGCTCTCTTTCCGTTATTCTGATTGATTAGAATTCCCTCTGGATGATATTTATCATTTAGTACCTGAGACACTTTTTTTGCAACCTTACCCATCTTCAAATACAAATCTTCTGGTATATCTAATATATTTTCATAATGCTCTTTCGGAATAACTATACTATGTCCTTTACTCAAAGGATTAATATCTAGAAAAGCTAGTACAGCATCATCCTCATATATCTTGTAAAAGGGAATATCTCCTTTTACAATCTTACAAAATATACAATCATCCATATCTCTATAAATGATAAATTATTATTCTACTCCAATACGTTAACTTCTCCGTATTAGTTTTTAAGTAATCTAAACTTACAAACCCAATATCCTCTAACCCTTGCTCATTCACATGTACATCCACTCCATCTAAATCAAATACGTATACAAAACCCACATGAACAGAATTAACAGGATTTTCATCTTCAATATATATTAACCCTAGATATGTTCTTTTAAGTATTTTACTTCCAAGTACCACCTCTTCATGCAACTCTCTTTCCAGCGCTGTTTCTAAAATATTATTGTCTTTGCCTAAATCAATCTCTTCAATATGCCCACCTAATGGTAAAGGACAAAGAGAGTTTAATCTATCTTCATTCTTTTTAACCTGTCTATGTAGAAAATATTTATCTTTGTATCTAAGAATTACTTGAGCGATAACTTGCTTGTATTCAGGGTCCGATTCTAAATCCTTTCTTACTCTAAATTCACCCTCTTCTTTTAGTAAAGAAAGATATTTCTCTTTATCAGAGGTCATTAACCCATTCCATTTTTCATCCTTAAAAAGGATCTCCCCCTTTATACATAATATCTTTTCATCCATGATATTTACTCCTCAATTACAATTGCAAAAGAAGGACACATATCATGTGCCTCTTTCACTTTACTCTCTAACTCCCTTGAGATATCTTTACCCTTAAATTCCTGCTTAACATCTACTGTCCCATCATCTTTCATTTCAAATACCTCTGGACATACTGCAACACATGAACCACAAGCAACGCATTTAGAATGGTCTATTGATACTTTCATTAATATTGAAAGTTAATTTAAATACCCCCTATTTTTTCAGAAATGAATATTTATTGCAACTGTCGGAGTATGGAGTTATGTGTACACATAACTCCATGCAGTGAAGTCACCTTACACTGTCCAACAGTTTTGACTAAAGAAAACGTCTCTTCTTTAGTACTTAGTACTAGCGATCCACTAGTACTAAGGTTAGTAGGCAGTAAATTTTAAAGAACAAAAAACCGGCTTGATGGCCGGTTATAATTCGTTGTAAAACGCAAGGCGTTGTATCTAGTTATAATATACTATATTTTAGTCAAAATATCAAGTATTACGCTCTAAATCTAACTAATCCATTACCTACAATGTCAAAGGAGTACTCCTGGGCTAGATCAGAAAGAAGAATCCCATTACTAAGTAATATCTCACTTGGTTTAATACCACCTTTTAAAGACATACCTATCTCCTCCTTCCCTATCCCTAATACATCACTTAGCATATTAATCATTTTACTAGATTGATCAACTGAATTGTAATGTAATGTTTTTAACTGTATCTCCTCATCCTTAACATTAAAGAATGATTGTGTAGTGTACTGCCTAATGGAATAGTCAATAATTACAGGTTTAAGTGCCCCTACAAATGCAAATCCTAATACTGAAACAAATATTGCTACAAATGCAAACATCTTCTTGTTTGTCATATTAAATATGGATGACAATTTAAGTATGCATGTATATGCTAAGACATATGTATGTTATATGTACAGAAAATAATGATTATGACTAAAATATATATACTTAGTAATACATACTATATTGTGAATACAAAGTAAAAAAGTAATACAGAGAGAAAGACTATAAGGTGGGACAGAGATATTAATATTATTCCCCTATAATTCAATATACTTCTAATGCAACCCATCCACTTTGTGGATGGGTAAATTAAAAAATTACTAAATTACCAAATTCTAAACACTAGTCCCGGGACACACAACGAACACCGCGGCCCGTAGTCGTCTTAGAGTTGACGTTGGGATACCCACCGCCGAGGTTCACGACCCATGCGTCCGCTGAATTGCCGGAGACCTCCGAGCTAGACCAATAAAACCCATAGTGTATTGAACTACCATCTCCTACTGTAAATGATGCTGCATCTGCTAATGTCTCTCCTGCTTGGTTATACATTCCATCTATGTATGCTAACATCAATTCTTTTTGTGAAGGTAAGTACCAATTACTTCTACCATCTAATTCTAATGTCGCACACCAGTTTATTGCATTACCACAATCAGCATCTGTACCATCATATGAACTTCTGGGTACTGAGTTAAAGTAATCACAAGTGCCGAGAGACATTGCGGTAAATATGTTTGTATTAGGTATTGAAGGAACTTGTGCTAACATAGTATTAGTTTGATCACTACTCCAATATATCCCAGCTCTTTCATCCTTCCATATATTGTCTGATATCTTTGTCCACTCTGATTCTTCTCCCTTGTAATCCTCTGTTAATGTTCCTCCATATCCTAGATAGTCAATACCTGCATAATCATCATATGTACTGTATTGCATATTTGTAAAATCTATTGGTGTTGGAGGTGTATATGTACCTGTTAATAGAGTACCTGAGTCAGAGTAAAACTTCTTACCACTTAATACCTCATCTACTCCTGCATCTCCTAGAAATGACCATGTCCCTGTTAGTAGTGTTCCTGAGTTAGAATAGAACTTCTTACCACTCATTACATCTGTTACTAGTGCATCACCTAAATATGATACTACTGGGGGAGTATATGTTCCTGTTTTTAATGTCCCTGAATTAGAGTAAAATGTCTTACCTGCTAGTACATCACTAGTACTTGCATTCCCGCTGTATGTTAATGTGGGTATAGTAGGTAGTTTAAGAGTACCTGCTAAAAGTTCACCATCCTCAGAGTAAAACAGTTTCCCCTCTAATACATCATTTTGTAAAGCATCACCTAAAAATTCAAACTCCTTTGGAACATATGTACCTGTTTGAATATCTCTAGAATTGTTGTAAAAAGTTTTACCCTCTAATACATCACTTGTAGTAACAGTACCACTGGGAACCCACTCTGATGAAGAGACTACTTCATTCCATATTAATTCAACATCATTTGAGACATCTTTCACATACTCCAAACTTAGTAGTCTATCATAGAGACCTTGAACATCTCCTGTTTCTTCTGTTAAGGAATCCCTTTTAAACGGGTAGAGCAGTAACATTAATACTACTGTAATCACCATACCTAATACAAATGAGAATATGTTATTTTTGCCCATTTAATATATATATATATATAACAAATTAAAGACTTTTTAATTATTCTATGGTAGCAAAATATCTAAAAGAATACAAACAAAAAGGGACCCATAGGAGTCCCTTTTACAACCATTCTGCAATATTCTTACCTACCCCCATTACCATTAGAACCATTACTATTACTTACACCCTGAACTCCCTGCGAGTTACTATCTCCATCACCAGTATTTACTTGATTCTGAATATCATTTTGAATCTGTGAATCCTCTCCTTGATTCTGCTCAATAGTTTGAGTATTGGTATTTACCTTTAACCCAGTCTCATTCTCAAATTCCCCTATCTGGTTTTGTACCTGTTCCATATACTGATACTGAAGTTGGTCTAACTCAGAAGAGTTACTCTCATCCTTGTTCTCCATTAATTTCTCTCTAGTTTGATCTAATACACCACTTTGTGCAGCAAGTTTCTCAGCAATTTTGTTCATTACCTGTAACTGTCTTTCAGCCTCCTGTGTATCACCCTCTGACCTTAATTGAGACATATTCGCAAACATATTCTGTAATCTTAACTGTTGAGCCTCAACCTCCTCGATACCATTAGAGATACCCATAGCATTCTGCTCATAGCTCATCTGTTTTAACTCTTCCATCCTCTCATCCATAACTTTCATCTCGTACTCTGCCCTGTCTAGTGGATTTAAGGTCAATGTCCTTCTTATCTGTTCCATCGCCTTATCTACTCCAAAGAGTGGCTCTCCTGGCATTGCAGAATCAGAAGCATATGCTACTCCTCCTAAAACAGCAAATGTTAAAATTAAAGTTGCTAAAGCAACAATTGGTCTGAACTTCTTATTCATGTTTAAAGAATTATTTAAATTATTTAAGTTCATATTACTATTACGAATATCTAAGGAATTAGTTACAGTGGTATTTAACTTCTCCAAGGTTTCTTCCTGCCATCTTTTACTTGGCTTAGATTTAAATTCACTTAATTTTTTTAAAATCTCACTCTCATCCATTATTTATTTACTAAAAATTTTAATCTCTTTACTGCTCTATGTATCATAACTTTAGTTGTATTCTCACTCTTTCCAATTATCTGTGCTACCTCAGCTATCTCTAAATCCTCAATATATCTAAGTACTATTACCTCCTTGTCCCCTTCCTTAAGCCTATTCAAATTCTTTAACACCTGGCACATCATTAGTTCATTCTCAGTATCTAAACTATGATCTTTAACACTTCCTTGTATATCTTCATCTAAAGTCTTTAAGTTAATCTTCTTCTTTCTGTAAAGGTCTACAATATGGTTTCTAGCAATAATGTATACCCAGTTTTTAAGTGTAGACTTCTTAGGATTAAAGGTCTCTCTCTTGTCCCATACCTTTAGAAATACATCTTGTGTAATATCTTGAGCTAACTCCCTGTTATATCCACATCTTACATATATATATTTGTAAAGTGGTTCGTTTAACCATCTAAAGAGTTCTTCTAAATCCTGTCTATTTTCAATCTTATTTATCATCTACTATTACGTAAAAATACTTACTTTGTTACACCAATATTATATATACTATTTCCTACATATGTATATTAATGTTAGAATTGCGCATTGAGAAAGGATATTGAAGTAACAAAGGCTAAGGGCAAGAGTTTAGAATATTTCCTAAATATCTGTAAACTGTCTAATGGAAGATTAAATATTCTTGTACATCCTTTCTTTAGTGAGAACACAATCCCTACTCTAAACAAAAGGTATGTTACTAAAGAGTATCTAAACAAAAGGGATGAATATATTAGGAAGGTATTGGACAGTAATATCCCCTTAATATTTTTTCAACAGACTTCTGACTACAATGATCTCCTCTCAAAAATATCTCAAATGGGAGATTACACAATATATACAGTTAAAACTAAAAATGGAGAAGAAACTCCAAAGGGAGGAAGAAAGGAATGGGATATGTTGGCAGATCTCCTCTTAAGAGGTGATATCAAGATTGTTACAGTATCTGGTCTCTATCTTGTATATGAGCCAATTAAAAAGGCTTTGAAGGAGTTTGATATTAAGTATGACAAAGAAAAAATTCAACTAGACTTTGTACAAAATATACCTGTATATATTGATAGATATCCAATAGCTAGAGAATGGTTAAAAAAGGATTATGTTCCTACTGGCTGTGTGGGATATACAGTTATGAATCTTTTAAAATATGGTTTCGATGTATCTATTGGAGAATTAACAGCACCTGATTAAAATCGGGGTGACTCGACTTGAACGAGCGACCTCTTGCACCCCATGCAAGCGTTCTAGCCATCTGAACTACACCCCGTAACAATCATTATACTAAACTTTTCAGAAATATTTAATTCCTTTTAAATACAATATGTCATATAACTTGACATCGTGTGGCATATATGGCACAATCAAACCGAAAGAAAGTATACATAGAATATAATGCACAAGAGGAGCTTTTAACCTTTCCATCCACTACAATAAAAGCTTTTGACGTTTTAATTAAGGAACTAAGTTATTTTGGAACATTAAAATATCCAGAAAGTAGAAAACTTTCAGGATATGATCTTTACGAATTGAGAGTAAGAGAAAATGGAATGTATAGATGTATCTATGTTTACAAAAATGATGATATTGTAATTCTCTGCGCTTTTAAAAAGAAAACTCAAAAGACACCACTAAGAGAGATACAGAAGGCAGTTAGAAGAAAAATAAAATTAGTATAAATAAAATGAACAAATCAGTATTAATACCCTGGGAA
The DNA here is from genome assembly GCA_964655705.1 of uncultured Candidatus Saccharibacteria bacterium. Lineage (GTDB taxonomy): Bacteria > Patescibacteriota > Dojkabacteria > SC72 > SC72 > UBA2259. The sequence goes on along the minus strand of CAZZPP010000001.1, from coordinate 107,225 downwards.
GAAGCCAGGAAAGAGATGTTTACCCAAAAAGAACTTCGTGAGTTAGATGCTAAGGCGCAAAAAAGAATTGCTCTCAGACAGATAAAAGAATTTAGAGAGAGTTATCATATTACTCAAGACTCACTATCCCTTAAATCTGGTATACCTCGTAGTACAATCAGTAAAATAGAAACTGGAAAGAGGAATGTTTCGATTGAGAAATTGATTAAAATAGCCAATGCACTAGGAAAAGATTTGGAGATTAGGTTTGTTGATAAAAAGAAGTAATTTTCACAACAAGATACTACAACCCAAGCTCATCTGAAATATCAGTAAGAGCTTTTAACGAGATCTGTAAGAACTCTTCTAAGGATATTCCAATCTTCTCAATATCGTAGATTAACTCCCTGTTAATAGATTTAGCGAAGTCTTTCTTTTTAAATTTCTTCATTACACTATCTACACCTACACTACTGTTTTTTTTGTCCGGTTGAACTAAAGCACATGCAACTAGAAATCCACTAAGAGTTTCACTAGCACTTAATGCATAATCAAGTTTAGATTCCCTCTTTTGAGTAATTAAAGGATGCTCCTCATAATGGGCCTTAATTGCATGGTAAACATTCTCAGGGATATCCTTACCAATCTGTATACCCTCAATATTTAGAATGGTATCAAACTCAATGACATGCCTTTTAGGATCTTTCTCTACATAATCAAAATCTAAGTCATGTATTAACCCTGCTAATCCCCATTCCTGTTCATCTTCTCCCAACCTTTTTGCAAGAGAAATCATAATGACTTCACTCTCCCTCATATGAAGTTTTAACCAAGGAGTATGGATGTATTTTTCTAAAAGAGTTTTACACTCATCTCTACCTAACATATTTAAACATCAATCTCAACTATTACTACATTAGGACTCTGAGAAGCACTTAATCTAAATGGTTTTTTGTTACTAATTCCACTAAATGAATATACTGACTTCTCTCCAGCTCTAGATATGGATACCGTAAGTCCAGAAGGAAGGTCAATTGTACTACCCCATGTAGAAACCTTGTCCTGTTCTAATGATGGGAAAGTAAGTATTAATATACCCTCTTCATCATATGCTGCACTTACACTAGGAATTGGATTAGATGCTCCACTAGATACCTCTAAAGTAAATTTCACTATCCCTGATGAGTAAAGGTATGAGTAGTCTGTAATCTTTGCTCCCTGAGTAATTGTTACTCCCTCAATCTCTTGATTCTCAGAAGAGAATTCAGTACTCCCAAAATCAATACTTGGAGGAGTATATTTTGTATCGTATGAGACCTTTACTACAAAGGTCCATATTCCTAACTCGTCATTTTCTACCTCCACCATATACATATTCAAACCTAATACCCCAATATCGTAGGCACGAGTGGTATTAGAGTCTGTAACAATTCTTGTAAGACCAGTTATACCCTCCTTGTTTACAGATATTCCACTACTATGTGTTACAGATGTATTGTCATCAATAATGTTTGTTAAAGATACCCTAAATACTCCTTTTGTAAGTATTGGTGTAACAGTAAAAAGTGGTGTAGGAGCATCACCATCTCTTGAAGAAAGAGTAAACTCGAATTGATGATATCCTGTTTTCTCTTCAGCGCGTATCTCTCTAATAGTGTATTCATATTCACTCGCTTGTCCAAGAGTTGTCTCTTCTTTTGTATATTCAGATGTATCAAAACTTGAGGAGCTCTCTGTATCATCCTGCGGTAAATCCTCTACAACCTCCTGTGTATCATCTTGGTCTTGTTCTACAATATCATTTGTCTTTCTAGTACACCCAGTTAGTAATACAGTACTTAGTAGTAAAACCACAAGGTATATATACCAATATTTTTTCATAAAAGTATTGCTAAATTAATACAACTTAATACTATCACATTAAATATCCACTATAAAGGATTAACATTCTCCCTTTCTAATGCTAAATTATATATATGTCTAAACAGATAAATATTTCGGAGAAGAAAGTAAAGGGAAAAGGAAAGAAAGAATTACTAACTGAAAAGGTTAACGATATTGTAAAACCAGTACCTACTCCTGAAGTTAAGAGTGAGAAAGAGGTACCCCAAACAAAAGAGAAGGTTAAAAAAGAGAAACCTAAGAAATTGACTTTGATTCTAGTAACCCTTGGGGTATTACTCCTAATGGGAATAGGACTCTTCTACTACTTTGGTATTTACAAATCTAAACCATATGCTAAGCCTTCCACAATAATTAATTTAGGAAATGGATATATCCTTTCCCAGTACATAGACTCTGTCCCTTTTGATATTCCCATTCCTACTCCTGTAGAACCTAAAACTGAGGTTAGTCCAATTAATGGGTTACTTTTTACTAAGACAGAATTAAAGGAGTTAGAAAAAAGAAGACCTGTTGCTGTAATGATAAATAATCATTCAGATGCTAGACCTCAATCTGGATTAAATAGTGCCGATGTTGTTTTTGAAGCACTGGCAGAGGGAGGAATAACAAGATATTTAGCAATATTCTGGAGTGAGGCACCAGCAAAAGTTGGCCCTATTCGAAGTGCAAGACAGTACTATCTAGAATGGCTAAGTCCTTACGATCCTCTTTACATCTATGATGGATGTGCAGATACTGACAATCCTAAAACCGATGCTTGCGGGAATGTATATGCTTACAATATTAAAAAAATTGCTACCATTGGAGCCTGGAGATGGAATGATGGGGTAAGATATGCTCCACATAATGAGTACTCCTCTCTTTTCACTGCATGGGAGTATGCCGAAGAAAAGAATTGGGATAGTATGCCTGATATTGAGGCATGGAAATTCAAAAAAGATGCCTCTACACAAGACAGGGGTCTAAAGAGCAAAATAAATATTACCTTCCATGAGAGATTAAATAACAGTGGATTGTATGATAGTGTATGGACTTATGATAGTAAGACTAATTCCTACTACAAAGAAACTGGTGGGAAGATTCATATTGATCAAGAGAGTGGTGCTCAGATCTATGCCAAAAATTTAATTCTTCAAGAGATTGAATATACTCCCTCATATGATAATAAGGGGAGAATCATTCTAACAACTATCGCTTCGGGTAGTACTACATATTTAATTGATGGTAAAATTACAACAGGAACATGGAAAAAAACTTCTAGAACAGACAGGACTACATACTATGATAGTGATGGTAAAGAGATAGAATTTAATAGAGGGAGGGTATGGATATCAATAATCCCTCGCTCTATCGGAAAATTTGATATAATTGAGCAATAAATTGCCCCATGGTCTTTGAGTTGTACTTTAAGGCCTACTTAATATTTTAAAAAGGAAGGGGAAATGCTTAAAAGTCTATTTATATCAAAAGTTAGGATTAGAGTACTTTCCAAGTATATGGAAGACGTTAATAAACCCTATCATGTTAGAGGGCTTGTTAGAGAATTAGGAGAGGAGATTAATGCTGTAAGAAGAGAATTACTTAGTCTTAAGAAAGCAGGGTTACTAACTTCTAAAAAAGATGGTAACAAAATTATGTATACAATTGACAAGGAGTGTCCAATTGTATGGGAATTAAGGGCGATATTTTTTAAAGAGTCAGATACAGGAAAATTACTTTATGAAAAATTCCTCCCTATTGAGGGCATTAAGGTAGTAATATTGACAGAGGCTTTTCTAAAAAACAAATATATTGAGAAATCTGATATTGATATCCTCTTTATTGGAGATATGAAAATTAGAGAACTGTCTGTAGCAGTTAGTAGTTTAGAAAAAGAGTTAAGTAGATCAATTAGGTATGTAGCTATGAAAATTGAGGATTTCGAATTTGGAAAAAAGAAGAGGGATCCCATATTAATAAATGCGTTAATGAAAGACAAAGTAATATTACTAGGTAAAGACTCAGATTTACTGTAATGAAGAAGTTAAAGAGAAAGAAATTAAAATTTAAAAGAATTAAATTAAAGAAATTTAATCTCAAAGGATTTCTTACTTACATCATCTCCATCTTCATTAGTTCTCTCATCCTAGCCTTAGTTTTAATATCTCTACCTCTAACAGAAAGAATTACATCTTCCTCTTCCTATGATTTAGTAAATAAAGAGAGTATGTATTGGTCTAAGGAGTATATCTTTGAATTAGATACACAGGATAGTACTGATTTAAAAAAGGACTTACAAGATACTAAGTCTGTATTACAAAAAAGATTAAGGAAGTTTGGGGTTGAACAATCATTAATTTCTTTTTACGAGGAAGAAGAAAAACAGTATCTAAAGATAGAAATTCAAACATCTAAAGAGAAGGAGTCTGTAGAGAATTTAATAAAGTCTCCCTTCATTATAAATGTTGTTACCAGAAAGGATGATGTCAACTATGAAGATCAGGAAAACCCTCTTACCCCGTACCTAGAAGAGAACTATACTAAGACAGCATATACAAGAGATTACTTTAGAAATGTATTTATTGCTAAACTTAAAAACTCAGAAGGAGAATACTCATACTTCGGGATATTTAAAACATGGCCTTGGCAAAAAGATTGGGAAGACTTCATGGAACAGTACGCAGGACAAACTGTTGGAGTAAGTATAGATGGGTTTGTTTCCCAGGTTCAAATAGCTCAAGGAAACAATACCTTTGCTCCATCTGTATCTGCACAAGACAAAGACTCTGCTAAGGTAGTTGATATCCTATTTAACTCTGGTAGCGTAGGACTTTCTTACTCTTCAAATAGTGAAGAAGATCTTGTAGTAGATATTCCAGAATTTGATTACATTAAATTAACAGAGGGTATTTTGGTAGCCATAATATTTATCTACATCTATTTAATGTTAGTTGAAAAAACTCCTAAGAGGACTCTCCTTCTCTCTGGGATATCTAGTACAATAACGGTTGCTGGGTGGATAACCTACTTAAAGATATCCAGTACTCCAGTCGACATATTCCTTCTAGCTTTAGAGGTTATATCAATAATTGCGATAATAAGGATAATTGCTGAGAACATTGAATCTAGAATTAATGTTACCCTATTAATTACCTTCATCTGTATCCTAAGTATTTTACTCGGTAGTGGATATGTAAAAATGTATGCAAACGATCTCTTAATACTTATGATTGTAAGTAACTTAGCCCTATCAATTTCTTCCTACTATATATCTAATGTAAGAAAATCATTAAAGATATGAACTTAATACAAAACATATTACAAAATTGGAGTATATATGAAATTAGTATTGAGATATTACTACTCCTTTCAATCCTGTGTGTCTGTCTATTTACAATATATCTCTCAACTAAAAATAGGAAAATTCTACTTCTATCTCTACTCTCACTATCTTCTTTGTTTCTTACAAATGGTATAGGGATATTCCTTTCCAATTTAATCTTTAAAGTACACATTTCAGAAATATTTAGAATTATTCCAATAATATCCTTAATATTTTTAATCTCTAATCTTGGTCTGTTAACTGGGTTCTACTCCTCTAAAAAAGATGCCAAGGGTTTTAAGATATACTCAATTAGAAAAGAGTATCTTTCTGATTCAATTAAACAAACAGTCTTTTTACTATTACTCGGAATCTCTACCTTACTTTTTCTTTCTCCTCAAACAGAGGTCATAGTTGCAATTTCAATTCTTTCAGCAGTATTTTGCATATGGTTTACATATTGGCTATCTAGATATATCCTCAGATGATAGATTTTGAAGGTAAGATTCTAGTCTTAGCTGGTCCTACTGCATCAGGCAAATCCAATATAGCTATTAATCTAGCAAAGGTTATTAATGGGTACATTATCAATGCTGATTCAAGACAGGTATACAGAGAGTTAAATATTGGGACTGCAAAACCAAAATTTGAAAAAAAGATTTCAGAGGGAATACATATTTTTAATGGTGTTAAACACTATCTCTTTGATTTTGTAAATCCAAAGGATAGTTTTACTCTGTTTAACTATCAACAAATGGTTAAGGAGATATTACTTAAAGAAAAGAAAGTCCCAATCTTAGTAGGAGGTACAGGTCTGTATATTGATAGTGTCATATTCAATTACAATCTTAGTAAGAATGATATATATACACCTGATTTAAAAGAAAAGAATATTAAAGAGTTGCAACATATTGCTAAAGACTATCTCTTAAATATGAATGAGAGTGACAGGAATAACAGACATAGATTGATTAGGACTATTCAAAGGGGTGGGGTAAACAGGAAAAGGGGTAAAGAATTAAATAACAGATATTTTGTTATTGATATTGATGGGGAGATTCTAAGAAAAAGAGTAAGAGAGAGAATAGAGGGAATGTTTGAGGAGGGATTGCTTGAAGAGAATAAAGCCCTTTTAAAGAAAGGCTATACCTATGAAGACAGAGGGATGAATAGTATTGGATATATTGAATTTAGGGACTATTTCGAGAATGGTATTACTATTGAAGACGTGAAGGAGAGTATTTTTAAAAATACAATGTCATATATCAAAAGACAAAGAACATGGTTTAGGAGAAACAAAGATTGTATATGGACTAATAATCTAGAAACGATTTACAAGGAGGCATCAAACTTCGTCTTAAAAGAATAGACACCATTCTTACTCTCTATGAGGTACATACAATTAACTGTAAAGTGGATATCTTCTAATTTAAGCTCTTTAGATAATCTTAGTACATCTAAAGATATATTTCTGTATTCCTCCTTAGAGAGATCTTTACTAATTCTTCCTATCGTTAAATGAGGTACGAACATAGAACTGTCTTTTCCCCCTATTGCTTTTCTCACCTCTAAGAGTAACTCCCTTAGTTGTTCCCCACCATCTTTTAAATCAATATATATTAATTCTTTGTAGTTTCTTGATATACCTACCTTTACGCTATTTAGGGATATATTAATACTTTCGAAGTGGATTTTAGTTAATTTCTTTTTTAGAAGATATTGCTTGTAAAAAGGATATCTTTCTCCAAGGTAGTAGAGAGTAATATGGTATGTATGAGGTTTTACCCATCTAACAGGAATCTCAAAACCATCAAATATTATACTAACCTCCCCAAGGGTCTTTCTAATCTTGTAATTAGACTCTTTGTCTGGAAGGAATCCTAAAAAATAACTCATACTACTTCTTTTCTATCTTATCTACCCCAATATACTTTCTTAAAACCTCTGGAACTAATATACTCCCATCCTCCTGTTGGAATGTCTCTACTAAGGCAACCATTAATCTGCTTGTTGCTAGACCAGAAGCATTTAGGGTATGCATGTACTCAATCTTCCCTCCGTTACTACTTCTGTACCTCATATTCCCCCTTCTAGATTGATACTCCCGGACATTGGATATGGAACTTACTTCGTAGTACTGACCAACTGCTGGGAGCCATACCTCCACATCATATGTTCTTGCTGCTGGAGCAGAACAGTCTCCTGCAGCTAATTTACTTGTTCTGTAATGTAAACCTAGACCCTCAACAAGCTTTTCTGCTTTTCTAACTAACTCTTCAAATGCCAAGTCTGAACTCTCCTTACTTGTATATTGATACATCTCTACCTTGTTAAATTGATGTACTCTAATCAAACCCCTCTCATTTGCTCTGTAACTACCTGCCTCTTTCCGATAGCAGGGAGTAAATGAGAAGTATTTCTTTGGAAGATCTCTCTCTTCTAATATCTCATTTCTAAAAAGATTGTCTAATGCTGTTTCTGCAGTAGGTATTAGAAATTGATTCCCCTCCTTTAACCAATACACATCCTCTTGAAACTTTGGAAGTTGACCTGCAGTATATCCAGATTCCTGTCCTACAATATGTGGAGGTAGAATCATTTCATAGCAATCTTTAATATGTTCATCAACAAAGTAGGAAATTAATGCCCACTCTAATCTAGCACCCATACCTGTATACATTGAGAAATTGTTTCCTGAGAGTTTAGTAGCTCTCTCAAAATCGAAAAGCCCCAAATCAGTACCTAGTTGAACATGGTCTTTAATTGTATATGGAAATACAGGTTTCTCCCCGACCTCCTTTAAAACCTCGTTTGCTTCTTTCTCACCAGCAGCTAAATCTTCATCAGGAATGTTTGGTAAAACCTCTACTAGAGATATTAATTTACTCTCTAGAGAGTTTACCTCTGATTCTAATTCTTTAACATTAATAGAGAGTGTTTTCAAATCTGAGATTAACTGATTAAACTCTTCAGAGCCTTTTTCTGTTTTTGCCATTCTTTCATTGAAACTATTCTGCTCTGCTCTTTTTAACTCATACTCCTTTAATACCTCTTTCCTCTTGTTAAATATCTCTACTATCTCATCTAAGTGCATATCTTCAACTCCCATTCTTTTAGCTAAGGCTCTTTCTACTATATCCCTCTCTTCTACTATCCTTTTTATATCTATCATTTAAAAATGTTTAAATATTATTACTCTCCTTTATTATATTCTCTCTATATTCTGTTATCAATACAAAATCTGATATACTTTCATATATGAAAAAGGCGTACAGAAAATTCAAGAAGTTAATTGAGAATTCCAATGATATTTTGATATTGACACATAAAGGACCAGATTTTGATGCATTTGCAAGTTCTTTAATACTGAAAAAGTATCTTAATACCTTCTATCCAAAAAAGAATGTTGTATTCAAAACAAGACAGTTCCCAACACAAAAGATTCCCTTTATGAATGAGATAATTATTGCCCAAACTATTGAAACTCAACAAGAAGATTTGGTTATCATTACTGATGCGGTAGGTTGGGATATGTGTATATTGAAAGAAGATACCATACAGATTACCCAGGCTAAGATAGCTATTGTGGATCATCACTCTACTAAGGGTATGAATGCGGATGTAATTATTAACAACAGTATGAGTTCTACTACTGAACAGATTTTAGATTTCTGTAAAGAGGTATCGGGAGGGAAGTTCAAGATTACCCCTGAGATATCTACTCTGGGACAGATTGGGATAGTATATGATACTGGGAGATTTGCATATGACAATACTACTCCTGATACTTACAGACTTATGGCTCAGTTAAGAAAGGTATATCCTTTGGATTTAGAGGAATTTGAATACAAGAGTGCCAAGTTTCCTGTAGACTCATTACTTCCAATTAAGGTATATATACAGAATTTACATATTATCAATGATATGGCATATACATATCTTAACAAGAGTGATATTAATAGCCTTAAGTTAACAAAGATTGGGATTAATGGAGCACAAGAATTTGTAAGAGACAATATTGTTAGATATATACAAGGAGTACACTGGGGATTCATAGTTAAACCCTCGTATACTACAGAGAATGAATGGCTTGTATCATTTAGAAGTAGTAAGGGATATCAAGAGGTCTCTACTATTGCAGAGGCATTAAATGGGGGAGGACATCAATACTCTGCAGCTACTAGAATAGTAGCAAATGATGGAGAGCATGCTGCTAACATTGTTCTTGATACTGTAAACAGGATATTAAAAGTTACTACTCCTGTTTCAAGTCAGACTCCTTCTCCAACTCCTTTACCTTCCAAATGAAGATACGACTTCTGTCTTTAGCATTTGGGTAATCAATAGCAAAACTATATGCTTTCTCCAGTATTACCCTAGGTTTCTCTTTTGCCCATTTAATATACATAGTGGTTCTTTTAGTATCACCTAATTTACCTGCTAGTGAGAGACCATAATATTGATACTCTTTTGATATATACTTATGCTTGTCATTGATAACCACCTTCTTTTTGGAGAATACCTCTGTATCAAATAACTCTCCTTGAGATTGTTCTTCTTTCTTACCTTCTTTTAATTTAGAAAGAAGTTCTTTTAAAGATTCCATTTATTTCTTCTTACCCTTAGGTAATATATCCATGTAAATATCTTTCGTAGATTGTTCTAGTTCGGGTCTCATTTGTGGAAATAGTGTACCCTCTCTACCTGAGACATCTTCTAGAAACCAAAATACTCTTTCACTCTGACCATACCCACTAGTAGGAGGCAAACCATACTCTAACATCTCTACAAAATCAATATCTAACATCTGTGCTTCTTCATCACCACTCTCTCTAAGTCTTTGCTGCTCTAGGAATCTCTCCAACTGGTCTTGTGGATCATTAATCTCGGAGTATCCATTACCTAGTTCACTACCCGCAATTATCACCTGGAATCTTTCTGTAATTTTAGGATTGTCCTCTCTAGATTTAGCTAAAGGTGAAACAAACATAGGATGATTGACTAGAAAAGCTGGACCAGAAATTGTTGTTCTAATATATTTCCACATACTATCTATCAACCTATTCCTGTTCTTCTCATCCTCAATCTCCAAACCCTTCTCTTTAGTTACTTCTAATATCTTCTCATCTGAATCTTTAAATATATCTACTCCAAAATTCTGTTTAATTACATCTGTAAAATCAATCTCTTCCCATTCCTTTGCTAAATCAAATGTATGACCTCTTGTAGTAAACTCTGTCTTACCATATATCTTTTGTGCAATCTCTAAAAACAATCTCCTAACTAAATCCATATTATCTTTGTAATTAGCATATGCCCAATACCACTCGATATCATAGAATTCTTGTAGATGTTCATCATCCATACCCTCATTTCTAAAGTTTGGTCCAAATACATAGATCTTTTCAAATCCTCCCCCTATTAATCTTTTTTGAAATAACTCTGTTGATATTCTTAAATATAAATCCAGATCAAGCGCATTATGATGAGTTACAAAGGGTTTAGCATCAGCCCCCCCTGGAACTGATTCTAATACAGGTACCTCTACTTCAGTAAAGCCCTCCTTTTTAAGAAACTCTCTTTGTATTTCCCAGAATTTAGCTTTTCTTTCAAAGAGTTTTACTCTTTCTGGATTGATTACTAAATCTAAGTACCTTCTTCTAAATTTCTGCTCTTTGTTCTTTAACTTCCTTGGTATTGGTCTTAAGGCTTTAACCAAGAGTTTGATACTTTTTGCTAATATTGAAATCTCTCCTGTTTTGCTCTTACTAATTTCTCCTTTAACCTCAACAAAGTCTGCAAGATCCAATAACTCTAAAGTCTCCCACTCAAGATAGCCCTCCTTCAATCCTTTTTCTAACCAATCACTTTTCACAATGACTTGGATATTTCCTGTTTGATCCTTGATATCTGCAAATATCAATTTACCATGAGCTCTCCATCCAAATATACGACCAACAACCGTATGAACACTACTCTCATACTTTTCAAAGTTCCCCTTAATATCTCCAATCTGGATATCTCTTTCTGATTTAGATGGGTATGGATTAATACCTAAACTTTTAATCTTTTCTAATTTTTCAATTCTTACCTGCCTCTGTCCCTGTAAATTACTCTTTAGTGAATCCTCCATATATACAAAAGAAAAAATTAATATATTTCCCTGAATTATATCACACCCATACCCCTATTCATGTATCAATATGGGATCTCCCTTCTCATATATCTCATACAGATATTTTGCATCTTCTACTAACATACGAATACACCCTCTACTTCTTCTAATACCGATGTTGGTTTCAGGCTCGTATACTCTTTTACCATTTTCATCGTACCACCATATTAAGGCATGTAATCCATACCAAGAGTCTTGTTTAGGAGAGTAGTAGAAAGCCATCCAGTAGGGCATATATTTCTCTCCTGGAGCGATTGGGGAAACCCCTTTATCCACTATTGGGAATACCCCAAATACCTGAAATCCCTCTTTTGCAGCAGAGAGGGGTATCTCTTTGACAACCTTTCCATCAACCCAAGCATAGAGTTTCTGCTTGGAGTCATCTACCTCAATATATCTTTGAGAATACTTACCATCTGTTCCTGGTAAATCATTAATCTCAATATTAACAGAGTTGTTAATTCCTAACTTAAATGCCTTGTATATATCCACAAATATGTTTTCAAAATCAGGGATTAGATCTTCCTTCCAATATATGAAGCTACCCGCACGATTTTTGGCTACTGTTTTACCACCATACTTTTGCTCAAAATATGGTAATACACTATCTAGTACTCTTTGATATATTGCATTCTCATCTAGTACTCCCTCCTTTTCCAATCCTTCACTTGATATCCATATACAACTTGTAGTATCACAGACTGAAACAGAGTAACTCTCCTCCTGCTTAGGAATATCTTCCTCTAACAAAGTAGTTTGAGCGGATATGACCTCTGATGTCTCTTGTTTGAAGTTTGCTTTTGCTCTAAGAAAGAAAATTGAGAGGAAGGTCGCTACTACCAAAAGGGTTCCTGAAGTGATGGATATTGTTTTTCCAATTGCCATATCTCCATATTATCAAATATGTGCTATACACATAAAGGAGATGATGTATAATTAGGGAGTTAAGATTAAGATATATATTCATGGCAGAGGACACTTTACAAAAGATTACAGCTTTAGCAAAAAGAAGAGGAATAATATTTCCTAATTCTGAAATATATGGTGGTATGGGAGGCTTCTATGACTACGGGCCTGTTGGTGTAGAGATGAAAAACAATTTAAAGAGATATTGGTGGAGGAATATTGTAGACAGAAGAGAGAATGTTGTAGGTATTGATGGGACCATTATTACCCATCCAAAGGTCTGGGAGGCATCAGGGCATCTTACAGGCTTTGCTGATGAGGTAGTAGAGTGTAAGAAGTGTCATCAAAGATTTAGGCCAGAAGATATTGATGAGAAGTGCCCTAAATGTGGTGGGATTGAGTTTACTGAGAGTCGAAAATACAATATGTTGTTTAAGACAGAAGTAGGAGTATTGGAGGGAGAGAAAATGGATGCATACCTTAGAGGTGAGGCTTGTCAGAATATATATTTAGATTTTAAAAATGTTGTTGATTCTACTAGACAGCAAATTCCTTTTGGTATTGCTCAGATTGGTAAAGCTTTTAGAAATGAGGTTACTCCTAACAAATTAACATTTAGAACTAGAGAGTTTGAACAGTGGGATTTACAGTTTTTTGTTCATCCTAGTGAAATGGAGAGATGGTTTGAGTTCTGGAAAGAGGAGCGGATGAATTTTTTCAAGACTCTTTACAGAAAGGAAGAGAATTTGAGATTCTACGAACATCCTAAAGAGAAACTAGTCTTCTATGCTAAGAAAGCATTTGATATTGAATACAAGACGGATTGGGGTTGGGCAGAGAATGAGGGTATACACTGGAGAGCTGATTATGATTTAACACAACATAGTAAATTCTCTAACAAGGATCTCTCATATACAGATCCTAAAACAAATGAGAAATATATTCCATGGATCGTTGAGACTTCTGGTGGTATAGATAGGACACTGTTCTTTTTACTCTTAGATGCATATGAGGAGGAAGATTTGGGTAATGGGAATATTAGGACGGTACTTAAGGTTCACAGAGATATTGCTGCTTACAAGGTAGCCATATTCCCATTGGTAAATAACAAGGAGGATATTGTTAAAAAGGCTAGAGATATATTTAACTTGCTTTCAGAGGGTAACAAGGTAGTATGGGATGACAGAGGTAATATTGGTAAGAGATATAGGTATCAGGATGAGATTGGTACTCCACACTGTATTACAATTGATTATGAATCTTTAGAGAATGATACAGTTACAGTAAGAGATAGGGATACAATGAAACAGAAAAGAGTTAAGATTGAGGACTTAAACTCAGTTATTAACTAACAAACTTCTAATATCTTGTATCTAATGATATTTGTTCTTACTATTACTGTCACAGTATCTCCCACTTTAGCTTTTAGTAATTTCTTTCCTAGAGGAGATTTGTCAGATATATAGTTTTTTAATGGATCAGCTTCAAGAGATGATACTAATTTAAACTGTAGTATCTTATCTCCATCCTTAACTTTAATTGAGGACCCAAGTTTAATTTTATCTGGTTCACATACATTCCCTTCTTCAATTATTTCATAGTTATCTAGAATCTGGCTTATTTCCTTAATTTGTTTTTGGATTCCTTCTTTCTCAACAGATATGGTTCCAAGTATTGAACTGTCTTCATCAGAGTCATCTCTTCTAGATTCTTCCATTCTATTGGCAATTTCTACTAACTCTTGGTTTAGTTCTTCTAATTCATTAATGAGTTCTTTCTCTTTCTCCTTTGTTATCTTGAATTTTTCTTTTCTTATTGGGAACATTGGGAAACGTAAAAAAGTTATCTTACAGGTATCTTTATTATTCTATTCTATTTCAGATTATCACACAAGGTGGAACTATTTACTCATTTTTGACATTTTCTCTCTCCACTCCTTAATATCTTTGTGATTACCACTTAACAGTGTCTCTGGTACCTTCCAGTTAAGAAATATCTCTGGTTTAGTATATGTTGGATAGTCTGGAGTATCTGTATTAAAGGTTTCAGAGATTAGAGACTGCTCATTTCCTAATACACCTGGTATTAACCTTGTTATTCCATCTATGAGGATTAGTGCTGGTAGCTCTCCTCCAGATAGGACATACTCTCCTATGGAGAATTCCCAATCTACTAAATTATCATGTACTCTTTGATCAAATCCTTCATAGTGTCCACAGAGTACTATGTAATGTGAATCTTTATTTTGTGATAGTTCATGTAATTTACTTTGTACTAATTTCTCTCCTTTGGGGGATGTTAATATTACTATACTGTTTTCTTTTTTTAAGTCTTTTAAACAGTTATATATCGGTTCTACTTTCATTACCATTCCTGGTCCTCCTCCATATGGGGTATCATCTACACTCTTATGCTTATCTAAAGCCCAATCTCTTAGATTGTGTATATCTATTTTTATTAATCCTTTCTCTTGTGCACGTTTTACTATACTGCTATTTGTGTATGCAGATATTACTTCAGGAAAGATTGTTACAATATCAAAATGTATCATAGTAAAAATGGTACCGCTACAGGGAATCGAACCCTGATTGCATGATTGAGAATCATGCGTCCTAACCGTTAGACGATAGCGGCATAACAGGGTAATTCTATCATAAATACGTCTTTTGATAAACAGATTGTTAATCATTGACAACCATTTTAAATATATATATTATTGCACGATATAAATTTAAATCCCTAAGGGTATGACAAGGGAGAATTCTCAAGTACTGCTAACAAAGGAGGGTTACGAGAAACTAAAAGATGAACTTAAATATAGGGAGGGGGACCTTAGAAAGAAACTTCAAGAGACCCTTAATCAGATGAGAAGCCAGGGAGATTTAAAAGAGAATGATGGGTATACAATGGCTGTTGATGATTTTCAAGCTAATGAGGAAAAGATTCTCAGTATACGAGCAACATTAGAAAGAGCAGTTATTGTTAAGAAGAAAAAGAGTTCTACTATAGATATTGGGTCTCATGTAACAATTGAGTGTGGTAAAGGACAGATTAGAAAGTATACAATTGTTGGAGAGAATGAAGCAAATCCTCTAGAATCAAAGATATCATACAAATCCCCAATTGGGAGTAGTCTCATAGGTAAAAAGAAGGGAGAAAAGATTAATATTGAGTCTCCTTCTGGAAAAATGGAGTGTAAAATTGTTGATGTTGAATAGTTAGTTGTGTATAAATGTCCCCTGTTTAAGAATCTTTTTAAGTGAGTCATTCTCATAGAGTAGTTTACCTCCTGTTACATTGTAAGATATATTCTTTTTTGCACAGAACAGCGAGCACTTGGCGTCAACTGGCATATGGGAATTTGGAGTGTGTTCTTCATTGGGAAGTATTGAGAACATTTTAAAGTACTCCTTCCAAGTCATATCCTTAATAGGTCTAGCCTCAAAGAATTCTTTTGGATCTTTGTCATATATATAGTCAATGTTTGATACTTTGTAGACTCTATCTAGTATTAATGCATCTGCAAATACTGCTGCATCCATATCTGTACTCCAACCTACCTTAAGTCCCCCACTAACCATATATCCTTTTTCACTAGAGTGTAGAAATTCATATGCTTCTCCTAATGTTTTAGGTACGAAGATTTCTTTGTCATTAATATATGAGGCAAGGATTATTGAATTGGTTTGTGTAATTGACATTGCAATATTGTGTATTCCTTGGATATCTTTAACAGATTCCGCCACCTTATTCTCCATTTCCCTAGATAGCCTTCCCCCTCCTACAACAAATACAATATGGTCATACTCCTTCTTGTTTCCTAAATACCATTCTTTGAGTCTTTTGAATAGATCAAAATTAATATTTAGGAGATGGTCATAGAGTATTGAGCCTCCTACTTTGATTACTATGTCTTTTTTCATAAATTTAGGATTAAAATTAATGCAAGTATTGAATATATGAAAGGTGGTAAATATTCAATGAACTTAATCTTACCAGAAAACCGAATATTCCATAACGAGAGAATTAAGTAAAAGGAGAGGGTCCCTATTGCAGGTAATATGAATATATTGGTATTGAAAAATATGCATGAGGTTATTGCTACAAATATTGCTGATATGAAACTCATTATTAATCCAGGCATACTCTCTTTTCTATGAATCTTAATGTCAGACCAAAAGAATATTAAAGAAGATATTGCAATTATTAATACTGAAACCCATATTGATATCCCTAATCTTATTATCACACTTAGTAACATGTAAAAGGATGCAATACACATAAAATCAAATACGGCTCTTGTTTGTGCTTCTATACTGTAAACCTTCTTGAAAGAGCTTTTTACATTAAGAAAAAGAATGAAGAGTAATATTGAGGATATCCCTATTAATATTAAATCCATTAAGAAATTTGTATTAAAGTATATATATGCTAGAAGGGAAGAATAGAAGAGGATTGGTAGTACAAAACATGTAAAGAATCTCTCTTTTAATGATATCCTTTGTATTACTTCACTATATTGAGATATTTTTCTCCCTGAATAGAGAGAGAAAGCCCTAATAAACCAAGTTAGGATTAACAGGTTCCCTAAGACACCACTTAACATATACATGTTGTTTGGAGTATGGGTTGAGTATGCAAAATATATCGTTAATACTACAATGAGTATTAGATAGAGTATCTCATTTTTAAGATCTACTTTCTTTTTCAATTTTGAGCAGTATTAAGTTATAAGGCCACCGAAACCTTTAAATACACCAACAAGTATAATCAACCACCATGCACCAATAGTAAATAAATCTCCAGCATTTCTCCCAAGTTTTCCTTTCTTGTAGGATACATATACTTGGATTGTTAATAGAATGAATACAAAAGTAATTATTGTTAAACTTATACCATCTGTTGTTCCAAATATATTCTTTAAATTAAGTAAAAATTTAGGAGTATCTTCTTCACCTTTTACCTCTTGTATGAAATATTCAGAGATATCCATTTGGGATACATTCCCAGCAAGATCTGACGCAACTAGAATTGATTTTTGTCCTAAATCATCTTTAAGGATATCCAAAGTGATGTTTGTTTCTGCTACTCTCTCAATACTGTAGGTTTTGTCTCCAGTTATGAATTCAATATCAATTGCATCTTCTGGGGCTTCAAAACTTAATTTATAGATATTTTCTAAATTCACAACTTTAATTAACTGTTGAAGAATAACAGGAGGAGTGGAATCGATTGTAAATGTTACCTCTTCCGATTTGATATTTTCTCCCTTAACCTGTGCTATTATTCTCTGCTCACCTTCACTCCAATCACTTCCTTTGTCAAACTCCCAATCTTTTGTACTACTCCTTGTTTCTCCTACTACCTCTTGCCCATTTATTACTTCTACTGTGTATTCCCCTGATATGTTCTCCGATTCCCCCTTTAAATTAATATTTGAATCATTGGTTAGCTCTCCTAATTTAGGGTTTGTAATTCTAATAGATTTAATTTCACCTTTTTCAGGAATAATTGGTTTTGGGGTTGGTTCAGGTGCTGGTGTGACTGGTTTTGTTGGTGTGAATATCTGACTGGTTTGATTACCAAACATTTGAACTACTAGTATAGTATCTTTTCCAAGGAGAGTTCCTTCTACTACTGCAACCCCAATTTCTTTGTAGTTTACACTCATGATATTCTCTTTGTGGGTAGGACTTGCCATCCAGGCTTCATGTACTCCTTCTGCAGTTCTAAAACCTTTGGCAAGATTCTCTCCAGCATATACATAGGTATATCCTGCCTGAGAGATGAACATCCAGGGAGTTTCTCCATTTGGTCCGTAGTGATCCCAATATTGTAATTCAAACATATTATTGGCTTTAGCCTGTGCTGCTGCTGCTAATTTCGCGTTATTAGTGAGTGTATTTAGGCCTGCGGCTGTTCTTTCTTGATTAGTTAATTGAATTATATTTGCAGATGTAATACTGCTTGCCATTACCTTTGGAATTCCTAGTAAGCCCCCAAAGGTGTTAACAACGAGTAGAATGATTGTATATATAACTAGAGCAATCTTTCTAAGAAGATATGGCTTGTAATTATTCTCTTTACTTGGAATAAAGAATTTTTTCACTGTTTAATTAGTAAAATTTGTAAGTATTTTATCTTGTATATAGTACCAATTAAAAGTGTTACTTGCAAAGTGTATTTCTGAAAAGAAAAGCCTGAGATATACTCAGGCTACTTCTTTTTCTCCCATCTAGAGAGAAATGCCGGCAGATTTAATTACTTTACTGCAGTTTTAAGAGCTTTTCCAGCTTTAAATACTGGTACATCTCTTCCTGGTAATTGAATCTTTTCCAAGGTTTTTGGATTGATTCCAGGTCTTGGGTCTCTATGTCTGACATCGAATTTTCCGAAGCCAGTTAAAAGTACTGCGTCACCTCCTTTAAGAGATCTTGTGATGGTTTCAAAAACTCCATCAATTGCGTCAGCTGCTTGCTTTTTTGTAAGTCCTGCAGATTTTGCAACGCTATCTACCAAATCTTTTTTTAACATTGTTGCCATTTATGTATACCTCCTTTCTAAGAGATGTGGATGCCACAAATCCTGATATCACACGATTTGTAGTATCACATCAATAAAATATGCTATATAGAAGGCTTCGTCAAGAATGTATTTGCTATAGGATAGCGAGACAAATGCCATGAAATTCATTAAATACAATATTTTTAGAATTAATTAGAGCTAATCTAGAGATACAAATCTGTTCACAAAATTTACTACATTTCAACGAATATCTTGATATAACAAGGATATGTTGCGAAATGTCGCAAATACACCATTTTTGATGGCTAGAATATTAATATTTACTATCAATTATATTCTAAAAGACAGAGGAAAATTGAACATTTGATAGATACTCAAAAGGAAAGGGAGTGCCATTTATTACACTCCCTTCTGAAACAACCCATAGTAACGACGACTAGAAGTCGTCAGTTATCTGCTATTTTATCGAGCAATTTCTACCGCTCTTGTCTCCCTTATTAAAGTTACCTCCACATTACCTGGATAATTCTGAGTCTTCTCAATGGTCGCTGCAAGGTCTTTTGCTAGCACTGTCATCTCATCATCTGAAATTAATGCTGGTTTTACAA
>CAZZPP010000001.1:58223-87726 GCA_964655705.1 uncultured Candidatus Saccharibacteria bacterium | reverse complement strand
AGGTCTTTTGCTAGCACTGTCATCTCATCATCTGAAATTAATGCTGGTTTTACAATTACTCTTAGTTCTCTTCCAGCCTTTATAGCGAAGACTTCATCTATCTTGTCTCCGCCTAGCTCCTTTGCTACACCCTCTAGTGCTTCTATCCTTTGGATATACTGCTCATAACTATCCTTCCTTGCGCCAGGTCTAGCACCCGAGATTGCATCAGCAAGATATACTATTACAGCTTCTACAGATTGTGGCTCTATATCTAGGTGATGTGCCTCAATAGCGTTTACTAATTTATCATCTAACCCGTATTTTCTTGCTACCTGACCAGATATATGATGATGTGGGCTATCAATTTTGTGTGTCAAGACTTTACCAATATCGTGTAGTAAACATGCTCTCTTAACAAGATCTGTATCGGCATGTAATTCCGCGGCTAGGACCTCACCCAGTCTCATCATCTCAATCGTATGTGACATCAAAGACTGCCCATAACTTGTCCTGTACTTCATCTTTCCAAGAAGTTTGAGCAACCCAATATCAATTCCTGGCCAACCAGCTTCCTCTGCAAGAATCTGTCCATTCTTTTTAATCTCAATTGAAATTTCATTTTTTGCCTTCCTAATGGCCTCTTCAATTGAACTAGGATGAATCCTCCCATCTCCGATTAATTTGCTCAATGCAACAGCTGCAATTTCTCTTCTCAAAGGATCAAATGATGACAGAGCAATTGTATTAGGGGATTCATCAACTATTACATCAACTCCCGTTAGTTTCTCAAACGCACGGATATTTCTCCCTTCCTTTCCAATAACTCTACCTTTTACCTTGTCATCTTCAATTTTAATTGTTGATGTTGTTGTTTCTCCGACATAGTCTGTAACAATCCTCTGCATAGACTCAACCAAGATTTCCTTACCCCTCTCATCTGCAATCTCTTCCACATGCTTCTCTGCCTGTCGAATCTTCTTTGCTTCATAATCCTTAATGTCTTCATCTACTTGACTCATTAAACTCTGTTTTGCTTCCTCTTGAGTCAGGCCTGAAATCCTTTCTAACTCGTCTTTCAGTTGCATCCTTATCTTCTCTAAACCTCTTTGCATCTTTTTAACTGATTCAGAAGCGACTTCAAGTTCCTCTCCTTTCTTGTCCATCATCTTAGTCCTCTCGTTCAACTTCCTCTCTCGTTCTAGAAGAAGTTCCTCGTGCTCATCTGTCTCCTTGCGAAGATCTCTTAGACGCTCCTCTGATTTCCTCTTGTTCTCTTCTATTTCTTTTTCTGCCTCCTCAATCTTTGTTGAGATAAGCTTGTCTGCAACTCTGGCGATTTCTTCCTCTGGGATATTTTTGATATTTACCCACTTCTTTCCATACTTAAGGTAAGAGAACATGCTAACCCCTCCCACCAAAGCCGCGACAATACCAACGATTAACTCCATTTGAGTAGTGTTAAAAATTTAATACATTTTGGGGAAGAAATTTGATGACCTAAACAAGACTCCGAAAACTCGGAAACTCGCTAATTATATGTCTTTTAATTAAAAAAAGTCTCTTAAAATTTTTCATTAAATCAAAATATCTTTAAATTTCTATCCCCGTCCTAATCAAAAAACACTTGATAACACAGGACTTAACAATAATACCATTTTTCCTCAAATCCCGCTAGTCACAAGGGTCTGACCCTTTTACGTCCCTATTTCATCTCGATTTAATCCCAACCTGCTATCATTATCCCATGTCTAGACTCCCGCGCGATTTCAAGCCAAATAGCTTTTACCACGTATACAATCGTGGCAACAACAAAGAGGCCGTACTGAAATCCCCAACCGACAAACAACTCTTCCTAAGTTTACTATTCAGATACAAGAAAGAGTGCAAGATTCAATTAGTTGGATACTGCATTATGGACAACCACTTTCATCTGATTATCAGAACTCCGAACAATCCAAAATTATTATCGAAATATATGCAAAAGGTTGCAGGGACATATTCAATGGAACTCAATAGGAAGTACCAGAGAGTAGGGCATACTTTCCAGGGTAGGTACAATGCCAACTTCCTCCCCTACAAAAAAGATCTGCTAAGAACCCGTGCATATTTGAGGCAGAACCCAGTGCGTGAGGGGTTGGTCAGAAAGGCCGGCGATTACAAATGGCTGAGCAAGGGATAGGGTCAGTGCTGGGTCAGACCTTCTATTAGGTTTTGGTAGTGGGTAAGGTTGTGGATAGTTAAGAGGGTTAGCGCAGTTGCTTCCTTGTTTTTTAACATGTGATGTAGATAAGCCCTAGTATAGTTTTGACAACATTCGCATTTACACATCTCATCCAAAGGCCTCTGATCTAAAGCCATCTCGCTATTCTTAATCCTTAAAACCCCCTCCGACGTATAAACGGTCCCATGTCTAGCGTTTCGCGTGACCAAGACAGTATCAAACAAGTTATACCCCACCTCAGCAGCTCTCCGGATATCATCCGGTTTCCCTACTCCCATCGCATACCTAATTGTATCTCTCGGCACATTCTCAATTACGGCATTCATCTCATCCAAGACTAACTCACCATCCCCATCTACCACATAACCACCAAAATTGTACCCATCAAACCCAATCCCCGACAATGCTTTTGCGCAGGAAACTCTTAAATCTAGGAAATTTGAACCCTGTACAACACAAGTTAACAGTTTCCCTGTCTTCTCACTCCCTCCGTACTGCCGATTAAAATGCTCCTTACATCTTACGGCCCATTTTATGGTCCTCTCAACAGACCTCTCTGCTTCAGACCTTGAAAGACCAGTATCCCTACAATCATCAAGTGTAACTAATACATCAGATCCGATTTTCATCTGAATATCAATGGATGATTCTGGAGTGAGGACATATGTATTACCCTCTTTGGGAGATTTAAATATTCCTCCATTATCATCCACTTTCCCTTTCCATTTCTTTGAGTGAAGCAAGGAAAAAAGTTGGAAACCACCTGAATCTGTTAATACAATTCCCTTCCATCCCATCATTTTCTTAATACCCCCAAGTTGTTGTATTACATCGGGACCTGGGTGGATTAGAAGATGTAATGTATTTGTTACTATTGCAGTCGTACCCGTCTGCTCTAGTTGCTTAGTGGTAAGGTATCTGACTGCTCCTCTAGTAGCATCAGGCATGAAAAAATATTTCTCTTTCAGAATGTCTAAGTTCATCATATTTACTTACTTAATTAACATACTATCACCATAGCTAAGGAATTTGTATTTACTCTCTATTGCTTGGGCATATGCCTTCTTAATCAAATCCTTACCTGCGAAAGACGAAACCAAGAGAATTAAGGAAGAGTCAGGCATATGGAAATTGGTGACAAGAATATCTACAACCTTCCAATCGTAACCTGGATATATGTACAAAGTTGTATATCCAGAGAAAGGCTCAACTTTCTTATCCTCTTGTGAATACGCACTCTCTATTGCCCTAGCAACAGTAGTCCCGAATGCCCATACTCTACCACTACAGTTGTTTATCCTCTCAGCAGCCTCTTTACCTACATTAACAAATTCTTTATGTATCTCATGCTCCAGTATATTTTCTTCCCTTACTGGAGCAAATGTCCCCCATCCTACTCTTAATTCAATTTTGACTGTCTTCGCACCTTTTTTCTTAATTCTATCCAATATATCATTAGTTAGATTTAAACTCGCTGTAGGGGCTGCTACAGCCCCAGGAATAGATGAAAAAACAGTATTATATCTCTCTTTGTCACTCTCAATATCCTCTCTTGCCATATATGGAGGCAGAGGAGTATGGCCATACTTAGTAAAAAGATTAAGGGAATTCCCAGATGTGAATTTAACAAGAAATCCATTTCCCTCTCTCTTTGCAATCTTAATCTGTATTTCTCCACAAACTAATACGTCTAGGATTCTAACATCCTTAGCCCTCCCTATTAGACCAAACCATACATTACTACCCCTCTCCTCAAGAAAAAGGACCTCTACTTTCTTACCCCTTGGTGTTAAAAAGAAAGTTCTACTGTTTAGTACTTTTGTCTCATTAAGTACCACAATATCGCCCTCTTGGATATATTCAGGGATATCAAAATATTTCCTATGCTGAATATCTCCACACTGTTTATCTAAAACTAGCAGATTTGTAGTACCCCTCTTTTTAGGAGGATACTTTGCTATCAACTCTTGTGGTAAATTGTATTTAAATTCTGAAGAATTCATTTCGTTGGATATTATATAGCAATTTAATTGATATTACAGTAAAATTATCCATATGAGAGATTTAATCAAGCAACCAATTAAAACCCTTTTTCTTGGTACCGATTGGGAATCAGTTGCTACACTCTATACACTACACCACGACCCGAGATTTCAAATCGTAGGAGCTATAACTACGATAGATAAACCGATTGGAAGAAAACATATATTAACACCATCTAAAGTTAAAGAGTTTGCACTAGAAAACCATATTAAAATATTTCATACAGAAAAACAGGAAAGAAAATACCAGAAAGCCTTAGAAGAATTTAATCCTGAATTAATAGTATGTAAAGCTTTCGGAGAAATACTACCGGACTTCTTCATCGATTACCCAAAATACAAATCCGTAAATATCCACTTCTCAATACTACCTAAATACAGGGGAGCAGTACCAATTCAAAAAGCCATTTTAGAAGGAGAGAAAGAAACAGGAATCACTGTAATGCTTATGTCTCCTGGACTGGACGAAGGAGACATTTTAAAAATATTTAAAGAACCAATATCTGATACTGATACAAACCTGTCTTTAAGAGAGAGATTAGTCAAAATATCTGCTAAAACAATAGGGGACACCCTAGAGGAATGGGTTAAAGGAAAGATACAACCTGTTAAACAAGATGAAAGTAAAGCCACATATTGTTGGCAGAAGGATATATCTAAAGAAAACGCAGAAATCAAGTGGGATGAAATGAAACCAGAATACATTGAGAGACTAATTAGAGCAATGATTCCTTGGCCAGTTGCTTGGTGTTACATTGACGAAAAACGAGTAAAGATATTTAAAGGCTCTTTGGTAAAAAAAACACACAACAAAATTCCTGGTGCTCTCTTTGTAGAAAATTCGGCCCTTTACTTTGCAACAAAAGATTGTAACTACTGCATTGAAGTCTTAGAATTACAAATAGAGGGTAAAGACAAAATTTCCTCACGGGAGTATATCAGTGGGAAGAATTCCCTTAGTTAAAAAACCTCTTGATCTAGAGCGTAGTTTAAAAAATCATCACCTTTTCTAAGAGTTGAACCACCCCTTAATTCTATCTGTACTGAATAAAGTTTCCTTTTAATATCCATTAACTCCTTTGAACTAATTGGCCCATACTCAAAAAGTATCACCTGCTCTAAACCTGAGAAATCAGACCAGATTGACCTATTATCATCAGTAAGAACTTTCTCAAGTACAAACCTAGATATGTTTAAAAGAATTCGTCTCTGTTGGTCATTAGTTAAATCAAAAAATCCCTCCTCTACCTCATCTCCATCAAGTTCTTGAGCTAACGAGATGATTTCTGCTTTAAGAATTTCAACTTCAATTGGATTGTATGTCTCGAAACTGTACATAATGACCTGATCAAGACCCGTATATCCGTTTAAACGAGATGGATTATCATCAGAAATATCTCGAAAGAGGTAACCCAAGGCGATTCTCTCTTTAAGGAATTCTTGTGAGTCATGGGAATCTCCATGTTCAGATTCTGGATCAAAAAAGAGTTCGACTGGTGCCATGATGTATATTCAAGAATTTATCAGACCTATAATATCATAGAAAGGGGGGTTGTGTAAGCACCAAATAAGCCGGATTCTGTTTTAGACGATTATCTATCTATGCGGTTCAACCTTGCTCCGAGGGGGGTTGCCACGCAGTATTGCATTACTACAATACCCGGTAGTCTCTTACACTACCATTTCACCCTTACCATTGCTGGCGGTATAACTTTCTATTGCCCTTTTATCCAAAAGATCACTCCCTTCCAATTTTCATTGGCACTCACTATGATATGTTCATAGCTGACATGGAGTCCGGACTTTCCTCACTAATTGTTAAATTAGCGCAATCATCTATGATACTTACACCATATATTATACCATTTTTGGTTGGCTACTCGCTCTCTTTCTTCGAATCAAATACCTAATTACAAAGAAAGGAAGAAGAATAACTGGAGAGAATACAACTACCCATATGACAAAGTTTACAAAACCTTTTAGTAACTCTATCAAGGATTTAACTGCTGCCTTAACCTCTCCCCAAGGTTTCCACTCATCCTCAGATACATTAATACCTGTTTTATCAATACTAAATGAAATAGTTATATATGAATAATCGGTTTGAGAATCAAAATATCTCTTTCTCTGTTCATAGCTCTCAATTTCCCCTCTCACAGTATTTAATTCCCTCTGGACTGCCAAAATGTCTGTTACAGTATCTGCCCTATCAAAAACCTTAACTAGTTGTGCTTCTGTACTCTTAAGATTAGCTAACCTAGAGGTTATATCTATGTACTCCTCTGTAACATCTGTTGTAGATATATTGGCATATGTAACCTCACCATCTAGTTTTCTTAACTCTTCATAGTACAATTCAAACTTTTCAACTGGAACCTTAACTGTAATTGCTACTCCCCTATCATTACCTCTTCCAGAATCATAGATGTTTGTAATAATCCCACTAAACATACCATTCACACTCTTTAACTCAGCTATCGCATCATCTATTACCTCAACTAAAAATGATATACTACCATTCTTTTGAAGTTTAGAACCCTCCTGATTATTTATCATCTGATCAGGAGCCAATGGAACACTCTCCTCTGCCGAATTCCCAACAGAGTAAGAATCTGATACAAACCCCATATCCCCAGAATAGTAGTCAGTATTTCTACTATCATACGAAGGACCCTTCATTCTGGAATATACAATTAACACACCTATTAAGAAACACACTCCCAAAAAACCAAGTATGAAATATATTGCTTTCTTTTTCATAATGATGAAAGGATAAAATATATACATATATTGTATATACAAATCATAACAGTAGCAATAACCGGAATTAGAATTTGATTAACGCTTTGAGAATTGAGGCTTCTTTCTTGCTTTAATATGATGATATTTCTTTCTCTCTACCTCTCTAGGATCCCTAGTAAGTAAATGGGCTTTCCTTAGGATGGGCTTAAGAGACTCATCCATAATACACAAAGCCCTACCAAGACCTAATCTAATTGAATCAATCTGAGCATTAATTCCACCGCCACTTACCTTTGCTGTAAAGTAGTACTTATCTTTTAAATCAGTAAGAACAAAACCCTCAGAAAGTAACCTCTCTGCGTCCTTATTACTAGAAAAATACTTGTCTATCGCCTTATCATTTACAGTTGAAGCTTTCTCTCCAGAGTAAATCCTTACCCTAGCTGTTGATGTTTTTCTTCTTCCTATACCTTCATAGTACTTACTCATTCTTTAAATCAATCTTATATTTTATATTCTATTAATTTCTGAGCATCATGCTTATGCTCATCTCCCTTGTATACAAAAAGTCTAGTCATTCTCTGATCTCTTAATTTGTTTTTAGGAAGCATATTTTTAACTGCTATCTCTATAATCTTTGTAGAATTCTTTTTTATTTGATCTGCAAATACAATCTCTTTAAGACCTCCAGGGTACCCTGAATGCCTATAATATGTCTTCTTTAACTCCTTACCTCTTGTTAATTTTACAAAGTCACTATTAATTACAACAACATAATCACCTCCATCTACATTAGGTACCATATCTACCTTACCTTTACCAATTAGAAGAGAAGCTATTTTTGTAGATACTCTTCCAAGTATCTGATCCTTTACATCAATTACATACCAACTTCTCTTTATATCTTCTTTTTTACTCCAATCTGTCTTGTATTTCATCATATGTATAATAAATATTAAAGTCCTGATCTAGTTCTAGCTCTCTCCTTTTTAACAGGCTCTACTTTCTTAGATACTGTCTTTTTCCCAATATTAAGAATATTTTTCTTCTTTTCTTCAATATCTTTAACATCTACCTTCTCCTCTTTCTTAACTTCAACCTTTTCTGATGATTTAACATCTTTCTTTTTATTTACTTCCTTACCCTTAAAACCAACTATTTCAACAATGGACATCTGAGTATTATCTCCAACCCTATATCCAACCTTTTTTATACTTACTTTAGTATCTTCCTTTTTAGCAATCTCAAAAATTTTCTTCACTAACTCCTTTCTACCCAACACCTCATTCAATTTCCTAATCAAAGGGATATTTCCCTCTTTAGAATTTTTAACAGCACATAATAATGACTCGACCTCCCTCTTTAATACTTTTGCCTTTACAGAAGAGGTCTGTACCTTTCCAGATGTTAACAGAGATCTTAATTGATTCTGAATCAACGCCTTTCTGTTTGAATGTGTTCTTCCTAATTTTTTAATGCTATTCCTTTTATACATTCTAACTATTCACCCTTAATATTAATTCCATATTGATTTAGTAATTCAACTACTTCGTTAAGTGATTTGTTTCCAAAACCAGAAAGATTTAGCAAATCTTCTACAGAAGTATTCCTTAAATCTGCAAGTGTTTTATACCCACCAGAAAGCAAACCAGTCTTAGACCTCTTAGATATTGGTAAATCCTCAACCCTAAGATCCTCAACTTCATCCTCTTCCTCTGTCTCGGTTTCTACCTCCTCAATCTTGTTAATCTCTTCTACTCTTTCCTCAACTTCTTTTTTAGATACTCCCATTGCTACCATTACCTTACCAGCAAACTCCTGCAATATTGATGAAGCACTTAGTAATGCCTCTTTGGGAGCTATACTACCATCTGTTACTACCCCAATTATTACAGAATCTAGATCGGTTTCCTGGCCCTTACGAGCTTGTTCTACACTAAGACTAATCTTTTCAATTGGTGCAAAGTCACAATCAAGAGGAATTGCTCCCTCAATATCTCTATCTGACATTGTAGCATCTCTATATCCAATACCTGATTCAACATTCATTTCGATATTTAAAGATGCAGAATCATCTGTTAAGTTAGCAATCACTATATCTGGTGTAGTAACAGTAACACCCGCATCAACAACAATATCGGATGCCTTAACTACTGTCTTCCCCTTCATATCAATCTTACACTTCTTAATCTCATCGGAATCTACTCTAAACTTAACCTGTTTAAGATTAAGTATCATTGTAACCAAGTCCTCTTTGACACCACTAATCGTTGAGTATTCATGTTTTGCACCTTTAACCTTTATACTAGTAATACCCGAACCTTTTAAACTAGAGTAAAGAATCCTTCTTAAGGCATTACCTAACGTATGACCGTAACCTCTAGGTAAAGGAGAAATCTCATATATCCCTACATTTCCCTCTTCTTCCCTAATTGTTACTTTTATATCTTTAAATGCTTCCATAATATATATAAATCAATTTATTATCTTGAGTAGTACTCAATTATGAGATTCTCACGAATACCCTCATCTATTTCATCTCTAATTGGTAATCTAGCAACTCTTACCTTTGTATCTTTGGATTCTATCCACTGTGGAACAGAAAAGAATTTTTCAGAAGGGGCAAGCTTAGCCGATTTCAATTCAGCAGACTCTCCCTCTTTAACCTCATACGAAGGAACTGTAAACTTTTTACCATCTAAAAGAACATGGCCATGTACAACATACTGCCTTGCTGCAGCCCTAGAAGGTGCTAAACCAGCAAGGTACAAAACATTATCTAATCTCAATTCTAGGATTCTTAGGAATTCCAAACCCTTATCTAAGTTACTTACCTTCGCCCTCCTATTTGCTTCAATATATATATTCTTAAACTGTTTTTCTCTTAGACCATATGTCCTCTTTACCTTCTGCTTCTCTCTTAATTGTAAACCATAGTTTGAAAGCCTAGCTCTTCTCTTGTTACCATGTTGACCAGGAGGGAAAGGTTTCCTTTTAATCCCTGCTTTATCAGAAAAAGATCTAGCACCCTTTAAATTAAGGTTTACACCCTCTCTTCTACTCAATCTCTCTTTTGGACCTGTATATCTACCCATTTATATATATTAATATTATGTTATTTTCTAGGACTCTTTCTTGGCCTACATCCGTTGTGTGGAATAGGGGTTCTATCGATTAATGTAGTAATCTTTAAACCTGCAGAATCTAAACCCTTAACAGCTGCGTTTCTTCCTGCACCAGGACCACTTACAATTACCTTTACCTCTCTTATTCCATATTTCTTTATTGCTTTCTCAGCGGCATCGCTTGCAGCCTTTGTAGCAGCAAATGCAGTACTTCTCCTTGCACCTTTAAATCCAACAACAGCAGGACTTCCCTGTACTAGAACTTCCCCATTTTCATCAGTAATGGAGATTATTGTATTGTTAAATGTAGCCTGTATGGTTACAATACCATTAGACACGCTCCTTTTTGATTTCTTACTAATTGCCATTATGCTAGGTCTTTTCTAATTTACGTTTTAAACCTCCAACAGCTCTACTCCTACCTTTTCTTGTATGAGCGTTGTGTCTCGTTCTCTGTCCTCTAGTTGGAAGCCCTAATTTGTGACGAATGCCTCTATAGCTTCTGATATCTTTCAACCTCTTAATATTCCTAAATGTTTTCTGTCTTAACTCACCCTCTACCTCAATATTCTTGTCTAAGTATCCCCTAATCAAATCTAAGTCTGATTCTGAAAGATCTTTAACAAGCATATCTGGATTTAACTTAGTCTCTTCGCAAATCTTTTTTGCTGAAGTCTCTCCAACTCCATATATACTCATTAAAGAGACCCATAATCTCTTATCATTTGGTATTTCTAATCCTGCTACTCTTGCCATATTTAAAAAAATATATTAATTAACCTTGTCTTTGTTTATGTTTAGGATTCTTCTTACAATATACATATACTCTACCCTTACGAGTTACAGTATAACAATCTGCGCATCTCTTTTTAACAGAAGCCTTAACTTTCATTTTTATTTCATTCTATATGTTATTCTCCCTTGTGTTTTATCATAGGGGGTCATCTCTATCTTTACCTTGTCTCCCTCAAGAATACGGATATAGTGCATCCTCATCTTTCCTGAAAGGTATCCCAAGACCTCTTTCTTAACACCGTTTGCCTCAATCTCAACTACAAACTTTGTATTTGGTAAACACTCCTTAACTACTCCTTCAAATTCGAATACTTTTTTTGTTTCAACGGTCATAAACAAAGGTTTTGTAAATAAATAGAGTCGAAGTGATTATATCAAAGGTTTGGACTTTTTTCAAAGGTTTTACAACATCTTTCCTTGAAATTCGCATCTACTCTATAAAAGACGAGTTAAGCATATCAAAAACGTTGATATATTACAACCCTAATCGTGCAATTACCTGAGTATGAATCTCCTCTATACTAGGAGCTGCGTCTATCTCAATCAATATACCTCTTTGCCTGAATGTTTCAACTATTGGAGTAATTGTTCTATTGTACTCCTTTAATCTAAGTTTAATCTTATCTGGTTGATCATCTTCTCTTTGAATTAATTTGGTCCCACATTTATCACAATATCCTTCTACCTTCTCAGGCTTATACTTTTGATGATATGTAGCATCACAATATGGACATATCTTTCGCAGTGACATTCTTTCTATTGCCATCTCTTCAGATAACTGGAAGTGAACAACTGCATCTAATGTTCTTTCATTGTTCTGTAAAAGGTTGTCAAAAAGTGGTATTTGTCCAACATCTCTAACTACGGATACAAATGCCCAAGGCTTAGCAATATCAAATTTTCTAACCCACCTATCTAACATACTGTACGTTAACTCATTAGGAACAAACTGACCCTTAGACCAATACTGATAGGCTTTGATGGATTCGATATCACCCTCTTTGTACATTCTTCTAAACATTTCTCCAGTACCAATATTCTCAAACTCATACTTTTGAACTAACAGCTCTACCTGGGTATCTTTACCACTGCCAGAGGGACCATGAAAAAGTATTGTTCTCATATTCATAGATACTTAAATTACCTAAATAGAGAATACCACAAAATGGTTTACAAATACTTTGAGTAATCTCTTACAACTATCATTGAGGAGATCTCTCTTCTAATATCCAATACAACACTTACCATAATTAGTAGTCCTGTTCCTGTAACTATTGTTGTAGTCATTAAATCAAATTCAATTAGAATATTAGGTATTATTGATATTAGGGCTAAAAATACAGACCCTATTGCAGCCAATTTAAAAGCTATTGCCCTAAGATGCTCGGAGGTTTTCTTTCCTGGTCTAATACCTGGTATAAAGCCTCCCTGCTTTTGAAGATTTTCTGCTAACTCATCTGTTTTAAATACTACAGTTAAGTAGAAAAGAGCAAAGGCAATAATTAGGACGAAGGTCAATACATTACTGTAAAGAGGGTTATTCAAAAAATCCATAACCTTAGTAGTAATATCAATAATCTTGTCACTAACATCTCTACTTAATATGAACTTACCAATTAACTGAGGGAATGAAAGCAAAGATACTGCAAAGATAACTGGCATAACTCCAAACTGTGTTAACTTGATTGGAATGTAACTGTCCATGGCTCCCCCCATCCTCACTCTTCTAGAATACTGAACCTTAACCCTTCTTTCAGCCTCAGTGATATATATCACTGATACTACTAATGCTAAAGTAACAAGTATGAGGAGACCTCTTTGAAAGGAATCCATTAGCATAAAGTTACTACGAAGTGTACCTGGTATTCCAGCTACTATCCCCAAAAATATTAGGTATGAGGAACCTCCCCCTATACCACTTTCAGATACTAATTCTGCAAACCACATTACAATTACTGCCCCTGCGGTAAGCGAAGCAATCATAGTTATGAGATGCAAAGTATCTAATTGATCAATTAAACCAAAACCCCTAAGTGTAGAGTATATTACAAATGATTGCATTATTGCTAAGGGAACAGTAAGAAGCCTCGTATACATACTGATAATCCTTCTCCCATCTGCACCCTCTTTCCTTAATTCTTCCAACTTAGGTATTACAGTACCAAGAAGTTGAAGTATGATTGACGCATTAATATATGGACTTAACCCTATTGCAGCAATAGAGGCAGTCTCAAGGACACCTCCAGATACAGTAGAAAGCAAATCTCCGAAGTTACTTCCTTCAAAAAGTTGTGCTATTGCATCTGCCGTAATACCTGTTACAGGTGTAGCTGCAAGTAATCTATATACAGCTAAGATTATCAAAGAAAAAAGTATCTTTCTAACAATGTCCTTTGTTGTGAGGATTCTCTTTAAAGTTTCAATATATTTATTCATTGTAGTAGCGGTTACTTTATTAAACCACCTGCTTTCTGAATCTTCTCTTCTGCACTTTGTGAAGTAGGTAGGTTTTCAATGGTAATCTTTTTAGTTAAATTACCATCACCAAGAATCTTAACTGATGTTGTCCTTTGAGCAATTAATGCTTTCTTTTTTAGAGTCTCTAAAGATACACTATCACCATCTTTAAAATTCTTTTCCAATATATCAAGATTAATGACTGTAGCCTCTACTTTGTTTGTTCTATTGAAACCAGCAAACTTAGGCATTCTCCTAAAAAATGGCACGTTACCACCCTCAAAAAATACTAATGACTTATGACCTGATCTTGACTTCTGTCCTTTGGAACCCCTTGTTGATGTATGACCACCAACACCAGAACCATAACCTCTTCCAACCCTCTTACCTTTTGATTTCCTATTATTTCTTTTTGGAATATTTTCTAGATACATATTTATATATACTTACTTTATTTCTTTACAGGTCTTTTTCTATATTCTCTCTTACCTCGAGAAAAGTTCTTACTTTCTTTTTCTTCTGCTCTCTTTTTAGCCCTTCTCTTTTCATCCTTTATCTTCCTCTCTTTATCGGTCTCTTTCTTTAATTCAACTCTCTCCCTCATATTGGACATTCTCTCAAGCACTCTCTTATTCCTTAGACTCTTTAATGCACCAAATGTTGCATATGCTGTAGCTATCGGATCACTTGTACCAATTAATTTCCCATATACATTATCAATACCAGCAAGTTCTAACACAGTCCTAACAGATGAACCGGCAATTACACCAGTACCTGGCCTAGCAGGCCTTAAAAGAACCTTTGCTGCCCCGAGTTTATACATTATCTCATGGGGTATTGTATCTCCAGCTAACTGTATTCTCGTTAATTTCTTAGTAGCAATTCTTTCACCTTTTTCTACTGCACTCCTAGTATCTAATCCCCTACCTAATCCAACTCCTACAGAACCATTATGATCTCCTACAATTACCATTGCACTAAACCTTAATCTCTTTCCACCCTTAGTAACTTTGGCTACTCTTCTTATTGAGACTGTCTTCTTATCATAATTTCTTTCTTTTTTCTCTCTGAAATTCTCAGACATATTTATTTAACTAAATCTTAATTCCATTACTTCTTAATTCATCTACAAATATCGCAATTAATCCATGATACCTATATCCACTTCTATCAAATACCGCCTCTTCCAATTTCTTCTTCTTTAAATCAGTAGCAAACTTTTTACCCATAGCTTTAATATCTTCTGATTTCTTTTTACACATCTTACTCATCAATACCAAGGATTTACTATCATCTGCTGCACCACAGTAAAAATATTTGTTACTTTTAAATACAAATATTCGTGGTTTAGTAGATATACCTTCTACCTTCTTCCTAATATGCATTTTTCTTTTTTGTCTTTTATCTTTCTTATTCATATTTTTATGCAGTTACACCTGATTTTGAACTCTTTCTTCTAACATACTCACCCTCATATCTAATACCTTTCCCCTTATATGGTTCAGGTTTTCTTGATGCCCTTATCTTAGCAGCACACTCTCCAACTTGTTGTTTATCATACCCCTTAATGGAGACCTTTGTCTCCTCTGGTACTTCAATTGTAATTCCCTCTGGGCTCTCAAACTTTACAGGATGATTTAGACCAAGATTCATTACCAGCGTTGTACCCTCCATTTTTGCCCTATATCCTACTCCTACTAATTCCAATTTCCTCTCAAATCCATGCTTTATACCATATATTGCATTATTTATTAACATTCTAATGGTTCCGTGTATAGATTTACTCTGTTTCTCTTCATCCTTTCTACTTATGTTTATTATATTATCCTCAATCTTAACTTCTAATACCTTAGGGATTTGAATAGTGAGCTCTTTTCCATCTCCACTAACAGAAAGGATATCTTTCTCAATCTTTACCTCTATTCCTTCTTCAATTGTTATTGGTTCTAAACCTATTCTAGACATTTGATTACCAAACTTTACATATTAATTCACCACCTAGCTTCTTACTCTTAGCCATAGCACCAGACATCAAACCCTTTGATGTAGATATTATTGATATACCCCTACCATTCATAACTGGTGTAATATCCTTACTACCAATATATATTCTCTGACCAGGTTTGCTTACAATCCTTAAAGTAGTTATGACTGGCTCCTTATCCTCGTACAAAAGTTCTACATTAATCCCATCATCTACCTGTGTATACTCTCCAACCATCTTTTCCATATTCAATACCTTAAGTATCTCAATATTCATCTTAGTATTAGGAACTAATACTACTTCCTTCTGTCTCTCTATTCCATTTTTTATTCTTGCTAAAAGATCTGCTGTTAAATCGTTCATTATTATATATATTAAATTACCAAATAGCTTTCTTAACTCCAGGAATTTCACCCTTACTCGCTAACTTTCTAAAACATATCCTACATATTCCATAGTGTCTAAGGTAGGCTCTAGATCTTCCACAAAGTTCACACCTGTTATATACCCTAGTTTTGTACTTACTCTTTTTCTTCAATTGTTTTGCTTTGTACTCTTTAGCCTCTGTTGACATCTTTTTTAAATGGAAAACCAAATTTATCTAAAAATACTTTACCCTCTTTATCATCTTTTGCATTAGTAACTATTGTTACTTCTAGACTCCTAATCTTTCTAATATTGTTAGCATCTATTTCTGGGAATACAGTATGATCTTCAATACCTATTGAATAGTTACCCGAGCCATCGAATGCAGATACATTAAGACCTCTAAAATCCTTAGTTCTAGGGAAAACAATATTTACTAACTTATCAAAGAACTCCCACATTCTATCACCTCTTAATGTAACAGACACACCTATTTCCATCCCTTCTCTTACTTTAAAAGCAGATACTGCTTTTCTTGCCTTATTTATCACAGGCTTTTGACCAGATATCTTAGTTACTAAATCAACAATCTCTTCCAAAGCCTCAGCCTCTTTTAATGCAGCTCCAGCCCCTACATTGATTACAATCTTTGTTAATGTAGGTACCTCCATTAAGTTGGTATATCCTAACTCTTTTGCCAACTCTTTTCTTAACTTTTTGTTGTATTCTTCTCTAAGTCTTGCCATTACTCTTTCTTAACTTTTGATTTAGATGGACTCTTTTTAACTGTACTCTTCTTTACCTCTTTCTTCTCTTCTACTTTCTTGGTTGTACTCTTTGTAGCCTTCTTAGGGGCTTTTGTTACTTTCTTTTCATCCTTAACTACCTCTTTCTTTTCAACTATCTCAATTACTTTATTACATTTTTTGCAAACCCTTTCTACCTTATCTCCCTCTCTCCTAATTGATACTCTTGTTGGTTTACCACAGTTAGTACATATCAACATTACTTTAGATATGTCCATTGGTTTTGCAATATTCAATATCTCCGATTTCTTGTTCTTACCATCACCCTTAACATGCTTTTTAAACATATTCAAACCCTCTACAATTATCTTCCCTGACTTAAGAGCAACAACAACTCCCTGCTTGCCGTTATCTTTGCCGTATAATATTTTTACTGTATCTCCTTTTTTAATCTTCATTCTTTAAATCAATTAATTACAATACTTCTGGAGCAAGGGAAACTATCTTATCAAATCCTTTCTCCTTTAATTCTCTAGCCACAGGTCCAAATATTCTTGTACCTACTGGATTCTTCTTGTTATCAATAATTACAGCTGCATTATCATCAAATCTAATATATGAACCATCTTTTCTTTTTTGCTCCTTATGCACTCTTACAATTACTGCAGTCAAAACCTCATGCCTTTTGACTCCACTATTTGGAAGAGCTTTCTGAATAGCTACTTTAATTACTTCACCAAGTCCAGCGAACTTAATCTTAGAATACCCAGGTATACCAATTATCTTTCCTATCTTGGCTCCACTATTATCTGCGATTGTTAAGCATGATTCTGTCTGTAACATTTTTATTTATTATTATTAATTACAATCCATCTTACATTCTTAGAGTATGGTTTAGATTCTCTAATAGTGACCTTATCACCAACATTCATTTCTTCATTAGTATGTGCGAAGAATATCTTTTTCTTGTTTACTACTTTTCTGTATACAGGATGTGAATGTACTGTATCTACTCTTACTCTAACAGTCTTCTCCATACTATTACTTACAACTACCCCTTCTAATTCTCTTTTGTTTCCCTTGTTATCTGTCATTTTATTTTTTATTAATTATCTAAAGCGGCTTGTATTCTATCAATATTAAGCAAATCTCTCAAGCCTATATCTCTTTTTTCGATACAAATTTAGTTTGTACTGACAACTTCTGTGCTCCTAATCTCATTGCCTCTCTTGCGATCTCTTCAGATACCCCACTTAATTCAAAAAGCATATTGCCGGGTCTTACTACTGCAACATAACCCTCAACCTCTCCTTTCCCTGCGATCATCTTACTATTTGTACCTTTGTGAGTATATGGTTTGTGAGGAAAGATCTTAACCCAAACTTTTCCTTTTCTTTTCATATATCCAGTAATCGCTCTTCTTCCTGCCTCAATCTCCCTGGCTTTAATCCAACCATTTTCCAATGTTTTAAGCCCATACTCACCAAAAGAAATGGAGTTATTTGCAGAAGCAATTCCACCCATTTTTCCTCTAAATTCTTTTCTGTGTTTTCTTATCTTAGGCTGTAACATAGCTATTCTTCATCATCAATATTATTTTTTTCTCCTTTGTAAACCCATACCTTTACACCCATTAATCCTGCATCCATAGTTTGTGCAACTTCCTGTGCATAGTCTATATCAGCTCTTAATGTTTGTGCTGGTACAGAACCTGCATTCGCTTTGATCGTCCTTGCCTGACTTGCATTATTAATTCTTCCAGAAACCCATATTCTAATACCCTTAGCACCTGCCATCATTGCCTTCTCTTTTGCACTTGCTACCAGTAATTTACTAGGCTGTCTTCTCTCTATACCATCTGCTATATTTTTTGCAATAATGGTTGCAGATATATCTGCTTTCTTAACTTCTCTAATTTTAATCTCAACATCCTTTTTAGTCTTTTTTTTCAAATTCTTTTGCAAAACATCTATTCCTTCACCACCCCTACCTATTGCTACACCAGGCCTTGCAACAAACACCTCAACATCAACCTTACTTGCAGTTCTTTTTATACCTATTGTGTCAATACCCGCATCTTTCATAGCTTTTTTAACAACACTCTTAATCTCTAAGTCTTGAGCTAAGATCTCGGGATAGTCTGCTTTAGAAGAATACCAGACAGAATTCCATGTCTTATTTATTCCCATTCTTATTGCATTAGGATTTACCTTTCTTCCCATTATTTGACCTCTAATTCTAAATTAATATGTGATCTCCTCTTTAATATTCTTGAAGATCTTCCTCTTGATGCAAACCTACCTCTTTTAAATGTAGGAGCAGCATCTACAGATATATGAGATACCACTAAACTCTCTTTATCAGCACCGAATTTCTCATTTGCACTTGCTATACCACTGTTTACTGCCTTCTTTAAAAATATCGTTCCCTTCTTATTCGTAAATTGTAATATATCTAATGCCTCTAGAACTTTTTTTCCTCTAATCAAATCTGCTACAAGCCTCAATTTCTGAGGGGATTGTGCGATATTCTTAACTTGTATTTTTGTCTTTTTTTCTTCCATATTTCTATTCTTCAAATCTACCACTACTACCATATACTTTAGCCAATTTACCCTTCTTAGCATGACCCTTAAACTTCCTAGTCTGAGAAAACTCTCCCAACCTATGTCCAATCATTGATTCCTCTATTAATACCTCTTCATGTTTCTTCCCATTATGTACTCCAAAGGTTAAACCAACCATCTGAGGGGTAATTGTGGAGGCTCTTGCCCATGTCTTAATTGGTTTTCTAACACCACTTGCAAGTGCCTGTTCTACCTTCTTTTGTAATTTTTCATCTACATATGCTCCTTTTTTTAGTGACCTAGACATATATCTTTTATCCTAAATTATTTCTTTGCGAAGGGCCTTTGTGGAGTCCTTCTTGTCTTAATTATTAATCTCTCAGTTCTTTTATTCTTTCTAGTTCTTGTTCCAATCCTATTTCCCCAAATGTCCTTTGCCCTACCAATTACACCCTTACCCTCACCACCACCGTGAGGATGTTCTACCGCATGCATTGCCATTCCTCTTACAACGGGTCTCTTACCAAGATTTCTACTTCTTCCAGCCTTACCTAATTTCACATTTACCCTCTCTTCATTTCCTACCTGTCCTACTGTAGCCATACCATCCGCTGGAACCAATCTTATCTCTCCAGAAGGCATCTTAATCTGTACATATTTACCAGTAGGATCAATACCTTGTACAACAATAGCCTGACCTGCCGATCTCCCAAATGTTGCACCCATACCAACCCTATTCTCAACACAGTGAACAATTGTCCCAGATGGGATATTCTTTATCCTCATTGCATTCCCAGGTAAAATATCTACACTCTCTCCAGAGATTAATTTATCTCCTGCCTTTATACCTCGGGGTGCAATTATATATCTTTTCTCACCATCTGCATACTGTAAAAGTGCTAAATGTGCACTCCTATTTGGGTCAAAGTACAAACCTAATACCTTTGCCTCTACTCCAAATTTTTCTCTCTTAAAATCAATTTTTCTTACTCTCCTCTTAAAACCACCACCTCTATGTCTTACCGTTATCTTCCCTTGGTTATTTCTTCCAGATCTTTGTTTTTTAGATATGGAAAGATTCTTAGGGCCACCATCCTTTTCTAACATGGATCTATCTTCTAACTTTGTTCCTCTAAGTGTTGAGGTTGTTGGTTTAAATTCTTTTACTCCCATTATTCAATATTTAAAAATTCATCAATTTTATCTCCCTTTTTAACAGTTACTACTGCTTTTCTTTTATCACTTCTTCTAGATGATTTGTTACTCTTCCAATCTCTAGTCATTTTCCCAGGCTTAATTGTAATATTTACACTTAATACCTTAACTTTGTATTTTTTCTCAACAGCGTTCTTAATTTCAATTTTATTAACACCGCTATCGACAAAAAATACATACTTGTTACTCTCGTTTGCTAAAGAGTAACTCTTCTCAGATACAACAGGTTTTAATACAATCTCTTTACTTTCCATTTAACAACCTCTCTTCTAATATATTAACTGCATCTTTCTCAATGAATATCTCTTTACTATTTACAATATTCTTTACATTAACTCTCATTGGTGTTAGGACATTTACTCCCTTAACATTTCTAAGTGCTAACTTTACTTTCTCGTTATCTGATATGACAAGGGTTTTCTTCTCAATATCTTTTAACACTTTACTTCTAATATCCTTAAGCTCTTTAGATGTTGCTATGTTTACAAACTTTACTGCATCAGTTCTATTTCTATCAGAAAGAACAATACACATGGCTTTTCTAACCATACCTTTGTTAATACTTCTATTCCAGTTTCTTAGATTTGGACCAAATGTGACACCACCTCCTACCCATAAAGGAGATCTAATGGAGCCAGATCTAGCTCTACCAGTTCCCTTTTGTTTCCAAGGTTTTTTTCCTCCACCAGAGACATCTCCTCTTCCCTTAACAGTTGATGTACCTTTTCTCTCATTACTTGAGTATACATACAAAACCTGAGCTACTAAATCTGCATTATATGGTAAATTCCATACTTTCGGATTTAACTTTATCTCTTCTATTGTTTTTTCTTTTTTAACTTTCTCTGCCATTTCTATTTTTCAATATATATTTTTACTAAATCTCCGTTAGAACCTGGTACTGGACCACTAATCAAAATGAAGTTGTCTTTTATTCCAACAATTCTTTTATTCTTTATAGTGATAGAATCTGAACCCATTCTTCCACCCATTCTCATCCCTTTAAATACTCTTCCTGGGGTTGAACCTGCTCCAATAGAACCTGGTGCTCTCAATCTATCAGATTGACCATGTGTTCTTGGACCTCCTTTAAATCCATGTCTTTTTACTACTCCTGCAAAACCTTTTCCCTTAGATACTCCGCTTATAGAGACGATATCACCTTCATTAAATGTTTCTGCAACTAAATCACTCCCTATTTCGATACCCTCTGTCAATTCACCTTTAACCAGCCATTTGTGCATAGGTACATAACCTAATTCTTTATATTGACCTAACTGAGCTTTGGTTCCTTTCTTCTTACTTCCCAATGCTAATTCAATTTTCCCATTCTTTATACCAGCAATTTTACATCCGGAAACATCAACAAAAGTAACAGGGATACTCCTGTCATTTTTGAATACTCTTGTCATTCCTTTTTTAATTCCTAGTATAGCTTTCATATTTTTATTACTGTATCTCGATACCTACACCAGCAGGCATCTGAAGATGCTGCAAAGCATCGATAGTTTTTGGTGTTGGATCAATAATGTCTATTACTCTTTTATGAGTACCAATCTCAAAATGTTCCATTGAACTCTTATAGATGAATGGTGACCTATTAACTGCAACCTTCCTTCTTCTAGTAGGAAGAGGTATTGGACCAGCGACTTTAGCACCTGTACTAATTGCAGTCTCTATGATACTTTTAGAAGACTTATCTAATACTACAGAATCGTAGCCTTTTAACTTCACCCTAATTTTTGAACCTGTTTCACTCATTCTATCTTAAAGAGCTAAATTAAACTTTAAAGTACAGGGAGGTAAACCTCCCTGATTAACTTTCTTACTTAACGACTTCAGTGACAACTCCCTTCCCTACTGTTGCACCACCCTCTCTAATTGCAAATCCTTGACCTTTTTCAATTACTACTGGAGCAACTAACTTAACGCTAAATTCAGTATTATCACCAGGAGCAACCATTTCAATTCCCTCTGCTAATGTTACCTCACCAGTTACATCAGCTGTTCTTACATAGAACTGTGGTTTGTACCCTGTTACAAATGGAGTGTGTCTACCACCCTCTTCTTTGCTTAAGATATATACCTGGGCTTTGAAGTCTGTATGGGTCTCTACTGATCCTGGCTTTGAGAGTGTTTGTCCTCTTTCAACATCAGTTCTCTTAAGACCTCTTAGCAAAATTCCAACATTATCTCCAGCCTGGGAGTCTTTCATTGATTTGTTAAACATTTCAATACCAGTAGCTGCAGTTTTTTGTGGTTTCCTCCCCATACCCAATATCTCAACATCTTCATTTAATTTCAAAACTCCTCTTTCAATTCTTCCTGTTACAACAGTACCTCTACCCTCAATTGAGAAAACATCCTCAATTGGCATTAAGAATGGCTTTTCAACATCTCTCTCAGGGATTGGAATGAATTCATCAACTGCATTCATCAACTCTCTTGCAGAGGCTAATCCTTCCTCTTCACCCTTTTCCGCCTTAAGTGCATCACCTACAATTATTGGAGCATTTGCATCATATCCATACTTTTCTAAAAGGTCAGCAACATCTGCTTTTATTAATTCCAAAATCTCATCATCTGCATCTCCGAACTTGTTTATGAAGACAACCATCTTAGGAACACCTACCTGTTTTGCTAAAAGTATATGCTCTTTTGTTTGAGGCATAGCACCATCATCTGAAGATACAACCAAGATTGCACCATCCATTTGAGCAGCCCCAGTAATCATATTTTTTATGTAGTCTTTATGACCTGGGCAATCTACTAAAGCATAGTGCCTTGTATCTGTTTCAAACTCTACATGAGCTACAGCGACAGTAATAGATTTTGCCCTTGACTCTGGATCTTTATCCAATTTATCAATCATTTTATCTTTCTCCCCTGAGAAAGCATTAAGAATACCTCTTACCAATGTAGTCTTACCGTGATCGATATGACCCAAGGTTCCGATATTCATGTGTGGCTTTGTTCTTTCAAAATCTGCCATGAATATATTTTAATTAATTTATATATATTTATTATTGTTTTTAACAATACAATACCCTATTTCAAAAAACAGTAGAGTACGCATGGAATATTATCAAAAAGAGACTATTAATGCAAGTGTTTGTTCAGCAATTAAAGTATCTTGAATTTAAAAATCCAAAATACTAACTACCACTCTTTACACCAGCTATCTCATCTGCAACATTCCTTGGTACCTCTGCGTAATGGGAAGGCTCCATATTTGCACTACCTCTACCACTAGTTAAGGATCTAAGTTCAGAAGTATATCCAAAAAGTTCTGCAAGTGGTACTAGAGCATTTATCACTGTAATACCATTCCCAATATCCTCAGTACCTTGAATCTGTCCTCTCTTACTACTTAAAGAACCAGTTACATCTCCCATATACTGCTGAGGTACTTCTACTGCGACATCCATAATTGGTTCTAAAAGAATTGGTTGAGCTTTTTTACAACCATCTTTAAATGCCATAGAGGCAGCAACTTTGAAAGCCGCCTCAGAGGAGTCAACCTCATGGTATGAGCCATCAAATACAGTTACTTTTACATCAACAACCGGATATCCAGCAACAACTCCAGACTTCATAGATTCGACAATTCCTTTTTCAATTGGGGCTATGAATTCTCGTGGGATAGCACCTCCTTTAATAGCGTTAACAAATTCAAAACCTTTGCCTTTCTCATTAGGTTCAATCTTTAACCAACAGTGTCCATACTGCCCTTTACCTCCAGACTGTTTAATATATCTTCCTTCAGATTGCTCGCAAATTGATTTTACCGTCTCTCTATATGCTACCTGTGGTTTACCAACATTTGCAACGACATTAAACTCTCTCTTCATTCTGTCTACCATAATCTCTAAATGTAATTCTCCCATTCCAGATATAATGGTTTGACCCGTTTCTACATTACTCTCAACTCTAAATGTAGGATCCTCTCTTACTAACCTATTAAGTGCCTCCGACATCTTCTCTTCATCCGACTTAGTTGCAGGCTCTATGGCTTGAGATACCACAGGTTCTGCAAATGTAATCTGCTCTAGTATTATTGGATTACTCTCATCACACAAGGTGTCCCCAGTAACGGATACTTTAAGCCCTACAATTGCACCAATATCTCCAGCTCTAAGTGTATCAACTTCCTCCCTGTCATCTGCATGCATAAGGACTAATCTACTTATTCTTTCTCTAGTATCTTTTGTTGAATTGTAAACATATGATCCTGAATGAACAGTTCCAGAGTAAACTCTAAAGTAAGATAGGTTACCAATGTGAGGATCATTTACTATCTTAAATACCAATCCCGAGAATGGTTCATTTTCTTCTGGTTTTCTTTCTATTTCTGCACCTGTTTTTGGATGATCACCTTGAACAGGAGGGACATCTAAAGGTGATGGTAAACAGAGCGCAATATAGTTGAGGATGGTTTTTGACATAACGGTTCTTGAATCTCCCCCAAGTACTGGGAATATTTTACTTTCTAAAGTACCTTTCCTTAAAGCATTTTTTAACTCTTCTACAGAGATTTCTTCTCCTGCAAAATATTTTTCCATCAATTTGTCATCCATTTCTACTAAAGCTTCTAGAAGAGCATCTCTTTGCTCCTTTGCCTTACTTTCAAGCTCCTGTGGAATTGGAATCTCTGTCATTTCTTGAGCATCAGCACCATCGTATGAAAAGGCTTTGTTAAGAAGTAAATCAACGTATCCGTGTAATTCGCTCTCTCTACCTATTGGAATATTTAGAGCAACCGCTTTGTTACTTAATCTCTGTTTGATAGTAGAAAAACTATGGTCAAAATCTCCACCTATTAGGTTTATCTTGTTTAAAAAACATATTCTTGGTACATGATATTTATTTGCTTGTCTCCATACAGTCTCAGATTGAGGTTCAACACCCTTCCTTCCATCAAAAATTACTACTGCACCATCCAACACTCTTAGTGACCTCTCCACTTCAGCAGTGAAATCTACATGCCCTGGAGTATCAATGATATTGATTCTGTACCTCTTACTATCAAAATCCCAGAAACATGTTACAGCTGCTGATTGAATAGTTATTCCTCTTTCCTGTTCCTGTTCCATGAAGTCTGTTGTTGCAGCACCTTCATGTACTTCCCCCATTT
Organism: uncultured Candidatus Saccharibacteria bacterium; assembly: GCA_964655705.1. Lineage (GTDB taxonomy): Bacteria > Patescibacteriota > Dojkabacteria > SC72 > SC72 > UBA2259. Next base: position 62,351 of record CAZZPP010000001.1, on the reverse strand, counting down.
TATGAATCTGACCAGTAAAGTACAAAAGCCTTTCTGTAGTTGTTGTTTTTCCTGCATCAATATGGGCAATAATCCCAATATTGCGAATCTGCTCTAAAGGCATTTTAATATCATAGGTTTGCATATTTAAATAAACATAAAATTAAGCCTAACGGGAACTTAGGAATTTACCGGTATGGATTATATCAGACTAATCTATCTGTGCCAACAGTGACTGTGCTTCTTTAGATACTTCTCCCTCTAAATCATATTCTATGGCTTTTTTAGCAAATTCCCTGGCCTCATCTAATTGACCATTCTCTTGATTTAATTTCGCAGAAAGGAGGTTATACCTAGCATCATAAGGGTCTAACTCCCAAAAAGCATCTAATGTCTCCTGTGCCTCATCTAATTTAGAAGTAGCAATTAAGAAACTGGCTTTCAAAAAAAGAAACTCCCTTTTTTCCTCTTCTTCAAGATTATCATATGATATCTTGTTGATATGGTAGATAATCATCTCATTGTCTTCTCTCATTGAGTATATTTTCAAGAAGTATATTGATACCCATGATTCCTTAAATATCTTTTCTGCACTCTTAACTACTTCTAGAGCTTTTTCAGTAAGATCTTCTTGCATTAAGAGATCCAGATATTCAATATACAATGAAGATTCTGTCTGAGATGCACCGTAAGATATTGCGTTATCATAGTAAGCAATCGAACTATTAATATCATCTCGCAAGTTGTAGTCCCTAGCCAATACCCAATAGATATATTGATTAAGGTCTCCTAAGGAAGATGCATTCTCAAGTACATCTATACTCTTTTGATAGTCACCAAATTCTGAATATGCCTTACCCAGTATATATACCCCATCAATATACTCCCCCATCTTATCAAGCTTAGGCTCCAAAAGGGCAACCGCTAAGTATGGATACCCCTTATCACAATACTCCTTTCCAAGTTTCGCACCATTAAATAGTTCGTCCTCATCTAAGCTCTCTAATACATCAATCCAATCTAAATACAATTCTCTCCAATCATCCCCAGGCTCTACACTCTGCACACTCTCAAGAGCTTGTTGCGTATCATTTAATCCCTGAATGTATGAGAAGAGTAGAGTAGATTCTATGAGGAAATCTCCTTCATAATTTTCGTTTAACATTGAACGAGACTTCTCTATTTCTCCATCCTGTAAATATGATTTGGCAATACCAAGAGAGGCCCTCTGATTATCTCCATACATACCTTTTGCTAATTGATAGTTATACAGGGATTTCTGATACTCCTTAATCCTGTAATATGCATCCCCTATTGATACATACAACTTTGCCTTATCCTCATCGTTAAGTTGACCCCCAGATTCCTCTACTATCTTCGTTGCATCCTCTAATCTATTTTTAAGTATGAAGATATCAATAATTCTTTCAAAGGCATCAATTCTATTTGGTATAACCTCTGCGGCATTACTTAATTTATCAATTGCTAGGGTATACTCCTTACCTTCAATTAGTATGTCTGAGTCTGCAATATCCCTATTATACTGACTAATCTCCTCTTGGGATGCAGTACACCCAGACAAGAGGAATGCTGAAAGAACAATGATGGAAAGAAGGAAAACACTTTTTAATATTTTTTTCATACTTTACATTTTACACATGTTTTTCCAATCATGCTATACTCTGATTAATCCCGTAATAGATTGGGGTTAGTATGGATACCGAAAAATACCACAAAAACAACAAAAAAAGTATATTTAGGATTCTCTCTCTCTTTATTATTCCACTAGGGATTTTCTCATTATTTCTTCTTTTAAGATCTAAAGATCTTGTTTTTGCATACCAGTATCCTTCCGTTTCCGATGCCCAAGTTAAAGGTGCATTCTACCTTCCAGATTCTAATCAAGAGAGATTCTCCTATGGACCTAAGTTAGTAATGATAAAGAGGGGAGAAAGCGTAACAAGTATATTAACTACATTAACGGATATACATGAGATATTGAGAGAAAATGGTATTACTTTAATTGAAAATGATTCTGTATATTTAAACACACAATATGTAATTAATGGAAGTGTAATTACAATTGTTAATACCAAAAATGTTGTATATGAGGTGTTAGAAGAAATTCCATATACTTCAGAGACCATAGAGAGTAGTAAATACTTAAGAGGACAAGAGAATATTATCCAAGAGGGAAAAGAGGGAGTGAAGAAATTAATATATACAAATACATATCAGGATGGGATATTAGTTGGGAGCGAATTAATCGATGAGGTGATCCTTAAACATCCCATTAAGGATATTAGAGAAGTGGGTACCTCATGGTATTCCCTTGAGGGTATCCAAGTACGAGGATATGATTGTGAGCATTGGTACTCTGTTGTAGATTCTGGACCTTACAGTGATGCTGAAAAATCTTGGTTAAAATTTATTATGTATTGTGAATCAGGATGTAATGCAGAATCAAACAAAGGTAACTACAAAGGTCTCTTCCAATGGAGTCCTTACTGGTGGAGTAAACAATTTAGTGAAAATATCTTTGATGGGTATGCACAAATCAAACATACTGTAGAGAAATATAGGGCTGGAGAATCAACAAGAGCAAGTCAATGGCCAGCCTGCAATGCAAAATATCTAGGAGGAAACTAACTCTCCCAAGAATAGTATTCGCATATATCTTGAGGTATCTCACCTAAGAATCTAGAGGGTATCTGTGTAGAATATCCCTCTCTGCTTAATCTCTGTTGAGTAAAAGTTAAAAAGAGTTTCTCCTTAGCCCTAGTAATACCTACATAGCATAGCCTCCTCTCTTCCTCTAATTCATCTTCATCAGTAAAAGACCTAGAATGGGGAAGTATCCCCTCCTCTACACCTACAATGAAAACATATTCAAATTCCAAACCTTTGGATGAGTGTAAAGTCATAAGGTTAACATAGTTACCACTACCATCTTGGTTCTTGTTTTGTTCCTGCTCTATGAGATTAATTTCTTGTAAGAATATATCTAAGGATTTCTCTTTAAACTTTAAAGCATAACTACCTGCAACATTTTTTAACTCCTCAATATTCTCTTTCATATACTCAGCCTCTTGTGTTTTGTCATCAACCCATTCAACGTAGCTGCTCTTTCTTAGAATTAAATCAATAACTGAAAGAACGTCAATATTTTGACTTTGTATAAAGATACTACCAAAGAGGTCTATGATACTCCTGTATTTAGAAATATCCTCCATCTTTGATTCAATCTTTGTATATACCCCTGATGAGATATCTAACAGGCGATTTAGAGAGCTTTCTATCTCGTAACTAGCTACTAACAACTCTCCTACAGAACATCCGCAGTATTGAGCAAGTGAGTGAAGGTTAGCTACAGACTTGGGCCCCATTTTCCTGTTTGGGACATTCAAAATCCTTGAGATACTCAAGTCATCTTTAGGATTAAATACAAATCTCATATAGCTAAGAATATCCTTAATCTCCTTTCTCTCATAGAATCTAAAACCTCCTACTAATTTGTATGGTAATCCACCCTTAAGCATAGCCTCTTCAATAGCTCTAGACTGGTAATTAGTCCTATACAAAACAGCAATATCCGAGAGTGTAACTCCCATTCTCCTTAACCTATTAATCTCATTCACTACATAGTTGGCTTCATCTTCTTGATCATGTGCCTGATAGATACTAATAGGATTGCCATTTTCTTTCTCCGTCCACAATTTTTTTTCAACCCTTAATGCATTCTGCGCTATTACCGATATAGCTGCAGATATAACATTGCCAGAGGATCTATAATTCTGTTCCAATTTAACTACTTTTACATTTTTAAAATCCTTCTCAAAAGATTGAATGTTTTTAATATCTGCTCCTCTCCATCCATAGATGCCTTGATCATCATCACCCACTACACAGATATTTTGATATTTTTCTGAAAGTAGTTTAGCAAACATATACTGTGCAGTATTTGTATCTTGGTACTCATCAATGAGAATATATCTGTATTTCTCCTGATACTTACCCAACACCTCTTTGTTTGAAGATAGTAATTTAACAGTTAAGTATATTAAGTCTCCAAAGTCTACCGCATTTTGAGATTGGAGTTGTTTCTGGTACAAGGGATATATATCTGCAACAATATCTTCGATATATCCT
>CAZZPP010000001.1:9206-58123 GCA_964655705.1 uncultured Candidatus Saccharibacteria bacterium | reverse complement strand
TTGGTAAATGTAAGAGCAAGAATATTACTGGGCTTTACACTCTCCTGAGTTATTAAATATGCTATTCGGTTAGTAATAACTCTAGTCTTGCCTGAACCAGCACCTGCAAATACTAGTAGTGGTCCTTTAGTACTTTGAACAGCAATTTTCTGTTCATCATTTAATTTCCCGAGTATGATATCTAGTAAATTCACAATCTCGATTATATTCTAAGTATTACTTTATATACAGTTTATGAAAGTTATGAGGTAGAAAATATATGAACTAACTGCTATGAGTTAAATCTCTTTTGCATATTTTTGATATACCCAACCTATCTTCTCTTCCCCGAATTTGACAATATACCAACCCTCTTCTTTCCCAGTAGTAATATATACCTGGCCCTCGTTAGCAACTTCAAGTACCTTGCAACTGTACCATCTACAATCTCTGATATTTGCGAAACCAAATTGTGGAGATACAATCTCAATCAAGTTGTTGTTTCCTTTAACAATGGAAAATTCAAGATCAAATGTACTACCTTCTACAATATTTTCAGCAGATTTCATAAAGTAGAAACTCTCTTTGTAATCACCCGGTTTACTCTTAGCTTCTAGTTGGAATTCAATCTCTCCTGTTTCACCAGATTTAATATACATACCCTTTATATATGTAGGCTTACTAAAACTTTCCCACTCCCCATTAATTGCATGAGGACTTTCAGCGGAGTCTAAAGTAGAAATATATATATATGTTAAGTCACCTAACCAAGTAAAATCATTCTCGTTTTTAATTTTTACTTTAACATTTAACCTATTCCCTATCTCAACCTCTTTCTCATATTCAACAGATACAATACTACCCTTGTAGTCCATATGTTCAATATCAGACCACTGGACTTCACTCAATGTATTAGTAATTGAATTAAGTAATACTGACTCTGATTTGGTATATGTAAGATATGATACGGCATTTTCGTTCCTTTTTAATTTGAGATTAACTAGTTCCCAGCTATCACTCTGAATACCATGTCTGTAAGAGAGGGTCTCAACTAATGAAACTAAGGCAGAAGATGCCCTAGGAGATATACTCGTATTGTCATCCATAATCCCAATTAATACTACATTCTCTCCTCCTTGTAATCCTGGGTTCACTCCATCACCACCCTTTGCTCCCTCATATATATTTCCACTCCTGTCAATTAAGTAATTAAATGGGATATCCTTTAATCCTAACCTTGTTACACTGTAATAGTAGAGAAGTTTAATCCACTCCTGTGGATTGTCATAGAGGTTATGATTAAAACCATCTAATTGGGTGATATATATCTTTTGTGGTAATGAATATATCTCAGACTGAGTTGACAGAGTCTCATCCATCCCAAATTCTTCCCTTTGGAGGATTTCAGTAGCATACAAAGAGAAAGAAGCGGAGGAAAGGAGGATTAATATTGAGAGTATATATTTAAAATGTTTCATAGGGTTATTTTAACACAAACAGGTGGGAAGATAAAAAGAGAGAATCATTCATCACTGTTAAATAAATACTACGTAGTAATCTTCCTCCTCTATATCCAATCCCGTAATCTCTTCAATATCTCTTATCGCAATATCCACAATATTTTTAAGCACATATGACTTAATATTTTCATTTGCCTTTACAATTATCCGAAACTGTTCTGTTTCGGGAGACCATACTACCATGTAATTATACCTGTCTATTGGGAATTCAAAATACCAAGGATATTTCTCTTCCATCTCTTCCTGGGCCTTCCCTAGTTCCAACATAGCTTGAGCACTTTCTGAAAAATCTTCCTCATCTTCAAAATACAAAGCAGTATCATCTTTTCTCTTGTTGACGAGGAACATTGCAACAAAAATAGCAAGTACAAATACTAGTATTATAATTATAATGTATAACTTCTTCTTAATAACTAACTTCATATCTTTTTTTTTCAAAATTATATTATCTATATATTCCAAACCCAGAGACTGACAAGTCACCAATTCCACTAATACTCCCATCACCATTGACTGTTAGAGTACTTTGAAGTCTACTGGCGTTTGATTCTAGTGTGGTTATGGTATTAGATGAGACGCTTTTAACTATACCTACATGGGCATCTGTAGAGCCCCTACTGTAGAAGATCACATCTCCTGGAGAGATACTATTTACAATACCCGAGGTATTACTAATGAAACTATATCCATTCCCAGCACTTGAGAATGAGCTCTTAAGACCAGATACCCCGAAATATGCTAGAACAGAATTGGCATTAGGAACTCCTGCTGCAACATACGATTTGTATGTTAGCCACGTACACCAATATAACGAGTAGATATCACTATTTAATTTACTTACTCCATAATCTGGAAGATACTGCCACTCACTCAACCACATTTCGTACTTATCTTGACTCCAAATCAAATTCGCGCCTTGATGAGAGTAGTTTTGTGGCATAGCAGGTAGCGGTTTGTTGTAGAAATTCCAATATCCTTTTCCTAAAAATCCTGTTATTTGACTTGCACTTGAGGTAATCGATTGTGCATATGGATTCTCTCCACTTTCTGGGAGATCAATAAATGGAAGATCTACCTCACCACCACCACCATTACAACTTGCACACTGAGATACGTCTTCGGGAACATCACAATCAAAAGCAAGTAACAAATCTAGTGGGCTGACAGCCGTACCATTCACTTTCCCATACTCAATATGTAAATGCTTTCCACTCCAACAGTTCCCACTATCAATTTCATCACTACCTTGCACATAGGCAAATGCACCACTCGACAAACTACTTCCCGCAGAGAATCCAGGTAGAAGTTTTACATGCAGAAAATTAAAAGTAAATGTATACTCCCCTGTTTGGAAAGAAAATACTATCTCATCTCCCGCATATTTCCCATCTGTTCCACAATACCAGGGTGTTGAGCTAACTATTCTACACTCCGAACCAGAATCATCACAAAAATCAGGTGCATAGATATACGAAACATTAGTTAAATCAACATGCATACCTGGATAGTTATGACTAAAACATATCTGGTTACTCCAAGAAGCGTTGATATCCCAACCTTGTGAGCAAGGAATATATCCCTCTCCAAGAATACAAGATCCAATAATGGGAATAGGGGTTTCTGGGTCATCGAGAGGACTCATTGGCATACACTTATTTACTGCATTAGGTGGTACATAGTTATATGAAAATGCCCTTTTATTTGATTTTCTAGAAAGTGAAAGACCTCCAGAGAAGATAAGGACTGCTATAGCTATAAATCCCCACATCATCCATATAGCAATTTGCATTGCAAATTTAGTAAGTTTCATTATTAAATCTGTTAATACCCATGTTAGTGCTGAAACTATTATACTGCCAACAGGTGTAAGCGTTTGACCTAAAGCACCCATGATGGTAGTAACAAAGGCCTTAACTAAATTCTTTACCCCTCCCTTGGCAACCCATGTACCAAAAAGTTTTAGTACACCCTTTTTAACTAACCATTCCCTGATTCTTTTGTTCTTAGTAAATACCCTAAGTAATCTCGCCCTTATCCTTCTTGCTCTTTTTTGCACAAGTTTGTCTAATGCAGCTTTGAATCTTGCAGGTCTTCCAAAGAAATGAAATAGTCCATGATATCTTGATGAACTCTTCAATAGTTTTTCTAATTGCTTGTATTGCTTGTCAGTAAGACGTGATTTAAAAAAATCTAGTTGCTTCTCAACAAATTTTTTAACTTCTGCGGGCGACTGAGAGTATATCTTTAAAATATCATCTGAAGTCATTTTTTTGCCACCTATATTACCATCTATTCTCATCAGATCAAAGATTTTAGAATCCTCTAAAAAATTTAATCTCTTTCTCATTAGTAAGGCAAATCCCTCTCCATTGAAAAAGAACGTTCTCATTATGGACCTAGGAGTTAAATAATACACGGTTTCTCCTATCTTGTTATATGCATTTGAAAAAGTTCTACCTTTAGTATATTTAGCCATATATATTATTACTGAATCAGTAACCGCTTTTTCTTCAACAGGATTATTCCAAGTGTTCTTCCTTGAATCAAAGAAGTCTCCATTTAAAATACTCGATATTAAATTGGGAGCACCCATTACTCCTCCCCAAACAGTATTGAGAGAGTTTAGATATCCTTCTAACCTTCCTGTTACATTTACGATATTGTGCATTTTCCCACCCATAAATCTAAGAGCAGTTTCTCCATCATCAATGGCTTTCTGTATCTTAGCTATTTCTTCATCAGCAATGGTTTGCTCCATCCTCTTTTTTTTTGCTAACTCCTTAATATCATTTATTTTCTCCTTTAAATCTCTAATCTGATCTCTTGTCTGAAGATTTACAAAATTAAGATTCTTTTGATACATCAACTTCTTTTTGTAATCATCTGTTCCAACTGCAGGATTCCCCAAAGCACCTATTTTCCCGGCTAAATGATTTCTTTCTAGAGATTTATACAATTGAGGGTCAGAAATATCTACAGATTGTTTTGGATTCGAATAATCCACAGCTCTAGCAAAAGCCTGTGCTTCTTTTTTCCCAAAATTTTTAACTAAGTACTTCTGTACGTCAGCAACAGAAGGATTCTCCGAATACTTTTTTTGACCAGAAACAAATTTATCTAACTCTATCTCTGACCGAGTAATGCTTGATAAGGGACCAGATCCCGAAAGTAAATTGCTAAATTCACTCTTTTGGCTCTCTGAAAGAGTATCCCAATTACTTCCAAAAGTACGTCTTCCAATTAATTCTATACTTCTGTCAATAATAAAGTCAGAATTAAGAAACTGAGTCTCGGGAGAATATCTTACACTCTGACCAATGGCCCTAGATATCTTGTGACGTTCTTTCCTAATATCTTGATTAGCAGAAGCATTTGCAAGTGCAATCTCCCTTGCTTCTGTATCACCATATTTATGTGCCCAGGAAGTAATCAAGAAATCATCCATTGCCTCACCTAAGAATCTTACCCTAGAGGCTTTTCTATCTGTCTTAGCTCTTTGTATAGCCTTGTCAACAAATGCACCAGGATCTCTAATTACATCCACAATATTGTTTGCAGATATGTTTATCTTCCCCTGATTATTAAAATCTAGACTAAGCAACTTAACATCTAGTGCATCATTAAACTCCTTTATTAATGTATTTGAAACGAAAGCACCTGGTTTTTCTAAGGTAGATATTAGGGCATCACTAAATTCTCCCTCAGCAGATATACCCGTAGGTGGAACAGGCCTCCTTTTGTCTACAGGCTTTTCTGCTTCTTGAAAGATGAAATCAAATATACTTCCTAATGCATCATAGTTTTTCTTTGTTCTTCCCTTAGGCATATATTATTCAATTATTTAAACATACCTCCTACAAGTGGAATCTTTTGCAAACTATCTTTAGTCTGTTTGTACCCTTCTTGCATTGCTCTAGATGAATCAGGTGGGAACCACTTCTCCAAGAATTTAGGTGCTTGAGCAGCAAAGTACAGAACAAATATTTTCATTACTAAAATGAAAAACCCTGAATTTGCATCTACACCCTCTGGATAATATGCTGAAGGATCCTCATTTACTAATTTCCCTGGAAAACTTACAAGTATTTTATCTGAAGCAGCAAGAGCGTTTGGTAAATTAACAATAGCAAAAACTACAGGAAACACCATAACGTTTCTCAGAATACTTAATAGCCAATTCTTAATTGCATGAGAAGACCCTGGGAGCGCACCCAATGTTATTTGTATGGGTCCTAAGATAACGGCAAGTAATAGTTGGATATATGCCTTAAACAGAGTAATTATTACCTTCAAAGCACCAACGAAGAAAATACCTAAAATAACTACTGCAAGAATCAATGCAATAATGCCGACTGCTCCAACAGCACCTAAGAGAAATGGCAAGAATCCTGTAGCCGCTGCACCTGCTGCTACCGCCTTCGCGGTAATAGCTTTCAAGCCCAATCCCGAAAAAACATATGCTGTCAAACCACCAGCACCAGTTAGTGTCCATGCTTTGGTATTCAATACACTTGCCATTAAGGTCGATACTTTTGAAATTGAATTTAATTCAACCCCCTCATATATGTAAGCAATTAGATTCATTACTATTCCACCCAAATCAATAACTAGTCCCGCTATGGCAAAACTAAAAGTTGCAAATATTAAAGCAGAAATTACTCTGGGTAATACATTTGCTAATGTAACCATTGTTTGTCCTCCCAGTTTGTGTCTGAACATAATCATGAAACCTGCAACAATCATTACCACTACAAAGAAAAGGTAGGAAAGATTTAATGTTCTAGTCCATAAGCCGGCAATACCTGAATCTGATAATACGGAATAACCACTTGGATGAGATTCAGCAGCATACAAAGATGTTGTACTATCTTCATATCCAGGAACCCATCGTTGTGCTAAATGTTGTGGGATATTAATTAGAGGATAGTTAGCATACAAGGCAGTACCTGCACTATCAGCTAAACCAATTAACCCTGCTTTCAAGTCACTAGGTATTCTAGGATTGTCTAGAACAGTTACATAGTCTGGTGAAACCGAAGGATCTAATAGGACTGCTGCAGTCCATGCACCGGCCTCAACATGTGTGCAATTACCTGTTACGACATTGTCTTGCTTACCATCTTTTACCCCACTGATATTATTACAGAACTCCTGTGTCCCAGACCAATCAGGAGAAATTGTTTCTTCTTGTGCATAGGAGTTGAATGTCATGAAAAACATTAGAAAAGTCATAATGGTCATAAAAGAGATCTTAAAACTCTTCCTCTGAGTAATACCCTTTATACTAAGAATATTTAAATATATTTTTTTAGAAATACCCATATTGTATAGATATAAAATTAACTAAATTAATTACTGTATTAATCTTTCAGTACCCCTAGTACCCTGTACCTCTTCTTTAAGGAACTCCTCATATTCCTCCTCAGAAGGAGTAAACTCAGTATTAGGTGTATCGTCATATTCATTTACTTTTCTCTCTTTAAACAGATGTGACATATCCCAAGCACACTGGACATCCTGTTCTCCACGAGCTCCCTTAACTTTAGCTTTGCATGGAGTAAGAAAATACTGTTTACCACCCATATCTGCATTTGGTGGAAGTACTACCCTGTTTCTAGTATTCATATATGCATTAGTACATGCACTCCCTTCCTCATCTGTACATTCTGTATCTGATCCAAAAGTTGAGGTCATCATCACGATAATGTCTTCAGTATCCATACACTCATCAGGATTTGCTTCACAATACCTCTTGTTATCAAATTCCTCCCACCAGAGTACAATATCCTTGAAAAACTCAACCGTCTGAGTAACTAAACTAGCCCTACATGCAATATATTCCCTCTTATCCCAAACTATGAAAGTATCAGAATCAGAACACTCCTCTGCAGCAGTCTCTTCAGTTATATCCAATACTTCATTAGGAAATCTGTAATATGTATTATTCAGAAACTTAAATATGGCATTTGACCTACTTGGGTTAACATTTGAAACATTGTTATACATATCATCATCACACTGATTACCCAATTCTGTTTCAACTCCAACATCCCCACTTTCTGTAAAAGTATCAGGTGCACTTGCAAAACCAACTCCATAACTAGATTTAAAAGGTTTCTCTTCATCCCAAGTTAATTTTGTACCAACCTGTACATTAGGAGGCATCTGAACATTCCCAGAAAGATCGTCCACCTGTTCACCAGCTGGTTTAAGTGTAGGAGTCTCTTTAGTTATTAATCTGTTGGAGTCTGCGACCTCTACCCCTGAGTACAGTTCTAAAGGAACAGTAACTTTAGTTAACTCTACTTGAGCTTCCTTCCTCACTAATGTACCTGAAACAGCCTCCCCATCACCAAAATCTACTTCCCCCTTGTCCTCAAACTCTCTAATACATATGGAAGATGATTTAATGTCTGTAAAGGTCTCAATGTTTTTACACTGAGCAGCACCCTTAACCTCAGACTCATCTAACTCTGAGAGAACATATTCATCGTACTCGTTTTCTTGGGGTACCTCTAAAAGTTCTGACGTATCCTCCATTAGAGGCATACTCTCTTCTTGTTGTTCGGGTGGGGATTGTAAAACAGGTGCACTTACTACAACAGGCTTGTTGCTATACTTAAACTGATTCACTACCCATACAATACCAAAAGAAACCAATGACATGGACAATAATAGTAATATTGGTTTTAATTTCTCAAAAACATCTTTCATAGATTACCCTATTGTAAATCAACTATTCCATAATCTGTGAGTAAATCAACTCTTGTTCTTACTCCACCACCTAATTTACTAACATCTAATTGTATATCATTCTGTCCTAGATTAAAATCAAAGGTGTTTCCCTGAGCTCCTAAGAAAGAGGCTTGTAAGATATCATCTTGAGAGAAGGTGAAGTATGATGAACCATCAGAACTCCTAGCATCACCGACAACTAGTATCCAAGACCCATCCAAATCTGGTATTGTAGCAATATATCCAGAAGAATCAGATGTACCAACACCATCATTATCAATTAGTTGAAATACCAAGACCCAATCAGAAGGATCAGAGGAATTAATTAAGGTACCACCACGAGTATCAAGAGGTGGAGCAGAGGAGAGTGTTGAGTACGTAGTAATGGTATACTTACTCCCATTATTATCATATTTACTATCACCAGAATATATTTCAAAGTAATATGTTGTATCTGGTTTTAGTCTTCCACTTTCAATATAGTGGGAATAATAATCGCCCTTAACTGTTAGAGAATCTCTTGAATCTTTCATTTCACTATCTAACACCTCTTTAGATAGCCCATATTTAATATATCCTTGTTCTTTTTCTCTTGACCTCCATGCAACTACGAAGTTGGTATCTGTTAAGTTAACAATGACTACACTATCTTCACCAGTAGTAAGATCTAGGGTCCCAACCCTAGCATTACTTAAATCCTCCCAAGGAACATCCTGTCTAACAATATATTTAGTAGAGATTGGTACAGACGGAACTGGTTTAGGAGTTGGTTTTGCTTGTGGTTCCGGCTGTGGTACAGGATCAGGTGTTACTGATGCATTCCCTAGTAATGTTTGGTTAGGGAAATACGAAGTAATTTCGTTAACTGCCACATCTGCTAATACCAAATCACTATTTAATTGACCACTTTTGTTAAAAAGTTCAGAATAGCTACCCTCTATTACACCAGCTTGATTCAAACCATTTCTTGCAATTACTATTAACTGTGTACTATCTGTTGTTCTAATTAAACCCATATCAGATATACTCCTAAAAGATGAAAGTTCTACAATCCAATTACCATTCTCAGGTACATCAGTAGATACTGGGTATACACTTTTGTCTTTAAACATTACATATATAATGGATTCCTGTGCATTTGAACCAGTTACAGTACCATACACTGGGTTAGGAACAGGAGTATCCTCCCCTATGGGAGCAGTAGTAAACTTGTAAGTACCACTACTACCCTGTGTATATTTCTCATTATCTGAAACCAGTATAAAGGAGTACTCTGAAGAAGGCTCTAAACTCTTCAATACTACATAGTGAGATTCTCTCTTTCCACTGCCTCTCTTGTCTAATACGGGATTTTGTTCTGTACCATTTAAGACAGGAATAACATAACCATCAACAGCCTTCTCGGTTACCCAACTTACAGTCAAAGAACTAGTAGTAAGATTTGATACCACAACCTCTTGAGGTGTAGCATCTCCACTTGCATTTATTAAAAGTTGGACCCCTTTGTAAAGGGCAAATACTGTTAAAGGTATACCAATAACAAGTACTATTACAAACCTCAACTGTCTCTTCTGATGTGGAGTTAAATTCATTTATCCATAATACTAAGTAGTAGGAACAATATCAACGACTTAATCATCCTTTTTCCCTGATTTAAATCCATCCATTATTCCAGATACTACGCTAAAAGCAGAAGAGACTCTTTGAACTACTCCAGTTATTTGAGAAACCGGCGTCTTTATACCATCAATCATTGATGATACTTCTGAGACTATACCATTAACTTCCTTGAGCGTGATTTTTAATTGAGACACCGTACTCCTTGACTCATTAAGCAACATAGCTAAATGGTAAAGAGCATAGCTTAGAAAAATTGTTAACACACTAATAACTATCATCCAAAATACACTAGGTATCTGATCCATCTTTTTTCTCTCTTAATTTAATATATATACATACAATTATGATTGTCTTTACTAATATATGTCAAGTTAAATGATATAATCAGTAATGAATAGATTTTTTGTAAAACACAAACTAAGTATTAATGACACTCTACATCTGTCAGATTCAGATAGCGAATTAGTCATTAATCAACATAGGTTAAAACCAGAGAATTTCATTGAAATTGAAACATATGAAGCACTTTTTTTAGGAGTAATTACCGATATTAGTAGTAGCTCTGTAGAGGTAGAAATTGTAGAAAGAATTTCAGAGAAAGAGATCCCTGATACTCTAGATATATGTTTAATACAGTCATTGATAGGAAAAGAGAAGTTTAACTTCTTACTAGAGAAATCCGTAGAAATAGGGGTAGATATGATTTTGCCTGTAGAGTCTCAGTATTCCACAGTAACTAGAAACAAAGCCCTTAAAGAATACGGTCTCTGGAAAAAGATTGTTAAAGATGCAGTAGAGCAATCTCGAAATACTAAACCCTTGATTGTTGAGAAACCTCTTAAATTACAAGATTTAGAAATTACTAACTCTAAAAACAGAATCTGTCTCTCAACAGAAAATAGTAATAGTGTGAGTCTAAAGAAATATTTACAGGGGATTGATGTCAAAGAATCTTTCTTAATTGCAATTGGACCAGAGAGGGGATGGAGTAGTAAAGATTTAGTATTTTTTGAGAAAAATCGTTTTACATTCATAAAGTTAGAAGGGAATATCCTTAGGACTGAAACTGCTGGTTTAGTAATTTCAAGTATAATTAAATATTTAAAGGGGGAAATATAATGGGAAGAAAGAGAACAAGGAGTAATTACAAAAAACCAAGAAATATGAATACCGAGAGAAAAGAGAAGTACTTTACTAAGGATGATATTTTCATATCTAGGATGGCAAGTATATTAATGATCCCTAAATCGAAGATACTAGGACTGTTTAATCAAAGAGCAAAAACTACCATACGTTTAAATGGTTTAAAGGGAGATGTAAGAGAAACATATCGATTACTTAGAGCTAGAGGCTATGAATTAGAAAGAATACCTTGGGCTTTAAATACCTACTTTGTAAATAACAGGGACAAAGCAGAAATATCTCAAATAGCCGAGTATCAAGAAGGACTTTTTTACATACAGGATCTCTCTAGTATCCTTGCTACTTTAGTACTATCTCCAATGAAGAGGGAAAGAATTTTAGATATGTGTGCAGCCCCTGGTAGTAAAACTACACATATTGCAGATATAACTAAGAATGATGCCATTATCTTAGCAAACGAATTAGAAGTTAGTCGTACTAATTCTCTTAGGAATGTAATTGAACAGTTTGGTGCAAATAAGGTAAAAATCACCCTAAGTGATGCCAGAGAGTTTGGGAGAAAATACCCTGACTATTTTGACAAAGTTCTTTTGGATGCCCCTTGTAGTGGTGAGGGTAGAATATATATGCGTGGTCCCAAACCTTTGAGATTCTGGAGTATAAAGAAAGTAAAGAGTAGTGCTTTAATTCAGGAAGAATTGGTTGAGTCAGCTTTTAGAACATTAAAAACCGGAGGGATACTAGTATATTCTACCTGTACACTTGAACCAGAAGAGAATGAAAGAGTTGTAACTTCACTTTTAAAAAGACATCCCAATGCTCAAGTGGAGGAGATTGAGTTAATCTCTACTGATGAGTTTAGAGAGTATAGAAAACATATTACCAAGGGAATTACAAATTGGAGTGGGAATGTGTATCATCCTTCAGTTAAAAAGAGTATTAGAATACTTCCATCTTCAGAGATGATGGGCTTTTTTATTGCTAAAATTACAAAAAAATAGGGGATCTCTCCCCTATTTATCTATTCAACAGCTTCACTCTTCTCTTTTGGAGCATCTACCTGTTTAATACTTAACTTCAATTTCCCGTCTCTTTCCTTAGAAAGGAGTTTAACTTTAACATCATCTCCCTCTTTAAGATATTTTCTTACATCTTTTACAAACCCTTCTGCAATTTCAGAGACATGAACAAGACCTGATATCCCAGGTGCAATATCAACAAAAGCACCATACTCCATAATAGTTGCTACCTTACCATCATATATTTCTCCTACTACCGGTACTAATCCCAATTTTTTTACATAGGATAATGCTGCATCAATGGAACTTTGATCCATAGAATAGATATTTACAGCACCACTTTCTTCGACTGATATCTTTGCTCCTGTTCTTTCAGTTAACTCCCTAATATTTTTCCCTCCAGGCCCTATTAACTCACCAATCTTTTCTACTGGGATTGATGCTCTTGCTACCTTAGGTGCGAATTCTGATAACTGCTCCTTAGGTTGAGCAATTGCTTTCTCCATAATCTTTAAAACCTCTGCTCTTGCTATCTTTGACTTTTCAAAGGTTGCTTTTACAATATCCATACTTAGTCCAGACATCTTGTTATCCATCTGTACTGCAGTAATACCATCTTTTGTTCCAGTAATCTTGAAATCCATATCCCCATAGAAATCTTCTACTCCTTGCATATCAGTAAGAATATGGAATTCTCCATTCTCTTCTGCTACTAACCCACAAGCTATACCACCAACCATCTTTTTAATTGGAACACCCGCAGCCATTAAGGCTAAGGTTGAACCACAGGCAGATGCCATAGATGAAGATCCGTTTTCTCCTTGTACTTCTGACATTACTAATATTGTGTAAGGGAATTCTTCAACAGATGGGATTACAGGTATTAATGCTTTCTCAGCAAGCATCCCATGACCAATAGCTCTTCTACTTGGAGATAGTCTTACCCTATCAGTATCACCATATGCAAAAGGTAAATCATTGTAGTAATGCATATACCTTTTCTCTTTCTCTCCTAACATATCATCTACCATTTTTGCATCTTCTAGAGTACCTAGGGTTGCAATAGAGAGTACTTGAGTAACACCTCTAGTAAACAATCCAGATCCATGGACTCTAGGTAGTAAATCAATCTGGGCATCCATCTCCCTAATTTCATCATACCCTCTCCCATCAGCTCGTTTCTTTTGTTCTACAACATACTTTCTCATTGCCTTCTTAAGTAATTTCTCATACCCTTCACTCATTTGTAACTTGGTATATTTACCTGCAAATTTTTCAAATACCTCTTCCTTAGTAGACTCGTGAACAGACTTATCACCTTTCAAAAGATTCTCAATTGTTCTTTCTCCCAGAAACTCCTCCATCTCCTTTATCATATTCTCATCTAGTGCATATGACTTGTAAGTCTTCTCTTTCTTCTCAAGTAGCTTAACAAACTCATTTTGAGCAGATATCCATTTCTTCATTTCCACTAAACCTAACTCCATAGCTTTTAATACTTGATCTTCTGGGAGTTCATAGCAACCAGCATCAATCATTGTAAACAGTTTCTCATCTCCTCCTAATACATAGTTTAAGACATCTTGTTCACTTACATCCTCTAAACTTTTGTAAACCCCTTTTATTTCACCATTCTCCATTCCCATTCTTACACCTGCAACAGGTCCATCAAATGGTGCTTTAGAATTTAGCAATGCTACTGAAGCAGCGTTAATTGCTAATATTACGGGGTCATTCTCTTCGTCATATGACATTACTGTAACAATGAGACTTAAATCATCTCTATAGTCACTAGGAAATCTAGATCTCAGTGCCCTATCTATCATCCTTGCTTTAAGGATTGCATCATCACTAGGAAATCTTTCAATCTTAACAAACCTAGAACCATTTATCTTTCCAGATGCATAGAATCTCTCAATATACTCAACAGACATAGGGAAGTAATCACTCTCCTGTTTAGCAGGAGATGTATTAACATTAACCTCTACAACTGTATCACCCATTCGTGCAATAACTGCACTCTCTGATTTTAATGCAAGTTTTCCTGTTTCAAAAGAACACTTTCTTCCATCAATCTCAAATTCATAAATCTTATGATTAAACAACATAAATAGATAAATAAAATATTAAATAACAAAAATATAATCTTGTAGTTATATCAAGAGAAAGGGAAAAAAGAAAGGCCTTGATGAAAAGCAGTTAAATCTTTATCTTTTTAGAGAAAGTATCATATCTCTCAGGTTCATTTGCAGAAAGGTATTGAATTAATCTTCTCCTTTTACCAACCTTTTGCAACAAACCTCTTCTAGAATGATTATCCTTTTTATGCTCTTTAAGATGTTCACTTAATTTGTTTATCTCTTCTGTTAATATAGCAATCTGAACCTCTGGTGAACCAGTATCACCCTCATGCAGGGCGTAAGTGTTAACAACCTTCTGTTTTTCTTCTTTAGACAATGACATATATTCTAGATTATCATCATATATTTAATTTGACAATAGACAACCATGGTACAAAGCCTATTTTATATTATTATGGGGTTTGTGTCAATTCCTATCTATTATCTAGAAACCTTGTAACAGTATATCTCGTCCCCCTCATTACTATCAATATCAATATCCAATATTACCCCACAGTCCTCTCCCTGTTTTGCCTCATGTACAGTATCTTTACCCTTCCTAAGGGAGAGTATTTTCCCCTCACCTAGGATTTCATCATTACGAACTATATAACTTTTACAGTCTCTTTTAAGAATTCCATCCTTAACTCTACAACCTAATACTTTAGAACCATCTGAGAGAAGAAACATCATCTTAATTATCCCATTACCAATCTCTTCTTCTACATGTTTAGGAGTAGAGAGCATCTCTAATGCATCTTCTACCTCTTCAACTAGTTTGTAAATTATGGAATATGTTCTAACCAATACAGAGTTTTTCTTAGCAATATCTTCTATCCCTTTCTCAATTCCTACTTCAAAACCTAACAGTATAGATTTAGAAAGTTTTGCCATATCCACATCTTTGTTTGAGATATCTCCTACACCACAAGAAACGATATTAACTGTGTATTCATCCTTTTTAACTCTCTCTAATGAGTGCTTAAGTGCTTCTAATGAACCCTGAGAAGAACTCTTAAGTATAACGTTAAGGTTAGTATCTCCATCTTTAAGTTCTTCTTCAAAAATTGAACCAAACATCTCATCTTCAATTAAGGCTTGCTCCTGTACAACAATCTGTTCAATG
Organism: uncultured Candidatus Saccharibacteria bacterium; assembly: GCA_964655705.1. Taxonomy (GTDB): domain Bacteria; phylum Patescibacteriota; class Dojkabacteria; order SC72; family SC72; genus UBA2259. The sequence goes on along the minus strand of CAZZPP010000001.1, from coordinate 42,861 downwards.
TAAAGAGGTTCTAACAGTTTGGGACTATTCTCCTGAAGGATATATACCTCACTACCAAGTGGAATTAAATTTGAAATCCCAATTACTTTACCACCACAGCCACATGAGAGATCACAAATATTTTCCCCCTCCTCAGAGACAATACCCTTAACTTTCTCAACAGTAATCTTCTCATCGACTTTGTATCCCAACCATGACCCTTTACAAAGATCTCCATTAACCAATACTAGGGTAGATACATTACCTTTTGTCTTGTCCTTAACTGATTCTAAGACAAAGGCCTTTGCAACAACTTTTGGTGGTAACTCCCCTCTCTCCTGAACACCCTCAACCTGAGCAACGAGATTAATTAAATCTAACAGTTCTGGGATTCCCTTTCCTGTCTTACCAGATACCTCTATGACTGGAATACTTCCACCCATACCTTCAACTTGTAAACCTTCGTTAGTAACATCCCTTTTAATCTTTGTCAGATTAATATCTGGTAAATCCACCTTATTTATCACTACAATTGGTTTAGCAGAAGATTTTTTGATTATCTCAATAGATTCAACAGTCTGAGGTTTAACACCATCATTTGCAGCAATGATTAACAGCACAATATCAGCAATACTCCCTCCCCTAGATCTCATAAGGTCGAAAGCTTCATGGCCCGGAGTATCAATAAAGGTTATCTTTTTTGAGAAATCATTGTTTGGAGCTACAGTAAATACAGAAATCTTTTGAGTTATACCTCCTGCTTCACAACTCTGAACATGACTCTTTCTAATGTAATCCAGTATTGTAGTCTTTCCATGATCAACATGACCCAATATTGCAACAATGGGAACCCTACTTTCAACACATGTCTTTTGTTTAGTAACTTTCTTAACCATCTAAAACTACAATTTCTCATTTTAATATATTTACTCTTCTTTTGTATCTAAAGATTCTTCCTGAGTCTCCTTTGCATACTCCTCAACAGCATCACTCTCTTTCTCTTTTTCAAACTCTTCCTTTTCCTCAATAACTTCTCCCTGGGCTCCAACAATATCAATTTTAATACCAGTTAACTTCCATGCAAGCCTTACATTTTGTCCATCTCTTCCAATAGCTAAAGATAGTTGATCGGAAGGAGAAACAACAGTTGCTGTATCTTTGTTAATTTCTACAGAATCGACCTTAGCAGGACTTAATGCATTGGCTACAAACCTGTCTAAATCCTCATCCCACTCAATTATATCAATTTTCTCCTCACCAAGTTCATTCATTACATTCGCAATACGAATACCCCTTTGACCAACACATGAACCTATGGGGTCAATTCCGTCTTGGTGGGAAACAACAGCAATCTTACTTCTTGATCCAGCTTCTCTTGCAACGGCTTTAATTTCTACAACCCCAGATTCAATTTCGGGAACCTCTAATTTGAATAGCTCAATTAGGAAATTCGGGTCAGCTCTAGATACTAATATCTCAGAATCCTCAATACTCTTAAGAAGAACTTTGTACCTTTCACCTACCCTGTAGAATTCATTAGATATCTGCTCCTCTGGAGGCATATTAGCAATAGCTTTGCCAATTTCCATTATTGCAACACCTTTCTGCATTCTTTGCATTAAAGCAGTATATACCTCTCCAACCTTGTCACTAAATTCACTAATTACAGCATCCTTTTCAGATTCACGAATCTTCTGAAGCAAAACCTGCTTTGCTGTCTGAGTTGCAATTCTACCTAAATCTTCAGAAGGCATTTCAATCTGTATTGAATCACCAACCTCAACGGTAGGAGATATCAACTCTGCCTCACTTAGAGCTATCTGATTTTCAATATCTGAGACCTTCTTAACAACTTCTTTTAATGCAAAGAGTTTGAATTCACCAGTCTCCCTGTCAACCTCTACAACCAAATTACTCCCTACCTTGTCCTCTCCTTCCTCATATTCGACCTTACCGTATTTTTCCTTCTTTACAGCACTTAAAATGGAGGACTCTAATGCCTTAAAAACATCCTCTTTGTCTATTCCTCTTTCTGCAGCAATCTGATTAATTGCAGCAACTAATTCTGATGTCATTGCCATACATTCAAAATTAAAAATTTAATATTTACTAAAAAAAAGGTGAGAAAACATCTCACCATATCTTTAATACATCTTCCAAGAAGAGTATACCATGTATATACTACAAAATCCAAATATGGCAATCAACTATACCCTACCCAACTCCTCCCAAAGTTTTTTCTGCTCCTTACTTAATCTCTTAGGTATATCTACATCAATTTGTACATACAAATCACCCCTTTGATCATCTTTACCTAAAATCGGTGCACCCTCTCCACGTACTTTAAAGATTGTATTAGGCTGAGTACCCGCAGGAATTCTCAATTTAACATCTTTCTTGATTGTCTCAATATCAATCTTCCCCCCAAGTACTGCAGTATGTATGGGTATACTCTCTACAGAGTACAAATCATTCCCCCTCCTATCAAACTTCTCAGATGGTTCAACTTCTAATTCAATGAAGAGATCACCATACTGTCCATCTAAGCCTGCATTACCACCCTCCCTGAATCTTAAAACCATACCATCATACGCACCTGCAGGGATTTTAATCTTTACACTCTCACTCTTAGACTCCAAGCCAGTGCCATTACAGTTACTACAAACCTCCTGCGCAATACTCCCTAAACCTCCACATTTTGAACATTGTTCCATCATTGCAATCTGTCCTAGGAAACTATTCCGTATTTTCCTCTCTCTACCAGTGCCCTTACATACATCACAGGTCTCTCTCTTTCCAGTCTTGCTCCCAGTACCATCACATTTCGAGCACTTAACATTTCTTTTAACTTTGATACTAAACTCACCACCTTTCATAGCCTCCTCAAAACTGAACCTCATCTTGTACCTAATGTTCTCACCCCCAATATTTCTCTTACCTGATTGTTGACCAAAATCAAAATTAAATCCAAAATCATTACCTCCACCAAATATCGTATTAAATATATCACCCATATCAAAAGGGGCCCCTCCATATGAATATTCATAACCTCCACCATTACTACTCCTTGGATCAAAACCCTGAGTACCAGCATGACCATACTGGTCATATGCTTTCCTTTTGCTCTCCTCAGAAAGGACTTCGTACGCCTCTTGAATCTCCTTAAACTTCTCCTCAGCACCCTCCTCCTTGTTCACATCAGGATGATATTTTTTTACCAACTGTCTGTATGCTTTTTTAATCTCTTCTTTTTTAGAATCCTTGTTTACACCAAGTACTTCATAGTAATCTCTTTTTGTCATATTGAAGATATTCTAGCAGACAAATGCATTAAGTGCCAACATGTGACTTTAAAACCCAATATTGGTAATATATATTTTACCCATGGATAATGATATACAAGTTAAAAAAGTAAGTGAGAAGAAAATAGCAGATACCAAAAAAAGTATCTCTTGGATACTAGGGATTGTAGGAGTAACAATTCTCTTAAGCCAATCCATTCCTCTTCTAATCTCATATATACAAGGTGAAATTCAACTTTCAAAGCAAGATCTAATGAAAGATCCTGTACCTGAATCATACAAAGAATATATTGAGAATGAATTTGCTTACTACGACCCAGGTAAAAGCTATTTTGAGAATCTTTCAGAGAACGCCGAAAATTTGGAATACCAAGGTCTCTTTACTTACGATCCAGAGACAAAGAGTACAAAGGAAATTGTTGTAGACAAGTCATACAGTAAAAATATGTACCTCTCAATTTCAGAGGTTGGGATTGATACCGTAAGAATTACCCCTAATGTAGAGAGCTCTCAGGAGGAAGTATATGACAGATATTTGAAATATGGTTTGGCACATTTCAGGGGAACACCTCTTCCTGGTGATGGTGGTAACTCCTTCATATATGGTCATAGCGCTGTTTTAAGTTTCTTTAGTAAACACTCCAATCTACCTGAGACCATATTTACAAAACTCGAGGATGTAGACATTGGAGATGTAGTAGAAATCAAAAAGGAGGAGGAGATTTTCGAATATGTTGTTAGAAACAAGAAGATTGTAGATGCAGATGATTTTACCATCTTAAGAAGTCAAGGAGACAAAGAAACTGTAACATTAATGACCTGTTGGCCTTTAGGTGCCGGTATAAAGAGACTGATTGTAGTAGCAGAAAGAATATAATTTATGTAATATATACATATGGATGAAAAGAGGAAGAGATTAATAAAGATATTACTAATAATTCTTGGGGTAACAATGGTATTAACAATATTGCTTGCTTTAATGCTTCCTAAAACACCTAGACAAGTAGAGTTAACTTTCTGGGGATTCTGGGAAGAGGAGGAAGCTATGCATCCTTTAATTGAGAAATACGAGGCACAAAATCCTGGAGTAAAGATATCTTACGCAATACAATCCTTAAGGAATTATGAATCCCTACTATACACAAGACTTGAACAAGCACTACAAGATGGTGAGCCTGCTCCTGACATTTCAATGATTCATAATAGTTGGTTACCTAAATTTGAGAAATATCTAGAACCCCTCCCTTCCCAAGTTATGAGTATTGATACATATGCAAATGAATTCTACCCTACAGCATTAGATGATTTTACAGGTAGAGACGGACAACTCTATGCAATACCCCTACAAATTGATGGCCTAATGGTAATATATAATAAGGAGATACTTAATAAAGTAGGATATACAGCCCCTCCCTCTGATTGGGACTCCTTCATGGAGGCTGCACATAAACTAACTGTAAGGGATTCTAGTGGTAAAATTATTCAATCTGGACTAGCCCTAGGAACTTCAAGAAATATTACTCACTCTGCAGACATACTCTCGTATTTCTTCCTCCAGAATCTCGCTCAAATAATGAATGAAGACAGAACAACGGTTAATCTAACATCTCCCCGAGCCATTGAAGCATTAGATGAATATACTTCCTTTGCACAAGAGGTTAATCCTACTTGGGCAGCATATCTTCCTAATGACCTTTCCCTCTTTGTTAATGGGAAATTAGCAATGATGTTTGGTACAAGTTGGAGAGCTTTAGAGATACTTGAATATACAGAAAGTATCGACTTTGGGCTAGCACCATTACCACGATTAACAAACAATGAGGAGGTATACTACTCAACATACTGGGGAACTACTGTAAGTAAAACTAGTATTAATACTCTAGAGGCATGGAAATTTGTAGAGTTTCTAAGTCAACCAGAACAGTTAAGAAGACTTAATCAAAATGCTGCAAAAATTAGAACCTTTGGAGAGCCATATTCTAGAGTATCCATGAATTCTGAATTGAAAGATAGCGAATATACCCAGGCACTTGGATATATGGCCCCATATATGAAATCATGGCAGATGGGGGAACAGTCATTTGTGGAAGAGAAACTTAACGAAGCAATTACTGAAGTTGCAGAGAATGAGAGATATAGTAGTTCTGTACTAAGAAGAATTGAAACTGAAATTAATGAGAAACTGGCAATTAGTAATATATATACCCATATTGACCTTTAATGAGTAACAAACTTGCCCATACAAGAACAAAAAAGAAAAATATATTCCTAACATTTCTTTTGCTACTTACGATACCAATCTTCGTTTTCAGTTTAATTCAAAATGAAAGCTTTGATAGTAGGAATAAAGCATTTGAAGAGATTGAACTTAGTAGTACTAACCCCTGCATAATAACGTTCCCTAATGTTAATCCATATACATTACAGATAGATAATACGGTAAGAATACAAGTAGATGGTCTTTCGGAAAACTCCACCATCAAAGAGATTCAAATTACAGATGGAATGGGTAAGACCCTTTTTACTAAAAACTATGAATCTACAATAGTAAACAAAGTTACAGAATCCTTTCTGTATACACCTCAATCAGAAGGCGCATACAATCTGGGTGGTACATTAAATGATATCGCTGGGAATACATTTGCTTGTGTAATTAGTAGCCCCTATGATGTACAGGGTGTAAAGGCAATAATATCTAATTCAAAGCCAGAATTTACAACCACTCCAAAGGCATCAATACCCTCTCAGAGTATAAAGAGTGGTGATACATACGAATATACTCTTGAAGCAAAAGATATTGATCAAGACACCATAAATTACTCCTTCTCTTTCACAAAGGGAGAGACCTGGTTAAAACCCACCATCATAAGAGATGGGGGAAATGGAGAATTAATAATCAAGTTTAGAGGTTCTACAAAAACCCCAGGCAGCTATCTTGCTAATGTATTCATTCATGATGGATATAGTAAACATCTTTCATCACAATCATGGGTAATTAGTGTAAATACCCTGAGTAATGATAATCCGGTAGTTACAATAATTGATCCGGTTAGCGATACTGTAATTACAACAGAAAATACAATTCAAGTTAGATGGGAAGCCGTGGATGAAAACCAGATTCTAAGATACGAGATATACATCTCTTCTAACCCTGCAAATGAATTAGCTTGGACAACAATAGATAAGGATATATCTCCAACACAAACATCGTACAGTATTGACCTCTCTTCGTTGAAAGATGGTGCTTACAGAGTAATCGTTAGAGCAGTTGATAATCAAGAACCTGCAGGGATAGGTATGGATATATCTAAAGAGATATTAATATCCAGAAACCAGGAGAAGGATGATACCGATGACAAGGTGATATTACCTCAACCTCAAATTATTAATATGTCACCAACTAGTACTGATACAATTAGCAATACATCTCCAACAATAAGGGCTTCTTTAATAGCAACAGAGGGTGCTTCAATCGAAGAGGAGAGTATACTTGTGAAATTAGATAACAGAGATATTACAACCGATATAAAGATAAACAAAATATCTGAATCTGAGCATACAGTAATATACATACCTGAGAATCCTTTAACTGAAGGTTTACACAAAGTAACAATATCTTTCAAGGATTCAAATGGTGGGGAAACAGAAAAAGAATGGGCATTTACAATCTCAGGAGAAACTTCAGATGACAGTGATAGTTTTAACATCTTTGGATATGAAATCCCCAAAAGAACCATGTACATTATTCTAGGAGGTATTGGATTAATCCTTTTGGCAATAACAATCCCACTCTTGATTCCTCTGCTTTGGAAAGACAAATCTGGTGATGTAACAACCAATTCCATATTACCAGAATCAATGCCACCTACTAATGATATCCCCATCGTTAATCCAACTAACCAAGTAAACAACTTAATTAAGGATGAGTTTACACCTCCTGAACCTGAGATATCTACATCTGAAGAAGTCCCCATTAATTTCGGAGCCCCTGAGCCTGAATTACCTTTGCCCGATGATATTCTTAACAATATTGAAAACCCAACTCCTACTCGAGTAGAGGGGATTACACCTATGTACAAAGCTCCTGAGCCTGGTGAAGATTTAACGAGTCTGTATGATCAGGTTAAGGAATTAGAAGAAAAAGATAAAAAGGAATAACTAAGTATATATTCTACTCCCTTACTCCTTTTGATATAATCATGAAATGAGAAATCTCACATATACACAAATCAGAGAGGAATATATTAACTTCTTCAAGAGTAAAAATCATGTAGAAATCCCAAGTGCCCTATTAGTTCCTGAGGATGATCCCTCAGTACTTTTTGTAAATGCTGGTATGTTTCCTCTAGTCCCTTTTCTTCAAGGAGAGAAACATCCGCTAGGAAACAGACTAACTAACTCTCAGAGATGTCTTAGGACAGGAGATATTGATGAGGTAGGAGATACTTTTCACTGTACAACATTTGAAATGTTAGGTAACTGGTCTCTTAATGAATACTTCAAGAAAGAAGCAATAGAGATGACCATTGAGTTTTTTGTAAATGTATTAGAAATGGATATTAACAGAATATATGCATCTGTTTTTAAGGGTGAAGATAATATCCCGAAAGATAAAGAATCAATAGAGGTATGGGAACAGATTTTTTCAAGATATGGGGTTAAGGCAAAGGTTGGAGAAGGAGAACGAATTCAAGAGTATGGGAAAGAACATAATTGGTGGGGACTACCCAATGGAGGACCCTGTGGTCCAGACTCTGAAATATTTTTTGATACGGGTAAACCAAAGTGTGGAAAGAACTGCCATATTAACTGCAACTGTGGGAAATATGTAGAAATTGGAAATAATGTATTCATGGAATATCTCTTTGAAAATAGTATGTACCTTCCCTTAGGAAGACACAATGTAGATTTCGGAGGAGGTTTAGAAAGACTAGCAATGATTAGTCAAGGTGTAGAGTCAGTATACGAAATAGATATATATTACCCGATATTAGAGAGAATTAAGCAACTGTCCAAAAATCAGAATGTCTCTTCTCAAAGAGTAATAGCTGACCATCTAAAAGCAAGTATCTTAATAATTATGGATGGTGTTACACCCTCAAATAGTATGCAAGGATATATATTGAGAAGACTAATCAGGAGAGCAATGAGACACGCAAGAATACTTGGAATAGAAGGATCCTTCATCCCCACTGTCAGTGAACTATGTATACAACAATTTAAACAACTCTATCCCAAATTAGAAGAAAAAAGGGATTACATTCTTTCACAACTACAAAATGAAGAGGAGAAGTTTAACAAAACCCTAGGTAATGGTCTTAAAGAATTAGAGAGGTTAGTAATTAAGCAAAAGACTCTCACTGGTAATGACCTCTTCCTCCTGTATGAAACCTATGGATTACCAAGAGAACTAACCGAAGAGATTTTAATTGAAAAAAATATCCAACTTGTTGATGAAGAAGGTTTTGAGAAAGCTAAGAAACTTCACCAGGAGAAGTCTCGTAGTTCTTCTTCAAAGATCTTTAAGGGTGGGTTAGCAGATACCTCAGAAATGTCTACAAAGTATCATACAACCTCTCACCTACTACTAGCAGCATTAAGGAAAGTTTTAGGTAACCATGTATACCAGAAGGGTAGTAATATCACCCCAGAGAGATTAAGAATCGATTTCCCTAATCAAGAGAAACTCACAGATATACAAATTGCAGAGGTTGAAAACCTAGTTAACGAAGCAATTAAGAATAGTTTACCAGTTACATACGAAGAACTACCAAAAAGTAGTGCATTAGAATTAGTACCCTTCGCTGCTTTTGAAGAGAAGTATGCAGATACTGTGAGAGTGTACTACGTTGGTGAAAAATCTAACCCCTTCTCCATTGAGATATGTAATGGTCCTCATGTCTCAAATACCTCACAACTGGGTAAATTTAAAATTAGTAAACAAGAGAGTGTTGGCTTTGGATTTAAAAGAATTAAAGGAGTTCTAAAATAGGTATGGAAAACCCCATATTAGCAATTGATTACGGAGAGAAAAGAATTGGTCTTGCGATATCTGATAGTAAAGGAGTTATAGCATCTCCCCTTGATGTATTAAGGATCACTAAAAACAGGAATATACAAAATATCTTAGAGGACATACTCTTAGTAGTTGAAGAGTACCGGGTAAAAAGCATATTAATTGGTAAGCCACAATTACTTAAAGAAACATACTCCGAATCTTTAAAGAAGGTAGAAAACTTTGCAAAGAAACTCTCAGATATTACACAGGTACCTGTAATATTTCAAGATGAGAGTTATTCTACTATTCAGGCTCAAAATATGCTACTATCTCTAGGACAAAGTAGTAGGTCTTCTAAAGGGAAAATTGATATGATATCAGCAGCAGTGTTTCTTCAAGAATTTCTAAATTCAAAACAGAAAGAAAATGAAAAGTATAATTAAAATATTTCTCTTAGCTCTTGTTACTGTAATAGTAATAATATTTTTAGTAAAGATTAATTTCGATTCAATTATTGAGAAACCGAATAGTGATAGTAGTGACAAGATATCTCTTCAAATATCCTCTGGGGAATCGGTAGACTCCATTATCCAGAAACTAGTTGATTCTGGTCTTCTTAAGGAGAATTGGGCAAAGTATTTTGAGATATATCTTAAAATTAACAATATCTCTGAGAAAATACAGGCAGGTACATATGAGATACCTAAGAATTTGAATATTAAGGAAATAGCCCAGACCATACAGCAATCAAAAGGTTTAGATATTTGGGTTACAATACAGGAAGGATTAAGAAAAGATGAGATAGTAGAGATTTTAAGTACTGAACTTCAAAATGGGGGAAATATGAATTTCAATGAAGAGGAGTTTCTAGCATTAACAACTGACACCTCCTTTCTTTCAAGCCTAGGCTTTAATTATGAGCTAAAGGATTTAGAAGGTTTCCTTTTTCCAGATAAATATGCATTCTCAGTAGATAATACTACCCAAGAGGTATTAGAGAAATTAGTATTGAACTTCCAAGAGAAGGTAGGAGTTCAGGATACATATGAGGATATAATAATTGCAAGTATGGTAGAAAGAGAAGGACGTAATTCAGAAGACAGGCCAATGATTGCAGATATCATCAAAAGAAGGTATGAGGAGGGATGGCTTCTACAACTTTGTTCAACTGTATTGTATTACAAAAAGGATTGGACACATGTAATAACTAAATCAGATATGGAAGAGAGTAATATATATAATACGTATAAAAATCCAGGACTTACACCTACTCCCATATGTAATCCCGGTTTAGAAGCTATTAATGCGGTAAGGAATCCAGAATCTAACTCCTACTACTACTTCATTCATGATCCACAAGGCGTAGTACATTATGCTAAGACATTAACTGAACATAATAACAATATTAGTCAGTACTTAAATAGATAATTTCTTACTATTGCCCTATGGAGGTTTCAATAAATATAACAGATAAAGGAAGTAAGAAAATTAAACCTTCTAAAGAAAGAGTAAAGCGAAAACATCTAACAAAGAAAAAACCTTGGATATATATCCCACTATCAGTATTTTTGATATCAATTTTAGGTATTGGAATATATTTTGGATACAAAGCATACATGGCAGGCAAAGAGATAGGTCTCATCTTTAAACCCGGCCAGTTAATAGATAATAAAAAAGATCCTGAATTAAAGAAGGATAGTACAGGGAAATACACTAATGTTTTACTAGTTGGGATTGATTCCAGAGAGAATACTCAGTTACTCAATACTGATGTAATAATTGTGGGCTCATACAACCATGAAACTAAGGATATTGTTTTAATATCAATCCCTAGGGATTTCTACATTAAAGTCTCCCCTGAAAGAACCTCTTTTAACAAGATTAATGCTACATATTCGATACATGAGAAGAAAGAGGAAGGTACTGGCCTATTAGCCCTACAGAAGGTGGCAGAGGAAGTAATGGGAGTGGAAATACAGTATCACGCAATGATTAACTTTAATGGTTTTGTAGAATTAATAGATGCTGTTGGAGGTGTATATGTAAATGTTGAAAACAGTTTTACAGACTATATGTATCCTTTGGGTAAAAGCTATCAAACAGTATCTTTCAAGCAAGGACCACAACTAATGGATGGGGATACTGCATTGAAATACGCTCGTTCAAGAAAATCTCAACAGAATCAAGAAGGATCTGATTTTGCAAGAGCAAGAAGACAACAGAAAGTAATTGATGCTTTCATGGATCAACTACTTAGTACTGAGGTATTACTAAACCCAAATAAGTTGATGGCATTACTAAGTTCAGTACAGGAGAATCTTCAAGTCTCTGAATTCACTCTTGACGATGTACAAGCAGGAGTAAATATTCTTAAATCATTTAAGGATGATGAAATGAATACCTCAACCTACTCTTTTGTATTAGATCCTACCATAGGAAACTACTCTCTTGTAACAACGAATGTACCTTACGAAGGATATGGCCTAGGACCAAAAGAGGGATTAGGCAAATATACTAAGATTCAGGAATATGTTACTCTTGCAGTTAAATATCCGATCCTCTATTCAGAAAATCCCTCAATATATACATATGATACTGGTCTCGGATACAAAGAAAGTAATAGTAAAACACAAGGGCTCAAAGATGAATACAAGTATCTAAACATTAGATTTCAGGGTACTAAGTACAAAGACAAGCAAGGAGAATATATATACTCAAATAAGGTTGACGAATTCTCCCAAGCAGTTACTTTTCTTGCAGAGTACATGGGTATAGAAAATATCCTTAAGCCTGAATATTTAACAACAAGTACAGGAGGAGACATATCAATTCTCTTTGGTAAAGAGATTGTAATAGAAGAATTAACCGAAGAAGAAACAAATTAACAATGTACAAACTATACATAGGTAATGAAACCTACCTTTCTTTGAAAAAAGCCCATACACAGATAAAAGAATTTCTTGAGGATGGGAATCTTGAATATATATCTATTGATGGAGAAAAGACTGATAGTTCAAAAATAATTGATATCCTCTCCTCTCAATCACTATTTAGTCTACCAAGGCTATTATTTTTTAAAAGGTTGTATAGAAATAAGGACAGAGAGAACCTAATACCATATCTTCTAGAGTACCTCTCTAAAGAAAATCCCGATACTGTAATTATATGGGAAGACCAAAAGGTTAGTTCAATAACTAAGTATGTAAAATTTTTCAAATCAAATAACTCCCTGGATGAAAGTAACAGACTAACAAAACCTTCCTTTCTTAAATATGCAAAAGAGATCTCTAAAGAAAATCAGTTAGATATAGATAATACTTTAGTATCACTACTCTGCCAATATTCAAACTATGATATTGAGAGATTTGAAAACAATATTAAGAAACTCAAACTACTAGATTTAAATCAACAGATTAGTAAAGAAGACATAGATGAAATAATTCAAGATACACTTGAAGAAGACATCTGGAAACTCTTAGATGAGATGAATAGGAAAGATGGAAGACCCCTAAATATTTTAGAGAATATATTTACTCAACAGGTAGATCCCCAATATATATTCCCAATGATTGTAAGGAATTTGAGATTAATTACTTTAACAAAATATTTAATTACAAATAACAGTAGTTATGGAGAAATTGCCTCTAAACTTAAAATACCTCCTTTTACTGTAAAGCCTCTAATTGAAGCAAGCGAAAAGTATGATTGGGGAAAGATAATTAACAAATATGAGAAATTGAGTAATTTAGACTATGAAATTAAAATAGGTAGAATTGACCCTAAACTAGGACTCACACTCTTTTGTACAACAATGTAAAAGATTCTTGTTGACATTAATACTACTATTCTCATAAACTCTATGTATATAAATATTACAATTTAATCTGCAAATATTAGATACGCTAGATGGCTACAACGGATAGAAAGACTAAAAAAACATTAAAGAGCCTAACAATAGTAGGTGCTATTCTAATAGTTGCATTGATACTCTCTTTGGTATATTTCTTCGTTATTAAGAAAGACCCTGAGGAGGGAGGAACAGATCTAAGTAAAATTACATGTGGCTGCTATATAATAGATCCTGAGATTGTAAATGAATGTGGAGATCCTAAAAGAGCCTTCCTCTTTAATCTTAATACCGTTTCCTCTGATCAGATATGTAATGCTAAATGTGATATTAATGATATAGCGGATAATCTACTTAATTCCACTACCCCTAGAGACTCTTACAAAGTGTGTACAGTAAGAAGTATTTCAGATACAAGATGTGAGAATATGATTCTTAAAGACCAGGATGGGAAGATAATTACTGGTAAGATTCAACCAACAGATGAGATTAATGTTGAAGCTACTTTTGATAAATCCGACTATATAGACTACGGATTTAAGATTAATAATGAAAGTACCCAACCTGATAAAGTTGATGGAAATAAAATAAGTAAAAAAATATCTTCTTTCGAGAATATTACCTCTGTTGAGGTTATGGCTACTGCAAAAGATGCACAAGGAGATACAATTAATTCCATTGTATGTAGAAGAATTGTTGATATTGAGACGAGTAGTAGCTCTGCAGTAACTGGGATGGTTGCAATAACAGAGCAACAATCAGATGGTAAGACTAAGATATCCAATATTAGTATTTCTGTTGGTCAGATAGATAGTAGTAATGTTAAAATTAGGTTCTCTTTTGAGCCAACCTTTACTACACTTACAGCGTTAGACGGTATTACAGTAGAACCAACCAAGGGAACTATTGAGATGTCTAAATTAGATTTGTATGACGAAAAGAATTTTAGTAATGACTCCTTTAATGTTTTGAATGACCATGTTGGAAATTTAAAAATTACTGCAGAGATATTTGTAAGTGAGGTAAATATTGGTTCAGCAAGTACTATTGTAGTATTCACTAATGCAACTACACCACCAGATGAACCGATAACTAAGGATGAGAAATCCAGCTTTACTGCATCTAAATCCGCAGATAAAGAGTGTGTAGAGAGAACAGAGGGAAATAACCTAGCTACATACACAATAACTGTTACAAACAACAGGGATACTCAAGATGAGATAACATCAATAAAGGACAAATTACCCTTAGGATTCATATATACTCCAAATAGTTCAGTACTGAATGGGGCCACTGTGAGTGACTCTGGACTAGTAACAGTTACATCTGTTGGAGATACTCAAGAGATTGTCTGGGAACCAACAACACCATGGAGTGTAGTTAGTGGAGGAACTCTGTCAATTGTATTTCAAGCAACAGCAGGTACAACTGCTCTGACAGGTCAGAACTTAAATGAGATTATTGTCAATCCAGTTGAAATACCCCTTGATCCTGCATCTCTAAGATCTCAAGTTAATATTGTTGTTGCAGATGATTGTAGTAATGCTCCTAAGGTAGAACCAGTAGCACCTAAGACCGGTATCTTTGATAATTTCTTTGTTAGGATTGGTCTTGGAATATTCATTCTCATTATCGGATGGTTAATATATGTAAGACCTGAGGGTGCAACTCTAACTGAGAGTTTACTTAAATCAAAAATATATGATAATTTTGAATTTAGAAAATACAAGATTACTAACCCTAAGAAATACTTTGAGGAAAAAATCTTAAGAAAAAAGTCTAGAGGGAATCGATAGAGAACTGTAATGGGAGCCCACCCTTACCGTAACTAATACCATTTGAAATAATTGTAAAGTAATACCTCTTAGTACTTACTAAACTAGATATTGTTACTGTATGCTCTTTACTCTGAACCTCATTTAACAAATCTACACCAACCATATCCAACCCTCGCATCTCTTTACCGTAAAGAATATATCCTGAGCACTCATCCTTACTCTTCCAAGATATATCTACACTGTTTTCTTTCTCTCCCCTTTTTACCTCGACATTGAATGGGGTGCAACCCTCAACGTAGGTGGAATCTTCTGATGCAGATGATTTAAATACAAAAAGTGTAACTACGGATATTA
The DNA here is from genome assembly GCA_964655705.1 of uncultured Candidatus Saccharibacteria bacterium. Taxonomy (GTDB): domain Bacteria; phylum Patescibacteriota; class Dojkabacteria; order SC72; family SC72; genus UBA2259. The sequence continues at coordinate 27,603 of CAZZPP010000001.1, read as the reverse complement.
GTAGTAATACGACCCCACCCATTACAATCCAGTTATTTCTCATTCTCTTTAACGATTATGTAATCTTTGAGCACATAACTATCCGTACTACTACGAGTATATATCTCAATCTTAAAAGTTCCAATATCTTCCTTTTTGGGAATACCCGAAATACCCATATCACTATCAACATTTAACCATCCTACTCCTCTCACCTCAATCTCTTCTACCTGACATCCAGATACTCTTGGAAAGAAGTGGTATTCCTCTCCAACATATGCAACTCTTGGTATTGTATTTACAATATATGGTACACAACCCTTTTCTTTAGTAGTTACTCCCTTAACTTCTGAATCTTGTTTAAAGAATATTAAATACCCAGATGATATCAAAGCAACAAGTGGGATTACAATTAGAAGGGTAATGAGAAGTACCTTTTTAGTATTAATCATATCTAGTTATAGTGTATCAATAAAATATTCTGTTTACAAACACCATTCTAGTATATATAATACAGCACAGTTATCATACATTTAATAATATATATATCACGATGCCAAACTTAAAAACATCAATAAAAGATTTAAGAAGTAGTAAAAGAAAAAGTACTTTTAATGACAGACTTAGAAACAGAGTAAAAAGGTCTGAAAAGAATTTCAGAGATAGCATCAAAGAAGGTGACAAAGAGAAGGCTGAGAAATCACTTAATCAGACTTTCAAAGTCCTTGACAAAGCTGCTAAGAAGAATGTCATTAAAAAGGGTAAGGCAAGTCGTAAAAAATCAAGGCTTGCAATTCAACTAAACAAACTATCCAAAGATAATGTCAAAACTACTCAAAAGAGCTCTTAAAAATTCCATAGTTCCAGCGATATTAATGATTGCTGGTAAAACACTCGGAATATTTTTAATCTCTGCAAAATATGGATACCCATTGGAGATAGGAAACGATATTAATGGTTTCTTTTCTACACAGATATATTTCGATGATGCTCAAATTACCTACTTTGTGAATTCAATATCCGATTTACTGATGCTTTTAGTAATAGCAGTACCTACGATATATCAAATACTTAAGACTTTACTGTTTCAATCTACCCTACAAAATCCTAAAACGATTGTAAAGGTTACTAAGTTCAATGCTCTTAAATGGATTACAAAGGATGATACTACCTTTCTTCAAATCTTCATTTGGTGTGTATTCCTCTGGCTATGTAGTGGATTAATTATTAAAAATGCAATTGAAGGAGATACATATCAATGGATTGCATATATATCAGGGGTAGTTTCACTGCTTTGTGGTTTAGGAGCACTTAAATCATTTGAAATTCAAGTTAGTAAGGTATATCCTGATAGTAAGAAGTACTACTAATGAAAAATCAAAAGTTTAAAAAATTTCTTACCTTAGTAATTGAACCAATAGCTCTTGGCTTACTTGCCCTACTCTTCATAATACCAACAATCACCGTTATGAATTTAGAACCTTTAACTAAAGCTCTAAAAGAAATTGATGTATTAGGTGTAAGTGAAAAGGCAGAATTAGATATACAGATAGTTGGAGGTAGTCATCAAATATTTAGTAGAGAAAGACTTGAACAAGATGAACAGGGGGTATATAGGTATACAACCACCATAGAGAATAGGGATGCGGATAGGTACTCTAAACCCATATTAGAGATAACTAATAACAAAAATGATGAGATTAAACTAGAGATATATGGAAATACCAATATACCTACCCGTTCCAATATCTCATTAATCATCAATGATCAGGTATATAGAATTCAAAGTCCTAATGGGGATATAACTGCACAAAAGATTCTTTTAATTCCTAAGGAGAAATATGTTGTATATCTCGCTATTGAGAGTTTCTCTAATGTCAGGTTTAATGAGGACTTCCAACTAGATATTAAAGAGATTCAGTAAATATATATCTTTTCTCATCATAAATATAATATAATTACCCGTATTCTATGGGTAAAACTGATTTAAATAAAATTAGGAACTTTTCCATCATCGCTCATATAGATCATGGAAAATCAACTTTAGCAGACAGGATGTTAGAGGCTGCACACATTGATATCTCAAGAGACAAGAGGGAATCACGAATACTTGATAGATTAGAATTAGAACAAGAGAAAGGTATTACAATTAAACTGCAGGCTTGTAGGATGATGTGGAAGGAAACAGAATTAAACCTAATAGATACTCCTGGTCATGTAGATTTCTCTTACGAAGTATCTAGATCACTGGCTGCATGCGAAGCAGCAATACTTTTAGTAGATGCATCACAAGGTATTCAAGCTCAAACAATATCAAACACCCAAAAAGCGCTAGAACTGGGTCTTACCTTAATACCAGTAATAAACAAAATAGATTTACCTAATATTAATATTCAAGAAAGAGAAGAGGAATTAATTCAACTCTTGGGATTTAAGAAAGAAGAAATTATAAAAGTATCTGGCAAAAGCGGGGAAGGAGTAGAACAACTCTTAGATGCAATTGTTGAAAGATGCCCACCTCCAAAGGGAGATTTTAGTAAGCCACTAAAAGCCCTCATTTTTGATTCCTTCTATGATGAACATAGAGGGGTAGTTGTTGCCGTAAGGGTGTTTGAAGGCTGCGTAATGTATATACCTGGGAAATCTGTTGACCTACATATCTTACAAAAGGGAGAGAGCTTTAAACCAACAGAGGTAGGAATATTTAAACCAGATTTAGAGGAGACTACACAACTTAGTACAGGAGAGGTTGGATATATTGCAACAGGATTCAAAAATATCAGTATGTTTACAGTTGGAGATACAATATCAGACAGTAAACTAACCCAACCTCTTGAGGGATACAAAATCCCTAAACCAAATGTATATGCTACTTTCTTCCCGATAACTACAGATGAGTATGAGCCATTAAAAATTGGATTAAACAAATTAAGTATGAATGATGCAGCCCTAACATTCTCAGATCAACGATCTAACTTACTGGGTTCAGGATTTAGATGTGGTTTCTTAGGCTTACTACATATGGAGATAGTTCAAGAGAGATTAGAAAGAGAGTATGACGTAGATTTAATAATTACTGCACCAACGGTTGAATACAAAGTAACTAGAACAGATGGTACAAAGATTGATATACAGACACCCCAAGAACTACCAGATCCCTCTGAGATATCTGAAATATTTGAACCTTGGGTAAGACTAAAGATAATGACACCAGATAGGTATATGGGACCCCTAATGGAGTTGTGTCAATACAAAAGGGGAGTATATGTAAATACTAAGTACATGTCTAATACCTCTGGAGATATACAATTAAAAGACCAATACATAGTATTGGAGTACGATATACCTCTAGCATCTTTAGTATCTAACTTTTTTGATTTACTTAAAAACCAATCAAGTGGCTACGCCTCTATGGAGTATGAATTAATTGATTTCTTCCCCGTAGATTTAGTAAAAGTCTCAGTATTAGTTAATCATGAAGAGATACCTGCATTAAGTTTTTTGGAAACACGAGAATTAGCACAAACTAAAGCATCTAGACTACTTGAAGTAATGAAAGGAGAGATACCAAGACAACAGTTCCCTATTCCACTTCAAGCAGCCATAGGGGCAAAGATTATTGCAAGGCAAGATGTAAAGGGCTTTCGCAAAGATGTTACAGCGAAACTGTATGGAGGAGATTATACAAGACGATTAAAATTACTAGAGAAACAGAAGAAGGGTAAGAAGAGATTAAAACAGATTGGACAAGTAAATATCCCCCAGGAGGCATTCTTAAGTATATTAAAAACATAATGATTGAGAAATTATTACTACAAAACTTCAGGAAATTCAAAAATACCTCCTTTGAATTTAAAAAAAATCTTACTGTCTTCTATGGACACAATGCTCAAGGTAAAAGTTCTGTATTAGAGGCATTGTACTTGATAAGTACGGGACAATCACCCTGGGCCACTACAAACGAATACATTAACATTGAACAGATCTCTCAAGTTCATACCCGTATAGAGAGTATTGAAGATGGTAGATCATATGTATATTTTAAAGATAATAACAGAAAGAATCTAAAGATAGAGGGTAATAATACAAGAGCAATAACTTTCTTTCAGAATAGGTCTGCAAATATCTTTAATCCAGAGAAAATAGAACTCCTTATGATATCTCCTTCAGAAAGAAGAAATTTTCTAGATACCACTATACTCAAATATGACTATGAATATGATACTTTGATTAAAGATTTTAAAAAGATCTTGAAACAAAGAAATGCATATCTAAAAAAACTTTCTAAACTTTTCTATGAGAAAGGCATAATTGCTCTAAATGATACTCAGTTAAACTTCTGGAGTAATCACTTCTGTCTTACATCAGCATATATCTTACAAAAAAGGATATTACTTACTAAAGAACTCTCACAAAATGAATACGAGGTTAAGTACAAAACAGATATTAATTTCGATAGAAGAAAGATTCATAATATTGAATACCTTAAGGAGTGTATACATAAGGAATTAGAATTAAGTAAAAAGAGGGATATTGCTACAGGATACACAAATGTCGGACCACATAGAGATGACTGGGATATATTTGAAGACAGAGATATCAGGAAATTTGGTTCTAGGGGTGAAAAAAGGTTAGCCATAGGGAAATTAATATTTGAGATACAAGAGATTGTTTTTAAGAAGACTTCCCATTACCCAATTCTTCTACTCGATGATATAGCTTCTGAATTAGATATATTAAATACAAAGAAAATATTTAACAAAAAGGTGTTAGACAAGCAACAAACCTTTCTAACTGTGATAGATTACAAATCACTACCTAAGGGAATTGTTAAAGATGCTCAATTAATACATCTCAATGGAGTATAACTGAATATATTAAATATATCTCCCCTATTTCCTTTAATTCTGATAAACTAGATAGTACATATATGAGACAACACCCTATACCACAAAATATCTTAGATGTGGAGTTTAAACTTTTTACTAAGTTTACATTAAAAGAGTTTGCATATCTTGCAATTGGTGTAAGTATCGGAGGAGTATTTCTCTACTTCACAACTAAAGGACAATTCCCTGGGGTTATAGGGGTACCCATGTTCTTGCTATTTTCTGGTCTAGGAGTATTCTTTGCTCTTGTTCCAATTAATGATCAACCTGCAGACAGATTCATATCTAATTTCTTTTCTGCGATTAATAGGCCTACTCAAAGAGTATGGTTAAATAGTGCACTTAAAGAGCAAAGGATTAAACCCTCAGTACAACCTGAGAAGAAGAACCAAAAGATTTTTGGTGGTTCTAAGGTCAAGGAAGAGGGGAAGGATATTTTTACTGAAGATCAAGGTGATGATATGTTTGAAGAGGGCAATGGAGAAATAGTTAAAAGTAATATAGTTAAGGATCAGGAGGAGGAACATCTTGAACTTGATACTCCCCAACCCATTATCATTAATGAAGAAAATATATCTAAGTACCAGTTTGATATTAAAAGTGTTGATAGACTCCCTGGAAATATTAATATATGGCTCAGTACAAAAGATAATCAACCTGTATCTGATATTAAAACATACCTCAAGGATAATAATGAGAAGATTTTGTATGCAAATAAGACTGGTAAGAATGGTTACTTTTTAACAAACAAAGAGTATCCTGAAGGAATATATAATATACAATTCGAAGGAGTACCTTTTAGTATACCCTCCATACAGATTGTTTTAACAAAGAATATGGGTAAATTGCCATATAAAATTACAATACAATAATGGATACAAATGCAAGGGCAAGAACAACTTCATCTACGCAAGAACACTTAGAGATAAGGGATATTGTTGATGATTTAGTAATTACTCAAAGTGGGAGTGTCGCTATTATAATCCAGACATCCGCTATTAACTTTGATTTACTTGCTGAATATGAACAAGATAGTAAGGTTTTTGCATTTGCTGGCCTACTAAACTCTTTAAACTTTCACATACAGATATTAATACGTACTAGGAGAATAGATATCTCTAATTATGTAGACTATCTTAAAAATCAAGAGAATAAGGCTATGACAGAGGGATTAAAGAACCAATTACATATATATACCGAATTCATTCAGCGTCTAATTATAGAAAATGATGTGTTAGACAAAAACTTCTTTCTTGTAATACCTTTCAACCCTGGGGGAGATATCCCTACTTCTAATCTTCTTAAATCAAAGAAGAGTAAAGAGGAGGTTGCTAGAAATCAGAGTATGAAACAAGAACAACTTGTAGAGAAAGCTAAGATATTTCTCTATCCCAAAAGAGATCATATTTTAAAACAGTTGTCTCGTATGGGGCTTACAGGGAAACAACTAACTAACAAAGAACTCCTTACTGAGGTTTACACAATATATAATCCAGAGGAAGAGATGACATAGAGAAATGGAAGAGAACAAATTTAAATCAAAAACAATGGAAATGCTAGAAGAGAAACAGAGTACCATCTCTGGAGATAAGTTTGCATCTTTCAAAGAAGATTTGGCAAAAGATATTGCTGATATACAACAGAAGAAGAGCGAGCCTGTTACTGGAGAAAAGGAGAGATTCAACGAAGTTAAGGAAGATGAAAAGAAAGAGAAGAAGAATCCATTGTTTAAACTTTTAGATATGTTAATGCCTAAACAGAAAGTACAGCCAGTAGTTGTAAAAGAACCGAATATAGCTAAGTATGATGGATTAACCACTCAGGATGTAATTGCTCCCATAGATATTGAAGTAGATTTCAATACTCTTCAAATGGGGGATTACTACTTTAGAACTTTCTTTGTAAGTGGATATCCTAGGTTTGTAGGACCTAATTGGCTATCCCCAATCATTAACTTTGAGCATTCTCTTCGAATAAGTACTTTCTACTACCCTGTAGATTCTAAAGTCATTTTAGAGAAATTGAGAAAGAAGATAGCTGAAATGGAAGCTACAATATATGGACAGATGGAGGACAGGAAGGTAATTGATGCTTCTGTTAAGGTAGCACTTTCTGATGCACAGCAACTTCAGGATTCAATTGCAGAGGGTACCGAGAAGTTTTTTCATTTTACAATGTACATTACAATATATGCCCCTACCAAAGATCTTTTAGAAAAATATAGTCGTAATGTAGTATCTACATTAGCTGCAATTAGTGTTACAGCTAAATCAGCTACTCTACAACAAGAACAGGGATTCATAAGTACACAACCACTGGGACTAGACAAACTGTATGTAACTAGGAATATGGATACAACATCTCTAGCTACAACATTCCCATTTGTTACTTCTGAGTTAACTATGGATCATGGAATAATGTATGGGATTAATATGCATAACAAGAGTTTAGTAATATTTGATAGGTTTGAATTAGAGAATGCAAATGCTGTTGTATTCGCTAAATCAGGAGCAGGTAAAAGCTACTTTGTTAAACTTGAGGCTCTTCGTAGTCTAATGTTAGGTACAGATGTAATAATTATTGATCCAGAAAGAGAGTATGAAGACCTCTCCAGAGCAGTTGGTGGATCATATATTTCCTTCTCTCAAGACAAAGGAGACAAGATGAATCCATTTGAACTCTCAGGTGTCTTTGAAGAGGGGGAAGATGAGTTAAGAATAAAGAGTCAATCACTATTAGGGTTTTTCAAAGTAATGTTTGATGGATTAACAAGTGTAGAGGTATCTATACTAGATAGGGCAATAATACTAGCATACAGAGAGAAAGGTATTACATATGACCCAGCAACTCAAAAGAATTCTCCACCAATGTTAGAAGACTTGTATAAGGTTCTTAAAGGTATGGCTGAAGATGAAGCACATAACCTAGCAAGAAGAATGGAGAGATTTATAATTGGTAGTGGTGCAGGAGTATTTAACGAGGCAACCAACTTTGAAATTAAAAATCCTTTTACCGTATTCAGTGTAAGAGATCTACAGGAAGAATTGAAACCTCTAGCCATGTATCTAATGTTAGACTTCATATGGACAGTTATACGTAAAAACAAGAAAAGAAGACTTCTAATCGTGGATGAGGCCTGGTATATGATGCAAAGGGAGGACTCTGCTAGATTTATGTATTCAATTGCTAAAAGAGCGAGGAAATACTACCTTGGTCTGACTACCATTACACAAGATGTTGCAGATTTCCTAAACAATGATATGGGTAGAGCCATTATTCAAAATGCTTCCATGTCTATGCTCATGATGCAAAGTCCCTCTGCTTTAGATGTTTTACAACCTACCTTTCATCTCTCCGATGGAGAGAGGGTATTCTTACTTAACTGTGAGAAGGGACAAGGCCTTTTCTTTGCTGGACAGAATCATGTGGCAATCCAGGTACTCTCTAGTGTTCAAGAGAATGAATTAATTACTTCAGATCCAAGAGAAATTGAAAGAAGAGGAATTAACAAGGTAAGTATAGATAAAAGAACAATTGAAGAACTCTCTGCAATCTTTGATGCACCTGCTACTCAAAGTCAAATATCGACAGAGACTTCTAAAAACAGAGACCTAATCGAGAGAGCTGTTGGTAAGAGAAAAGAAGATATCGAAGTAATCAAGGATGAAAGGATAAGGTACCAAGAAGAACTTAAGAAGAAATTAGTTGAACAAGAAAGAGAATTAAATCCTGAGAAATACGCTTCTCAGAAAAGTGTAAATCAATTAATTCAGGAAAACACTGTCCCTGGACAGGTAGTAAAAGAAAGACAGGATATACAAAGGGGTAGAGCACATATTACTCCTCAAGGTATGATAGGAGATGAGAATGAACAACAACCAAAACAACAATAGAAAGGTAATATATCAATACAATGCAACAACAGATTCCTCTGTTCTACCATCTAATATTCCTCTAACAAATAATCCTAATGTTAAAACAGTAAAACCTAGTACCCAGAAAATTTCTTTTGAGCCTTCACTAGATAGAGCAAAGAAAGCATTAAGATTAGTAAACCCATTTAGAGGAGTCTAACTTAGGGGTCCCTGATCAGGTAGTACATACTGCTTTAAGTTCTCAGGAGTAATTACAACAGGTATTCTCTTACCACTTACAATCTCTCTAGCAGCACTTCTGGCTAACGTAGAGATATTCCTTTCTAATTGACGTATTCCTGCATCAAAACCAACAGGCCTAATTAAAAGTGGCCATACCTCTTGAGATATCTGAAGATATTCAGCAGACAATCCCATACTAGCAAAAACCTTAGGGAGAATATATTGTTTTGCAATAACTTCTTTTTCTTGATCATTGTAACTAGTAAAACGGATTACCTCTAATCTGTCTAGTAATGCAGCAGATAGCCCTCCTAAGTTGTTTGCTGTACAAATGAAAAAGACTTGAGAAAGATCTACTGGATGATCAATATAGTGGTCTACAAAAGTAGAATTCTGTTCAGGATCTAAGATTTCTAAAAGGGCAGCCATAATATCATTTAAGACACCCTTGTTTTGACTAGACTTTTCAATTTCATCTACCAATATAACGGGATTCATAGTACCTGTTCTTACTAATGCCTTAATAACTTGACCAGGTTCTGAATCTATCTCATGCCTAGGAACACCTCTTAGAGTTCTTACATCACCGACTGCACCTAAAGATATTCTAGCAAACTTCCTACCCATAGCCTTTGCTATTGATTGAGCAATAGTTGTCTTACCAATACCCTGAAGACCTAGGAAAAGTAATGTTGGAGTAGTAGGAGTTTTTTCAACACTATCTTTCCCTTTAACCAACTTCTTTAATTGCATAGCTGCAATATAGTCCAATATCATCTCCTTTACTGTTTCTATTCCATAGTGAGTAGAATCTAAGAGCTCTTTTGCATTCTTAATATCTAAATTGTCTTCAGAAACTACTCCCCAAGGTATTCTTGTTACCCAATCAACATATTTATCTACACTCTCAAATTCAGAACTATAGCTACCCCATTTAGCCATTCTCTCAAGTCTTTGTATGGTACGCATAACCTGTTCTTTTAATTCAACAGGCGTATTAGAAGAAGAGAGTTTATTTCCTAACTCTACTATTTCAGCAATCATCCCATTGTCATTTGAGTAATCCATATCAAAATATATCATATTAGAGGCACAGATTCCTGACCTATAACATAGATAAAACATATGATTATGATATATATTACAAGGCTAGACCACTTAGTACAGCCTCTTTAAGAGAGTTAGCAGCATACTTCATATCAGACTCATTGCTGTATATACCCAGACTTAATCTTAATGTAGGACCTGTACAGAATCTATCATGTAAGGGCTCTGCACAATGAAACCCTTCTCTAAATGCAATACCTTTTCTATTTAGAAACTCCATAATCCCCTCTCCATCCTGTTTAGTATCAAGACTATTAACATCCTTACATCCTCTAAACTTAAAACCCTTAATATTGAATGCAATAGCCCCATACTTAAGAGCTATATCATCAGGACCAAAATGAACAAACCAATCAATACCATTAAACTCATTTAGGAAGTTACCCATTAATCCCTGTTCATGATTAATTACCATATCCCAACCACCCACCTTTTCAACAGTATCCCTTAACCAATTTAATGCGGTACCTAGTGCTATCCCATCTGCAATGTCAGGAGTACCTGCTTCGAATTTCCAAGGTAATTCATTATATTCAAAACCTTCCTTAGTAACAGACTCAATCATCTCCCCACCTCCCATCCATGGTAAAAGGTTATCGAGATATTTCAGATTAATATATATGGCGCCACTACCTGTAGGACCATATACCTTATGTCCTGAAAATACCAAAGCATCACATCCAATCTCTTTAACATCCACTTTACATCTAGCAATACTTTGAGCTGCATCAAGTATTGTAAAAGCCCCTATTTTCTTAGCCATCTTAAATATCTCCTTTACATCATTCTTAACACCTAAGACATTAGAAATATGCATTACAGATATGACCTTTATCCTCTTGTCTTCTTTCTTAATTAAATCCTTTACCCAGTCTAAATCAAGTGTGTAATCATCTTTAACAGGAATATACTCAATATTAAATTTAATATCTCTTTGAAGTATCATCCAAGGTACAATATTACTATGGTGCTCCATTTCAGTTATTACTACAGTATCTCCCTCAGAAAGAAGAGTCTTTCCAAAAGTGTTTACTAAGAAGTTTAAACCCTCTGTAGTATTTCTAACAAAGAGTATCTCCTTGTATGAATCTGCATTTAAGAAATCAGCTACTATTTGATGGGACTCTTTCCAAAGATTTGTAGCATTAATGGACAAATCATATGGGCCTCTATGAATATTTGCATTCTCTTTACTGTAATACTGAGATATTCTATCTATTACTACTTGAGGTTTCTGTGTTGTAGCAGCACTATCTAAATACACTAATCCCCTATCAAAGATGCTACTTTTTAATATGGGAAACTCTTTTCTAATATCATCAAACATTTTTAAAATGACTAATTTAAAAATTCTTATACATCTTACTAGCCTGAACTGTTAAATCTCCTTTGTACTTACTATTTAAGCCAGTACTACCGTAGGGCCTTTCACAATTTTTATCTAATTCCTCAAAAGCTAGTTGAGCAATCTTCATACCTGGATATATCCTAATTGGTAAAGGAGAAAGATTTACTATCTCTAAAGTTAATCTTAGTTTATTACCAGGATCTAAAAATCCTGCGGTAACATGTATGATTAAGCCCATTCTGGCTAAGGAGCTCTTACCTTCAAGTCTACCCACATGTCTTGCGTCTACACCTGTTATCTCCACTGCGTTAGCTAGTATGAATTGGCTTGGTTTAATCAAAAAACCCTCTTGTTCACTCATCTCTACCTTAATCATTAAATCTTCTACAGGATTTTTTACATCAATGGAATCATGCTTATCCGTATTAAACAGTAATATGTTTTTATCTAAATGTAAATCATATGAAGCAGGCTGTAGAAATTCATCCGAGAAAGGCTCTATACTTATCTCCCCACTGCGCAATTTCTCTTTTATACTCCTATCAGCAAGTATCATTTCTCTTCTGTTTAAATTTAACTTCTATCTAGAAACTGCTCCCTAGAACTAGGGTCTGGGGACTCAATACTATTCAATAAAGGATACCATATACTCTCTTCACTGTTTAATAGTTCCAACCACCTATACACTAAACTTCGGTATGAGATATGTCCACCTCTTCTACTCCTCAGATTAATTGTGTACTGCAAATCATCAAAGGAACCATAGAAGATATACTTTGTGGAATGTGCATGGGGTAGTAAATACTTAGTATACTCTTTTGATACTTCATCGGACATAAACTGAGATGAGACTTTTCTCCACTTTTTTATCAAATCATATGTATCTTTCAAACAATTCTCATACTCTTTCCTTAACTCTTTTAGTTTAGGAATCTCGAGATAGTTGCATAGGAAGAAGCAATCTTCATTATCCCTATCTAATTCGTTATCTATATTTATTTGATCATGAAATAGAGGAATATATCTTTCTAAACTTCTATGCCTATTTAAATCTTTAAGTGTTCCTAATGTAGCCATTCCCTCTATTTTAATAGCACCACTCTGTCCAATATTTCCCATTAAATTGTGCTGATTATGATTCTCAAATATAATTCCCCCGATCTCCTTACAATCCTCTTGATCAAATTCATACTCATTAGTACTACCTAATGGATTAAGAAGTAATTCATAGTTAGTTACGAGATTCTCAGTAGTATTGGTATGAAAACTAACACTACAAGAATCACACTCACAACCCATATTTTCATACTCCTTTTGTGGGAATACTCCTTTAGATATATATTCTAATATCTCATTAGTTGAATTTCTTCTACAACAGTTAGCATCAGTATGCCTAATTAGTCCATCTGCTTCTCTAATATATCCATTAATATCTATCTTAGATTCACCCAAGAGATTGTAAAGTAGTTTACCAATTTCATTTTCTACAACATTGTCACTAGCATGAAGATAGGAAATTAGTTCAGACCAATTTCTTGCAGACATCACTGCTGCCATACTCGTTTGTAATCCATAAGGTAATAGATACCTAGCAGTATCAAAACTTCTAGCTTGAAGAACAGATTTTTCTTCTTTAATCTCCTCATCAATATGGAAATATTCTTTGAGATATACTTTTGTTTTCTCTAAAAGAGAGGAATAGTCGTTCATCTGTTTTAATATTATTGATTCATACTCCTTTCTAATGTTCTCATCGCTACAAACCTCTTTAGGAATTTTTATATATTGAGGATCTTTAAAATTTTGATATCTTGTAGATCTCTCTTGACCAGAGATAACGGAATTAAGGTAGAAAATTCTCATAGCTGTATACATTGGGATATTCTCTATACATACAAAAAGCTCTGCCATATCTCCTACTGATTTATGACCATACCCATGGAATATTGCTTCTAGTCTTTGTGCTGCATCTGTATTGTTTTGAATAATTTCTTTTGCAATATCAACAATACTATCACTAGATCTACTATATCTTGCTCCAAGGTAAGCATTAATTGAGGGTTGTTTCTGATGACAGTTTTGTAGAAGAGTGTGAACTTTAAAATGATTCCAATTAGATTCAGATTGTACGGTAGCAATCTGTAACTCTTTTAAGAAATTACCCTTCATTTAAGATGTATTACAATTTATCTATTCCAGGAATTGGAAAATCTTTAGTAAACTTCTTAACCTCATCTCTAATTAAATTGATCTCCTCCTTTGATTTACTCTTTAATGCTCTATCTATATATCCTGCTATCTGTTCCATCTCTTTCTCTTTCATGCCTCTAGTTGTAATCGCTGGTGTTCCTATTCTTACACCTGATGGATCCCATGGTTTTCTTTCATCGTATGGGATACTATTTTTGTTTAATGTAATATTTACACTTTCCAAAATATCCGAAGCCTCTTTACCACTCATGTTTACACTTTTTACAGTATCAACCAAGAACAAATGATTATCTGTTCCCCCAGATACAATGCTATACCCTTTATCCATCAATGCTTTAGCTAAAGCTTTTGAGTTTAATACTATTTGTTTGGAATACTCTTTAAATTCATCACTCATAGCCTCTTTAAGGGCTATCGCTATACCTGCAGTTGTATGGTTATGGGGGCCTCCCTGAAGACCAGGGAATACCGCCTTATCTATTACCTCTCCATACTCCTCTTTACACATAATCATCGCACCACGAGGACCTCTTAGAGTCTTATGTGTGGTTGTAGTGACTACATCAGCAATACCTACAGGAGATGGGTATACTCCTGCTGCAATTAATCCTGCAACATGTGCTATATCTGCAACTAATATTGCTCCAACCTCATCTGCTATCTTTCTAAATTCATTCCAATCAATAACTCTTGAGTATGCACTAAATCCACTCCATATTAATTTAGGTTTATGCTCTAATGCAATTTCTCTTACTTCATTATAGTCAATATATCCTTCTCTATTTACACCATAACTTACAGAATTAAAATATTTACCACTGATAGATACTTTAAAACCGTGTGTTAGATGTCCTCCCGCAGAAAGTTCCATACCCATTGTTTTATCTCCTGGATTTAAGAACGCAAGATGTACTGCTAAATTAGCAGGAGAGCCAGAATATGGTTGAACATTAACATGCTCTGCCTTAAAAAGATCTTTAGCCCTTTGGATACACTCTTTTTCTATTTCATCTATATATTTATTTCCACCATAATATCTTTTGTCTGGATATCCTTCAGAATATTTGTTTGTTAATATACTTCCCATTGCTTTAAGGACATCCTCACTTACATAGTTTTCTGAAGCAATTAACTCTATTCCTTCCTTCTGTCTTTTCGCTTCTTCATCTATATATTTAAAAATCTCGTCTTTATACATTCTTTCTATATATCTCAATTAAATTATCAAACAGACAAGCAATTGTCATAGGGCCGACACCACCAGGTACTGGTGTAATATATTTGACTAAATCTTTAACAGAGTAAAAGTCTATATCTCCTACTAACTTTCCATCAGTATTCCTGTTGGTTCCTACATCAATTACAATGCTTCCTTCTTTAATATATTCAGAATTAATATATTCAGGTTTCCCTATACTAGATACTAAGATATCGGCATTCTTACATATTCCTTTTAAGTTCTGCGTATGTGAATGACATATTGTTACAGTACCATTTTCATTTTGAAGCATAGCTGCAATTGGTAGTCCTGCAATATCCCCCCTTCCAATTACAACTACATTTTTACCATCAATTTGGATGTCGTATTCTTTAAGAAGTAGTATTACACCCTTTGCAGTTGCTGGCGCTATTGCACTGCTATCATTTTTAAAAAGTTTCCCCAAGTTATATGATGTTAATCCATCTACATCTTTAAGAGGAGAAATAATTCCCAGGATTCTTTTCTCCTCAATATGTTTTGGTAATGGTAATTGAACCATTATTCCATCGATACTGGCATTCTGATTTAACTCGTTTAAGATTTTTTCCAACTCCTCTGTTGTTGTGTTTTCTTCTAAAGAATGTACTTTTACATCTATACCTAAATCCAGAGCTTTCTTAGATTTCATATCTACATACATCTTACTTGCATAATCATCTCCAACAAGAATTATTTCTATCTTAGGAGCTCTCTTCCCTTGTTGTAAGAATTCTGATATTTCTTTTTTCAATCTAGTGGATATCTTTAATGCTGTTTGTTTACCATCAAGTATTTTCATATTTGTATATGTATATATAATGTATAACTATGTATTTTACAGGATATTGGGATATTTTTTTACTCTAAATCCCGTATAGCTGTAACTATTGCTCTTTTACTATTTGATCCTACTGGCCAACAGGTCATTAGAGTAAGAGTATCTTGATCTAAATATTCACCCATATATTGAATCTCTTCAGGTTTTACAACTTTGAACTCTAATACCTTGTATTTATACATTCCCCCTTGATAGCTTACATATATTGGATCATCTTTTTCTAATTCTCCTAGAAGGTAAAAATATACATTGTATTTTCTTCTTTCATAGAAGTTTACTGTAGAATGAGCAAAAAGAAATACATTTCCAGGTTCAGAAGGGAGTGCACTACCTTTCGCATGTACTACTCCATATATTAATGCATTACGGTATGCATCGTAATCGTATGGGTCAATATTTTTTATTACTTTCGCATTTGCTTGTATTTTTGGAATGTAAAGACCGAATTCACTATTAACAAATACTACTTCTGTATCCTTCTTAATCTCAGTAGTAATCTCTTCATCTCCCTTGGTTAGTTCAATCTTAATCTCTTTTTGCGGTTCAGGGGTTAATTTATAATCAAGATATGAAGAGATAAATGGTTGAAATGTATAGTACAGAATTCCCAAACCAAGGAGAAGGAGCAGGATACCTATATATTTTATGTATCCTGCTTTAGATTTCTTACTTTTTTCTTCTGACATAGTTGTATACTCCACTTCCTAATGCTACCACTACCATTGCGATAATTAAATATCTGTATTCATCCCATATTGATTTAATACTATTCTCATCTTCCTGGTCTTCTTCTCCATTTTCAGAATCTGTATCCTCATCTCCTTTAACATCTCCTTCCTCTTTTTCATCTTCCTTTTCTTCTTCATCAATTGCTGTTTCGTCTCCTTCAACTTCACCTTCATCATCTGTTATTTCAGTTGGAGTAGTTGGTGTTATTGGGGCTGGTGTTCTTACAATGGTAACAATGTCATCTGTTACTAAGGTAGATACATTGTTGTAGTCATCTATGGACCTAATTGCGTAGTAGTAATCTTTAGAGCAGTCTGTAATACTAGAGTCTGTATATGTTGTTAATACGTTAGGTGTAACAGAAAGGGATGGTTTGGTTATTAAGGTTGTATCATCTGCATAGAAGGATTTCTGATTGTCTGATCTATATATTTGTACTTTAGATGTAGTTGATTTAAATTTAAGAGTATATGTACATGTTCCTTCTGTTTTTGAGTACTCTGTTACTGGTAAGGGGTTCCCTATTATATCTACACTTACTACTTGAGAATCTGCTCCTCCACCTGTAGTTGATGCAACAACTTTAAAGTAGTATGTTCCGCTTCCAGTAATTACGGTTTCATTTACCCTACAGCTATCACTGTTTGCTGTTTTAGGAGTATCAAAATCAACCCAGGTATTCTCATCTGTTGAGTATTTACATTGTATTGTTAATGGTTGTGCTGGTATGGATAGAGCTACATATGTTATTTCAAACTCTTTATCTGTTATTCCTGTTTTAGGTTGTTCTAACCTAATACTTACTTGTGTTTGAGTTTGGGCATATGTTTCAATTGGTTTTAACAATGTAAACAACCCAAGAGAGATTACAAGGGCTACAAAGAGAGTCCCTATTTTTCTTTTCTTTCCAAACAGTATTAATACAAATCCTAATATCATAGATATTAATGCTCCTAATGTTATATATGTATCTGCACCTGTAACTGGTAAGGTAATAGATGCTCCTAATACTTCTCCTCCATCTTCTATTGGTTCAATTATTAATACTCTTGTTCCTACGAAGTTTTTTCCAAATGTTTCAGTAAGTGTATATCCTCCGTTATAACTTAGACCTAATACATCTCCAGTATCTAATACTGCTAGTATGGAATCTCCTTGTACATATGCCAGATCTTTATATGTTCCTGGTTCATTAAGAAGGTTAATTTTAGCAACATATGTTAGAGTTATTACTTCTCCTTCTACCATTTTTCCTAGTATCCAGGTTGCAGGAGAGCCATTATATGTTGGTTGGTTAGTTATATTTAATGCTTTAAGATCTCCTCTAACTGAGGATACTGCTGTCCAGCTACCTGCTACATATCCAAATCCTTCAGGTAATATGTCAGTTACTTTTACATTGTTAACAAGATATGTTCCTTCTGTTTCATTAGATGGAGCTTCAATTCTTAATGTGTAAAGTACTGTACTTCCTGTTTCTAATCCTGAGATGGGACTATCATTATCTTTTGTGATAGTTAACTCTGGTTGTATTGCTTCGTTCTCACATACAAATGCAAGTGTTTCTCCATTACCTACATAATTGGTTGGACGAACGGACATAGCTGACATTTCTGTATCACTCAATACAGGCCTATATACAGAACATTCATTAAATATGTATCCATCAGGTACATTTATTTCAGTTGGTGTATATATTCCTGCATCTAGCAAACCAAAAGTAGCTACCATTGGTTCTAATTCTGAATCTCTAATATTCTGAGAAGGTACCAAAAGCTTTCCTTCAAGTATCACTTCAAACTCCTGATCAGAATATGCTTCACTTCCGTTCCAATCAACAACATTCTTGTAAACAACTACTGTTGCTGGTTGTGCAGTATTAGTGATTGTACATGTTACATCGTCTTCAGAAGTTAGAGTTATCACATTTTCAATCAAAGTACCACCTGTACATGACCA
>CAZZPP010000001.1:8795-9106 GCA_964655705.1 uncultured Candidatus Saccharibacteria bacterium | reverse complement strand
CTTCAGAAGTTAGAGTTATCACATTTTCAATCAAAGTACCACCTGTACATGACCACGCACTTGCACTAAATCCATTAGGTCCACTTTCAGTTAAGGTGTATGGAACTCCTGGATTTACATAAATAAATTTTGATTCGTCTCCAGTATAGTTAAATCCTTTTTCATCTCCAGTTGCGTATAGTATCCAATTAGATTCACTTGCATCAGAACCGTACTGATTAACTACTATTTTTTCTAATTTAAGTGATGGTACGGGTGTATAAGTTACTGTCTCATTTTCTGTTGCAGTATCACTGTTACCATCTCCATCT
>CAZZPP010000001.1:0-8695 GCA_964655705.1 uncultured Candidatus Saccharibacteria bacterium | reverse complement strand
TACTGTTGAAACTCCTGCTGTCTTGAGAACTGAAATGTCTGGTAATACATCTGTATAAGTTACTGTCTCATTTTCTGTTGCAGTATCACTGTTACCATCTCCATCTGTTACTGTACCTGTAAAAACATTGGTG
Source organism: uncultured Candidatus Saccharibacteria bacterium (assembly GCA_964655705.1). Lineage (GTDB taxonomy): Bacteria > Patescibacteriota > Dojkabacteria > SC72 > SC72 > UBA2259. The sequence goes on along the minus strand of CAZZPP010000001.1, from coordinate 8,562 downwards.
TGTGATCCTGGAACATCACCCGCTGGAATAGTAAAGGTTGATTTAAATTCACAAGATGATTTAGCTGGAATAACAGTGCCAACTTTACAGTCGTCATCTCCACTTAATACTCCAAATTTGTCATCAGAAAGAACAGTAATCTCAGCTGCCTCGTTCCCATTGTTTGTTACAACATATGTGAATTCAACATCTCCACCTGTCTCGGGTACTGTTGAAACTCCTGCTGTCTTGAGAACTGAAATGTCTGGTAATACATCTGTAAATGAAACTGTTGCATCATCTGCATTTGATACACCACTTGCTGTAGCAGTTACTATATTTACATGGTTTGTTCCAGCATTTCCTGAAAGATCCTTTGTAAATATACATTCGTAATACCCTAAAGAGGCAATTGTTTGCGGAACCGTACAACTACTGCCTTCGATTGCTGTTATATCACCAAATTTATCATCTATAAGAGATGTTAAATTAACCGAAACAGCACTGGGATTATCTACTCTTATTGTAAATTTAACATCCCCTCCAGTTTCTGGTACAGATGTAGGATTAGCTATTTTAGTAACATCAATACTTAATTTTGAATTAGTAAAAGTACAAGTAATTGTTTCACCCGGATCTAACTCCAGACTGCTCGCTGTTTCCGAATCGCCAATAGAACTGGTGCAGGATGAAATAGTATCCCAACCATCAACCGGCGTTTCAGTTACTGAATAGCTACCCGCCACTAATTCCTGATCATTAGGAGCATCTGCATCGGTTAAACTAAATCCATCATAACCAGTACCAGTAGTTGTAAAGTTAAAACTCTGTGTATCACCAGAAGGATTAGTAACCTTATCTACAATAATGTTTCCCTTTTTCCAAACACCATAGTACCAACTACTATCTGAAGCGGTAACATTACTCCCCGTTGGAGGAGTACCTGTAACAGTAGCAGTATTTACATATTGACCTCCCATAACAGTACCAGTAGCAGAACATGTCATAGTTGCACCAGAAGCCAATGTTAAACCACTGTTCTGATTCTCCTCTATTAGTGGGTCACAATCAATATTTGCCGTTGGATTATCTGTTAAGGTTACATTTGTTAAATCGACATTTCCACTATTCTGAACTATATATTCCCACACCACTTCATCCCCTATATATAGATTTGGTCCTGGACTTGAAACAACATCGAGATCATTTGTTTTCTTAGTAATTCTAATTTCGGGTTTTTCAACCAAAACAGATGAAAGATGTCCTACCAAAAAGGCAGAATTATCTTTTTGTTCTTCTGTAATAAAAGCATCAACGGGATTACCACTTGGGTATGCGTCAACAAAACCATCAATAACTAGAGTATATTGAATATCCCCGATGGTGAAAACTTGAGTACCATAACTATTGGGAAAAGTAACTCTATCATCACAAGGGGTTAATGTTCTTTGATATATCTTACAATCACCAATTGAATTAGAAGTCTCCTCAATATCGAAATCATAATCTAATACTACATTTGGGATATCGGGTCTATCAAAATTTAAAGTAATTTGAAGTGTGGCTTTATTAGCAGCGGTGCCGGAATAAGTTGGCCAATTCATGTGTGTCAACATACCAAGGTAAAAAGTCTCTCCTGTATCAAAAGATTGATTCCCGCTATTAGTAAATCTTAAACCACTCTTCTGTGATCCTGCAGGAGTACCCCATCTAATTTCGTTTGTACCAATTCCCTGATAACCACTTCCCCCGTCAATATCAGTCCAAATACCACTTACAGATGTTAGTGCAACAGGATCTGAAGGATTGTTTGTCAAAGTAGGAGGTGTAAGTGAAGGTGAGGGCGTAACAACTCTTATCGCATCATTTAAAACTAAATTGGGAGTACTTACACCACCTGTACAGTTAGGACCGTTATAGACTCTTAAATGTAAGTCATAAGAACCAACAACTGCAGGGGCTGTTAAAGTAAAATCCTCTTCATAAGTTCCAGCACTAGTGTGATCGCGTGTATTAACACAAGTCCAACTAACACCATCAAGGCTGTATTGAGAACTTTCCCAATCATTATCATCTCCCGTTCCCGATGTTGTGACCGATAAAGTTACTGTAACATTTGTAATTGGAGGAACAGAAACATAAGGTTGACCATCAACCATTGCAGTCGACAAAGTAGGACCATTGGGAGATGTAACAATATATATTGTAAAATGATCTAACTCCTTAATCTTAATATCACCCTTTTCATCAATAATTGGTTTATCAACCTCTTTAAGATCATCAATTAAACCCTCCCTATCCTCTGCATACAATACCTTTACTCCCTCTTCATATGAAGGTAGTACTAAATCATATTCAAAAGTCCCATCTATCATATCTGTAGTAATATCATATGCCTTATCACTAACTGCTCCAGTTGCCTCTATCTCTTCCTGTGTTAATGTAATCTCTTCAATTGTAAGCTTAGTAGGATTCTCAGGTAATTTAGTAAAAATTACTCTAACCTTACTATTCTGAGGAGCAATATATGTCTCCCCTAACTCAACTACATCATAAGTAGTAGAAGTGTTTCCATTAATAACCCAAACAGGATATGACATAACCTCTTTAATAACTTCCTCTGGTTGTACAACTGGATCTACTACAACAGGTTCTTCAACAATAGGTTCCTCTATTGGTATCTCTTCAACAAGAGGCTCTTCAACTACAGGAGGTATCTCCTCTGGTATAACAACCTCTTCTTGGGGTAAAGACTCTTCGGGAATTATTGCTTCTTCAGTAGGTGCAGCATTATCCTGTGAATATTCATCTATAACCTGTCCAATAGCTATAGATTGAGGTACAAATGAGTAAAAAAGAACAAACAGAGAAACAAAAATCTTGTATAAAGATTTCTTAATTAATCTCTTCATTAAAATAAATATAATAAATTTATTTAAATCAAAGAGAAATGTTGTTAGACGGGCAGGCCTTCAAACCAACATAACCCCTATCAATAACATGTCGGTTCTGTGACTATATTAGAATAAGTTTGTGTAAAAATGTTTAAAAACTTTAAGCCACAAGATATTTTGTAATTATATATCTAGAAAAATACAAAGTCAATGAATTTTGGTATACCCTAGTATACCTTCTAAGAGATACTCCTAACGATTGTATTTAACCTCTTTAAACAGTTTACCCTTCTTTTTTATTAACTCTTTCCAATCACCCCTCTCAATAATATGCCCCCTATCTAATACATATATCTTGTCAAACAGGTCTAACAAATCCATATCCCTAGTAATTAGAATAACTGTTCTATCAGGACCAGCAAACTGCAAAATACCCTTAATTAGTTTATCCCTAGAAGGTGCATCTATGAATGTAAAAGGCTCATCTAAAACAAATATCTTTCTATTCCTATACAACATTCTAGCTATAGCTAGTCTCTGCCAATATCCAGGAGATAGCTCTTTACCATCTAGATATTTACCTAGTTTCAGCCTATCGTTTATCCCCTCTTGTTTCATAAACTTGTCAATCTCACAAACCTTAATCACTCTGTTGTACAAATCTTTATTGATCTTTTTTTTGTCACTAGCCAATGTAATATTTTCCCTAATACTAAAACTGTAGTTAACAAAATTTTGGAATGTTACAGATAATTTACTCTTGACCTCCCCCCTATCTAACTCCTTAACAGAGTATCCTCCCATAAGGTAATCACCTGCCGTAACTTGATACAAACCTGTAAGCATTTTAATAATGCTTGTTTTTCCAGAACCATCTCCTCCAAAGAATGCTACCTTATCTCCTGCATTAATCTTAAAAGATATATTTTCTAAAACCTTTTTCTCAGGTTCATCAGGATAAGCAAAATCTAATTTCAAAAATTCAATATCTGGAGTACCCTTGGGTAACCTAGCAAACCCATGTCTAATATCCCCAAAACCCTCATTGTTAACAAATTCAAAATATTTAGATGTATACGCTAGATAGTTATCTAGAAGCGCAAAGGTATTAAATACTTGGAATGCACTACTATGAACTACATCAACATAGTTAAAGAGTGCACTAAAACTACCAATGGATATCTTTTTAACAATAGCGTATCCAACTAAATATACAACATAAATATATTTAAAAAGCTGACCAACTACACTTCCAAATACCTCATCTATTGTGAAATGTTTTCTTCTATAAAAAAGACCTTTTAAATACCCATCTTTGTTTTTTTCAAATTTGTTTCTCAAAAAATCATATGTATTATTTACTCTTAATTCATTAAAGTTTTGTATATCCATACTAATTGTGTAGTAGATATAGTTGGTGAGTTTTAGTATTGGCATATTCCTATCATCATACAACTGAATAATTTTTCTATTAAACATTGTAAGTAGCACCTCAGGTAATACAAAAAGAGTAAGTAGAAGTACAGACCATCCTAAATGAGAAGAGAGTATTACATATGCAGTAATCCCTCTTGATAGCTGGTATATAATCGTAGAGAAGGAGTCGTACGATGATATGAGGTTGTTAATTGAATAGTTAGGAATATATTCTATTAGATTTTGTAATTTAGGTTTTTCAATATCTTGCAGATTAGAACTAGATATTTTACTAATCATCTCTACATTAGTATCCCTCCATACCCTATCTGCAATGTTATTTTTTAAATTAATCCTTACCCTATTACCAATATTTACTAGTATTAGAAGTAAGAGCGATATACATAGGTAGAAGAACGAATCAGAAGCTAAATATCTTTGTATGTCTAATTTATCAAAATTCTGTATTACAATTATGGTCGCATCTAAAAATTTCCCTGCAACTGTAATTCCCAACATCTCTGATATAGTAACCATTACAAAGAGGAGATCCCTAATAACTACATCCTTAGTGTATCTAGTGTAAAAAAACTTGATAACTTGCCACAAGGTTTTACTTTTTTCTTGTATAATACTGTTCATTCTATATCTATAATATCATGAAGAAATGGTTAGGGATAACAAATATTTAGAAAATTTACTATATGACCTTTGGGAGAATAACTTCTGTGATGTTGCAAGGTTAAATCTTGTTGCTATTAAATATGGTAAACACTCTAAAAGACAGTTAGGAAGTATTAAATTAATTAAGGATAGAGATACTTTTAAAAAATATATTAAGAAATACCAAGTTTCAGAAGAGGTCTTTGATAACAGAACAGTATCTCTCATTAATATTACTAGGTATTTTGCCTACGATCATGTCCCTGAATATGTGGTTAAAGCAACAATTGCACACGAGCTTTGCCACTACACTCATGGATTTAGTTCACCTTTAGAAAAGAAATTCAGATATCCTCATCAGGGTGGCATTATCAAAAAAGAATTAGAGAAAAGAGGTTTGAAAGAGGAGTATTCTAATTCTAAAAAGTGGTTAAAGGATAACTGGTTATCTGTAATTTCTTAAACAAGAACTTCCATTCTATACATTTTCATTTCTCTGCCCAGTACAATTCTTAAACATGGAACAAAACTACATAGGAGAAAATATTCGTATATACAGAGAGAGAGCAAATTTAACTCAGCAACAGTTAGCAGATAAGGTGGGGATAACATGGGAAATGATATCAAGATATGAAAGGAATGAGAGCCTACCTTTTAGAAAACTAGATGGTATATCAAGGGCATTAGATGTACCTAAGTCTCAGTTAGTAGAGAGACATACTCCTCAGAGATATTCAGTAATGGATTTTAAAGTTCCATTATTTACTACATTCCCTAAATCAAATAGATTTTACCCGAGTCATACTAACTACTACTATGTATGTCCAGAATGGATATTACTAAGAGATAGGAATTGTATAGCTATCGATTCTTCTTTAATAAATAACCAAGAGAATGGGGTAATGTATATTTCTAAAGAAATTAAGCCTAGTAGAAATGATTATGTATTAATTAATAATGGGAATGGATTAATAACAGAGAAATATACAAATACTAATACGAATATATTAGGTAAGGTATTAGCTCAAGAAATTAGATATTGAGTCTTGACAAAACATATAAATCGACGTAACATGTAGTACTGAATTATTCAGGACTACACGTTATGAACATAGGAAGCAAAATTAGAAAAGTTAATTCAAAGGCTACTGTATTTACTACAGGAGATATTAGAAAAGCACTAAATATTAATAATGATAAAAGTTTGTACAATGCAATATCATATGCAGTTAATAAACAAGAGCTATTTAAAATATCTGATGGAATATATTCGTTTGATAAGAACTATTCTAAAAAAGAATATGCAAATAAATACAGATCCCCTTCGTACATTAGTTTGTATACAGTATTACAAGAATCTGGTGTGGTTTTCCAACCATATTCCTCAATATATTTAATATCTAAAAGGTCTGAAGAAGTAAAGATAGATAATCAAATATATATATATAGAAAGATTAAAGACAATATCTTGTTAAATCCTTTAGGTGTTATTCAAACCGACAGTATAAGTGTTGCAACAAAAGAGAGAGCAATTTGTGACATGTTGTACTTAGATGGTGAACAATATTTTGATAATTTAAGAGATTTAAATTGGAATATGATATTGAAATTAAATAAAAGTGTATATGAGAACAATCAGGATATTACTAACTTTATTAATAAATATAAAAGATGAATCCGTTAGATATAAATATACATAAAACAAATTTAACAAATATTTTAATAGATATATACAAAGATAAAGAGTTAGGTACTGTATTAGGTTTTAAGGGCGGTACTTCTGCTATGCTCTTTTATGATTTACCTAGATTCTCTATTGATTTAGATTTTGATTTAATTCCAAAATATACTCCGAAAGAGTTAGATAAAATAGTAAATAAAATTACTGAATTACTCTCTAAGAAATACACTATTAAAGATAAAAGCAATAAATTTAATACACTCTTCTGGTTAGTAAGCTATGGAGATAGGTTAACAAATATCAAAGTAGAGATTTCTACTAGAGAGAATCCATACAACCATTACACATTGAAATCTTTCTACGGGATTAAGATAAATGTATTGGATATTGGAGATATGATTGCACATAAGATGGTTACTATTATGGATAGACCTTCTTTAGCAAATAGAGATCTTCTTGATGTACATTTCTTTCTAGGAACTCCATATGTAAATAATATTAACTATGACATTATTAAACATAGAACAGGAAAAGAACCTAAAATTTTCTATAAAGATTTATATAAATTTATTAGTAAGATTGATTCAAGTACCATATTAAATGGTTTAGGAGAGGTATTAGAACAGAATAGGAAGGATTGGGCTAAGGCTAAATTAAAAATAGAGTTATTAGGTTTAATTCAAAGACAGATAGATTTGGTTAGTTAATTCCTAACCTTTCTTTATAATGTACATATTTGTACAGAATATGGAAAATCCCTTTTTAAAATTCTTACACCCTCTATTCCGATATTTACCTATAAAAATCTCTTAAATGCATATCTCCCCTGTAGAAAAAACAAACGGAATACCATTAATGCGCTTAAATTTGAAACTAACTTAGAACAAAACCTCCTTTCTCTACAGAGAGATCTAGCATCACACAGATATAAACCGTCAAGATCTATATGCTTTGCAGTAACATATCCAAAGATAAGAGAGATATTTGCTGCGGATTTTAAAGACAGAATTGTACATCACTTACTAGTATCATATTTAGAACCATATTTTGAAAAAAGATTCATCTACTCTTCTTTTGCCTGTAGAAAAGAAAGGGGTACTCTTTGTGCTACTAAATATATACAAAGAAGTTTAAGAAAAATAACTAGAAACTTTACAAAAAAAGCTTACTACGGACAGTTTGATATTAAGAGTTTCTTTACATCTATCGATAAGAAAGTAATGGAGAGGATTTTAATTGATAATATCCATAGAGGTTTTGGAAAAAGTACACAGAAAGAATTAATATGGCTAACCAAAGTAATACTTAAAAACAATCCAACTCACAACTATTCAATTAGAGGCGATAGTAATCTGCTTAAACAGGTGCCTACCCATAAATCTCTGTTCTATGTTTCTACAAACAAAGGTCTCCCGATAGGGAATTTAACATCACAGTTTTTTGCCAATATATATCTAAACGAATTAGACCAGTATGTAAAAAGAGTATTAAAAATCAAATACTATACTAGATATGTAGATGATATGGTTGTACTCTCTGATAATCCTGAAGATATATACAAATGGCGAAAGCAGATAGACACATTTTTAAAGAAAAAACTTAAACTTACTCTACATCCTAATAAAGACAAATATTGTTCTGTTTACTCAGGTATTGACTTTGTAGGCTATGTTATTAAGCCTAGATATACTCTTTCAAGACAAAGGGTCGTTGGTAATCTAAAAAACAAACTAAAACTTTTTAACCAAGGTCTTTTACTAATATCACAAAATCAGAAACAAACTGTATTTCCACTACATACTCCACCCTCTAAAAAAGAGCTTTCTAAAATGTTAGCTATGATTAATTCCTACTATGGTCATTTTAGACATGTTAACTGTTTCAATTTAAGAAAGGATATATATGAGAATCACTTTGGGTGTTTAAAAG